>NZ_LQMT02000030.1:0-46258 GCF_001620365.2 Amycolatopsis keratiniphila subsp. keratiniphila
AGACACCCGCCCCGAACTACGGTTCATCAAACACCGCGACGGCACCCTCGGCCTCAAAGCACGACTCGACCTGGAAACCTACGCCCGGTTGAAGTCCGACCTGGACCCGATGGCCAAACCCCACAAAGCCATCGACGGAGTCCGGGATGCCCGCACCCAGGACGAACGCTACGGGGACGCCTTCACCGACTACGTGCGGTTGAAGACCACCAGCCGCAACCTCCCCGGCCAAGCCGGCGAAGCCACCCACATCCTCATCACCATGTCCTACGACGACCTGATCCGCGACATCGGCGAAGCCCACCTCGACCTAGTCGGCCCCATCAGCGCCACCGACGCCCGCATCCTCGCCTGCGACGCCCGCGTCCGCCCCGGCGTCCTCGGCACCGCAGGCGAACCGTTGGACATCGGCCGATCGAAACGCACTGTGTCGCTGGCCCAGAAATACGCGCTCACCCTCCGCGACGGCGGCTGCGCCTTCCCCGGCTGCGACATGCCCGTACCGCGCTGTACGGCCCACCACATTGTTTTCTGGCGGCATCACGGCGAAACGAAGATCGACAACCTTGTTCTGCTCTGCACGAAGCACCACCGGTTGATCCACCGCAGCGAATGGAAAGTCCAGATCGCCCAAGACGGCCTGCCGGAATTCACGCCGCCCGCCTACCTCGACTCCACCGAGACCCCGAGGCGCAACACCATGCACCTACGGACATAAGCCGACCCCGAGCAGCCTCCAGAACCGGACCGGCCGCGAGAACCCCCGGCCGCGATCGCCCCTGCCCACCGATGGATCCCGGCATCCCCAAACCAACGCGGCCGGCTCCCACCCAACCAGCCAGACGCGCCGAGCAGCCGGATACCCATTGAGCCGCGCAGAAAAGTTACCGGCTCCGGATCTCGGCCCCACGCCGCAAGTTCGTCACCAGCGCCGTCGACTTGCCGGTGACGGCGGCCGCGAGCGGTCGTTCGAGTCCCGGAAGCCGGGCCACGTGAAGGAAAGCGCGGCGCGCCAGGAGCAGGAATCGGTTGGCGGGCAGGAACCATCGCGCGCCCCGGCGGGCGACCTGCTGCTTCTCGGTCACCACCGGACGGACCAGGCTCTCGTAGTCCGCGAGCGCGGTCTCGATCGAAGGCGCCCGGGTGAGTTGCTCGGCCAGCACGAACGCGCCCGCGATACCCAGTGAAGCGCCCTGACCGGCGAGAAGGGAGACGGCATAACAAGAATCGCCGACGAGCACGACCCGCCCTCGGCTCCAGGAAGGCATCTCGATCTGCGCGACCTGGTCGTAGTACACCTCACCGGGAGGCGGGCACAGCTCGAGTGCTTTCGGCACCGCCCAGCCGAGCGAACCGTAGGTCGAGCGCAGCGCCGCTCGCGTATCGGCCGGCAAGTCCGGGTTCGTCGTGCGGTGCACGGCGAACGCCGCGAGTTTGCCGTCGCGGAGCCCGTAGAAGCCCATCTGCATCCCGATGGTGTCGGTCAGGCAGAACCGCTCCCCCACCCGCGCACGAATGTCCTCGTCCTCGAAAACGAAGGCCGCCGTATGAAACCCGAGATGACGCAAGAACCGGCTCTCTTCACCGTAGACCAGCCGCCGCACGGTCGAATGGATCCCGTCGGCCCCGACCAGCAGATCGGCTTCGACGGTCTCGCCGTCCACCAAGGTGACCCGCACGCGGTCGCCGAGGTCCTCGACGCCGGTGACCCCGGCACCGAACTTGACGTCCACTGTGGACGGAAGTCCGGTACGCAGGACACGCTCCAGATCCGGCCGCATGATGCTGCAGAGCCGTCCCCGCACCGACTTGGCGAACTGGACGTAGTCGATCGCCGCGCGGCGGCGGCCGTGCTCGTCCAGCAAGGTCGCCTCGTCCACCCGATACGCCGATTCTTCGACCTGGGGCAGCAGCCCCATCTCCTCGACGGCGTCGAAGCCGGGGCCGAAGAAGTCGATCATGTAGCCCTGTTCCCGCGGCCCCGCGGCCCGTTCCAGCACCACGACCTCGACGTCCAGCGTCGCGAGCCGGTGCGCCAGCGCCAGACCGGTGATGCCGGCACCGCAGATCGCCACCTTCATGGGGTCCCTCCCTTTCGTTCAGCCGACCAGCCTGCGCAGGACGGCCGGAGAGACGATCCGGCCGGACCCCGGTCCGAGCGCCCGATGCAACAGAAGCCCGTCCACCGCGGCGAGGAGCGCCGCCGCCGTGTCCTCGGCGTCGGCCACTCCCCGCTGCGCCAGCCACCCGCCGAACCTGGTGCGCAGGCCGGCGAGCAGCTCACGGATGCCTTGGCGCAAGGTGTCGTCGCGGGTCGCGGCGAGGTAGGCCTCGGCGAACAGCAACGACATCGGGTCGGTGCCGGAGTATTCGCCGACCGACGCCAGCAGCGCGTCCACCGCGTCCGCGGGCGTCTCGAGGGCCTCCAGCGCCGGCTCGAAGGCGACCGCGACTTCGCGCATCGCGCCGAGCACGGCCTCGATCATCAAGGCCTGCAGCGACGGGAAGTGGTAGTGCACGACGCTCGGCGTGACACCCGCGCGCTCGGCCAGGATCCGGGTGCTGACCGCGGACCACCCGAGTTCGGGCACGAGCGCGACAGCCGCTTCGAGCAATCGTTGCCGAACGAGCCTGCCACGCGCCGCGGCCGGGGATCCTGCCACCGTCATCTCCTAGGGCGTTCGTCCTGTACGACTGCCCTGATCGTATGCCCGGATCCGGCCGCGGCGCAAACTCACGCCGTCTTCAGCCGCGCCACGACGTGCTCCGCGGTGGCGACACTGGACTGCGGGTTCTGGCCGGTGACAAGGTTTCCGTCGACGACGACGTCGCTCGACCAGGCGGGCGCCGGAGTGACGATCGCGCCCTGTTCCCGAAGCCGTGCCTCGACGAAGAAGGGGGTCTTCTCGCCCAGCCCGCCCTGCAGTTCCTCCTCGTCGCTGAACGACGTCATCGAGCGGCCGGCGAAGGTGAACGAGCCGTCCTCCCTGCGCGCGCTGAGCAAGGCGGCGAGCCCGTGGCAGAGGGCGGCGATGGTCTTGCCCCGTGCGTCGGCGTCGTTCAGCAGCGCGCCGAGGTCGGCGTCGGCCACCAGGTCGGTCATCGGGCCGTGTCCGCCGGGCAGGTAGAAGGCGTCGTAGCCGTCGGCCGAGACGTCGGAGAGCTTGAGCGGCGCCGAAAGATCGAGCCCTTTGAGGTACTCGGCGAACTTCGCGCCCGCGGCCGGGTCGACGCCGCCGCGTTCGTCGAGGCTGATCGGGTCGACGGTCGGCCGGAGCCCCGACGGCGTCGCGATCTCCACCCGGTGGCCCGCCGCGGCGAGCACCCGGTGCGACTCGGCGACCTCTTCGGCCCAGAACCCGGTCGGGTGGTCGACGCCGTCCGTCAGCCGCACGTGGTCCGCGGCCGAGACGATCATGAGGATGCGCGCCATGACTGGTCCTTTCGTTGTCCGGGGGCGTTGTGCCCCACTGCCCCCTTCAACCAGGTCTGTGCCGCGGGCACTCCGCGCCGACGGCTACGATCCATAAGATTTCTTATGGAAGGTGGCTTGCATGACCAATCTGGACCGGCTAGCGACCTTCCTGTCGATCTACCGCCTCGGCTCGCTTTCCGCGGCCGCCGCGGAGCTCGGCCTGACCCAGCCCGCTGTCACCGGGCAGCTGCTCAAGCTCGAGGAGGAACTCGGCGAGCAGCTCTTCGTCCGGTCACGGCTGGGTGCGGCGCCGACCGCTCGCGCGGCCGAACTCGCCGCCAGGATCGGTACCCGGATCGACGAACTACGGGGTGCTTTGGCGCCGGGCGACGACGAGGTCCACTACCGCGAACAGGTGGCACTGGGCGGCGCGAGCGACGGCATGGCGACGCGGTTCCTGCCCGCGCTCGCCCCGCTGACCGAACGCGGGCTACGGCTCACCGTCACCCTCGGCCTCGCCGACGAACTCTTGGCCGCCCTCGAAGCGGCGCGCCTGGACCTCGTCATCTCGTCGGTCCGGCCGCGACAGCGCGGCATCGCCGCGATTCCGTTGATCGACGAGGAATTCGTGCTCGTCGCCGCCCCGGCGCTCGCCCGGAGCGTCGATCCCGCGCTGCTCGCCGCCGACCCGGTGCCGGCGATGGCCCACTTGCCGCTGATCGCCTACGCCGGTGATCTGCCGATCATCCGCCGCTACTGGCGCAGCGAATTCGGGAAGCGGCCGCCGAACCGCGTCGCGATGGTCGTGCCCGATCTCCGTGCGATCCTCGCCGTGGTCGTCGCGGGCGCCGGGGCGAGCGTGCTGCCGCGCTACATCGCCGCGGCCGCGCTCGAAGCGGGTTCGGTCTCGATCGTGCACACCCCGGAAGTGCCGCCGCTGAACACCATCTACCTCGCGCACCGGCCGGGAACGATGCGGCCGGTCGTGACCCTCATTCGCGACCGGCTGCTGGAACGCGCCCGCGCCTGGGGCTCACTCTGAAACCCCGGGCGGGGCAAAAATGACCTCTTTCTCCTTCGGAACCGTCGCGAAGCTTGCTCTTCCGAACCCGTTTCCTGGAGGACACATGGTCTCGAAACCCCGCCTCGCACTGGGAATGCTCGTCTTGGCCGCCTTGGCGGCAGGGCTGCTCGCGTTGCTCATCTCGCTCGACGTCGGCGCTTTCTGGGCCAAGACGCTGCCACTCGTCTTCCTGGCGGGCGGCGCTGCGTTCGCGCAATCCCTCGGCCTGTTCAACAAGGCGCCGAAGGACTGAGGGCGAGCGTCAAACGCGCTGCGGCGCGAAGGTTCGCCGGTAGTCCTGCGGGGAAACGCCGACGACCTTGTGGAAATGGTGACGCAGCAAGGCTCCTGAGCCGAAGCCGCAGCGGCGCGCGACCTCGTCGATGTTCATCGTCGTCTCTTCGAGCAGTGACCTCGCGTGCAGAACTCGTTGTGTCGAAAGCCATCGGTGCGGTGTCGTACCCGTCTCCGCGACAAACTTGCGGGCGAAGGTGCGCTCGGACATCCGGGCCCGGCGGGCCAGATCGGCGACGGGATGTTCGCGGTCGATGGTGTCGAGCATCCAGGCGAGCACCGGCTGAAGGCCGTCCCCGGTGCACTCCGGGATCGGCACCTCGACGAACTGGCGTTGCCCGCCTTCCCGTTGCGGGGGCACCACCATCCGCCGGGCGATGACGGTGGCGGCGGCGGAGCCGAGTTCGCGCCGGACCAGGTGCAGGCACGCGTCGATGCCGGCGGCCGTCCCGGCGCTGGTGATGATGTCGCCGTCGTCGACGAAGAGGACGTCCGGATCCAGCCGCGCCTCGGGAAAACGCTCCTGGAACCGCGTGCTGTGCCGCCAGTGGTTCGTGCAGCGCCGCCCGTCGAGCAGCCCCGCGGCGCCCAGCACGAACGCGCCGGTGCAGACCGAAAGCAGCGTGGCGCCCCGCGCCGAAGCCGCACGGAGCGCCTCGATCACCGCGGGTGGGTACTCGTCGCGCACGTCACAGGCGGGGACGACGACGAGGTCCGCGTCTTCGGTCGCCTCGAGACCGTGTTCCGGGGTGACCGTCACGCCGTGCCCGAGGGTGAGCGGCTCTCCGGCGCGCTCCCCGCACACGCGGAAGTCGAGCAGGGGCACTCCGTCATCGGTGCGGTCGCACCCGAAAACCTCGCACACGACACCGAACTCGAAGGCGGCGAAGTCGTCCAGCAGCACCACGGCGACGCTTTTCAGCATGCCCTGAGCATAGCTGGCAGGATTTTGACGCACAACGACAGAACTGCCACTTTTGGCAGGATGTCGAGCAGCGCAAACTTACTGCCATGACCGCAATCATCGTCACTCTCGCCCTGATCGCCCTCGTCACCTACCTGCTGGAGCGCAATCACGCGCGGCAGGGCCGCCCGGACGCCGCCGGCGGCGATCCGCTCGGCCGGCCCTTCTGGCGAGGGGGCGCCACGGCCTGAAAACCCTTACGAGGACACCGCGCCGGTGTCACGAGCGACACGTTCCCCGCCGTGATCGTCGCCGAAGCTCGCATCCGCCGAGGTCAAACCCGCAATCACCGGTTTAAACCTCTTCGCCCGCATTTTCTGCCGGTTACCAGTTTTCTGGTTAGGGTGCAGTGGTGCAAACGGGTTAACTCGGGCGGAAGGAGATCGCGCCGTCATCGGCGCGTGTCTGAACATGAGTTCGCAGGACGGTAAACAAGCGGAAGAAGAGGTCGTCGCGGAGACCGCGGCGGACCTCGCCCACGCGCCGGACACGACAGGTCCGGGGCACCCGCCCGATGAGCACGTCCCGCTCGACCTCGCCGCCGAACGCCCCGCCGAGACCGACCGGACCGTTTTCGGTGTGGCGGCGGTGCTCGCGCTCGCGATCATCGTCTGGGGTGTCCTGTCCCCGGAGAGTCTCGCGAGTGTCGCGTCGACCCTCCTCAACGACGCCGTGATCCCGTACGGCGGCTGGGCCTTCGTGTTGACCGCGAGCGGTTTCGTGCTCTTCGCGGTCTGTCTGGCCATAAGCCGCTACGGCCGGATCCCGCTGGGCGGGGACAAGGAGCTCCCCGAATTCCGGACGTCGTCGTGGATCGCGATGATGTTCAGCGCAGGTATGGGCATCGGCCTGATGTTCTTCGGTGTGTACGAACCGGTCTCCCATCTCGCGAGCCCGCCCCCGGGCACCGCGGCCCCGAACTCCGACGAAGCCGTCCACACCGCGATGGCGACGACGCTGTTCCACTGGACCGTGCACCCGTGGGCGATCTACGCCGTCGTCGGCCTCGCGATCGCGTACAGCACCTTCCGGAAGGGCCGCAGCCAGCTGATCAGTTCGGTGTTCGCGCCGCTGATCGGCAAGCGGCGCACCGAAGGCCCGCTGGGCAAGGCGATCGACATCATGGCGATCTTCGCGACCCTGTTCGGCTCGGCCGCTTCGCTCGGTCTCGGCGCGCTCCAGGTGGGTGGCGGTATGGGCGCCGTCGGCTGGATCGACGACCCCGGCAAGGGCCTCCTGGTCGCGATCATCGCGATCCTCACCATCGCGTTCATCGCTTCGGCGGTGTCCGGCGTGGCCAAGGGAATCCAGTGGCTGTCCAACATCAACATGGTGCTCGCCGCGGTACTCGCGGTGTTCGTGCTGGTGGTCGGGCCGACCGTGCTGATCCTCAACATCGTGCCCGGCGCGATCGGCGACTACTTCCGCGAACTGGCGGAGATGTCCGGCCGTACCGGGATGACCGGTGGCGAGGAGATGCAGACGTGGCTCGGCGGCTGGACGGTCTTCTACTGGGCGTGGTGGATCTCGTGGACGCCCTTCGTCGGCATGTTCATCGCGCGGATCTCGCGCGGCCGCACCATCCGGCAGTTCATCTTCGGTGTCATCGCGATCCCGAGCGTCGTGAGCCTGATCTGGTTCGCGATCTTCGGCGGCGCGGCGATCAGCAGGCAGCGGGCGGGCACGGACATCGCGGGCGCGGGCAGTGCCCAGTCGGCCACGTTCGAACTGCTCGAAACGCTGCCGTGGTTCGTCCCGATCGCGATCCTGGTGATGATCCTGGTGTCCATCTTCTTCGTCTCCGGCGCGGACGCGGCATCGGTGGTGATGGGCACCTTGTCCCAGCGCGGGAGCGTGCACCCGAAGAAGGGTGTCGTCATCTTCTGGGGCGTGCTGATGGGTGCCGTCGCGGCGGTGATGCTGCTGGTCGGCGGGGACAAGGCGCTGACCGGGTTGCAGAACCTCACCATCCTGATCGCGGTGCCGTTCGTGTTCGTGATGGTCGGGTTGTGCGTGTCGGTCTGGAAGGACCTGCGCAACGACCCGCTGATGAAGCAGGAAGACGCGATGATGTTGTCGCTGAAGGAACTGCACGAGGAACGCACCAACGGCCACGGCCGCCGTCGCATCCTCGGCCGGTCGAAACAGCGCACCTGAGCTGATCCCGCGTGAAGGCCCCCTTTCCTCGGCTCAGCCGAGGGAAGGGGGCCTTCACGTACTTCAGGCGCGTCCGATGGCGACGAAAGCGCACAGCGCGAGGTAACCCAGGTCCAGCAACGCGATCAGGGGCTCGCGGCGACGCAGCCGCACGACCACCGCGCCCGCCATGACCAGCGCCAGGCCGAGGGCCGCCAGCGGCACCAGCACCGGGGCGATGTCGAGCAGCGCGGGAACGACCAGGCCGGCCGCGCCCAGGATTTCGGCCACCCCGATGAACTTCACCGTGCCGGGGCCGACATCCAGCACCCAGCCCGCGGCCGAGCCCACCCCGGCGATCGTTTCCCTTCGCAGGAACAGTTTCCCGACGCCGGAGACGAGATACATCACGGCCAGCAGACCGGCGACGATCCACAGCGCGGCCTCCATCAGTGCGCCGCGAACTGGCCGGGCGTGTAGTCACCGGCGGGCTGCCGGGTGATGACGTTCAGCCGGTTGAAGGCGTTGATGAGCGCGATCTGGGTCACCAGCGCCACGAGCTGTTCGTCGTCGTAGTGCTTGGCGGCGGCCTGCCACGCTTCGTCGGTGACACCGCTGCCGTCGGCGAGACGGCTGCCCTGCTCGGTCAGTTCCAGCGCGGCGCGTTCGGCCTCGGTGAAGAGCGTCGCCTCGCGCCAGCACGCGACCAGGTTCAGCCGGGTCGTGGTCTCCCCCGCGTGCGCCGCGTCCTTGGTGTGCATGTCGAGGCAGCCCGAGCAGCCGTTGATCTGGCTGGCCCGGATGTTCACCAGTTCCCTTGTCGCTAAAGGAAGTTCACCATCGTCGAGGACTTTCGCGGCCGAGACGAGGTGCTTCACCAGCTTCGGCGCGAGAGCGGTCTTGAGGTAATCGATCCTTGCCTGCATGGGATTTCTCCTTCTCGTCGGTCTTCACTTACTTCGACGAGGAGGGCTTCCGAGAGGTAACACCCATGGAGGCGAGGCGACGTGGATCACTGACGGAGTCGATTTCGACGATGCGGCCGTCGACGATGGTGCAAGCCATGACACCCAGCAGCTTGCCGGTCCGGCTCCACGAAACGATGCCCGGTTTGCCGTTGACCAGTGCGGGCCTGGTGGTGCCGGCGGCGCGCGCTCCGCGCTGGACCCGCGTGGCCACCTCCGCCGCACCGAGCCGCACGACCTCGCCGTGACGGCTCCGCGAGCGCCAGGTGACGTCGGGGTCGAGCATCTCCAGCAGCCCCTCGAAGTCCCCTTCGCGCGCGGCCGCGAGAAACGCTTCGACGACGGCGCGTTGCCGTGGCTCGTCGGCCGGACGCTGTCCCCGCACCTTCCGGCGGGCCCGGCTGGCGAGCATCTTGGCCGCGTCCGCCGACTTTCCGAGGATCTCGCCGATTTCGGCGAACGAGACCGCGAACAGGTCGTGCAGCACGAACGCCAGCCGCTCGGCCGGGCCGAGGGTGTCGAGCACCACGACCAGCGCCACCCCGACCGATTCGGCGAGCAGCGCGTCTTCTTCCGGTGAGTCGTCGAGCACCAGCAGCTCGGGCGGCTCGTCGTAGGAATCCTCGGGACGGGTCTTGCGGGAGCGCAGGACGTCGATGCAGACGCGGCCGACGACGGTGGTCAGCCAGCCGGACAGGTTGTCGATCGTGTCGGCGTCCTGGCGGGCGAGCCGCAGCCAGGCCTCCTGGACCGCGTCCTCGGCGTCCGTGCGGGAGCCGAGCATCCGCTGGGCCACGGCCACCAGACGCCCGCGCTGTTCCTCGAACGCGCTGGCCAGGGCTTCGCCGGTCATGTCGATACCTTTCTCGCGCCGAACCCGTCATGGACATGACGAGCGCGACGCGAGAAAGGTAACCGACTTCGCTCAGACGTCCCGGATCGGCGTCTTCACGGTCTTCTTCATGCCGGGGTTCTTCGTCTCCGGCTTCTTCTTGCCGGGCTCCGGCTCCGGCTCGGTGGTCGTGCCGCCGATGCCGGAGTCGATCGCCGCCGTGACGATCAGGTTCCGCTCGTCGGACGAGATGATCCCGCCGTCGAGGAGTTCCTGGGTCACGGCCCGCACGTAGGTCACGAACTGCTCGTTCGACGAGTAGTCCGACTCGTCGTCGATCACGTCGTTGATCGTGCAGCCGTCACCGGTGTCGCGGTTCTCGACCTGGCTGTCCGCCGTGCCGAGGATCACGGTGTCCCGGAGGTCGGAGTCCGGGCAGGCGTCCGGGCCCGGCGGCGCGGCGACGATGGTGAACGAGCCGCCCTGTTCCGCCGACACGTTGCCGGCCTTGTCCGACGCGCGGTAGGTCAGCGTGTGCGTGCCGAGCGCGGTCACCTTCACCGGCGCGGTGTAGACCGTCCAGGCCCCACCGTCCAATTGGTACTCGATCTTGTCCACCCCGGACCCGGTGTCCGTCGCGGTCAGGTTGATGGTCGCGTCCTCGATGTACGACCAGCTTCCGTCCAGATCACCGCTCACCACCACCGAAACCACCGGTGCGGTGCTGTCGTCGCCCTCGACGATGGTGAACGTCGCCGTGCCTTCGGCCGAGACGTTGCCCGCCTTGTCGGTGGCGCGGTACTTCACCGTGTGCGCGCCGACGACGGTCAGCGCGAGCGGCGCCGAGTACGTCAGCCACGGGCCGCCGTTCAGGTTGTACTCGACCTTGCCGACACCGGAGCCGGCATCGGTGGCCGTGAGGGTCACGGTCGCCTTGCCGACGTAGTTCCCGGCGGTGTCCTTGGTCCCGGTCACCTCGGACGTCACCGTCGGCGCGGTGGTGTCACTGCTGACGATCGTGAAGTGCGCCATGCCTTCCGGCGAGACGTTGCCCGCCTTGTCCGAAGCGCGGTAGTGGACCATGTGCATCCCGGGCGCGGTGACCGCGACAGGAGCGGTGTACGCGGTCCACGCGCCTTCGTCCACTTTGTACTCGACCTTGTCGACACCGGAGCCGGCATCGGTGGCGGTGAGCTTCACCGTGGCGGTGTCGAGGTAGTTGCCCGCGCCGTCCTTGGTCCCCGTGACCTCGGACGTCACTGTCGGCGGTGTCGTGTCGCCGGGCTGCCCGGTGACGACGGTGAACGACGACATCCCTTCCGGCGAAACGTTGCCCGCCTTGTCGGTGGCGCGGTAGTGGACCATGTGCGCACCGGCCGCGGTGACCGCCACAGGCGCGGTGTACGCGGTCCACGCGCCGCCGTCGAGCTGGTACTCGACCTTGTCCACACCGGACTGGCTGTCCGAAGCGGACAGGTTCACCGTCGCGGAACCGACGTAGTTCCCGGCGGTGTCCTTGGTGCCGGTCACGTTCGCGGTCACGGTCGGCGGGGTGGTGTCGGCGCCGCCGCCGTCGGTGACGACGAACTCGCCCATCATCTTGGTGTGGCCCTGGATCGTGCAGTAGTACCGGTACTTGCCCGGGGTCAGCGTCACCGTGGCCTGGTGGACGCCGTTCTTGTCGTCGTAAGGATTGGCGAGGATGTTGAGGTTGACGTCGTGGTTGTAGCCCGGCGTCGAGGTGTCGAACGTCAGCGTGTGCGACATCGTCGACCCGAGCTCTTCGGTGTTCTTGAAGACGATCGTGGTCTCACCGGCCACCGCGGTCGACGGCGCGCTGAGGTAGTGGTCGGTGCTGTCGCCCGCGGTCCATTCCAGGGTCTGGACGGGTGCGGCGGAGGCGGGAGCGGACGAGCCCGGTAACACCAGGCCCGCCAGTGCGAGTGTCGCGGCCACCAGGGCCACGACGAGGGTTCTTGGGGACATCGCAGGGAAACCTTCCGTACAAGGGACACCGGCCGGGCACGCGGAACCCGCGCGCCCGGCCGGTTTTCGCGCTACAGCTGCCGCACCCGGATGTTGCGGAACTCCATCAGGTCGTTGTCACCGTGGTTCTGCAGACCGATGAACCCGCTGACGAACTGCCGGAAGTCGGTGGACGGATCGCCCGCCCGCGACGACTGGATCCCCGGCGCGTTCTCGAACTCGTTGATCACCACGCCGTTGCGGATGATCGTGTACTTCTGCCCGACGACCTTGACCTCGTACTCGTTCCAGGTCCCCTTCGGCTTCACGCCCGCCTGGTCCAGCGGCCGCGGGTCGAAGTTGTAGATCGACCCGGTCTTCTGCGGCTCACCGGTGGCCCCGTCGTACAGCTGCACCTCGTGACCGCAGTAGATCGCGACCCAGGCCTGCGACGTCCTCGCCGAGCCGACCGTGCCGCAGCTGCCCGGCGGACGCTGCTCCAGCGGGGTGCGCGGATCCGGGAACCGGACGAACACACCGCTGTTGGCGCTGCCGTTCGGCGCGATGTCCTTGAACTGCAGCTTCACCGAGAAGTTGCCGAACTGCCGTGCCGAGTACCACAGCATGCCCAGCCCGCCCGACGGACGCAGCGATCCGTCCGGCTGGATGGCGAACTGCCCGGACGGGGCTTGCGACCAGTTGCGGAACGAGTCGGCCGTGCCGTCGTAGATCGCGTCGTAGCCGGTGACGCCCTTGTTGCCGATGGGCGACGCGGCGGCCGCGGCGTTGATCTTGTCCGACTCGGCCGCGTTCAGCACCCCGAGGTCACCGAGCCGGTCCACGGCCTGCGTGACGTGGTTGACGAAACCGGCGTGGGAGGTCCACGTGCTCTCGTCGTCGATCATGTCGTCGACCGTGCAGCCGCCTCCGGCGTTGCGGTTGGTCACCCCGGTGTCGGTGTCTCCGATGGTCACCGTGGCGGACGGATCCGCCACGAGACAACCGACGTTCACCGAGTTCCGCGTGGTCACCGTCTCGCCGTTCGCGTAGGTCACGGTCAGCTTGGCGGTGTACAGCCCGGTGCGGGGGTAGGTGTGCCGCGGGTCGGGCTGGGTCGAGATCGTGCCGTCGCCGAACTCCCACTTGTAGGAGACGCCGCCGGACTTCGATCCGGTGAAGGCCGCGGTGAGCGGCTTGTTCTGCACCATCGTCGAGGACGCCGCCGCGGCCGGGGTGGCCTCGCCGCCGATGTAGCTGATCTTCAGCAGCTTCTGGTTGTTGGTCAGGGTGAAGAAGCCGCCGCCGTAGTCGAGCGCGTACAGCGCGCCGTCCGGCCCGAACTTGGCGTCCATCCACTGGTTCAGCTTGGTGTCGCCACCACCGGTCGGGATGATCTGCCGCACGGTCTCGGCGAACACCGGCGGATCCTGCTTCGCGACACCGTTCGGGTCGAGGGTGACCGCGATCCGGTTCTGCCCGTTGCTCTGGTCACCGATGAACCACTTGTCGTTCCAGTAGGCCGGCCACGCGACGCCGCTGTTGGTGTTGACGAGGTCGCGGTGGTACGTCGGCCCGGTCATGACCGCCTGGCCGCCGCCCTTGAGGTAGGGCTGCGTGTAGGTGGCCTCGGCCGCGTTGTACGTCGGCACGGAGCTGTTAGGACGGTTGGGGAACACCGGCCCGCCGCCGTCCGGCGCGTACCAGATCATGTTCTTCTTGATCGGCGGCAGGTTCACCAGGCCGGTGTTACGCGGCGAGGTGTTGACCGGGTTGTCGCAGTCGTACCAGCCGGTGAGCACCGCGGCGTCGGTGCTGCTGCGGTCGCGGTACGGCTGCTTGTTGCCCATGCAGTACGGCCAGCCGTGGTTGCCCGCCTCGGTGATCACCGTGGCGGTCTCGTACTTGGCCGGGCCGAGTTCCGGGCTGGGCGAGGACGCGTCCGGCCCGACCCAAGCGGCGGTCAGCCAGTTGGTCTTCTTGTCGACTTGCAGACGCGAGATGTTCCGCACGCCCATCACGTAGATCTCGGGCCTGGTCTTGTTCCCGGGGTCGTTGGCCTCGGGGAACAGGTTGCCCGCCGGGTTGGTGTAGGTACCGTCGGCCTCGGGGTGGATCCGCAGGATCTTGCCGTTGAGGTCGTTGGTGTTACCGGCGGTGCGGCGCGCGTCCTGGAACGAGACGCCCTTGTAGTCCTGGGTCCAGTTGTTGCCGGAGTACCCGTTGGAACCCTGCGACGAGTTGCTGTCACCGGAACCGATGTAGAGGTTCCCGTCCTTGTCGAAGTCCATGCCGCCGCCGGCGTGGCAGCAGCTGTGGACCTGGACGTCCCACGACAGCAGGTCCTTGCGGGTCGCCTGGTCCAGCGTCTGGTTCTTCAGGTCGTAGGTGAACCGAGAGACCGTGCGCTTGCCGATCCGCTTGTCGATGTCGACCGACTCGTGCGGCATCCAGTAGGCGTACATCCAGCCGTTCTCGCTGAACTTCGGGTCCAGCACGAGACCGAGGAGGCCTTCCTCGTTCTTGACCAGTTCGTCGCCGCTACCGCGGTTGCCCATCACCTTCAGCGTGGTGAGCAGCTTCGGCTTCTTGGTGACCGGGTCCCACTGGTGGATCGTGCCGCAGCCGGCGCCGATCTGGGGGTTGGTCCAGTCGTTCGGCGCGGGCACCGTGTTGCCGGCGCAGGCGGCGCGGCCGATGTAGAAGACCCGGCCGTTCGGCGCGATGGTGAGCCCGTGCGGCTCGCCCATCTGGTCCAGCTGGCCGGGCTGGTTGATCCCGGTCAGGCGTTCGACCTTGTAGTTGGCCGCGATACCCGCCTTGCAGTCACCGCGCACCATGCCGGTGGTCCACTTGAGCGCACCGAGGATGTGGCTGCGGAACTGGGCTTCGCCGTAGCTGGCCTCGGTCCGGCCCATGCCGCTGTAGAAGGAGCGGCCGCCGTCGTAGTCGCGGCACCACGAGATCGGGTGGAAGGCGCCGTTCGCGCCGACACCCGGCTTGTAGGTCGACTCCTCGACCTGCGCGACCGTGTGCACGGTGCCGACCGGGTTGACCTCCCAGTTGAGCCACCGGTCGGTGCGCACCCACTTCTGCGGCAGGCCCGCGGTAGCCGGGTTCGCCTTGTCGAGGACGTCGACCGTGGCCTGCGCCGGGTCGGGCTCCGGCGGCGGCGGAGTGGTCGAGTTGTCCTTGTACAGCTTCCAATCCGCCAGCTGGATGAGCGGGTCACCGGCGTTGGCGGTGATGTTCAGCCGGTAGTTCGCGTACGCCGTGGTGTTGGCGAAGGTGAACTTGCGGCTCACGAAGCGGTCGGCGAACGTCTCGTTGGTGCGAGTGTCCAGATCGGTCCACGTGGTCCCGTCGTTGGAGCCCTGCAGGGTCCAGCTCTTGGGGTCACGGCCGGGGAAGTCGTTCGCCGAAACGAGGTCGTAGCTGCTGACGGCGACCGGGGCGGCCATCTTGTAGGCGACCCAGCCGGTCGGCTGGAAGGCCAGCCATTTGGTGTTCTCGTTGTTGTCGGCGAGCTTTTCCTTGCTCTCGTTGGGCGCGTTCTCCGCGCTCGCGGTGACCGAGGCGACCGCCTCCGGCGTGGGACGCGCCCCCACCGGACGGGCGCCGATCAGCCCGGAGAACCACTGCGAGCCGTCCTGCGCCCGCGCGGCGTCGGACAGGCCGAGGAAGCCGCCGCCCGCCTTCATGTAGTTCTGCAGCGAGGTTTCCTGGTCGCGGTTCAGCGTGATGCCTTGCGCGGACAGGAAGACGACGCCGCGGTATTTTGCGAGGTTCGCCTGCGTGAACACCGCGGGGTCCGAAGAGGACGAAACGGAGATGCCGTTCGCCTGCCCCAGGCTCGCGATCGCGTCCGTGGCACGCAGGACGGGGTCCTTCTGGTCCGCGGCGGCACCGTGGAAGACCAGGACGTTCACCGGGACGTTCGTCGCGGCTTCGGCCGTCACCGGTGCGATGGCCAGCGGCAGCCCGGAGGTGACGACGGCGCCGACCGCGAGCGCGGCCAGTGACCGTCTGCGGAGCCGACGTTGCGAAAATACTCGTCTCAAGTTCTCGCTCCTTTCAAGACTAGTGGTGGTGGGCCGAGGCGCCGGTGGCGTTCGGCGTGGACGTGGTGGTGTGCTGGTGCCCCTTGAAGCGGTCGATCGCCTCTTGGGCGCCCGCGGGCATCCCGCCGTCGGCGTTGCGGACCAGGAACACCCCGGACATGCCGTCGTCCGAGTGCTGCTGGACGTGGCAGTGGTACATCCACGCGCCCGGCCCGACGCCGTCACCGGCGATCACCTGGAATCCGAAGGAGTTGCCGGGGTCCAGGGTCTTGTTGTCGAGGATCGGGGCGTTGTCGGTCGCGCTGGTGAGCATGCCGGTGCGGGTGTCCGCCCAGCGGTGCGCGTGCAGGTGGAAGGTGTGCATCAGGTTGCCGTGCCCGATGCAGATGAACTCGACGCGTTCACCGAGGTTCGCCTCGAAGATCGGCGTGTTCGGGGCGACCTGGTGGTTGATCCACATCTCGGTGAACACCACGGTGAACTGCTTGCTGGGCAACAGATCCCCACGTTTGCGCACGATCAGGCCGCCGTAGAGACCCTTCATCAGGCCCGCCGTGCCGTGGTCGCCGCCGAACGCGTGGTCGTGGTAGTGCCAGTAACCCGCGCTGCCGGGCATCCAGAAACCGTTGGCCGCCTGATACGCCGTCCGGGTCTTCCAGGTGTAGGTCTTGGTCTCGTACGGCTTGTTGAAGGAATCGTTGAACGGCGAACCGTCGGATTTGGTGTCGTAGTTGACGCCGTGCGGATGGATCGAGAGCCGCTGGTCGGTGTTGTTGACCAGCTCGATCACCAGCGTGTCACCCTCGTAGCACTCCAGGAGCGGCCCGGGGATCGTCGGCTTGCCGGGCTCGAGCCCGTAACCGACCCGGGTCGAGCCGGGAACGTAGTCGGCGTAGACGGTGATGTTGCGGGTCATCCCGGCCGCGGCGGCCGGTGCCGAACCGGCGCTGGCCGACACCACGACCGGGGCGATCACCCCGGCCGCGGTGCCCGCGAGCATCGATCTGCGGGACAGCCCGCGTTTCTTGTTGTCCATTGTGGATTCCCCAGTTAGAAGCGGACGTTACGGAGATAGGTGAATCCGGTCTGGGCGGTGCTCAGGGGATCCGTGGGGTTGTCGTGCTCGACGATGTATTCGGCGAGGTGGGGACGGGTGTGGCGGAAGATGCGCGGGAAGTCGATGACGCCCTTGCCGGGGTCGACCATCTCGCCCGCCGCGGTCCGGTCCTTGACGTGGTACTGCACCACGCGCGGGCAGTGCCGCCGGTACAGCGAGACCGGGTCCATCCCGCCTTCCACCGCCCAGAACAGGTCGATCTCCAGGTGCACGTACCGCGGGTTCGTGTTCCTGGTGAGCACGTCGTACGGGCGCACGCCGTCGATGGGCGCGAACTCGTGCGCGTGGTTGTGGTAGCCGAGCGGGATACCGGCCTGGCGGAACTTCCGCGCCGCCGTGTCCATCCGGCCGGCGAACTGCTTCCAGCCGTCGATGGTGTCGAAATTCGCCCACGGCACGTTGGCGCGGGTGTTGCCGAGGATCTTCGCGTCCGCGATGGTCTTGTCGAGGTCGCCGTCGATGCCGACGTGGGTGGACGTCGCCTTGATGTGGTTCTTGTCCAGCAGACCGCGGAACTCCTCGGCCGAACGGCCGTAGGTGCCCGCCAGTTCGACCTTCCGGTAGCCGATGTCCGCCAGCGCGGACAGGGTTCCCGGCAGATCGGCCTGCAGCGCGGTGCGCAGGGAGTAGAGCTGGATGCTGATCTTCTCCACCGGGACCCGGCCCCGTCCGTGGTGGCCGGATCCCTGGGTCTCCGCCTCGGTGGCCGCACCGGCCACACCCGGCAGGGCTACCGCCGCGCCGACCGCGACCGCCGCCGTCGCCGCGCCGCGCAGGAGCGCCCGTCGAGAGTGGAACTGCTCAGCTTCTTCACCGCACATGAAACCGCCCTCACTTCTGGTTGCTGAAAGCCGCGTCGAAGGCCGCCGACGGCTTGTCGAACAGGAGCCCCCGCAGAAAGGTCACGGCCTCCGCCGCGCCCCGGAGCCGGTCCATACCGGCGTCCTCCCACTCCACCGAGATCGGACCGGCGTAGCCGATCGAATTCAGTGCGCGGAAACAGTCCTCCCAGGGCACGTCGCCGTGCCCGGTCGAAACGAAGTCCCAGCCGCGTCGGGGATCTCCCCAGGGGAGATGCGAGCCGAGCCGTCCGTTCCGCCCGTCGAACCGCTTCCTGGTGTCCTTGCAGTCCACGTGGTAGATCCGGTCGGCGAAGTCGAGGATGAAGCCGACCGGGTCGAGGTCCTGCCAGATGAAATGCGAAGGATCCCAATTCAGCCCGAATGCCGGACGGTCGCCGACAGCTTCGAGCGCACGTTTCGTGGTCCAGTAGTCGTAAGCGATCTCCGACGGGTGGACCTCGTGGGCGAACCGCACGCCCACCTCGTCGAAGACGTCGAGGATCGGGTTCCACCGGTCGGCGAAGTCGGAGTAGCCGTCGTCGATGACCGCCTGCGAGACGGGCGGGAACATCGCGACGTACTTCCAGGTCTTCGAGCCGGTGAAGCCGATCACCGTGTCCACACCGAGTTTCGCCGCCGCGCGGGCGGTGTCGGCCATCTCCTTCGCCGCCCGCTGCCGGACGCCTTCGGGCTCACCATCGCCCCACACCCGGGCGGGGATGATGGCCTGGTGGCGTTCGTCGATCGGGTCGTCACAGATGGCCTGCCCGACGAGGTGGTTGGAGATCGCCCACACCTTGAGGCCGTGCTCGGCGAGCAGCTTGAGACGGCCGGGCACATAGTCCTCTTCGGACAGTGCGCGGTCGACCTCGAAGTGGTCGCCGGAACACGCGATCTCGAGGCCGTCGTAGCCCCATTCACTGGCCAGCCTGCACACCTCGGTGAACGGGAGATCCGCCCACTGGCCGGTGAACAGGGTGATCGGACGGCTCATGCTTGCTCCTCGAAAGTGATCGCGTCGACGTCGAACAAGCCGCCGGAACCGCCCTTGAACACGAGGAACAACGGGCCGGTGCCGCCGGGGTCGGTGATGGCGGAAGCCGGGATGTCGGCATAGGTGTCCCAGCCGCCGGTGTTGGCGACGGTGACCGTCTGGACCAGCGGTCCGTCCACCGCGCCCGAGCGCACCTCGATCGTGCCGCCCGCGCCACCGGACGAGACCCGGTAGCCGATGCCGCTGACGCCGACGAGGTTCACCGGGTCGAATTTGATCCAGTCACCGGATTCGATGTGGCCGACGCGTTTGCCGCCACTGGCGCCGGCGTGCGCGACGACCTCGATGCCGCTGGACTGGGTGTAGAACTCGGCCTGCTTCAGCTTCGGCTGCAGGATGGATTCCGCCTCGCCGGTGAGCGCGGGCACGCCGTTTCCACCGTTGTCGGTGTAGCTGGCGTTGATGACGCCGAAGACGTTGGCGTCCGCGCCGTGTCCTTCGTCGGCGGGCGTGGCGATGGTGCCTTCACAACCGGTCGCGCGGCTCAGCGGATGTCCGTGACCCTCGTGGCCGAGGATGTATTCGACGGTCACCTTCGAGCAGTCGATCGGGTTGTCCTCGGCGTCGGTCACCTCGACCTTGAACGGGACCATGTCGCCGAAGCTGAACACGCTGCCGTTGACCGGTGTCTTCAGCGTGACCACCGGCGCGGTGTTGCCGACGGTGACCACCACGCTCGCCGAACCGGTCAGCCCGGTGGAGTCGGTGACCGACAGCTTCGCGGTGTACTGGCCGTTCGCGGCGTAGGTGTGGGAAACCGGGGTGGCCTCGGTGGAATCGGTCGTGCCGTTCCCGTCGAAGTCCCAGGCGTAGGTGAGCGCGCCGCCGTCGGGGTCGTTCGTCCCGGCCGGGTCGAACTTGACGGTCAGCGGCGCCTGGCCGGACGTCTTGTCCGCGGCCACCTTGGCGACCGGTGTGCGGCGGCCCTTGGTGTAGTCGATGCGGTAGACGGCGGATTCCTTGGAGCCGCCGAAGTAGCCGGTGCCGTAGTCGAGGACGTAGAGCGCGCCGTCGGGGCCGAACTCGAGGTTCATCGGGCGGACGAGGTCCATCGAGTCGAAGAACGGATTGATGGCACCGCGTTCGCCGTTCGCGCCGACGGTGATCTCCTTGATCCAGCCGCGTTCCCATTCGTAGGCGAACGTCTTGCCGTTGAAGTACTCCGGGAACTTCGTCTGCGACGGGTTCTTCGCGTCGAACTGGTAGACCGGGCCGCCCATCGGCGACTCGGGGCCGGTGCCGAACTCGGGCAGCGAACCGCCGTCGTAAGGGATCCAGGCCTTCTCCACCGGCGGCAGATCGGTCAGGCCGGTGTTGCGCGGGCTGGTGTTCTTCGGTTTGGCGCAGTCGAAGGCGGCGCCGGACTCCTTGGTGGCGAAGTCGTAGTCGATGAACGGCAGGTTGTCTCCGACGCAGTACGGCCAGCCGAAGTTGCCGGGCTTCTTGATCAGGTTGAACTCGACCGTGCCGCCGGGTCCGCGCTTCGGGTCGGCCGCGCCGGCGTCGGGACCGTAATCGGCCAAGTGGATCCAGCCGGTCTTGCGGTCGACGGCGAAGCGGAACGGGTTGCGGAAGCCCATCGCGTAGATCTCGGGCTTGGTCTTGGCCGTGCCCTTGGGGAACAGGTTGCCCTTGGGGATCGTGTACTTGCCGTTGGCGCCGACCTTGATCCGCAGCACCTTGCCGCGCAGGTCGTTGGTGTTGGCCGAGGTGCGCTGCGCGTCGTACACCGGGTTGCGGTCGGCACGCTCGTCGATCGGGGTGAAACCGTCGGAGGCGAACGGGTTGGAATCGTCCCCTGTGGACAGATACAGATTGCCCTTGGCGTCGAAGTCGATCTCGCCGCCGGCGTGGCAGCAGATCCCGCGTTCGGCCGGGACCTGGAGGATCTTCTGCTCGCTCGCGAGGTCGAGCTTGTTGTCGGTGCCCAGCTTGAACCGCGAGAGCTGGTTGTAACCCTTGAACGGCTCGAAGTCGGCCGGGGTGCCATTCTCCGGCGCGTCACCCGCGGGGGTGTTCAGCTTGGGCGCGTAGTACAGGTAGACCCAGCGGTTCTTGGCGAAGTCCGGGTCGATGGCGACGCCCTGGAGGCCGTCCTCGTCGTGGTTGTAGACGGGGATCTGCCCGGCCAGCGACGTCGTCGCCGACGAGCTGGTGTACCAGACGCGGCCATCGCGCGAGGTGTGCAGGACGTCGCGGTTGGGCAGCACGGAAAGCGCGATCGGCTCGCCGGTCTTCTCCTCGCCCTTGGCCAGGGTGATCTGGTCGAAGTCCGCGTCGACCGGGTCTTCCTGGGTCTTGGCACAGCCCGCCTCGCTCAGCTTGGTGGCGTACTTGATGCCGCCCGCCAGATGCTTGAGGAAGGCCGGTTCGGCGTAGGAGGCCTTGGTGTGCCCGCCGCCGGTGTACCAGGAGCGGCCGCCGGAGTTCTCGTGGCACCAGGCGATCGGGTGATCGCCCATGGCGCCGTCGCCCGGCTGGTAGCTCTTCTCGTCCAGGCTCGCGAGCACGTGGACGTTGCTCCGCGGGTTCTCGCGGTAGTTGTACCACTCGTCGGTGCGCGGCCAGGTCTCCGGAAGATCCACAGTGGACACGTGCTCGTGGTCTTCGACCTTGACGTTCGCCTGCTGGATCTGCGGGTGGGACTTGAAGTACGCCCCGACCAGCTCGCCGTACCAGGGCCAGTCGTACTCGGTGTCGGAGGCGGCGTGCACGCCGACGTACCCGCCGCCTCCCTTCACGTACCGCTCGAACGCGGCCTGCTGGTCCGCGTTGAGCACGTCACCGGTGGTGGAAAGCCAGACCACCGCGTCGAACCGCTTGAGGTTCGCGTCGGTGAAGGCCGCCGCGTCCTCGGTGGCCTCCACCGCGAAGTGGTTCTGCGCCCCCAAATCCTTGATCGCCTTGATCCCGTCGGGGATCGAATCGTGCCGGAAGCCCGCGGTCTTGGAGAACACGAGCACCGTGGCCGCTTCGTGCGCCGATGCGGACTGCATCGGTAGCGCGACGCCTGTCAGAGCCGTGACCATCGACGTGACGAGCACGCCTAGTCGTCGTTTCAAGGACATAGCAGTAGCGATCCTTTCGATGAGCGGCGGCGATCAAGGAAGGACTTGCGTTGGTCGTGAGTGGCGTTTCGGGTTCTAACCCGAAACGCCACTCACGACCCACTGGACCGAGGACCTCCTCTACTTCAGTCCCTGCAGCGACAAGAGCAGCGGATGTACGTCGGTGGCCCCCACCCGACCGGACGGTTCGAACGCCGGATCCGAACAGAGCAGCACGGGACCGTCCTCGCCTGTATCCGGCAGCCGTCCGTGCGAGCCGCGCACCCAGCGCGGATCGGTCGGGACGACGTCCATCGCGTACCGGAGCCCGGCGAACTTCTTCGCCAGGTTGAGCCCGGCCCGCGCCTTGGCGAACTTGTCCTCCGGATCGAAGAACAGCTCGGCGGGGTCGTAACCCGGTTTGCGGTGGATCTCGACGCCGCGCGCGAAGTCGGGCTTCCGCGCGTCGTCGAGCCAGTAGTAGTAGGTGAACCACGAGTCCGGATCGGCGACCGCGACGAGTTCGCCCGCGCGTTCGTGGTCGATCCCGTAGCGAGCCTGCGCCTCACGGTCGAGGACCTCGTCGACACCGGTCAGTTCGCCGACGATCGAGCGCACCCGTTCGAGGTCGGCCGAGTCGCGGACGTAGACGTGCGCGACCTGGTGGTCGGCGACGGCGAACGCACGCGATGCCCACGGGTCGAGGTACTCCATGCCCGCCTGGGTGTAGACCTCCAGCAGACCCTCGCGCCGCAGCGCCCGGTTGATGTCGACCGGGCGGTGCACGTTGGTGATCCCGTACTCGCTGAGCGCGACCACGGTCGCCCCGGCGTTGCGGGCGTCGTCCAGCAGCGGCGCCAGCGCGTTGTCCAGTTCCCGCGCGGCTTTCCGGGCCTGCGGCGCGTCGGGGCCGAAGCGCTGCAGGTCGTAATCCAGGTGGGGCACGTAGGTCAGCAGCAGATCCGGCCGCTTCTCCCGCAGGATCTGCCGCGACGCCCCGATCACCCACTTGCTCGATTTGAGCGACGCCGTCGGGCCCCAGTACTGGAAGAGCGGGAACTCCCCCAGTGCGCCGGTCAGCTGATCGTGCAGTTCCGGCGGGCGCACGTAGGCGTCCGGCGACTTGCGGCCGTCGGCGTGGTAGATCGGCCGCGGGGTCACCGTGACGTCGGTGCTCATCCCCATCGCGTACCACCAGCACACGTTCGCCGACGTGTAGCCGGGGTGCGCCGCCCTCGCGGTCTCCCACAGCTTCTCGCCGCCGACGAGCCGGTTGTGCTGGCGCCACAGGAAGATCTCGCCGAGTTCCCGGAAGTACCAGCCGTTGCCGACGATCCCGTGCTGCGCGGGCATGAGCCCGGTGAGGAACGTCGACTGCGCGCTGCAGGTGACGGCGGGCAGCACCGTGCCCAGTTCGGCCTGCCAGCCGTCGCGGGCGACGGCGGACAGTTTCGGCATGTCCCGCAACGCCTTCGGGGTCAGCCCGACGACGTCGATGACGACCAACGGTTTCACGCGGACGCCCCTTCCTTGACGAGGTTCGCCTGTGCCCATTCGAGTTCCGCGGCGATCCCGCCGACGAGGTCGCCCGCGTCCGGGAGCACGCTCCAGGTGTAGGTCTCGACCTCGATATGCGGTTCGCCGGGCAGCCCGGCGGCGACGGTGCGCAGGACGTCGGTCGTGGTGGACAGCGGCGCGGCCAGCGCCTGGTGCAGCGGCATGTGGAAATGCACGCGCCACGGCCCCTCACCCGGCAGATCGGTCCACGCCTCGGGCAGGTCGTCGGCCTTGCGCACGACACCGCCCGAAAACTCGCGGACCTGGTGCAGGTACCGCGGTTCGGCGAAGGCCGCGAGCGCGTCACGGGCTTCGGCGGGATCTTCGACGTGCAACGCGGCGGAAGCCTGCACCTTCACGATGTCCACATCGGACTCCGCGATCGCCTTGAGCGTCTCCTCCGGGTCGGCGAACGACACCGCGAGATGACAGGTGTCCAGGCACAGCCCGACGTGCTCCGGGTCGACGCGGCCGGAAAGCCAGCCCAGCGCGTCGGCCACGGTGTCCAGCACACAGCCGGGTTCGGGTTCGACGGCCAGTTTGATCGGCCGGTCACCGATCGCGCGGACGACCTCACCGAAGGCTTCGGCCGCCCGGCGGTCGTCCTGTTCGTTCCACGGTTCACGCCAAGCCAACGGCAACGTGGATATGCTGCCGTAAGAAGCATCTTCGGCGAGGAGATCGGAGAGCACGTTCACGCAGTCGATCGTGTACGCGGCCCGGCCCGGGTGTGTCCACTCAGGACGGTAGACCGCGTGTTTGACGACGTCGTCGTGAAAACCGCCGTACGGGAAGGCGTTGAGCGTGTACACCGACAGCCCGCGGGCGTCGAGTTCGGCGCGGAAACGCTTGCGTGCCCCGGTGTCTTCGGCGAGCCCGCGCGCGACCGGCGCGGAAAGCCAGAGACCGACGCCGAGCCGATCGGCGCCCAGCCGCTCACGCACCGGGAGCGCGTACCGCTCCAGCTGCGCGACGATGCCGTCGACGTCTTCGGCCGGGTGGACGTTCGTACAGTAGGAGATCATTTGCGCGCACCTCGCAGCACCGAGTTGCCCTCGAACGTCACGGCCTCACCGGTGAACCCGGGCAGCGGGTCGAGCGTGAGCCTGCCGCTGAGCCCGTAGAAGTCGACCGGGTTCTGCCACAGCACCTTGTCGACGTCGGCCTCGGTGAACCCGCCGTCGAGCATCGCCTGCCCGGTCTTGGCGGTCTTCAACGGATCGGACCGGCCCCAGTCGGCGGCCGAGTTCACGATCATTTGGTCCAGCCCGTACTGGCGCAGGATCTCGACCATCCGGTGTTCGTCCATCTTGGTGTCCGGGTAGATGGAGAAACCCATCCAGGCGCCGGAATCCTTGACCAGTTCGACGGTGACCTCGTTGAGGTGGTCGACGACCACGCGCTCCGGCGCGACGCCGGCCTCACGCACGACGTCGAGCGTGCGCTTGGTGCCTTCCAGCTTGTCGCGGTGCGGGGTGTGCACCAGAACCGGAAGGTCGTGTTCCAGCGCCATCGCCAGCTGCTGGGAGAAGACCTCGTCCTCTTCCTTGGTCATCGAGTCGTAGCCGACCTCGCCGACCGCGACCACGCCGTCCTTCGCCAGGTATCGCGGGAGCACGTCGAGCACCTCGCGGCAGCGGGGGTCGTTGGCTTCCTTGGGGTTCAGCGCGATCGTGCAGTGGTGCCGGATGCCGAACTGCGCGGCGCGGAACCGTTCCCAGCCGATGAGCGCGTCGAAGTAGTCGGTGTACGAGCCGACGCTGGTACGCGGCTGCCCCAGCCAGAACGCGGGCTCGACCAGCGCGCGGACACCGGCCGCGTACATGGCTTCGTAGTCGTCGGTGGTCCGGGAGGACATGTGGATGTGGGGATCGAAGATACGCACTGGCTCAGTTCTCCTTGAGCAATGAGAGGGCGTCGGCGGGTACGTCACGCCCGGCCGCCCTGCGTTCGTCGGCGAAATCGGCGAGCATTCTCCGGAGCTCGTCGTCCGCGCGGGAAGTGAGGTCCGCGACGGCGGCCAGCGGCACACCGACGAAGACGCATTTGAGGACGCCGTGGCGCCACGTGTGGTCGTCCAGGAACCGGGCGAAGGCGCCCATGGCGGCGGCGACCAGCCTGATGTCGTTGGCGCGCAAGGCGTCCTCGACCAGTTTGATCCCGGCATCGGTGACTTCGGCGCCCGGCGACTCCAGCGCGGAGAGCGCCCGCAGGACCCCGCGCCGCTCGGCGTCGTCGCCGTAGCGGTAGAGATCGCGCAGTTCCGCGGCCAGCGCCGCGTCGTCGAGGACTTCGGCGAGCACCGACACGAGCCGGACCCGTGCCCGGTCGTCAACGGTGCCGTGGACCAGCCCCTGCGGATCGGTGTCCGGGCGCAGCGCCTCCCGGCCGACCTCGCGGCCGACGGCCGGGAAGATCGAGCCGATCACCGACGGCTTCTCCCGGATCCGGCGTTCCGCCTTGGTCTGCCATGTCTGCGGCATCGCCGCGGTGAGCGCCTCGAAGGCCCGGCGCGCGGTGTCCGGCGCGGCGTGGCTGTGCCGGGGCAGTTCGACCGCGGCCAGCCCGGTGTAGCCGATCTCCGCCAGCGCGGCGAGCGTCCCCGGCAGATCCAGATGCCCGTCGCCGAACTCCAGATGCTCGTGGACCCTCGGCAGCATGTCGTCCAGCTGCACGTTCCACAGCAGCGGACCGGCGAGGCGGACGCATTCGGCCGCGTTCACCGGCTCGACGGCGACGCAGTGCCCGACGTCGAGCGTGACCCCGAAGAGGTCCGGCTCGCCGAGTTCCTTGCGCAGGTCCAGGACCTGGCCCAGATGCTGCACGAGGTGCCCGGGCTCGGGTTCCATCGCCAGCCGCACGTTCAGCCGCGCGGCGTGCTCCAGGACCGCCGCGACTCCCTCACGCAACCGGGACCAGGCGAGGTCGTTGTCCACAGTGGACACGCCGGACCAGAAAGACACACAATCCGCGCCCAGGTCACCGGCGATCCGCAAAGCCCTTGCCAAGAAGTCGATCCGCAACGCGGGATCGTCCGAAAGCAGCGTCGGCGAATGCTTGCGCCACGGGTCGAGCAGGTACCGCGCGCCGGTCTCGATGACGACGCGGTTCAGGCCGAGCGACGAAAGCCGCGAGGCCACGTGGTCGACCTGCCGCGCCAGATCGTCGGCGAACGGGTCGAGGTGGTCGTGGTCCAGGGTCAGCGCCACCCCGGTGTACCCGAGGTCGGCGATCACCGCGAGCGCGTCGTCGAGGCGGTGGTTGGAGAAGCCGTTGGTGCCGTATCCGAGGGAAAACGTCATGTGGGGCTCACCTTCCTCGACAGCTTGCGGGCGATCGGCAGCGCGGCCGCGACCAGCGCCGCCCCCAGTACCGAGCCCTTCGCCGTGACCGCCGCCTGCAGCGGGACCATGCCGTGGATGCCGTTCTTGGTCGCCGACCGCACGGATTTCGCCGACGGGTCGCGGACGGCGTCCGCCTGCGCCCGGCCGACCAGGCCCGCGTAGCCCGAACCGGCGGCCATCGAGGCGGCGCGATGCCAGCCCCCACGTGCCGGTCCGGTCAATGCCAACGTTGTCGCCGCGCAGCTGGTGGCCAGCGCCGCCCGGGCGGTCGCCGGATTCGCGCCGTGGACCTCCCCGGTGGAGAGCGCGGTGACGCCGAGCGTGTGGACACCCACCGCCGCCGCGGCGGTGGCGGCCTTCTTCGGAGAATCACCGGCGCCCAGCAGGACGTCGAGCGTGCGGCACGCCGCCATCGCCACCGGCCCGGCCGGAGTCGGTTTGAGCACGGTGTCGTAGGCCCACACCGACGCCGCGAGCGGGACTGCGACCCGCATCGCCCGGCGGCCGCCACCGAGCGCCGCCAGGCCAAGTCCGGCGGCGGTCAGCGCGGCCCCGGTGGTGAGCGCCGCGCCGGCACTCACCCGCCCGGACGGGATCGGCCGCTCGGGACGCTCCACCGCGTCGAGCTTCCGGTCCGCCCAGTCGTTGAGGGCCATCCCGGCCCAGTAGAAGGCGACCGAGGACAGCGGCAGCAGCAGCCGTCGGCCGGTCATCCTGAGCCCCGCCGCGGCGGATCCGGCGACCGTGTCGCCGAGCACCGTCAGCGCCGCGGGCGCCCGGACGAGTTCCACGTAAGCCTTCACAGGGCTCCCGCCCAGCTGATCAGGCGAGCGGTCTGCTCGGCGAAGCGGTGTTCGTCGCTGCCCAGCGGATCCTTGAAGAAGAAGCCGAGCTCGGTCAGCGCGCCGCTCTGGCCGTCGGCGTGCGCCGCGGTGACGAAGCGGGCCAGGTCCAGGATCAGCGGCGCCGCGAGCGCGGAGTCGTAGCCGGTCCAGGTGAACTGCAGGCTCATGCGCGCGCCGAGGAAACCCTCGAACGACACGTGGTCCCACGCGGTCTTGATCTCGCCGAGGTCGGGCACGTTGTCGATGTGCAGCGGCGCGGTGACGTCCTCGCCGAGCAGCGCCGCGAGCCCGCGTGCCTTGGATTCGAGCTTGCTGTTCGCGGTCACCGGGTCGGCGAGGGTCTCGCCGTCGCCGCCGCCCAGCAGGTTGGTGCCCGCCCAGGAGCGGACCTTCAGCGCCCGCGCGCTGAACATCGGCGCGAGGACGGTGCGCAGCAGCGTCTCACCGGTCTTGCCGTCGCAGCCCGCGTACGGCAGGCCTTCCCGCTCGGCGAGCTTCCGCAGCGCAGGCAGGGTGATCCCGGCGGACGGCGTGAACTCGACGTACGGGCTTCCCGCCTTCAAGGCCGCGTAGGCCGACAGGGAACTCGACGGGAGCACCGCCCGCGCCGGATCCGTGAGCGCCGCTTCGAGCGCGTCGAGGTCGTCGTGTTCGGGCAGGTGGGGGCACGGGGCCTCGGTGGAGGACACGTTGACCACCACGACCCGCGCGAGGTCGTGCCGGTCGGCGAAAGACCGGATGTCCGCCGTGAGCCGCGCGGCCGCGTCGGCCTGGGCACCGGTATGCGTCGCCGGGTGGTAGCCATCGCGGATCTCGGCGTCCACCTCGGCCAGCCCGGACCGCACCGCGGAGAACACCGAGTGCCCGAAGACGCCGGCGTGCGCCAGCTGCTCGGCACGCTTCTCGAGCGGGGTGTGCACGATGTCGTGGCCACCGAGGACCAGATCGTCCCAGCCCGGCAACGGAACCCCGGCGAACGCGGGCAGCTCGCTGACACAGCCGCCACCGCCGGCCACCCCCGCGCGCAGCGCGAGGAGCCCCACCGCGGCGGTAGTCGCGACAGACCCCCTCGCCCCGATCAACCAGATGCCCGTACGCTCGTGAGCAGGCATTTCTCCACCTTTCCAGAACCCGACAACCCCGACCTCCGATGGTCGGATGTTTCGGATCGAACCAAGTCGCAGTGATAGCCGTCATGCGACTTTCGGCTGGATCTACTCCTCAGTTACTCCCCTTCGCGGTGACACCGGGCACAGTGGTCCATCGCGCCTCGTCGGACGCGCTGCGCTCGACCGCGTCCAGTACCTGCTGAACCCTCAACCCGTCCTCGAAGGACGGTTCGGGATCCTTGCCTTCGCCGATCGCGGTGAGCAGATCGGCGACCTCGTTGGTGAAGGTGTGCTCGTAGCCGAGCAGGTGGCCCGGCGGCCACCACACCCCGACGTACGGGTGCTCGGGTTCGGTGACCAGGATCCGGCGGAACCCGGCCTCGGTGGCGGGCTGGCCACCGTCGAAGAAGGACAGTTCGTTCATCGACTCGAAGTCGAACGCGAGGCTCGCCTTCGACCCGTTGACCTCCAGCCGCATCGCGTTCTTGCGGCCGAGCGCGAACCGGGTCGCCTCGAAACTCGCCACCGCCCCGCCGCTGAACCGGCCGAGGAACAGCGCGGTGTCGTCGACCGTGACCTGCCCGGTGCCGCCGTCGCCGTCCGGCCGCTCCTTGACGAAGGTGTTCGTCAGCGCGGAGACCCCGGTGATCGTGTCGCCGGTGACGAACTGGGCGGCGTCGACGATGTGCGCGCCGAGGTCGCCCAGCGCGCCGGAGCCCGCCTTGTCCTTGTGCAGCCGCCAGGTCATCGGTGCCTGGGCGTCGGACAGCCAGTCCTGCAGGTAGACCGACCGCACGTGCCGGATCTCGCCGAGCGCCCCGCTCGCGACCAGTTTCCTGGCGTGCGCGAGCGCGGGCACCCGGCGGTAGTTGAACGCCACCATGGACCGGACGCCGTTGGCCCGAGCCTTCGCCGCCGCCTCGGCCATCGCTTCGGCCTCGGCGAGGGTGTTGGCCAGCGGCTTCTCGCACAGCACGTGCTTGCCCGCTTCGAGCGCGGCGATCGCGATCTCGGCGTGGCTGTCGCCCGGCGTGCAGATGTCGACCAGGTCGACGTCGTCGCGGGCGATCAGCGCGCGCCAGTCCGTCTCGACGTCTTCCCAGCCGAACCGTTCCGCCGCGGCCTTCGCCCGCACCTCGTCACGGCCGCCGAGCACGGCGAGTCGCGGGATCAGCGGTGGCGTGAAGAACCGGTGCACGCTGCGCCACGCGTGCGAATGCACCGCACCCATGAACGCGTGGCCCACCATGCCGATCCCGATCGTTTCCGTTGCCGTGCTCAATACCCCTCCTAGATGCGTGCGTGTGTCGGGTACGCGGGTTTACGAGTCGAAGCCGACGTCCATGTACTTGTCGACGTTCTCCTTGGTGACCACCGCGGAGTACGTGGTGATCTCGGCGGGGATCTCGTGCTCGGCGAAGTCGCCGGCGCCCTTGCCCTGGCCGAGCAGGCGGGCGAGCGAGATCGCCGAGGACGCCATCGACGGGCTGTAGAGCACCGTCGCCTTCAGCGGTTCGGCGTCGGACTTGATCAGGTTCATCGCGTTCTTCGATCCCGCGCCGCCGACCATCAGGAAGTTCTTGCGGTTGGCGTTGTTGATCGCCGCGATGACGCCGACGCCCTGGTCGTCGTCGTGGTTCCACAGAGCGTCCAATTTGGACGCCGACTGCAGCAGGTTCGACGTCTGCTTCTCACCGGACTCCGGCGTGAACTCCGCGGCGACGCGCGGGCCGACCGTGAAACCCTGACGGGTCAAGGCGTCCTTGAAGCCCTTGCTGCGTTCCTGGGTCAGCGGCAGCGAGTCGATGCCCGCGACCTCGCCGATCACCGGGCTGGCGATGTTCTTCGCCTTCATCTGCTGGGCGATGTAGTTGCCGGCGTTGACACCCATGCGGTAGTTGTCGCCGCCGATCCAGGTGCGGTACGCGAGCGGGGTGTCGAAGACGCGGTCCAGGTTGATCACCTGGATACCGGCGTCCATCGCCTGCTGGCCGACCGCGGTCAGCGCCTTGCCGTCGAACGGCAGGATCACCAGGACGTTGACCTTGGCGTTGATCAAGGTCTCCACCTGGGAGATCTGCTGGTTGACGTCGTTGGTGCCCTCGGTCGCGTTGAGCGTGACCTCACTGAACTTCTGCGCCTGCGCGCGGGCGTTCTTGGTGATGGCCGCCATCCAGCCGTGGTCCGCGGCAGGCGCCGAGAACCCGATGGTGACGGGGGTCCCGGGCTGCGAGTTCGCCCCGGCGTTGGCCACGTTGGCCGCGTTGTTCTGCGCCGGTGCCTCGTTCGAGGTGCACGCGGTCAGCAGCGCACCCGCTCCGACGGCCGCGCCTCCCAGCAGGAAACGGCGGCGGTGCAGGGATTGTTCGGTCATGACGACTCTCCATCCACGGTGATCAAGTACTCGTCTTTGTCTTTTTCACGGAGCGGAACTGCAGCAGCGCGGCCAGGACGATGATCACGCCCTTGGCGATGTTCTGGATGTCGGTGTCCAGGTTGTTGAGCGTGAAGATGTTGGACAGCACGGTGAAGATCAGCACGCCGATCAGGGTGCCGATGAGCGAGCCGCGGCCACCGGTGAGCAGGGTGCCGCCGATGACGACCGCCGCGATGGCGTCGAGTTCGTAGAGCATGCCGTTGGTCGAGGCACCCGCGGTGGTGCGGGCGACGACCATCAGCGCGGCGATACCGCAGCACAGCCCGGCGACGCCGTAGACGAGCGCGGTGTGCCGCTTGACGTTGATCCCCGCCAGCCGCGACGCCTCGGCGTTGCCGCCGACGGCGAAGGTGCGGCGGCCGAACGTGGTGCGGTTCAGCACCACCCAGCCGATCGCGAACACCAGCGCGAACATCCAGATCAGCACCGGGATGCCGAGCAGGTCACCGCGGAAGAAGTCGAGGAAACCCGCTTCCGACACCACCTGCGTGCGGCGGCCGCTGATGCGTTCCGCGAGACCGCGGGCCGAGACGTACATCGCCAGTGTGGCGATGAACGGCACGATCTTCCCGTAGGAGACCAGGATCCCGTTGATCAGCCCGCAGCCGAGGCCGACCAGGAGTCCACAAAGGATCATCACCCACGGGCCGTAGGACTGGGTGGCCAAGGTGGTCAGCCAGACACTGGACAGCGCCACGATCGAACCGACCGAGAGGTCGATGCCGCCGGCGATGATCACGAACGTCATCCCGACGCTGACCACCCCGATGGCCGCGGCGAGCCGCAGGATCGTGGAGATGTTGCCGTCGGTGAAGAACTGGTCGGGCCTGGTCACCTGGCCGACGATGCACAGGATCACCAGCACCCCGGCAAGGCCGAGCAGCCGGGTGTCGAGCGAGAAGTTTCGCTTTTGCTTGGGTGGCAAGGGTTCCACGGCGCTCTCCGTACGCACCGATTCGGCTTGGTCGGTCACGCCGCACTCCCTTCGAGAATCACGTCGAGCACTTCCGCCTCTGTCAGCTCCGCGGACGGCTTTTCAGCCAGGACACGTCCTTCACGCAGCACCAGCACCCGGTCGGACAGGCCGAGTACTTCGGGGATCTCGCTGCTGACGAGCACGATCGCGACCCCGGTCGCGGCCAGTTCCTCGATCAGCCGGTACAGCTCCGCCCGCGCGCCGACGTCGACCCCGCGCGTCGGCTCGTCCAGCAGCAGGACCCGGCAGCCGCGGACCAGCCAGCGCGCCAGCACCGCCTTCTGCTGGTTGCCGCCGGACAGCGTGCGGATGATCCGGTGCGGGTCGGCGGGCCGGAGATCGAGGCGCCGCAGGCTTTCCCCGGCGTCGTCGAGTTCCCTGCCCCGCTCGGTGAACCCGAACGTCGCGTACTTGCTCAGGCTCGCCAGGGTCACGTTGTGCACGACCGGCAGGTCCAGTAGCAGTCCCTGGCTCTTGCGTTCCTCGGGCGCCAGGCCGATGCCGGCTTTGACCGCCGCGGATACGCTGCCCGGCCGGACCGGCTCGCCATCCACCGACACCGAACCCGTGTCCTGCTTGCGCGCGCCGAAGATCGTCTCCAGCAGCTCGCTGCGGCCCGAACCGACGAGACCCGCGATCCCGACGACCTCCCCGGCGTGCACGGTGAAGTTCACGTTCTCGAACTCGCCGACGGTGGTCAGGTTCTCCACCTTGAGGACCTCGTTGTCCGGGTCGACGTGTTCCTGGTGGCGCGGGCCGAAGACGGTTTCGACCTTGCGGCCCGCCATCAGCGCGACGAGGTCGGAGGTCGGCGTCTCCTTGGCGTCGAGACCGGTGGAGACGGTCTTGCCGTCCTTCAGCACGGTGACGCGGTGGCCGATCCGGCGCAGTTCTTCGAGCCGGTGGGAGATGTAGACGATCGCGACACCTTCGGCGGTCAGTTCGCCGACGATGCGGAACAGGTTGTCGACCTCTTCGCCCGCCAGCGCCGCGGTGGGCTCGTCCATCACCAGCAGCTTCGCGTCGTAGGCGAGCGCCCGCGCCATCGAGACCAGCTGCTGACCGGCGGCGGACAGCTTGCCGACCTCGGTCGACGGCGCGATCTCGGGGTGCCCGAGCCGCGCCATCAGTTTCGCGGCCTTGTTCCGGGACTCGCTGATCCGCGTGAACCCGAACGTCGCGCGCTCACGGCCGAGGAAGATGTTGTCCGCCACGGAAAGCCCGGGTACCAGGTCGAGTTCCTGGTACATGGTCGCGATGCCGATCTTCAGCGCGGCGACCGGCGAGGGCAGCGTGACCGGCTCGCCCTGCCAGAAGATCTCGCCACCGTCGGGCCGGTGGGCTCCGGCGAGCGTCTTGATCAGCGTGGACTTGCCCGCGCCGTTCTGGCCGAGCAGGCAGTGCACCTCGCCGGGTTCGACGTCGAAGTCGACCCCGTCCAGCGCACGCACCCCGGGGAACGTCTTCACGATCCCCCGGACGGATAGCAGGGTCATGCCGGAGCCTCCTCGGCCGCGTTGGGAACTAGCGTCGGATCGGCGAAAAGCCGTTCGGTGGCGAGATGCGCGGCGCCGCGCAGCGGGGCGGTGGTGCCCAGCGGCGACGGCTCGACGCGGCAGGCGGGCTCGTGCCCGAGCGGACGCGCGGACAGTTCGCGGCGCACCGGCTCGACCAGCCACTCGCCCAGTTCGGCGAAGTAGCCGCCGAGTACGACGAGGTCCGGGTCGAGTACGTCGACCACGGTGGACACCGCGATGCCGAGCGCGACCCCGAGTTCCGAGACGGCCGCGACCGCGCGCTGGTCACCGCGCTGGACGCGGTGCTTGAGCAGCCCGACCCGGCCGTCGACGCCGAGCGCGGGATCGTGCAGCGGGTCGCCGGGAGAGGCGGCACCGCGCAGGACGGCGTTGAGCCCGGCCTTGGTCTCCAGGCAGCCGACCCGGCCGCAGTGGCACTGCTCGCCCGACGGGTCGACGGTGATGTGCCCGACCTCGCCCGCGAAACCCCTGGCACCGCGCAGGATCGCGCCGCCTGCCACGAGCCCGCCGCCGACGCCCGTCCCGCCGCTGAGGTAGAAGAGCTCCCGCACGCCTTGGCCGACTCCGGCGACCGATTCGCCGACCGCGCCGAGGTTCGCCTCGTTGTCGACCGTGATGGCCTCGGCAGGCAGGCCGAGCCGGGCGGCGAGGAGGTCGGCGATCTCGGCGTCGCGCCAGCGCAGGGTCGGCGCGAACCGGAGGACGGCGGCGGCCGAATCGACCAGGCCGGGCACCGAGACGGTGACCCCGACCGGCTGGTCGTCCAGCAGCACGGTCCGGGCGAGGAAGGCGAGTTCGTCCATGCTCCGGTGCAGCCCGAGCGCGGCGACGTCGGCGGTCTCGGTGCGTTCGGCGACCACGCGGCCGTCGAGATTCGTGACGACGGCGGCGAAGCGATCGGCCTCGACGCTGAGCGCGAGCCCGCACGCGCTGGCGCCGTTCAGCTCGACCAGCTGGCTGGGCCTGCCGTTGCCGCCGCCCTGGAGTCCGGCGGAGCGGACGAGACCGCGTTCGGACAGCTCGGTGACCAACCCGGAGACGGCCGCCTTGGTGAGCCCGCAGCGTGCCGCGAGCTGGGTGCGCGAGAGCGGCCCCGCGCGCAACGCCCGCAGGAGCGCGGCGAGGTTCGAGGTGCGCTTCCCCGCCGAGAACCCATCGGCACCGTTCGCGGTGCGTGGGCTGACCGGGTCGAGCCCGGGTTCAGTCGCGGCCACACTGCCTCATCAGACGAGTCCCCACTTACGAATCGGCCGTAACAAACTTTGTTACTTAGCCAGCGAAAGTAGGGTGGCACCCGTCACCCGTCAAGGTGACAACAGGACAGAAATGTCGACTAAAGCCCTCCGTCACCCGATTAGCCGTCTCAATCCGCGCAGACTTTCGTACGTTTCGAGCGAAAGTCTGTACGATCTTGACGTTACTAATCGGAATCAGGTGAGTGCCCAACGTGCCGCCGGATGCTCTCCACGGCCGACGTCGGCCGGTCAAGGCACCGCACTCACGTGATCGAAGCCGAAACTCGCGTGATCAGCGGCGGAACACCCGAGTGCGGCCTCCAATCACACGAGTCACGTCCCTGATCACGCAAGTCACGCCTTCGCTCACGCCGCACCTTGTGTGCCCAGTCCGTGAAGGCCTCCTTGAGGGACCCAGAGTCCCTCAAGGAGGCCTTCACGGACTTCGGACCAGGAGGTACAGGGGGCACGATTGGCCCTAGCGGCGGTCAGCTACTCAGCGTGAAGGCCCGGTCCGTAGCGGACCAAGCGGCCCCGATGACCCCGGCGGTGTCCCCCAGCTCCGACAGCACGATCGGCAGGTTCCCGGTCGCGAGCGGCAGCGACCGCCGGTACACCGAGCTGCGGATCTCGGCGAGCAGCTGATGCCCGAGCTGCGCCACGCCGCCACCGATCACGACCATGCCCGGGTTCACGAAACTCACCAGCGAGGCGACCACCTGCCCGAGCCGCCGCCCGCCGTCGCGGATCAGGTTGACCGCGCCGAAGTCGCCCGACGCCGCCGCGCGGCCGACGTCCTGCGCGGTGATCGCGCCGCGAGCGGCGACGACGTCGGCGAGGTACGTCGACCTGCCGCTGCGCGCGAGCGTCAGCCCGTCACGGGCCAGCGCGGCGCCGCCGAAGTAAGCCTCGAGACAGCCCGTCTCGCCGCAGGCGCAGGTCGGCCCGTAGTCGTCGAGCCGGATGTGCCCGATGTCGCCCGCGGTGCCGGCGACGCCGCGGTACACCTTGCCGCCCAGCACGATCCCGCAGCCGATACCGGTACCGATCTTGACGAACACCAGGTCGTCGATGGAGCGCGCGACCCCGGCGTGCCGTTCCCCGAGCGCCATCGAGTTCACGTCGTTGTCGACCGTGACCGGGCAGCGCAGCAGCCCGCCGAGATGGTCGCGCACGGAGAACCGGTCCCAGCCGGGCATTATCGGCGGCGCGACCGCCATGCCCTCGGCGAAACTCACCGGGCCCGGGAGACCGATCCCGGCGGCGATCAGCTTGCCCGGCACCTCTTCGCGGATCTTCTCCGCCAGCGCGACGACGCGTTTGAGCACCGCGTGCGGCCCCTGCCGGACGTCGCAGTCCTCGACGGTGTGCACCAGCACCTCGCACGAAGCGTCGGTGAGCGCGACCCCGACCGACGTCGCGCCGACGTCGACCGACAGCACCCGCAGGTCTCCCGCGAGCCGCACCAACGTGGACCGCCTGCCGCCGCGGCTCGCCGACGGACCCGCCGTCTCGACGAGGCCGACCTCGGCCAGCCGCGCGACCTCGGCCCCCACCCGGGCACGCGGCAGCTCCAGCCGCTCCCCCAGTTCGACGCGGGACATCGGTCCCTCGTCGCGCAACAGGGTGAGCAACTGGGTCTGGTGCCGGGTTTCGACCGTCGGATGCTCCGACGTGGGTGCCGTGCTCATTCACCTGAGCCTACGGCGTTGTCCACCCGCTGTCCCGGAGGACACTGGAAACCTTCACGCCCTCCGGACGGGAACAAACCCACCGTCGCCACTCAGTCCTTTGTGGACATTTCGGCGCGGACGAGGAGCCACGCCGGGATCAGCACGATCGCCGTGATCCCGGCGATCCACCCATGTGCACCCGCGACGGCCGCCGCGGACCCGGGAGCGGCGGCGAGCCGGGCGGCGACGACCACGGTCAGAACCGACGTCCCGAAGGAGCCGCCGATCCGTTGCAGCATGGCGAAGAGCGGCATGGCGTGGGAAATTCGCTCTTTGGGCACCGACACCAGTCCGGTGGCGAGCGCCGGGGTCGTGGTCAGCCCGATGCCGCAGCCGCGGACCACCTGGACGGCCGAGAGCCACCGGTAATCGTCGGAACCGGTGAGCAGCGCGAGCGGCACCGTCCCGATGATCGTGACGATCAGGCCGGCGAAGATCACCCGCGCACCGCCGATCCGGTCGGTCAGCCTGCCCGCGAGCGGAAGGGCCAGCACGGTGCCGAGTGCCAGCGGCGCGGTCAGGAACCCCGTGGCGACGAGGCTTTCGTGCCGGACGTCGAGGTAGTACAGCGGCAGGACGATCATCGCGCCGAACAGCGCGATCCCCATCCCGAAGACGACGGCGGCGGCCGAGGAGAACGTCCGGTCGCGGAACAGCCGCAGGTCGAGCAGTGGCGACGGCGACCTCAGCGCGGTGACCACGAAGACGGCGAGCAGCATCGCGCCCGCGGCCGCCGCGATCGGGGCGGTTTCGGCGAAGCCGTAGACGAGCAACGGCAGCCCGGTCACGGTGAGCACCAGGCCACGCCAATCCAGCGGGTGGTCGCCGACGGGCTTCTCCCTCGGCAACCGTTTCCGGCCCAGCAGCAGGCAGAGCACCGCGAGCGGCACGTTCACCAGGAACAGCCACGGCACGCCGAACCGCTCGGCGAGCACGCTGCCCGCCAGGGTGCCGAGCACGGGAGCGAGGTAGATCGGGATGCTCAGCACGGCCATCATCCGGCCGAGCCGCTTCGGTCCCGCCATCGTCGCGAACAGGATCTGTCCCGCCGGGACCAGCAGTCCGCCCGCGGCGCCTTGCAGGACACGGAACGCGATCAGCGCTTCGGCCGAGGGCGCCGCCGCGCACAGCGCGGAAAAGACCACGAACAGGCCGACGCACACCAGCCACAGCCGCGCCGTCCCGATGCGACGGCTCGCCCAGCCGCTCACCGGCACCATCGCGGCGAGCGTGAGCAGATAGCCGGTGACGATCCACTGGGCGGTACCGAGCGGTGCACGGAATCCGGCCGCGATCGTGCCGAGCGCGACGGTGACGACGGTCGACGTGAACATCGACAGGAATCCGCCGACGGTCAGGATGGCGGCCGTCCCCCACAACGCCGGGGTCGACCGGTCCTCATCGGGACTTCCGATCATCCTACCCGCCGATCTTATCGCCGTTAAGATCTTAACGATGATAAGATTCCGTCGAGTTGTCAACTCCGATACGGACCGGCGAAGGTGTGCGCATGGTCGTGAGACGGGATGGCTACGTTCGAGCCGCGCTGGAGCTCCTCGACGAGGTCGGGCTGGACGGATTGAGCCTGCGCAAGCTCGGGGAGAAGCTCGGCGTGCGCGGCCCCGCGCTCTACACGCATTTCGAGAGCAAGCAGGCGTTGCTCGACCAGATGGCCGAAACCATGCTCGACGACCGGCTCGCCCCGCTCGACGATCCCTCGGCGATGGACGACTGGGCCGAGTGGCTGACCCGGCGCGCCCGCACCATCCGCCGCACCCTGCTGTCCTACCGGGACGGCGCCCGCCTGCACGCCGGCTCCCGCCCGACCGGCCGGTCGGCGATGACACCGTTGATCAAACCGTTGCTGCGGGCGGGTTTCACCGAAGAGAACGCGACGCACGCGATCCTCGCGATCAGCCGCTACACCCTCGGCTGCGCGATCGACGAACAGCAGCACATCGAGGGCGACCACGACGAGGATCCGGCCGCCTCGTTCGAGTACGGTCTCGCACGCCTGATCGCCGGGCTCCGCGCCGACGTCGCGCATTCAGAGGACGAAATGCGGGTCAGGACCAGAGGTACCGTCGCTCCGGCCGTCCCGTCCCGCCGTACTTGAGGGTCACCTCGGCCTTCCCCGTCGCCACGAAATGCTCCAGGTACCGCCGCGCGCTCACCCGGGCGACGCCGGTCGCCTCGGCGCATTCGCTCGCCGACATCCCGCCGGCCGCGCCCCGCAGCGCGCTCTCCACCAGTCGCGCGGTCTCCGCCGTAAGTCCCTTGGGCAGTACGGGTTTCGCGCTCGGCCGCGCGCCGAAGACCTGGTCGACGTCGGCCTGCCCGGCCTCGGCGAGACGGTCCAGCCGTTGGTGCAGCGAAGCGAAATGGGTGAGCTGATCGCGCAGCGACGCGTATTCGAACGGCTTGATCAGATAGTGCAGCACCCCGCCCCGCATCGCCTGCCGCACGGTTTCGACGTCGGTCGCGGCGGTGATCAGGATGACGTCGACGTCCTCGGTCGTGCGCAGTTCCCGCAGCACCGAAAGCCCGTCGACGTCGGGAAGATAGACGTCCAGCAGCACCAGATCCGGTTTCAGTTCCCGCGCCAGGCGGATCGCGTCGGCGCCGGTGTGCGCGACCCCGACCACGGCGAACCCCTCCGTACGCGTGACGTATCCACTGTGGACCTTCGCGACCATGAAATCGTCGTCGACGACGAGCACCTTGATCATCGCGGCAGCCTCGCCGTGAACACCGCGCCGCCGGAGTTGTGCACCTCGACCGAGCCGCCTCGCCGCACACACGCCTGCCGGATCAGCGCGAGCCCGAGACCGCGCTGGCCGTGCGCGGCGGCCTTGGTGGTGAAGCCGTGCTCGAAGACCTCTTCCGCGATCTCCGGGGCGACTCCCGGCCCGGAATCACGGACCTCCACCCGCACTTCGTCCTCCTCCTGCCACACGCCGACCTCGATCCAGCCCTGCTCACCGCCCAGTGCATCCAAGGCGTTGTCGACGAGATTTCCCAGCACTGTCACCAAATCCGTGGAAAGGGCGTCCTCGACGCGGTCCAGTTCGCTGTCCGGGGCCATCCGCAGCCCGACCCCGCGTTCCGCCGCGAGCGACGCCTTCGCGATCAGCAACGCCGCCACCGCCGGGTCCCCGACGCGCGAGCCGACCTCCGCGCGCCACTCCCCCTGCGCCGAGCTGATCCGGCTGACGTAGCCGCGGACCTCTTCGTATTCCCCGAGTTCCAGCAGTCCGGAGATGGTGTGCAGCCGGTTGCTGAACTCGTGCGCCTGCGCCCGCAACGTGTCGGTGGCGTGCCTGCTGGCGTCGAGTTCGTCCCGCAGGGTCATCAGATCGGTGCGGTCCCGCAGGGTGACCACGGCTCCCCGCACGTCGATCGGCATCCGGTTCAGCGTGAGCACCTTCCCCTGCCGCAGCACGATCTGGTCCGCGCCGGTCGCACGGCCGGTGAGCAGGTCGCGGATCCGCTCGTTGAGGTCGAGGTCCTCGACCGACCGGCCGACCGCGTCGTCCGGCAGCGCCAGCAGTGCGCGCGCCTGATCGTTCACCAGGGTGATCCGGTGCTGCGGGTCCAGGCCGACGACGCCCTCCTTGATGCCGTGCAGGAGTGCCTCCCGGTTCTCGACCAGCGCGGTGATCTCGTGCGGTTCCAGGCCGAGCGTCTGGTTCTTCACCCGCCGCGCCAGCAGCAGCGAACCGCTCACCCCGATCACCAGCGCGACCCCCAGCACGCGCAGGGCGTTGTCCGGCGATTCGAGCACTCCGGCGAAGAACCCGGGCGACTTCGAGCCCGCCGCGACCATGCGGACCACCTTGCCGCCCTTCTCGTCGAGAACCGGGACGTGCGCCACGATCGAGCCGTCGAGTTCGCCGACCCACGACCGTCCAGAGAGGACGGTGCTGTCGCCGAGGTCGAGCAACGTGCGCACCTGCCCCGGATCAGGTGACGCGAGCACATAACGGTCCGCTCCCGCGATCACGACGAAATCGACCCCGGAGAGGCTTCGCGCGGTCTCCGCGGGCGCGTTCAGCTCCCACGGGCCGTTGTCGAGGTCGCCCACGATGCCCTGCGCGGCGACACTCTCCGCGACCGAAAGCGCCCGGCGTCCCTCGGTCGTGCGGAAGTTGTTCCCCGCCTGGACGACGGCCAGCACGCCCACCGCGCACAGTAGGCAGCTGACGACTACCAGTTGCCACACGAGGAGCTGGCGGGCCAAGGAACCCCGAGCACCCATCGCCACCTCCGCGTGACCACAAAGAACAAAAGAAACCTTAGGCGTCTAAGCGAGACATCTCTGTTTACACGAGTGCAACATGTCCAACCACGCGGCAGAGAGGCGGGGATCACAGTGAAGCCCAGTAGCTGGTTGGCCATCGCGGCGGCGCTTGTCGCCGTTTTGCTGGTGCCACCGTTGCTCACCCCGGGCAGCGAGGCCGACGAGGGCTCGCAGATCCGGTCGTTGCGGGTACTCGTGCCCAACGCGCCCGGCGGCGGTTACGACATCACGGCGCGCACCGCGACCAAGGCCATGGAGGACGCCGACCTGCTCGGCAACGCGGAGGTGTTCAACCTCCCCGGCGCCGGCGGCACGGTCGGTCTCGGCCGCACGGTGGCCGAACGCGGCAACGGCAAGCTCGTCATGTCGATGGGGCTCGGCGTCGTCGGCAGCGTGTTCACGAACAAGTCGCCGTCTTCGCTGCTCGACACCACACCGGTGGCGAAGCTGATCGAAGAGTCGGACATCGTCGTGGTCGGCAAGGATTCGCCGTACCAGAACATCGGCCAGCTGCTCGACGCCTGGAAGCGGGACCCTGGCGCGGTCCAGGTCGGCGGCGGTTCGTCTCCCGGCGGGCCGGACCATCTGGCGCCGATGCTCATGGCGAAGGCGATCGGGCTCCCGCCGAAGACGGTCAACTACGTCCAGTACGACGGCGGCGGCGAACTGCTCGCCTCGGTGCTCGGCGGCAAGGTCGCGTTCGGCGTCTCCGGTGTCGGCGAGTACCGCGACCAGATCGCGGCGGGCACGCTCCGGGTCCTGGCGGTGACGAGCGAGAAGCGGCTGCCCGGGATCGACGCGCCGACGCTGACGGAGTCCGGTGTGGACGTGAAGTTCACGAACTGGCGCGGCATCGTCGCGCCGCCCGGGATCACCGAATCGGACCGGGCGAAGCTGGTGAGCCTGTTCGAGCGGTTGCAAAAGACGCCGCAGTGGCAGGAAGCCTTGCAGCGCAACGGATGGACCGGCGCGTTCGCGCCAGGTGAGCAGTTCGGTTCGTTTCTCGAAGAGGAGAACACTCGAGTGGCAACGGTGCTGAAAGAGCTGGGTCTGGCATGACCACGTGGCTGAAAGGGCGCTCCGAACTCGGAGTGAGCGTGGTGCTCGTGGTGCTCGGCGTGCTGGTGCTGACCGACGCGCTGAGCATTCCCACCGACTTCGCCCAGCGCGGTCCCGTGGGTCCGAAGGCGGTACCGGTCCTGGTCGGTTCGTTGCTGCTGATCGTCGCGGTACTGCTGGCGCGCGACGTCCTGCGCGGCGGCAAGGGCGAGGCCGAGGGCGGCGAGGACATCGACCTCACCGCGCCCGCCGACCTGCGCACGGTCCTGTTGCTGTGCGGTGCCTTCCTCGCCAACGCGGCGCTGATCGGCCTCGTCGGGTTCCCGATCTCGGGCGCGATCCTGTTCTGGGGCGCGGCGTTCGCCCTCGGCAGCCGCAACCTGGTGCGTGACCCGCTGATCGCGGCGGGTATGTCGATCGTGACCTTCCTGATCTTCAACAACCTGCTCGGTGTCCCGCTGCCCGGTGGCCCGTTGATGGAGGTGTTCTGATGCTGCAGCAACTCATCGACGGGTTCGGCACCGCGCTGACCCCGACGCACCTCGCGCTCGCCGCGCTCGGTGTGCTGCTGGGCACCGCGATCGGGGTGCTGCCGGGGATCGGCCCCGCGATGGCGGTGGCCCTGCTGCTGCCGGTGACCTACGGCATGGAGCCGACGGCGGCGTTCATCATGTTCGCCGGCATCTACTACGGCGGCATGTTCGGCGGCTCGACGACGTCGATCCTGCTGAACACCCCGGGTGAGAGCTTCTCGGTGGTCGCCGCGATCGACGGAAACCCCATGGCGCGCAAGGGCCGGGGCGCGCAGGCGCTGGCGGCGGCCGCGATCGGGCATTTCGTCGGCGGCATCCTCGGCACGATGGCGCTGGTGCTGCTGGCGCCGATCATCGCGAAGTACGCGGTGGACATCGGCGCGCCCGACCTGTTCGCGATCATGGTGCTGGCGTTCATCGGGGTGACCTCGGTGCTCGGCAACTCGCGGATCCGCGGGGTCGCTTCGCTGCTGATCGGCCTCACCATCGGGCTCGTCGGCCTGGACGAGATGACCGGCCAGTCGCGGCTGACCTTCGGTTCGCTGCATCTGGCCGACGGGATCGACGTGGTGATCGTGGCGGTCGCGCTGTTCGCCGTCGGCGAGTCGCTGTGGGTCGCCGCGCATCTGCGGCGCAACACCTTCAAGCCGATCCCGGTCGGCAGGCCGTGGCTCTCGCGCGCCGATCTGAAGCGGACCTGGAAGCCGTGGCTGCGCGGCCCGGTGATCGGTTTCCCGTTCGGCGCCATCCCGGCCGGTGGCGCGGAGATCCCGACCTTCCTTTCGTACCTGACCGAAAAGCGGCTCTCGAAGCACAAGGACGAGTTCGGCAAGGGCGCCATCGAAGGGGTCGCGGGTCCGGAAGCGGCCGCGTCGTCCTCGGCGGCGGGCACGCTGGTCTCGATGCTGACGCTGGGCCTGCCGACCACCGCGGTCGCGGCCGTGATGCTGGCGGCGTTCCAGCAGTACGGCATCCAGCCGGGACCGCTGCTGTTCGAACGCGAGTCGAAGCTGGTGTGGGGCCTGATCGCCTCGCTGTTCGTCGGCCTGACGCTGCTGCTGGTGCTGAACCTGCCGCTGGCGCCGCTGTGGGCGAAGCTGCTGCGCATCCCGCGGCCGTACCTCTACGCGGGCATCCTGTTCTTCGCCAGCGTCGGCGCGTACGCGGTCAACGCGGACATCTTCGATCTGCTGGTGATGTTCGTGATCGGCCTGATCGGGTTCGCGATGCGCCGCTACGGGTTGCCGGTGCTGCCGGCGATCATCGGCGTCATCCTCGGCCCGGCCGCCGAACAGCAGATGCGGCGCGCGCTGCAGCTCAGTGACGGCTCGCTGACCGGACTGGTCGACACGCCGTTCGCGATCGTGGTCTACGTGATCATCCTGGTGATCCTGTTCTTCCCGTTGATCAAGCGTTTCCTGCCCTCCCGGCCCACCGCACCCGAGCCGGAGCCCAAGGACAAGGTCGACGCCTGAGAAGCGGGAACCGGCCCGGCCTCGACTGCCCCGAGGCCGGGCCTTCTCCCTCTTCGGAAGGAGGGAACTTGTCCGCGCGAGTGATCTTTCCGGCGCCTCACGGCGACAGGATCGGGCTCATGCAGATCCTCCACCGCCCTCCGGCCGTCAGCGACACCGAACGACCGGTTCCCCGCTGGGCGATGCGCCTGGCCTACGCGCTCCCCTGGCTCCTGCTGCCTTCGTGTCTGTGGCGGCTGCCCTTCGCCGTCCATTTCGAAATGGGCCAGGTCCACGATCGCCCGATGCCGGACTACTGGTTGAGCGTCCCGTACGTCCTCACGCTCAGCGTGCTTTCCGAGGTGATCGCGCTACTGGCCATCGGCCTGGTCCGCGGCTGGGGCGAAGTGGTGCCCCGCTGGATCCCGTTCCTCGGCGGCAAAGCCGTCCGGCCGATGGCGGCGGTCGTTCCCGCCGTGATCGGCGGCTTGATCCTCACCGCGCTCTTCAGCTCGATCCCCCTCGGTGACGACCGTCGGCTCACCGTGTTCGGCATCGCCGAAAACGCCCCTTACGTCAACGAAGGCTGGGAAACCCTGGCCGCGATCTGCATCGCCCCGCTCGCCTTGTGGGGACCCATCACCATCGTTCTGGGGCTCGCTTATCACCGCCGTCGCAAGGTAACGAAAGCATAACGGCGAGATCGCTTTTTGAACCGGCCGTCCCTCGGGGCCGTTTCAGCCAACGCGGAGTCAGTGACGCCGGCGCGGCCGGCGCCGCATCCCCCGGGCTTCGCGCAACGACACCGAACGAGGTGAACAAGTTCATGCCCCGTAACCAAAGAACCGCCGGCCGCCATCGCATGGCGCGCCGCACCAAGGTCGCCACGGGCGCCACCGCGCTCGCCCTCGCCGTCGGCGGGATCGTCGTGGTCAACACGACCGGAACCCCCGACGCCGCCAGGGCCGACGGCGCGGACAAATCGTTCTTCATCGACATCACGAAGGTCCCCCGCGGCAACAACGTCAACCTCGACCTCGCGAAACGAGGCGCCCGAGGGACGTTCACCGTGGACTGCGGCCGCAACGAGAACGGCCACTTCAACGGCGACAACTTCATCGCGCAGCCCGGCGTCCGCAATGGAGCCGAGCACCTGCACGACTACGTCGGGAACCTTTCGACCAACGCGGACTCGAACAACAAGAGCCTGCTGCGCGCGGGCACCACCTGCAAGAACGGGGACAAATCGGCCTACTTCTGGCCGGTCATCCGGATCAACACCGAGGAAGAGGAAGCCAACGAGGCCGCGAACGAGGAGAAACTCGCCGCCGACCGCGTCGACGCGGCCAAGGACGAGGCGGGTGCCCAGGTCGACTGCCCCGACGTCGCCAGCGAACTCGAAGAGGTTCCCGACCAGGCCATGCCCGCGGTCGACGAGAACCTCGACAAACTCGACCGGGAGTCCGAGAACGCGAACAACCAGCTGGCGCAAGGAAAACAGGCCGGCCAGGTGCTCGACGAGCTGAAGAACAAGCGGAAGCCGTCGATCCGGCAGATCGGCGACACCATGCGGCAGGCGGGCAAGCCGGTCGCGAAGAACGAAGACCAGCTCGCGAGCTGCGCGGTGAAGCAGAACGGCAAGGGCGGTCTCGACAACGGCGGCGACAACAGCAACGTCAACGCCGCCGGTGACGCCGAGAAGAAGAAGGCCGACGGCAACGCGGCCGATCTGCCCGGCGTCAATGACAACAACGAGATCGGCGACAACGAAGGCGAGATCCAGCGCGCCGAGAAGGTCGACCTGACCTTCACCAGTGGCGGAGCCCGCCGCGTCGTCGCGATGCCGAAGTTCCTGCGGGTGCTCTACGGCGACGCCAAACAGAGCACCAACGGCCCGGCCAACGCCCGGCCCAGCTGGACCTGCACCGGCTTCGAGGACCGGCTCACCGAGCTGTACCCGATCTGCCCGCGGGGCAGCAAGGTCACGCGGATCCACTCGTTCCCGAACTGCTGGGACGGGAAGAACACCGACAGCGCCAACCACCGCACGCATATCGTGTTCTCCGACCGCAACGGGAAATGCCCGCGCGGCTTCAAGAACGTGCCGCAGCTGCGGATCACGCTCGTCTACGACATCCCGGCGGACATCCAGGCCGCGGGGCAGTACGCGGTGGACGCGTTCGCGCAGGAGAAGCACAACCCGCGCTCCGACCACGACGACTTCGCGAACGTCATGTCGCAGCGGCTGATGAACCAGCTGGTGAAGTGCATCAACAGCGGCAAACGGTGTCGCCAGTAGGTGGGGTCCGCCGGATGTCATGAAAGGGTCGTTCAGGACGAACAGCGCTGATCAAAGCGTGTCCTGAACGACCCTTTCATGACGTTT
>NZ_LQMT02000030.1:46268-64411 GCF_001620365.2 Amycolatopsis keratiniphila subsp. keratiniphila
CCCCCCGCGCCGGGGGTCCGGTTCCCGGCCCGGCGTAGGGGTACCGGGCCGGGAACCGGCGAGCGATACGGTTTTCCCTCCCTGGAAACCGGACCGCCCGGTCTGGGTCAGGCCGTCGTGGACAACCGGCTCACCCGGTCGAACACGAGCGGCACCGCGACGGCGGGGTTCAGTTCGGCGAGGACCGCTTCCGCGTCCAGGCCGGGCAAGTGGATCCACGCGCTGTCGGCGAAGTCCGGGGTCGTGACGCTGATCCGGGCGCAGCGGGCGGGCGGGACCAGCGCGACCCCGAACGGCTCGACCACGTTGCGCCACACGGATTGCGAGACGATCATCCCGGCGCCGAACTTGTCGCCCGTCGGATCCGAACGGCACCAGTAGCCCACGGCGTCGTTGAAGGTCGAGGCGCACAGCAGCCGGGTCAGCGTGATGTACGTGCGGTGGTAGCGGTGGTTGTCCGCCATCGGTCCCATGTGGACCGCCACCCGCGCCCGCATCGGGACCCTGGCGTAGCGGTTACGGGTCCGGAGCAGATGGTCCAGGTGGAACGCGACCTCGCAGAGCTGCCCGACGGCGTGGTCCGGATACGCGACCATCAGCCCGTCCCCGGTCTCCCGGAAGTGACGCGCTTCCCCCGGGGCGAGCCCGACCGCGTTGAACGAGCGGGAAACCAGCGTTTCCATCTCGGTCTTCATCGGGTCCAGCAGATCGTCGCTGGCCTTGGACGAACCGACGATGTCGACGGAAAGCACGGCGTGGGTGTGCGCGTTGTAATGGCCTGAGGTCAGCACCTGCATCTCTGCGACCCCTCCCCTGATCGGTGAAAACTGGCGGCAGGAAGCAGTGTTCCCACTCCTCACCGGAAGTTCTGTTCGGAACCGAACAAAACATGACCTCGCGATGGTCAACGCCAGTGAGCTAAGTCACACCTTTTTCCGTGATCACCCGCAATGCCTCGCGGTCGATGACGGTGATCGCACGGCGCGAACTGGCCACGACTCCCGCCTTCCGCAGCTTGTCCAGCGCCTGCGCGACCATCGTCCGGCCCATCGGGATGAACTGCGCGAGTTCGTCCTGACTCAACGGGATCCCGATCCGCCAGCCGGCGGGTGTCCGGATGCCACAGACGTCGACGAGGTAGTCGAGCCGGGTCGCGACCCGCGCCACCGCCTGCGGTTTCCACGATTGGGTCCGCTGCCGCTGGGCGAGCACGAACCGGCGGGCGACGCTGACGAGCACCTCGCGCATCGCCGCCGGATGATCCAGCAGGAACCGGTTGAACTCGCTCGCCGCGATCCGCCGGACGTGCACCTCCTCGATGGCCACCACGTCGGCCATCCGGATACCGCCCGCGATCACCGCGATCTCGCCGTGCAGATCGCCGGGCACCCCGACGTCGAGGATGACCGTCGCGCCCATCCGGTCGGCGCTGGTCACCTTCACGTAGCCGTGCCGCAGCAACATGACGAAGTCGCCGGGCTCGCCAGCCCGCATCAGCGCCTGTCTGGCCTCGTAGGTCTGCGGGGTCCCCATCTCCAGCAACCGGGCGCGGACGGGTTCGTCCAGTCGCTCCAGGAACGGACGTTCTCTCTCTTCGGCGGCCTCCTGGCCCAAACCCACGAAACACCCTCCCAGGCAGTCGTGAACACCTATCGCGGAGAGTAACCGAGTCGGCCACCCGATCCGGCGGCGGAACCGTCGTGGGTGGTGAAGATGCCCAGCCGGACCAGTTCCGATCTGATCCACTCGGCCAGCCGGTGCAACGGCCCGTCTTCGGCCTCGACGAAATAGCTGTCCACGATCTGGTGTCGCCTATCGGCGTGTTTCGCCGCATACAGCAGCGCTGACCGTACCTCCGACACCTTCAGCGGAGCGACCTTGATTCCCGGAGCGGGCCGCACGGTGCTTTTGGCGGCCATCACCGCCAGCACGGCCTCCTCCAGGCTGAACCGGTGCTCCACCGGCACGACCACATGTTCCACGCCCTCGACAACCCGGCGCCCGATCAACGGCATGCTGTCAGATCAGCATGACGCACGGCCGTAGTCTGTTCGGCACCGAACACTCACCCCGGTTCGACCGCCCGGAGAGCCTCTTCGAGCGTTTCCCGGTACAGCCCCATCCGCTCGCCGAGCATCACCGGATCGGGATTCTCGTCCCCCGCGTGTCGTTCCAGCTTTTCGGTGGTCTGCTTCACCGTCACCCGCAGTTCGACGACTTCGGCGGTGTCGCGGTTCTTGTGTCGTTCGAGCGCCGACACCGCCCGGCGGAAGACCTTGGCCAGCTCGGTTTCGCCGGGCCGCACCGTTTCGATGGCCGTCAGCGCCCGGCCGAGCAGGCTGAAGTGGTCGTACGGGGCGGATCGCGGCGCGCGCTTCTTTTCCCGCGCCGGCCTCCGTCGTCTTCCGTTCAGCACGAAGAACGCGGTTTCGGCAGGCACCAGCACGGCCAGCGCGGCGGCCGCGGCGAAGAGCCAGGCCTGCGGATGCGGATAGGTCACCGCGCGGCCGATCATCCCGGCGATCAGGGCGAGCACCACCGCGACGACGTGGAACGGCCGGTTGTCGTACTCGGCCATGTCAGAAGTTGCTGAACACGTTGACGAACATCTTGTCGATGCCGTGCGGGTCGACGGCCTGATAGCTGCGGGCCTTGGACTTCTGCGCGATCTCGTCGAGAACGCGGCTGTCGGCCTGCGCGCCGTAGGCCATGGTGAAGATCCGGACGGAGTTGTCCAGCCGTTCGGCGTCGACGTTCTGCAGCACCTGCTCCTTCGTTCCCGCTTCGGTGTTCTCGCCGTCGGTCAGGAAGACGACGGCGTTGATCAGGTTCGGATCGAACTCGCGCCGCATCTTGTCGTTGGCCGCCATCACCGTCTGGTACAGCGCCGTATCCCCTTTCGGAGTCAGGTTCTCGACCAGCTGGAGCATCGGGCCGCGGACGTTCTTGACCTTGCCGATCGGCATCTTCTCCTCGTACCCGTCCGAGAACGTCCACAGCCCGACCTCGTCCTCGGGATGCAGGTACTCGAGCTGTTTCCGGATCGCGGGTTTCAGCAGGGCGATCCGGCTTTCGGAGTACGGCTTGTCCTTGCGGTTCTTGTCGAACGGCTCGTTCATCGAACCGGACAGGTCCAGCACCAGCAGGATCCGGCCGCGCCGCTGCGTGTACTCCCAGCCGTCCAGCATCTTCTGGATCTGCTCGCCGGTGGGCACGCCGATCTTGGGGGTCTCCTGGGTGCCTTGGGTGCCGACGACCCCGGCCAGATCCGGGCCCGGCCTGCCCTCGGGGTCACGGAACCCGAGATCGCGGAACCGGCGCTGCTGGCCCTCGTCCCGCAGGAAGGCGTAGAAGTCCTCGGCCGCGCCCTGCTGCTCGGGCGACGCGCTCGCGGTGATCAGGAAGGGGTGGTCGATCAGCATCGTCCCCTCCTTGGGGGGAACGGCGACCAGCGGGCGCAGCGGCGGGACGGGATTCGCGTTCAGCTGCGCCGGATCCCCGGTCGGCACGCCGCGGTTGTAGAGGTAGACCATCTGCTCCTGCATCGCCATCGCGCTGATGTAGGGCGTGGGCTTCTTGCGGTCCTCGTCGTACAGCGTCTTCAGGAAGGCCACCGAATCGTCGCTGTAGTAGGCGACCGACGCCTCGACCCCGCGGACGAACTGCACGGTCTCCGCGGTGCCGATCTTGCCGTAGTCACCGCCCGTGGCGGCGAAATAGGTCGCGATGGTCGCCGCGAGCCCGGACGTCGACCGCCGCGGATTGTCCTTGCCCAGGGTGAAGTTGCCCCAGTTGGCGTACTCCGCGCCTTTCGAAGCCCAGCCACCGTCCCGGTTCACCTGCAGGACGTCGCCCCAGCCGATGGACTTGCCCGGCCAGCCCATCGCCTTGGCCATCGGCTCCGGCATCGCGATCACCATCGGGCTGGTCGCGAGCGAGGTCTTCGGCCCGGCCTTGATCCGCTCGCCCTTCCCCCGCTGTTTCAGCAGATCGAGCCAGAGCGAGGAACTCGGCAGCCAGACCTGGGGCTCGGGCTGACGATCGTCGACGTCGTTCCAGCCGTCGGCGATGAGGTCGAGCGTGGCGCCCGAGGTCTTCTTGTATGCGTCGACCTTCGCGCATTTACCGCCGTCGAACGTCCGGCCCGCGTCGTTGTACCGCGCGGCCAGTTCGGCGATCAGATCACCCTTCTCAGTGGAGGAACTGGTGACCAGCCGGACGCAGTCGGTCCTCGGCGCGGCCGGTGGAGCGCTGACCGTGGTGGCGAGCAGGACGATCACGAGCGTCCCGACGAGCGCGCCGAAGACGAGCGAAAGCCAGCCTGATCTCCGCATGCGCCGCCCCCTCGCCGTCGTAGCGGGCAAGTGTAGCTACAACGTGGCTTCCGGTTCCGTCTCCTCGGTGACCAGATCGTAGGTTTCGAAACTGAAGCGGGCGAGAGTGCCCACCCAATTCCGGTAGACCTTTAGATCATCGAAGGATTCGGCGTCCAGCCGCCATTCAGGTGGAAAGGCGTCGCGCGACGATTCCCCGGCGGACAGCGCGATGAACGTCGAACGCGCGGCGTCCGGATCGGCGACCAGCAGGGCCAGCAGGACGAGCACCGCGCGATAGGGGCCGCCGACGAACGCCGCCAGCTCCGCGTCGGGGATTCCGATGCGCACGAGCCGGTAGAGGTTGACCAGTTTCCGGATCTCGCGCGGCGTGTTCAGCCTTTTCCGCAGCACGTGGACGAAATCGCGTTCGACCTCGGTGAGCCGCAACCGGTCCGGCCGCATGTTGTAGAACGTCGGCGGGGCCGTGTCCTGCACCACGACCTCCACCGGTTCACCGCGTTCGGGGGCACTCTCGTCCTCCGCCCATTCTTCGTGCTCGAGCGGCCGCTGTTCCCGCTCCCCGACCGGCATCAGGGCGTCGATCAGCTCGTCCGCCGCGCTTCCCATGGGGCGCAGGGCGAACACGATCTGGAAGATCTTGTCGAGGTACTCCGTCCGGCTCGTCTCCCCCGCGCCGAACAGTTCTTCGTGATGCTGGTCGAGGCATCGCCGCAACCATCGTGGATCGACGGCCACCACCACGACGAACGCGGGCAGGGCCAGCAGCAGATGGACCGCGGCCAGCACCTCGATCACCTTCGACGGCGGGCAGCGGTCGAGGTCGTCGATGTAGAGCACGATCCGTTCCAGCGGCGGCTTGCCCTTCCCGCCGGCCAGCAGCCATTGTTCCCGCGCGTCGGCCAGATCGGCGCTCAGGTCCGCGAGGTCCTCGCGCACCCGGGCGAAAACCCCCTGGTAATCCCCGTATCTACCGGTTTTCGCCTCCTCGATCAGATCACCGAGCCTGCTTGCCGCGTCCAACCGCCGGAGCCGTTCCTCGGTCTCCCGCACCTCGGTCTCGAACCGTTCCCCGCGCTTGTCGACGTCGTGCCGCAGTTTGTCCAATGTGGACTTGACCGGGGCGAGTGCCGCCCTCGCGGTGGTGAGTGCCGGGGTCAGCACGGCGCCGAGCGCGACGATGGCACCCGCGGTGGCGAGAATCGCGTTGTGCCACAGGGCCCAGCCGGTGATCGCCGCGGCGATGCCGAGCACTCCCGCCACCGCGTAGCCCGCGACCGCGAGCCGTCGCCGCCGTCGTTCGGCGCGGTCCACCCCGGACACCAGCAGCCGCCAGCGCCAGGTGAGCGGAGAGTCCGCCTTGACCGCCTTCAGTCCCGCGAGCCGGGCCCGCAGTTCCTCGCGTTCGGCGTGGACTTCACCGGCGTCCGCGTGCGTCTCGGGCGCGCCGAGGTTGCGGAACAGATGGTCCACCAGCCCGACCCACAGATGGTCGTCGTGGTACTGCCAGGCGTTGAACCGGATCTGCCGGATCTCACCGGCGAACACGCTGTTGGCGGCGTCGCCGCGGGACCGGCTGGCCAGTTCGGCCACCCGGTCGGTCACCTGCCGGACGAAACTCGACTTGCCGGACCCCCAGGGCCCCAGCAGCGCGACGCACAGCGGCGGGCTGGTCTCGCGGTCGGCGATGACCGCGGCGAGCGTGCGCACGTCGTCGTGGAAGCCGATCAGGTCGACCGGGCTTTCGACGTCGGGCGTGATCCGCGGCCGCGCCCGGCCCGGTTTGGGCTCGACGAAACCGGTGCCGTCGATCTGGTTGCCGAAGCGATCCCACACCCGGATCGTGCGGTCGTCCCCGACGGTGACGATCTTCTCGTTCCCCGCGGTGCAGGCGATCGCCCGGACGTTCCCCTGATGTCCCTTGAGGAGCGTGTACTCCCGCGGGTCGTCGATCTCGCGGACGCGGACCTCGCCGTCGGAGCCGCCGGAGAGCACCAACTTGCCGTCCGCGCCGAAGGCCAGCGCCCGCACCACCCCGGTATGCGCGGGGAAGACGAGGGCGGGGTCGCCTTTGCGCCCCCACAACCGCACCGTCTCGCCCTCGGCGGACAGCACCTGCCCGCCGTCGGGCGAGATCGCGACCACGTGGACCGCGCCCGCCCCACCGAACCGGTAGTGGGAAACGACTTCCCGGTCCCACAGCCGCACGCCGCCCGCGTCGTCCCCGGCGACGACGACCCGGCCGTCCGGGGTCACCGCGACCGATTCGATCTCCGGGCCGCCGCTGCGCGGACCGCGCACCGTCACACCGTCGGGCCGTCGGACCTCGACGGCGCTCCCCGCGCCGGACACGACGAAGTCCTTCGCCACCGCGACCGCCACGGTCCGTTTGGTGGTCTGGACCTCCGGGGGATGCGCTTCGGCGCCCGTGATCCGCCAGCGCCGCACCGTCGCCCCATCGCAACCGACCACGTGCCGACCCGAGATACCCACCGCCAGGACCGGCCGATCATGGCCGCTCAGCACGAATTTCTGCGCTCCGGTCTCCAGGTCCCAGACCCGGACCGTCCGGTCCGCACCACCGGTGACCAGCCGGTTTCCCTTCACCGCGACCGCGAGGATCGGTTCTTCGTGTCCGGTGAAACGCGCCGTCGTCATAACGGCACAGTCTTCCGGTCGCGTCAAGATCATGGTTAACGACAGGCGACTATCGGCGGGTACCCCGACCGCCCCGACAGGTTCAGTGTCGACACTGCTCCGAAATTCCAGCACGCCTTAACGCGAGGAGTTCAACGTGCTTCGACGTACCTTCGCCGCGGTGCTCACCGGCGCCGCGCTCTCCATCTCGGTGCTCTCGGCACCCTCCGCCGGCGCCGCCGAGATCATGGCGACGACCCTGACCTACGACGACAGCCAGGCAGCGGAGTTCAAGGACGCGGTGGCCGCCGGCGTCAACGTCTGGAACACCAACGTCACCAACGTCCGCATCGTGAAGGCGACGCCGGGGCAGCGGGTCAACATCCGGGTCATCGCCGACAACGGCTGGCCGCGCGCCACGCTCGGCCCGGTCCGCCCCGGCGGCACGGTCACCGTGTGGATGGGCAGGCAGGCCGTCCAGCAGGGCTACTACACACCCCGGATCGCTTCCCACGAACTCGGGCACAGCCTCGGCCTGCCCGACGTGAAGCCCGGCCCCTGCTCGTCGCTGATGTCCGGCTCGACCGGCGGGGTCAGCTGCAAGAGCGTGAACCCCAACGCCCAGGAGAAGGCCCGGGTCCAGCAGCTCTACGCCGGCACCGCGGTGCAGAGCGCCGACGCGGGCAAGGTCGTCGCGGACATCGGCTGATCCCGTGCCAGGGGGTGCCCGCCCGGCACCCCCTGGCTTGGCTCTTTCAGGCGTTCGCCGTGATCGCCGCCGCCGGGCACAGCTGCACGGCGTCGCCGATCTCGGCCGGTTCCGGATCCAGCAGCCGGACCCGGCCGTCTTCCTCGTCCTGTTCGAACACCCCGGGCGCGGTCAGCACGCACATTCCGGCGCCCACACAGCGTTCCCGGTCCACTTCGAGTTTCATCGCGCTCAGCTCCAGGCCACCGGGAGCGCGTACACCCCGTAGATGTCGGAGTCCGTCCGCATCGGGATCTCCTCGGCCGGAACGGCCAGGCGCAGCTTGGGGAACCTCGCGAGCAGCTCGCTGAAGGCGACCTTCATCTGCACACGCGCGAGCTGCTGGCCGAGGCACTGGTGCACGCCATGCCCGAAGGTGGTGTGCCCGGCGGCGTTCCGGCGGACGTCGAGCCGGTCGGGTTCCGGGAACTTCAGCGGATCACGGTTGGCGGCCTGGGCCGACAGCGTGACCGCTTCACCGGCCTTGACCAGCTGACCGCCGATCTCGACGTCTTCGAGCGCGGTCCGCGCACCGGTGTGCGTGATGGTCAGATAGCGCAACAGTTCCTCGATCGCGCCGTCGATGAGCTCCGGGGCCTCGCGCAGCATCGCGAGCTGCTCCGGATTCTGGAGAAGGGCGAACGTGCCCAGCCCGAGCATGTTGGCCGTGGTGTCGAGACCCGCTCCCAGCAAGAGGAACGCGATGCTGGTCAGTTCCTCGTCGGTCAGTTCCGTGGTCGTCAGTTCGCCGAGGATGTCGTCGGTCGGCTCGGCGCGCTTGGCCAGGATGAGCTTGTAGAGGTACTCCCCCAGCGCGTTGATGGCCGCTTCGTGCTCCTCGACCGGAGCGTCCGGCCGGTTCAGCGGCATGACGTTGCGCCGGAAGAACTCGTGGTCTTCGTACGGGACGCCGAGCAGCTCGCAGATCATCAGCGCCGGAATGGGCTGCGCGAAGGCGGGCACCAGATCGGCCGTCGTTCCCTGACGCTCCATCGCGTCGAGGCACTCGGTGGTCACCTGCTCGACCCGCTCGGTCAGCAGCCGCATCCGGCGGACGGTGAACTTGCCGGTGAGCAGCTTGCGGTACCGCGCGTGCTCCGCACCGTCCATGCGGATGAACATCCCCGGCGCCGCGGGCGGCATCTCGACCATCGCCGCCGCACCCGGCAGCGGTGAGTGCATCAGTTCCTGCCGGGCACTGAACCGGGGATCCGCGAGGATCGCCCTGGCGATCGCGTGTCCGGTCGCGAGCCAGCCCTCGTGCCCGTCGGGGAAGGTCAGCCGGACGAGCGGGTGCTCGTCGCGCAGTGTGCCGAGCTCCGCGGGCGGGTCGAACGGGCAGCCCTTCGGGCGTTCGAGGGGCAGCTCGGTGAGATGTGGGACCGAGGTGGTCATTTCTGTTCCTCCCAGTTTTCAGCGATACCCGAAGGCTACGTTGCATTCAGGTTTGCTTCAAAGCTAAGGACTGGCTCTTACGTCGTTATTGCTGGTAGATTTCCGCAAATCGTTGCAACGATCTTGACGGTGAATGCAACGGTTCGTTGCAATGATTTGCGGGTGAACGCACAGGAGGACCCATGCCGGGCGGCAGACTGACCCAGGAGGATCGTCGGCTGATCGCGGCCTGGCTCAAGGACGGCCTCGGTTACGCCGAGATCGCGCGGCGGCTCGGGCGCCCGACGTCGACGATCAGCCGTGAGGTCGCGCGCAACAGCGGCCGGTCCGGCTACCACGCCGACGAAGCGACCCGCGTGACCGGAGAACGCGCTCGCCGCCGCAAACACCGGCCGCGCACCGCCCCCGTCGTCGAAAACGGCTATGGCCGAAACCCCGAAGCCGTCCGCGCCTTCGAAACCGAGTTCGCCGAAATGATCGTCGAGACCGGCCTGCCCCGGATGACCGCCCGGCTGCTCGCGTGTTTGGCGGTCAGCGACGACGGCGTGCTCAGCGCCGCCGAACTCGCCCAGCGGCTCCAGGTCAGCCCCGCCTCGATCTCGAACGCCGTCGCCTACCTCGAGTCGCAAGCGATGCTCAGACGGGAACGGGACGGACGGCGGGAGCGCTACGTCATCGACGAGGAGATGCCGCAACGGGTGTGGAACGAAAGCGTGCGGTCGAACCAGGAATGGGTACGGGTCTCGCGCCGGGGCGCCGAAGTCCTCGGCACCTCGACCCCCGCGGGGGCCCGTATGGACGACCTCTCCCGGTTTCACGCGCGTATCAACGAAATCATGCTCGACGACCGGATCGCGGTGTTCGCCGGTGACGCCCTGACCGTGCTCGCCGCGCTTCTGCATGCCGGCCGCGCGCTTCCCGTTCCGGCGCTCGCGGACGCGCTGGACTGGCCGTCCGATCGGGTTGCGGCCGCTTTGCGGGTGGCGGAGGAGCATCCGCATATCGCGGGGCCGGTCCGGGTGGCTTGCCGTGATGGGGAGTATCGGGCGGTTCCTTTGGTGGAACGGCTCACGGCTGGGCAGTTGGCGGCTTTGGGGGCTTGAGGAGTGTTTGGGGGTAGTGTGTCGCCGGTTTCGGCAACGAAAATCGGCGGCCCATTGCCGGAAACGACAACGGACCGCCGACGGCCGAACAAGGAAACCCCTACATCACATCCCGCACGACCATCCGCTCCGAAGCCCGCTCGATAGCCGCCTCGACCGCGCCCACCCGGTCCGCCAGCAGACCCACAGCGCCGACAGCTCGGCTCATCGGGTCTTCGTCGTCGCCACCCAGCGCCTGCGCACGCAGGTAAGCCGCCTTCACGTCCGCCCACCGTTGCGCGTCCGAGGGGCTCAGCCGTCCGCGGAGTTCGGCCAGCTTCAGCAAGTTGGCTTCGGCGCCCGAAGTGAGCGTCTGCGCTTCGCCGGCGTAGTGGTCGTCGATCAGCGCTTCCAGCTCCGCGTCGTTCATCGCGGGCACGATCCGGCCGGCGAGTTTGTTCATGTTGCGGTACGAGCCTTGCAGCTGGAACGGCGGTTCGACCCGGGACGCGTCCGCCTGCGCCGCGGAAGCGATGTACGCCTGGTTGTTCGTCAGGACGATCCGCTGCACCTTGATCAGTTTCCGCAGTACGGCGAGGATCTGCTCCAGTTCGGTCGCCGAGTACGCGTGTTTCAGCTGATCCGCCCGAGCCGAGCCGTCGCCGCGGGCCAGCCGCACCAGAACGTCCACATCGGACCGTTCCCGCGAGACCAACGGGGCCAGCACGGTATTCGCGGTGAGCGAGTTCTCGATGTAGCTCAGCGCGAACAGTTCTTCCTTGCCCGAGAGCACATCGCCGAGGTTCCACACGTCCGCGCGGTTGGCGAGCATGTCCGGGATCCGGAACCGTTTGCCCTGCTCGGTGTACGGGTTTCCGGCCATGCAGACCGCGAATCGCTTGCCCCGCAGGTCATACGTCCGCGTCCGGCCTTCCCACACACCTTCCATCCGCCGCTGCGCGTCGCACAGCGAGATGAACTTCTGCAGCAGTTCGGGTGAGGTGTGCTGGATGTCGTCCAGATACAGCAGCACGTTGTTGCCCTGCTCCAGCGCGAACGAGATCTTCTCGACCTCTTGCCGCGCCGTCGCGTTGGGCGCGTCCGCCGGATCCACCGACGTGACGTCGTGCCCGAGCGCCGGCCCGTTCACCTTCACGAACACCAGCCCGAGACGGCTCGCGACGTACTCCATGAGGGTCGTCTTGCCGTAACCGGGCGGCGAGATGAGCAGCAGCAGCCCGGACTGGTCGGTACGCCGCGCGTCGCCCGTCGCGCCGAGCTGTTTGGCGAGGTTGTCGCCGATCAGCGGCAAGTAGACCTCGTCGAGCAGCCTGTTGCGCACGAAGGCACTCATCACCTTCGGCTTGTACTCCGACAGCCGCAGCCTGTCCCGCTCTGCCGTCACCAGGTCGTTGCGCAACCGTTGGTACGCACGGAAACCCGGAACGCGGTCGCGCCTGAAACGCCCTGTTCTGGCGAGTGTCTCGTCGAGCCGCAGGGTCAGCGACCGGTTGACGATCCGTGGGTGCGAGCCGAGCAGACCGTCCACAGTGGCCGAAAGCTCGGCCGAAGAGTCGTAGCGCGGCAGGTCGGCCAGTTCGATCGCGACGGCCTCCGCCAGCTCGTCGTCCGGCAGTCCGGCGGAGTCCACAAAGGACCGTAGCCACGCCTCCGCGAGCTGGTGACGATCGGCGAGGTCTTCGAGCGCACGCAGGTCTTCGGCGAAGCTCCGGCGGTCCAGCCGGAACTTGTCGAGCAGCGTTCGCGCGCCACCGCTGGTGACGAACCCGGGCGACGCGTCGGCCAGTTCCTCGAAGAGGTATTCGCCGGCGAGTTCGAGCTCCAGCGAGAGCCCGGACGACGTCGCGAACGCGGTCATCGCCTCGGTGAGTTCCCGCGCCAGCGCGTCGATCGCCGTGGTGTGCCCGAATGCCTCCCGCACCCGTGCGAGCGACGCGGAACGCGTGGTCCAGGCGGACTTCGCCGCTTCTTCGGCACCGAAAGCCCAGAACAGCTGAGCCGCGGCCCTGGCGGCGGGCGGATACCGCAGCAGCCCGGCGGCGGACCGCAGACGCACCAAAGCCGACAGGATCGCGGCGGCGTCGTGGTCGTGCACGCCACGCGCGTAACCCTCGTCGTACCGATCCCCCGCCGCGCGCCGGACGACATCCAGCAGATCGACGTCCGGCAGGTCGGGCTGTTCGGCCAGGATCGACGTCGCCAGATACTCGGCGCGGTAGACCTCGGCCGATTCCGAGACCAGCAGCTGATCCCAGTACGGCCGCGTCTCCTCGAACGCGGAATCCCGCACCGGCGAACGGTAGTCGGTGCCGGTGATGGCGAACTTCATCCCGCCGTCGTGCGGCACCAGGGTGAGGTCGATGTCCTGGGTGTTGACCGCGAAGGTGTTGCGGCCCAGGCGGATCGTCTCGCCACCCTCGCCGTAGAGATCCAGCCGGTCGCGCAGCGCGCGGCCGGCTTCCTGGCGCGCGGCCTTGACGCGGCCTTCCAGCTCTTCGGCGCGCACCTGGTCGCCGAGGTCGCGCAGTTCGGCGACGACGCTGCGCAGCTTCGCGACCATCGGATCGGAGGCGAAGTAGGTGTTGATCTCGTCGACCGAGCCGAGCGTGCCGACCCGCCTGGTCACGCTCGTGAGGATCCGCTCGGCCGAATCGACCAGCCGGTCCGCGCGGCGTGCCCGCTCGTCGAGCAGCGCCTGCTTGCGGGAGGAGAACGCCTCGTAGACGTCGGTGCGCTTCTCACCGAGCGAGGCCAGGAAGTCGTCGAACTCCCCGAACCGCGATTCGAGGTTTTCCAGCTGCAGCAACAATCTGCCGAGCTGCTCGTCGCAGCGGTCCGGGGTGTCCGCGACCGCGAGCCCGCCGGTGATCGCCTGCGCGAGCAGCGCGAATTCGGCGGCGAACTCGGCCCGGCCCTCGGTCTCCAGCAGTTCCTTGCGGCGCGCGTCGAGCGTCGCGCGAGCCCGGTTGACCGCGCCGATGACCTCGCCGACGCGTTCGAGGATCTTCGTGCGCACCACGGCGTCCGCGATCTCCAGCCCGCCGACGACGTCGGTGAGGACTTCGAGCCCGCCGGACTGCTCGTCCAGCTGTTCGGCGACCGGGACCGCTTCGGCGACGGTGGAGATCGCGCCCGCTGCCTCGATCAGGCCGTCGACCTCGGCGTGATAGCTGGTGAACGCGTCCTCGCCCTGCAGGAACCGGACGGCCCGCTGCGCCGCCTCGCCGAATTCCGTGTCGAGATCGGTGATCAGCTTGTCGACCCGGTCGGTGTCGACGTACCGCAGCTCCCGCACGGTGACGAGATGTCCGCGCGCGCGATGCATTTCCGCGAGCCGTCGCACCCACGCGTCGGCCGCGTTCAGCGCCTCGCCGCGGACCTTCCGCACGAGCGACGCGGTTTCCGCGGCCGCTTCCTCGACGGCTTCGGCCGCCTGCGCGGTGAGCGAGGTGACCGTCTCGAATTCGTCGAGCACCTGCTCGGCGGTGACCCGGACGTCCGACAGCGGCGACCGCAGATCACCGAGTTCGGCCTCGCCGAGCCAGTGATAGTGGTCGAAGACCCGCGCGCACGCGGCGATCAGCGCCTCGAACACCGCCGCCGACGGCGCCATCTCCTCGACCATCCGGCCGATGGAGAGACAGTCGGAGATGCCGCGGACCAGATCGGCGTTGCCGACCCGCTCCAGCGGCCCCGTCCCGGCCGGCTGCGACGCGGCGTACGTGTCCGACTGGAACGGCGTCCGCCACACCTGCATCGGGTGCACGCGGCTCGGCTCGTCGGACAGCGCGCGGAACAGCACCATCGTGCCGTCGTCGAACAGCGAGTACCCGTGGCACGGGATCGGGTTCGAGACCTCTTTGCGGATCACGTTGTACGGCAGGAGCAGCGATCGGCCCTCGGCCCGCGCGTGGAAGACGTAGAGCACGTCCTCCCCGTTGGGCGAGCGGATCACGCGCTCGAATTCGAGCTCGTCCACGGTGGTGTCGAACGTCTTGCTGACACCCGTGTCGAGGTAGTAGCCGCCGGGGAAGATGATCCCGTGGTCCTCGGGCAGCCGCTGACACGCCTGCCCGATCCCGTCGAGGCGCACGACGTTCCGGGTGCGGGTGTTGAACACCAGGTACCGGTACACCGTCTCCTTGTACGGCAGGATCCGCAGCAGGATCAGCGGGCCGATCCTGGCGTAGGACACCTCGGCGTCGGCCAGGCTCTGCAGTGGCTCGTCGACCGGCTCGGCGTAGACACCTTCACCGGTTTCGGTGTTGTTCTCGACCTTGATCGTCAGGTTGCCACCGACGGTCTCGACGAACACCTCGTCCTCGATCGAGATGTGCGGATGCCGTCCGAGGACATGCTGTTCGCGGCCGGTCTCGATCCATTCGAAGTCGTGCGACGGCGGGAAGACGTGGTCGCGTTCGCCCCGGCTGTCCACATAGGACACCTTGCCGTCGGCGGCCACGCCCCAGCGCAGCACGCGGATGTCCTCGGTCCGCGGGCCGATCTGGAACACCGCGAGCAGTTTGCCCTCGACCCGCCGCAGCTGCAGCAGCTTCGCCTGCCGGTAGTACCGGTACAGCTCGGCGAAATCGCGGACGAACTGCTCGTCGCGCAGCAGCCCCGGCAGTTCTTCGGCCGGTACGTCGTCGAAGCGGAACGCCTGCTCGTCATGGCTGAAGCCGTGTAGCGAGAAGACGTCATCGACCGTCGTCTCGGGCTTGAGGCCGATGAAGACGTTGTAGCCGAACAACATCCGCCCGCCGACCGACACGACGTCCCGCGGCACGCAGTTGTTCTCGGTGCGGATCCGCTCCGTGCCGATCAGCGCGAGCTGCGCGCTGCCGAAGACCCCGAGCCGCGCGGTGTTGAGCTCGTCCGCGCGTTTCGCCAGCTCGGCGGCCTGTGCGGCGAGCCGGGCGCGGAGCACCTCATAGGTGCCCGCGTCCAGCTGCTCCGTTCCTGCCGCCGGTTCGGTCGTCGTCACTGCTTCGCGGGGGCGAGGGCGGCGACGGACTTGTCAGCAAGGCCGAGCCGCTGCGCCATGGCCAGCAGTTCCTGCACCTTGCCGCTGTCCGGGCCGCCCGCCTGCAGCTGCTTGGCCAGGAAGGCCGACAGCGTCAGGTTCTTCACGTCCTCCGTGCTCACGGAACCGACCAGTTTCGTCAGGTCGTCGGTGAAGCTGCCGGTGCCGTCGAGCCACGCCTTCCCGAGGGTCTGGACGACGTCCGAGTGCTCGACGAAGCCGTCCACGCTCTTGCCGAGCCCGATCGAGCCGATGACCTTCTCGAAGAACATCGTCTCGCCGCCGACGATGTCGATGTCGGCCTTCTCCAGCCCGATGCCCAGTACCGTGGCCTGCGCCTCGGCGACCTCGCGCTGCACGTTGAGCGCGGCGAGCCGGATCTCCTTCTCGGCCTCCAGGCGCAGGCGGTACTCCTCGTGCTCGCGGCTGGCGCTGTCGAGCGCGGCCATCGCGGCGGCCTTCTCGGTGAGACCTTCGGCCTCGCCCTTGAGCTTGTCGCGCATCGCGTCGGCGAGGACGATCGCCTTCTCGCGTTCGACGATGGCCTCGGCGCGGCCGACCTTCTCCAGCGCGTCGGCGTCGCGTTCCTTGACCTGCGCCGCGGCCAGCCCGGCGGCGGCCTCCTCGGCCTGGATGCCCTCGGCCAGGCGGATCTTCGCCCTGGTCTCCAGCTCGGCGGCCTGCTGGCGCGCCTCGGCGAGCGTCAGCTCCTCGCGGGCCTTGTGCTTGGCGGCCGCCTCGGCGGCTTCCGCGGCCTTGATGTCCTTGACGAGGTTCTCCTGCGCCTCGCCTTCGGCCCGGATGATGGTGGCCTCGCGCTGGCGCTGCGCCTCTTCGACGACGCGGAGCTTCTTGATGTTCTCTTCCTGCTCCGCCACGGTCTTCTCGACCGCGATCCGCTCGCGGATGACCTCGGCGATGGAGCGCTTCTCGGTCTCGACTTCCTTGTCCTTGGCGATGCGGGAGAGCTCGGTCTCGCGTTCGCGGCCGATGACCTCGAGCAGCCGGTCCTTCTCGATGCGCTCGGTCTCGATGGCGATCACGCGTTCGCGGTTCTTGCCCGCGACCTCGATCTCACGCTGCTGGTTCTGGTGCTGGATGCCGAGCTGCTCGTCGGTGCGCAGGCCGGCGGCCTGCGACTTGAGCCGCTCCTCCGCCTGCACCTTGGCGATCTCCGCCTCTTCGCGCGCCCGCATGGTCTCGACCTCGCGGCGCTGCTTGATCTCGGCGTCGGCCTGCCGCCGCTCCAGTTCGAGGATCGCCTCCTTGGCGTCCACGTTCTGGCGGGTGATCTCCTTCTCCTCGCTGCGGCGGAACTCGTTGGTGCGCACGTGCTCGATCGCGGTCAGCTCGGTGATCTTGCGGATACCCTGCGCGTCGAGGATGTTCGCGGAGTCGAGCTGCGCCATCGGCGTCTGCTCGAGGTAGTCGATGGCCGCGTCCTCCAGGCTGTACCCGTTGAGGTCGGTGCCGATGACGCGGATGATCTGGTCGCGGAATTCATGGCGTTTGGTGTAGAGGTCCACGAAGTCCAGCTGCTTGCCGACGGTTTTCAACGCCTCGGAGAACTTGGCGTTGAACAGCTCCTGCAGGGTCGCCTCGTCGCTGGCGCGTTCGGTGCCGATGGCCTGCGCGACCTTGATCACGTCCTCGACGGTCTTGTTGACCCGCACGAAGAACGAGATCCGGATGTCGGCACGGATGTTGTCCCGGCAGATCAGGCCCTCGCGGCCGGTCCGGGTGATCTCCATGGCCTTGACCGAGGTGTCCATGATCTCGGCCTTGTGCAGCACAGGCAGGACGATCGCGCCGGTGAACGTCACGTCGACGCGGCGGACCTTCGAGATGATCAGTGCCTTACCCTGCGGCACCTTCTTGAACAACCTGGTGATCGTGAAGAGCAAGACCAGGAGGATGACAACTACCACGGCGATCAGAACGCCGGCCCCCACGCTGATGGCACCCATAGTGTTCCTTTTCTGCTTCAGATGTCCAAAGACTCGACCCAGAAGAACTCACGTTCGGAGTCGTAGTCATAGAGAACTACGCGGCTGCCCGCCGTCAGGTTGCCTTGACCCGCCTGCCGAACGTCCACAATGGCCGTCGACCCGTCGGCGGCGGCGACTTCGGCCTGTCCGAAGTCGTGCGTGACCGACGAGGTGCGGATGACCGCGGCCCGGCCGACGAAGTCCTTCCTGCTCGGTTCCCTCGCGGGACCGAAGACACGACGTAGCGGCACCACGATCACCCTCGTCCCGAGTGTGCCGAGGACGAGCGCGACGGCGAGCACGCCGAACCCGAGCCCGATCCTCGATGGTGTCGAAAGCTCAAGGTCATCGAGTAGAACCGTCCCTGCCAGGCTGGCGAACCAGGTGAATGCGATCAGCAAAGAGAGCGAAATGGACAGTGGGACGCCGCCGAAGCCCGCCAGGAGCCCGTCGCCGCCGTCGAAGTCGTCGACGTCGACGGCACCGAACAGCGCCAACAGCCAGTAGCCGATCACCACGATCAGCAAGAAGCTGAAGAGCACGGCCGGGAACCCCAAAGCCGCGGTGACGAACCCGCCCATCGCCGTCGTTCCCTCCCCATTACCCCGGGTCAGGACTATAACCAGCGCGTGACGCCCGGCGGGCCGTTTTCGGCTACGACTGGGTCACGGTGTGCGGGAGCGTGCGGCTGTTCGTGAGCGGTGAGGACGGTTAGGACGAACGGCGCCTTAAGTACCTACTCGATTTGGCTGTGGCTGATCGCGGGCCGGGTCCGTGAAGGCCTCCTTGCCTACCCTGAAGGTAGTGAAGTAGGCCTTCACGACGTTCAGAGATCGCCACCCGCAGCCCACCTGCACCAGCAACCACAACGACCACCACGACGGCGCGTGAAGGCCCCCTTCACTGCGTCTAGCG
>NZ_LQMT02000030.1:64434-186293 GCF_001620365.2 Amycolatopsis keratiniphila subsp. keratiniphila
GGTACGGCGTGAGTGGAGGCGGGACTCGCGTGATCAGGGACGTGACTCGCGTGACTGGATGCCGCACTCGCGAGTTCCGCCTCTGATCACGCGAGTTCCGGCTTCGATCACGTGAAGGCGGCGCCACGTCTCGTGAGTGGTAAGGATGGCTAGAACCAACCGTGTCCTGGGTACCTACTGGCGATCTCGCGTGATTGGCGGATGACACGCGTGTCGTCCACGCGCGGCCCGCCCTGGGCTAGGCGACTCGCCGGTCCCGCCGGGTGCCGGCCTTGGCCCGAGGGGTTACGAAAGCCACTTTCGCAACGTTGAAGGTTGCGAAAGTGGCTTTCGCAACGTCGGCCGTGGCCGGGCCCGTTAGGTAGCCAAGACACCCTTGGTTAAAACTCGAATCGCCACTCACGACCACCTGTACCGACGCGCGTCCGCCGGCGTTACGCCGACCGGCCGCTCGGAAGCCATCCGGTTGGACCTGTCGCGTCATCGGGGCGAGCCCTACTCTCCAGTATTGAGAGTGACACAGGACACACCACGGTCTTGGGAGGCTCCATTGGGTTGGCACGTTCGCGAGACGATCGACGAGGATCAGCGCGAACGGCGGATCCGCCACGTCACCCGCTGCCTGAGTTGCACGCTCACCTGCGTCCATTGTGGACTCCCCGCGAGATTCTCCGTGCCCGCCGGACATCCCGGCCTCGGCGTCGTCGAACACCTCCCCGGCGTGACCTCCCCCGGTCTCCCCGATCTCGCGCTGCTGCACCGATTCTGCCGGGACAACCTCGCCGCGGAGCCGGGGATCGCGCTCCGGCGCGCCTATCTCGGCCTGGCGACCGAACTCTTCGAAGCGGGGCGGCGGATCCGCCGTCACCGCAGGCTCGGCGTGCATCCGCCACGGCCGGGACATCTCGAGGCCTACCGAAAACGGTGGCGAGTGGCCAAAATGCGGTACGCCTGCAAGGCGTGCCGGTACTACACCGGCTCTCACTGAGCCGATTCTCCCCCGGAGGACTCGTGCTCGTTCGTCTCATCCTCGGTCTGCTCATCACCGTCGCCGGCCTCGCCTTCGCCGCCCGTCGCGCCGCCTGGCTCTACAAACTGATCCGCTCCGGCCAGCCGGACGAGAAACGCTCCGACGTCATGGCCGTCCGCGCGAAAACGCATTTGGCCGAGGTCTTCGGACAGCGCAAGCTGCTCAAGTGGTCCGTCCCCGGGCTCGCGCATCTGTTCACCTTCTGGGGTTTCGTGATCCTCGGCTCGGTCTACGTCGAGGCGTACGGCGCCCTGTTCGACCACGACTTCCACATCCCGCTCATCGGGCACTGGGCGGTGCTGGGTTTCCTGCAGGACTTCATCGCGGTCGCGGTGCTCGTCTCACTCGCGGTCTTCGCGGTCATCCGGATCCGCCAAGCACCCGAACGGAAAGAGCGCGCGTCGCGGTTCTTCGGCTCGCACACCGGTGGCGCCTGGCTGATCCTGTTCATGATCTTCAACGTGATCTGGACGATGTTCCTCTTCCGCGGCGCGTCGGCGGCGGTCGGCGTCTTCCCGTACGAGTCGGGCGCGTGGGTCTCGCTCGGCGTGGGCGAACTCCTGGAGCCGCTGGGCACGTCGGTCACCGAGCCGCTGGAGACCGTCGGGCTGCTGCTGCACATCGGCGTGATGCTGGCGTTCCTGTCGATCGTGCTCTATTCGAAGCACCTGCACATCTTCCTGGCGCCGGTCAACGTCACCGCGAAACGGCTCCCGGACGCGCTCGGCCCGCTGCTGCCGATGGAATCCGGCGGCAAGCCGATCGACTTCGAGGATCCGGGCGAGGACGACACGTTCGGCCGCGGCAAGATCGAGGACTTCACCTGGAAGGGCATGCTCGACTTCGCCACGTGCACCGAATGCGGCCGCTGCCAGTCGCAGTGCCCGGCGTGGAACACCGGGAAACCGTTGTCCCCCAAGCTGTTGATCATGGATCTGCGGGACCACCTCTTCGAGAAGGCGCCGTACATCCTGGACGGCAAGGAAGCCCCCGAGGAGCGTCCGCTCGTCGGCACCAAGGAGGACTTCGGCGTCATCGACCCTGACGTCCTGTGGTCGTGCACCACCTGCGGCGCCTGCGTCGAGCAGTGCCCGGTCGACATCGAGCACGTGGACCACGTCGTGGACATGCGCCGCTACCAGGTGATGATCGAGTCGGCCTTCCCGAGCGAGCTCGGCGTGCTGTTCAAGAACCTCGAAACCAAGGGAAACCCCTGGGGCCAGAACAACTCCGATCGGCTCGCCTGGACGAAGGACCTCGGCTTCGAGGTGCCGATCTTCGACGGTGAGCTCGCCGGCGACGTCGAGTACGTGTACTGGGTCGGGTGCGCGGGCGCCTTCGACGACAACGCCCGCAAGACCGTCCGCGCCACGGCGGAACTCCTGCATCTCGCCGGGGTGAAGTACACGATCCTCGGCACCGACGAGTCCTGCACCGGCGACCCGGCGCGCCGCTCCGGCAACGAATTCCTCTTCCAGATGCTCGCGCAGCAGACCGTCGAGACGCTGAACGCGGTGTTCGATGGCCGTGAACCGGGGACGCGCAAGATCGTCACCACCTGCCCGCACTGTCTCAACACCCTCGGCCGCGAGTACCCGCAACTGGACGGGCACTACGAGGTCCTGCACCACACGCAGCTGCTGAACCGGCTCGTGCGCGCGGGCGAACTGACGCCGGTCAAACCGGTCGACGCCGGCCCGGTGACCTACCACGACCCGTGCTACCTCGGCCGCCACAACAAGGTCTACGAGCCGCCCCGCGAACTCGTCGGTGCGACCGGCGCGACGCTCAGCGAGATGCCCCGGCACGCGGACCGCTCGCTGTGCTGCGGCGCCGGTGGCGCGCGGATGTGGATGGAGGAGCAGATCGGCAAGCGCATCAACCTCGAACGCGTCGACGAGGCGCTCGGCACGGACGCCGAAACGATCGTCACCGGCTGCCCGTTCTGCCGCGTGATGCTGAACGACGGTCTCGTGCAGCGGCAGAGCGAAAAGCGTGGCGAGAACGTCACCGTGCGCGACGTCTCCCAGCTACTGCTGGAGTCCGTACGGGAGCGGGACCGGACCGCGACCGAGATTTAAGGCACACGTGAGTTGGAAGTTCGGCACACCGAACTCTAGACTCACGGGATGGCGAATCTGCGCAAGACCGTGTGCGCGCTGGCGGCGTCGGCACTCGTCCTGTCCGCATGCGGAGGGCCCGCCGGCGGCACGGACGACAAGCGGCCCGTGGTGCTGACGACGTTCACGGTGCTGGCGGACATCGCCTCGAACGTCGCGGGCGACAAGCTGAAGGTCGAGTCGATCACCAAACCCGGCGCGGAGATCCACGGCTACGAGCCCACTCCGGACGACATCAAGAAGGCCGCGAAGGCCGACTTGATCCTCGACAACGGACTGAACCTGGAGGCGTGGTTCGCCCGGTTCGTCAAGGAGAGCGACGCTCCGCACAAGGTCGTCAGCGAAGGCGTCCAGCCCATCGCCATCGGCGAAGACGCCTATCAGGGAAAGCCGAACCCGCACGCGTGGATGTCCCCGAAAAATGTGGGTATCTACGTGGACAACATGGTGAAGGCGTTCAGCGAGCTCTCCTCCGGCGACGCCGCCGTGTTCAAGGCCAACGGCGATGCCTACAAGGCGAAACTGCAGCAGGTACAGGACGAGATGACGAACGCGCTGAGCACCCTGCCGAAGAACGAACGCGCCCTGGTGACCTGTGAAGGCGCCTTCTCCTACCTCGCGCGCGACACCGGTCTCACCGAGCGGTACATCTGGGCGGTCAACGCCGAACAGCAGGCGACCCCGCAGCAGATCACCCGCGCCATCGGGTTCGTCAAGGAGAACAAGGTCCCCGCCGTGTTCTGCGAGTCGACCGTCTCCGACGCGCCGATGCAGCAGGTCGTCTCCGCGACGGGGGCCGCGTTCGGCGGCGTGCTCTTCGTCGATTCCCTGTCCGGGCCGGAAGGTCCGGTGCCGACGTACCTCGACCTCATCCGCCACGACTCGAAGACGATCGTCGCCGCGCTCACCGGGGCGAAACCGTGACGGCCGCGATCCGCGTCGAACGCGTCACCGTCCACTATGGCGACGTCCTCGCGCTCGACGGTGTCGACGTCACCCTCGACCACGGCCGCGTCTGCGGGCTCGTCGGGATGAACGGTTCCGGCAAGTCGACGCTGTTCAAGACGATCATGGGCATGGTCCGGCCGGACACCGGCACGGTCTCGATCGACGGCGGCACCCCCGTCCGCGCGCGTAAGACCGGTGTGATCGGGTACGTGCCGCAAAGTGAGGACGTCGACTGGTCGTTCCCGCTCTCCGTGCGCGATGTCGTGATGACCGGCCGCTATGGACGGCTCGGCTTCACCCGCCGTCCGCGTCGTGCCGACCACGAGGCCGTCGACCACGCGCTGGAGCGGGTCGAACTGACCGACCTCGCCGGACGGCAGATCGGCCAGTTGTCCGGTGGGCAGCGCAAGCGCGCGTTCGTCGCGCGGGGAATCGCCCAGGGCGCGCGTGTCCTGCTGCTGGACGAGCCGTTCGCCGGGGTGGACAAGCGCTCCGAGGCCACGATCACCCGGCTGCTCAAGGAACTCGCGGCCGACGGCGCCGCGGTCCTGATCTCCACCCACGACCTGCACGCGCTGCCCGGCCTGGCCGACGAGGCGATCCTGCTGATGCGCAAGGTGCTCGCGCACGGCTCCCCCGGCGAGGTGCTCCGCCCCGAGAACCTCGCGCTGGCCTTCGGACTCGACGTCCTGCAACGGGAAGAAGAACCCGCGTGAGTCTCTACGACCTGTTCCTCGAACCACTGAGCTACGACTTCATGGTGCGGGCGCTGGCGTCCACGGTCGTCGCGTCCGCGGTCTGCGCGGTGCTCTCCTGCTGGCTGGTGCTGATCGGCTGGTCGCTGATGGGCGACGCGGTCTCGCACGCGGTACTGCCCGGCGTCGTGCTCGCGTACGTCCTCGGCGCACCCTTCGCGCTGGGCGCCGTGGTGTTCGGTTTCCTCGCCGTGGCGCTGATCGGCGTCGTCCGGGACACCAGCCGGGTCAAGGAGGACGCCGCGATCGGCATCGTGTTCACCACGCTGTTCGCGCTCGGGCTGGTGCTGATCTCGGTGACGCCGAGCCAGACCGACCTGAACCACATCATCTTCGGCAACCTGCTCGGCGTCGACACCTCGGATCTGATCCAGATCGGCGTCCTCGGCGCGATCACGCTCACCGTGCTGGTGCTCAAACGCCGCGATTTCACCTTGTACGCCTTCGATCCCACGCACGCGCACGCGATCGGGCTCAACCCGCGGGTGCTCGGCGCCGCGCTGCTCGGCCTGCTCGCGCTGACCGCGGTGGTGGCGCTGCAGGTGGTCGGCGTGATCCTGGTGGTGGCGATGCTGATCATCCCCGGCGCGACGGCGTACCTGCTGACCGACCGGTTCGGCCGCATGCTGGTGATCGCGCCGTCGTTCTCGGTGCTCGCGGCGGTGGCCGGGCTGTACCTGAGCTACCACCTCGACACCGCGTCCGGCGGGATGATCGTGCTGGTGCAGGGCGCCGGGTTCACGGTGGTGTACCTGTTCGGGCCGCGGCACGGGATCGTCGGGAAGCGGCTGGCCAGGCGCCGCCGGGAGACCGCACGGGCCGCGTAACCGGACAATCACCCCGCGCTCTGTGTCTCTCGTGACATGGGTCCGGGCCTCCTCTTAGGTTAGGCTCCCCTCATGTCTACGGAAGACGCGCTGCTCACCGGCCATGACCTGGTGCTCGCGCACCAAGAGCGGGCCGTGGTGGACGGGGTGTCCCTGTCCTTGCGCGCCGGTACGGTGACCGCGCTGGTCGGGCCGAACGGCTCCGGCAAGTCGACGCTCCTGCGTTCGCTGGCGCGGCTGCACAAGCCCCGCGAGGGCGGCGTCCGGCTCGGAGAGCGTGCCGTCTGGGGCGGCAACGCGTTGTCCGGCAAGGAATTCGCCCGTCAGGTCACGCTGCTGACCCAGCACCGGCCCACCCCGAGCGGGGTTTCCGTGCGCGACGTCGTCTCTTACGGCCGGTATCCGTACCGCTCCGGCTGGCGCGGGGTCGACATCGACGGCGCCGCCGCGATCCGCCGCGCCATGGAGCTCACCGGCGTGACGGCGATGGCCGAACGCGGTGTCGACGAGCTCTCCGGCGGCGAGCTCCAGCGCGTCTGGCTCGCTTCCTGCCTCGCGCAGCAGACCTCGGTGCTGCTGCTCGACGAGCCCACCAACCATCTCGACCTGCGCTATCAGGTCGAGATCCTCGACGTCGTCCGCGATCTGGCCAACGAAGGCGTCGCGGTCGGCGTGGTGCTGCACGACCTCGACCACGCGGCGATCATCGCCGACGAGGTCGTCCTGCTGAGCGAGGGAACCATCGTGGCCACGGGTGACATCGGGCAGGTGCTCACCTCCGAGCACCTCTCCCAGGCCTACGGCGTCACCGTCCACGTCGCGAACGACCCGGTGACGGGCGCGATCCACTGCAGGCCACTCGGGCGGCATTCGCCCAGGCCCGCCTGAGAAATCCAGGAAGAACCATGCGTTTGCTGCCCCCTGCCGCCCTCGTCGCGGCGACGGCCCTGCTGTTGTCCGCCTGCGGCACCACGGAGAACACCGCGGCCGCGCCGAGCGAATCCGCCGCCGCGAGCGGACCGGTCACGGTGACCGACGCGCGCGGCAAGGCCGTCACCCTCAAGGCCCCGGCGAAGCGCGTCGTCGCGCTGGAGTGGGGCGAGGCCGAGATGGTCGCGTCGCTCGGTGTCATGCCGGTCGGCGCCGCGGACGTCGCGGGCTACAACGTCTGGGACAAGGCCGCTCCCCTGACCCCGGAGGTCAAGGACGTCGGCAAGCGCAACGAGCCCAGCGTCGACGCGATCGTGGGGCTGAACCCCGACGTCGTCATCATCGCCGACGAGCGCGATTCGACGCTGGTCCCGCAGATCGAGAAGTACGTGCCGGTCGTGGTGACCAAGTCCAGCGACGCGAGCCGGAACTTCGACCGGCTGCGCGAGGACTTCAAGCTGATCGCCAAGACGGTCGGCAAGGAGGCCGAGGCGGACAAGCAACTGTCCGAAATGGACGCCAAACTCGCCGAGGGCAAGAAGGCCGTCGAGGCCAAGGGCGCCGCGGGCACCCCATTCCTGATGGCCGACGGCTACCTCGAAGGCAGCACCGTCAGCATCCGCCCGTTCGGCAAGGGTTCGCTGGTCTCCGACACCGCCGAGGCCGTCGGCCTGAAGAACGCCTGGACCGGCAAGGTCGACCCGCAGTGGGGTCTCGGCCAGACCGACGTCGAGGGCCTGACCGCGATCACCGACCCGAAGACCGTGCTGTTCTACAGCGCTTCCGAGGAAGACGTCTTCACCACCGGGCTCGCGCAGAACGCCGTCTACCAGCGGCTGCCGTTCGTGGTGTCGAAGAAGATCCACAAGCTCGAGTCGGGCACGTGGACCTTCGGCGGACCGAAGTCGATCATCATGACCGCCGATCAGATCGTGAAGGCAGTCACGACCTGATGCGTGCCCGCACCATCGCGGTGTCGGCGGGGCTGGTGGTGCTCATCGCCGTCCTCGCCGGCATCCACCTGACCCAGGGCACTTCGACGTCCGGTCCGCTGGACGTGGTGAAGGCGATCTTCGGCCAGGGCGACGCGCAGACCCTCGCGGTACTGGAGGGCGCGCGCGTCCCCCGGCTGCTCGCCGCGTTGCTGCTCGGGATCGCGCTCGGTGTCGCGGGCGCGGGAATGCAGTCCGTGGCACGGAATCCGCTCGCCTCGCCGGACACGCTCGCGGTCAACGCGGGCGCGCATTTCGCCGTGGTCGCCATCTCCGCGTTCGGGCTCTCGCTACCGCTCGTGCCGGTGGGCGGTGCGGCGTTCGTGGGCGGGCTCGCCGCGGCCGTCGTCGTCCTCGGTCTCGCGGGCGGCGGTGCCGCGAGCCCGCGGCTGGTGCTCGTCGGTTCGGCGATGCTGCTGGCGCTCCAGTCGGTGACCGTCCTGCTGCTGCTCCTGTTCGAGGAGGAGACGAGCGGGCTGTTCGCCTGGGGCAGCGGTTCGCTGACGGTGGCCGATCTGCGCGCGACCGGCCAGATGACGCCGATCGTGGTGATCGCCGTGGTGGCGCTCATCGCGATGGGCGGCAGGCTCGACATCCTCGCCCTCGGCGACGACAACGCGACCGTGCTCGGCCTGCGCGTCCGCCGCACGCGGGTCACCGCGATCGTGCTGACCGTCGCGCTGACCGCGGCGGCGGTGACCGTCGCCGGACCGGTCGGGTTCGTCGGGCTGAGCGCGCCGGTGATCACGCGGCTGCTGCTGCCGATCGCCAAACATCGTGCCCTGCTGCCGGTTTCCGGGCTCGTCGGCGTCGTCACGGTGCTCGGCGCCGACGTCGTCCTGCGGGCGATCATGGGTTCGGCCGCCGCCGTGCGGGTGCCGACCGGGGTGGTGACCACGATCGTCGGCGCCATCGTGATGGTGTGGCTGGCGCGGCGCGGCCGGGGAAGCGGCTCGCGCCGTCCGGCACCGGCCGGGCGGGTCGGGGTCGCCGGATCGACCCGGCGGCTCGTGCTCATTTCCGTCGTCCTGGTGGCTCTCCTCGCTGTCGTCCCGGTGGTGGGCCTGATGCTGGGCGACCGCCTGGTGCTGCTCGGCGATCTCGCGAACTGGGTCACCGGCAACACCGGGACCGCGCTCACCTTCGTGCTGGACCAGCGACTTCCGCGGGTGCTGGCCGCGCTGCTCGCCGGTGCCGCGCTGGCCGTGTCCGGCTGCGGGATCCAGTCGGTCAGCCGCAACCCGCTCGCCGAACCCGGCCTGCTCGGCATCACCGCGGGCGCCGGGCTCGGCGCGATCACGCTGATCACCATCGTCCCCGCGGTCGGCGCCTGGTCGATCGCCGGTGCCGCCGGCGTCGGCGCGACCGTGGTGTTCCTGCTGGTCTACGGGCTGGCGTGGCGGTCCGGGCTGGATTCGGACCGGCTGGTGATCATCGGCATCGCGGTCTGGTCGGCCGGGATGGCGCTGATCACGCTGCTGATCGTGGTCTCCGACCCGTGGAACTCGGCCAAGGCGCTGACCTGGCTGTCCGGTTCGACCTACGGCCGCACGCTGGAGCAGGTCGTGCCGGTGGCGCTAGCGCTCGTCGCGCTGACGCCGTTGCTGTGGATCAAGCACCGCGAACTCGACCTGCACGCCCTCGACGAAGACACCCCGCGCGTGCTCGGGGTGCGCATCGAACGGTCACGGCTGGTGGTGCTGGCGGCGTCCGGGATCCTGGCGGCCACCGCGGTGTCCGCCATTGGCGTGGTCGTCTTCGTCGGCCTGGTCGCACCGCATCTGGCGCGCTCGCTGGTCGGTGGACGGCACGGGCGGGTCGTCCCGGTGGCCGCGGCGCTCGGTGCGCTGCTGGTGAGCGTCGCGGACACGCTGGGGCGGACAGTCATCGCGCCGGCCCAGATCCCGGCGGGTCTGGTCATCGCGATGGTCGGGACGCCGTACTTCGTGCTGGTGCTCTGGAAGACCCGGCCGTAGCGAGCCGTCAGGATGCCGGGAAGGCGAAGGTGCGTGATGGAGTCGGCGGTGCCAGCGGGCTCACCACTGAGGCCTAGCGTCCCCGGACTGTCCAAAAAGGTCACTTTTCGAGATGAAAGCGTCCGATTTGGGTACTTTGCGTAGTATTGCCCGGGGGTCGTGAGTGGCAATGGTCGTTCTAACCCTCTTTACCACTCACGACCCCAGCACAAAGCGCTCAAATCGGGCATCGAACCAGTCTCGGCGTCCCTGGTGGACAGTTCAGCCACGATCGGCCACCGGGCAGGCGGCTGCAGTGCCGTGAGGCGTGTCGCGCCCCCACGGGTCGCCTGGGCTGAAGGGGCCCTTCACCGCATGCGATGCGGCGAAGGGCCCCTTCAGCCCACGGAACTACAGGGTCTTCTGAAGGTGCGTGGCGAGCAGCTTCGTGAAGCGCGCGGGGTCGGCCAGTTCGCCGCCTTCGGCGAGCAAAGCCATGCCGTACAACAGTTCCGCGGTCTCCGCGAGACCCTCGGACTCGCCCTTCTCGGTGAACGAGGACCGCAGCCCGGACACCAGCGGGTGCCCCGGGTTCAGTTCCAGGATCCGCTTGATCTGCGGCAGTTCCTGGCCCATCGCGCGGTACATCTTCTCCAGCGTCGGGGTGACGTCGTTCGTGTCGCCGACGATGCAGGCGGGCGACGTCGTCAGCCGCGACGAAAGCCGGACCTCCTTGACCTGCTCCCCGAGCGTCTTCGTCAGCCAGGTCAGCAGCCCGGAGAACTCTTCCTTCTGCTCGTCGGTGGTGTCGGAGTCGAGTTCGACCTCGCCCTTCGCGACCGACTGGAACTGCTTCTCCTCGTAGCCGGCGACGGCGTCGACCCACATCTCGTCGATCGGGTCGGTGAGTACGAGCACCTCGTAACCCTTGGCCTGGAAGGCTTCCAGATGCGGGGAGTTCTCGATGCTCTGCCGCGATTCACCGGTCAGGTAGTAGATGTGCTCCTGGCCGTCCTTCATCCGCTCGATGTACTCACGCAGCGACGTGAGCTTCTCCGGGTCGTTCGTCGAGGCGAACGAGCAGATGTCGAGGATCGCGGTGCGGTTCTCGTGGTCGTCCAGCAGGCCTTCCTTGACGGCGCGGCCGAACTCCTTCCAGAAGGTGTCGTACTTGTAGCGGTTCTCGTCGGCCATCAGGGTCTTGACCGTCGAGAGCACCTTCTTGACCAGGCGACGGCGGATCAGCTGGATCTGCCGGTCCTGCTGCAGGATCTCGCGCGAGACGTTGAGCGAAAGGTCCTGCGCGTCGACGACGCCCTTCACGAAGCGCAGGTACTCCGGCATCAGCGCTTCGCAGTCGTCCATGATGAAGACGCGCTTCACGTACAGCTGGACGCCGCGTTTGCGCTCCCGCATGAACAGGTCGAGCGGCGCGTGTCCCGGCAGGAACAGCAGCGCCTGGTACTCGAAGGTGCCCTCGGCCTGAAGCCGGATCGTCTCCAGCGGGTCGTTCCAGTCGTGCGCGACGTGCTTGTAGAACTCGTTGTACTCGTCCTCGGTGACGTCGGACGACGGGCGCGCCCACAGTGCCTTCATCGAGTTGACCGTGACGACCTCTTCGCCTTCGGTCATCCGGATGGGCCAGGTGATGAAGTCCGAGTACTTCTTGACGATCTGCTTGATCTTCGTCGCCGAGGTGTAGTCGAAGAGCTGGTCTTCGGCGTCCTCGGGCTTGAGGTGCAGGACGACCGACGTGCCCTGCGGCAGGTCCGGGACCGTCTCGATGGTGTACGTGCCCTCACCCTCGGACTCCCAGCGGACGCCCTCGTCCGATCCGGCGCGGCGGGTCAGCAGCGTGACCTTGTCGGCCACCATGAAGCTGGCGTAGAAGCCGATGCCGAATTGGCCGATCAGATCCTGCGACGCCGCGGAATCCTTGGTCTCCTTCAGTTTCTTCAGGAATTCGGCGGTGCCGGATTTCGCGATCGTGCCGATCAGCGCCACGACGTCGTCCCGGCTCATCCCGATTCCGTTGTCCCGCACGGTGAGGGTGCGGTTTTCGGGGTCGGTCGCGATCTCGATGTGGAGATCGTCGGTGTCCGCCTGGAGTTCCTTGTCGCGGAACGCCTCAAGGCGGAGTTTGTCCAGTGCGTCGGAGGCGTTGGACACCAGTTCCCGCAGGAAGGTGTCCTTGTTCGAGTAGATCGAGTGGATCATCAGCTGAAGCAGCTGACGTGCCTCCGACTGGAACTCGAGTGTTTCGGCAGAGGTTGTCACGGGCCGATATTACCGAGCGCGTGACCGGCTCAAACCAGCCTCTGCCGGGCCACCTCGGTCAGCCCGTCACCGGTGGCCTGTTCGATCGTCGTGACGGCGGTCCGGCCCTCGGTCTCGACGGTCGCGATCACATTGCCGAAATGCGGTCCCGACGTCTTCCTCCAGTCGAGGGGAAGGGGTGCGACGCCACCTCGTTCCGCCCACCGGCGGGCGAGCGACGCGAGCCGGGAAGACCAGGTCACGGCGAAGGCCGTCCGGAGCGGCCGCGGCATCGCGTTGTGCACCGGCGAGCAGGTGAGCTGGTACACCGCCGACGCCACCGGCTCCGGGTATCGCGCCTCGACGATGTAGGCGTGGTGGACGTCGCCGGAGAGCACCGCGATGGTGGCGGGCGGATCGCCCCGGCGGCCCTCGCGCGCGATCATCGCCGCGAGCCGGTCGAACGACGCGCGGAACGACGCCCAGTGTTCGAGGTCGCCCGCCTGCCGGATCTTCTCCGCGAGCCGTCCGCGCCATCCGGGACGGTCACAGGCACGCTCGTTCAGCGATTGCAGGTGGGACACGACCGGCGGCAGCAGCCACGGCAGCGAGGATCCGATGAGCAGGTGGTCGCACGGCGCGGCGGCGTTCTGCTCGATCCAGGCGAACTCGTCGTCGTCCACCATGCACCGGGCGCCGCCCACCAGGATCCGCCCCGCCCGGCTGTCGATGACCAGCAGCCGCACGGAGCCGAAGTCGCGGCGGTAACTCCATCGCGCGCCCTTGGTGCCGTCACGGTCGTCGTCGGCTTCGTCGGCGAATTCGGTGAGCAGGCCGGCGTTGTCCCCGCCGGAGGCGATGGCCTTCTGGAAGGTCGGGTCCTCGGCGAGTTCGGCGGGGCCGAGGTTCCCGAGGTGCTGGTAGACCCAGTACGACATGATCGCCCCGCGCAGGCGCTCCCGCCACCACGGCCGCGCGCGCATCTCCTGCCGCCAGATGTGGGAGGTGTTCCAGTCGTCGCGGACGTCGTGGTCGTCGAAGATCATCGACGTCGGCACGGTGGACAGCAGCCAGCGGATCGACGGCTCACCCCACGCTTCGAGGTAGAGGTGCGTGTACTCCTCGAAATCCGTCACCTCGGTGCCCGGCGGTTTCGACGTGTCACGGCGCCGCTTCAGCCATTCCTGCGTCTCGTCCGTGGTCTCGTCGGCGTAGACCTGGTCGCCGAGCATCAGCATCGCCTGCGGCCACTCGGCTTCCTCGCCGCCGGCCATCCGGCGGGCGTACGCGGCCAGCGCGTCCGGGCCGAAGGCGTCGTCTTCGTGCGGTTTGCGGCAGGAGCCGAACACGAGCCGGACCCGGGACTCGTCCGAGGGCAACGTCCGGATCCGGCTGGGCGGGAACCCGGAATCCTCCGGGGGCCAGACCTTTTCGCCGTCCACGCGCACGTCGTACTCGTGGGAGGAGCCGGGTTCGAGGCCGGTCAGCACCAGCAGGGCGTAGTGGTGACCCCGGATCTCGAACGTCCTCGCGGTCGTGCCGAGGACCTCGACCTCACTCGCGGTGGCGGTCTCGACCCACACCGTCGCCGACGTCTCGTCGACGTGACGCAGCAGCGGACCCAGGCGCAGGCTCATTCCCGAAACGGTGCCACAGCGGAGCCATGATCGTGCGCTGAGCGGCGCCTCACCGGTGCGGATTACCGGCCCGCGGGCCCCGTCCAGCCCGCGGGCACGTGGCCGATCCGGATCCGCTGCGGGTGGTCGCCGACCGGGACGGACTTCACCTTCGCGCCGGTCGCGAAGTCGATCGCGGTCACCTGGTCCGATCCGCTTTCCGAGATGACGCAATGCCTTCCGTCACCGCTCACGGTCGCCCAGTACGGCTTCGCCGCCGCCACGAGCTGCGCCTCCCGCAGGCTCGCGCGGTCCACGATGGTCGCGTAATCGTCCATCGTCCCGGCGACGCAGAGCTTGTCGCCCGCCGGGCTCATCGAGAGCCCGTGGTGCCGCGAGTCGTTGACCCAGGTGGTGCGGTCTTCACTGGTGTTCGGGTTCTTCGGCAGCGTCTTCGACCGCGTGATCCGGTCGGTGGCGACGTCGTATTCGAGAAGGCCGTTGAAGAACGACACCTGGAAGTACAGCTTCGACTCGTCGGGGGTGAAGGCCACCGGCCGGACCGCGTCGGAGAGGTCCTTGCGCCCGAAGGCGTCCAAGCGCTCACGCATGTCGATCACCTTCACCTGCTGGAAGGTGGTCGCGTCGACGACGGTGAGCCGCCGGTCGCCCTTGGTGAAGTCCTGCCATGGCGCGTCGAGCGCGGTGTTCACTTCGCCGATCGAGCTGTTCCAGAGGTACCGGCCGCCGTCGGTGTAGGTGTTCTCGTGCGGTTTGTCGCCGGTCTTGAACGAGCCGAGCTGCCGCCCGGTCTCGATGTCGAGCACGTGGACGGTGTTCGACGTCGAGGCCGACACCGCGATGCTGCGGCCGTCCGGCGACACGGCCATGTGGTCGGAGCGGAAACCCGACACCGGGAACCGCCAGTTGACGCGGCCGGTGGCGAGGTCGATCGACACGACGTCGGCGAAACTCGGGCGCGACGCGACCACCGCGCGGCCGTCCGGGGTGGTGTAGAGGTCGTCGACGAGCTGGTCGTGTCCCTCGCCGACGCCGTTGCGGATGCCGAGGAAGAACGCGAGCTTGATCGGGTTCAAATAGATCTCGGTGAGCCGTTCGTCCTTGTCCGGCACCATGTTCACGCGCGCGATCTTGGCGTAGTCGCCGGAGGGCGCGATGACGTCCGCGGTCCCCTCCCAGTTGTTGCCCACGAACAGGACCTGTCGCAGTTCGTCCGCCGCGGCGGCGGGCGCCGAGCCCAGTGCCGCGGCGAGGCAGGTCACGAGGACGGTGGTCAGCAACCGGCGTTTCCGCATCACGCGCACCTTTCGGCGAGGGCCTGTTACCTTTCGGTAGCTCACAGGAAACCAACCGGCCGGACACCCTCGGTAGGGGACGGTCGCCAAGGACCGCCGGCTTCGTTGTGCACCGGGCACAATCCGCGCGGGAAGGCGGTGGCGATGGCGCACCGGTCACTCCACGACGTGCTGGCCACGATGGCCGCCGACGCCGACGTCGTCGACGAAGTGGTCCGGGCGGCCCGCACGGAGTCGCCGGAAGTCGCGACCCTGCCGGTGAGCGAGAACCGGCGGCACGTCGCGATCGTGCTCGCCGCCGGGCTCGCCTCCTTCGACCGGCCGGGCGGGGCCGGGGAGCAGGACTACGCCGCGGCCGCCGTCCTCGGCGCGGACCGGGCCGCGCAGGGCGTGCCGCTCGCCGCGCTGCTGCGCGGGGTGCAGGCGGGCCGCAGCCGCGCGGTCGAGATCGCCGTCGAACGCGGCAAGGCGGCCGGGGTGCCGGACGACGTCATGCTGGCGGCGCTGGTCGACTTCGACCGGAACACGCGCGCGCTCGAACGGCAGGTCATCGCCGGGTATCACGAGGCCGAACTCGAACTCTCCCGGACGGTGCACGACAGCCGTGCCCGGGTGCTGCGGCGGTTGCTGGGCGGCGACACCACGGCGCCCTCGGCCGAGGAGGTCGCGAACGCCGGGCTGAACCCGGGCGGGCGCTATCACTGCCTGCTCTCCGACGTCGGCGATCCGTACCAGGCGCGGGTCGTCGAGCGACGGCTCGGCGCGACGGGCGGCGTCTTCGGCCTGGTCGACGGGCGGCTGACCGGGCTGGCGCCACGGCTACCCGCCCCGTCGGCGCTCGGGGACGACGTCCTCATGGTGGTCTCGCCCGCCGTCCCGCTCGCGGAGGTCCGCGGGATGCACGCGCTGTGCGTGATGGCGCTGCCGACGGCCGCGCGGTCCCGCGGTCTGCACGCGGTGGCCGATCTGGCCGTCGAGACCGCGCTCGCCGCCCAGCCGGGACTCGCGGCGCTGCTCGGTGACACCCTGCTGAGCGCGCTGACGCCGGGCGACCCCTTCCACGAACAGCTCGTCTCGACCGCGCTCGCCTACCTCGACCACGGGCGGCGGCTCGACCAGACGGCCGCGGCGCTGCACGTCCACGCGAACACGGTGCGGTACCGGCTCGCCCGGCTCGGCGAGATCACCGGCGCGTCGCTCGACCCGCCGGAAGACGACGGCGGTACGCATGTGCGGCACACCGTCGGCTGGTGGTGGGCGCTGCGTACCTGGCGCTCGGGCTGAACCGCCGGGGTCCGTCGTCCGTGTAATCCGGTGAAGGCTTCTCCACCCGGAAGGAATCCGCCTTGTCGGTTTTCACGCGCCCCGCCCTCGTGGGCCTGCCGGGCGACCGGACGGCCGCCCGCGAGATCGCGTCCAGCGCGGTGACCACCCTGTCCGCCGTCCTCGTGCTGTTCGCGCTGCTCGCGCCGAACGACCTCGACGCGCTGACGCCCGAGGCGTTCGTGCGGTTGCCGGTGGAGGCGCTGCTCGGGGTGGCGGTGGTGCTCATGCTGCGCGACGGCGCCCGGCGGATCGTCGCGGTTTCGGCGGGCGCGATCCTCGGGCTGCTGACCGTGTTCAAGGCAATCGACATCGGTTTCGGGCTCACGCTGAACCGGCCGTTCAACCCGGTTTTCGACTGGGGTGTGCTGGGCAACGGCGTCGATCTGCTCGGCACGTCCATCGGCCGGGCGGGCGCGATCGCGTCGTTCGCCGGGCTGACGCTGCTCGCCGTGGTGGTGATCGTGCTGATGGCGCTGGCCGTGCTGCGGTTGAGCCGGGTGGTGGCCGGACGGCGTACGGCGTCGACCCGGGTGACGGCCGTGCTCAGCGTGGTCTGGATGGTGTGCGCGGTCTCCGGCGCGCAGCTCGCTCCGGGGCAGCCCCTCGCTTCGCGCAGCGCGGTCGCCTTCGCCTACGACGACCTCCGCCAGGTTCGGGCCGGCATCCGGGACAGGCAGGCCTTCGCCGAGGAAGTCGCCGTCGACGCCTTCCGTGGCACGCCGTCTTCCGGACTGCTGAACGCGTTGCGCGGCAAGGATGTGCTGTTCACCTTCATCGAGAGCTACGGCCGGGTGGCCGTCCAGGACTCCGATATCGCGCCCAAGGTCGACGCGGTCCTCGACGCCGGGACGGCACGGCTGAAGAACGCCGGCTACGGCTCGCGCAGCGCGTTCCTGACGTCGCCGACGACGAGCGCGGGCAGCTGGCTGGCGCACTCCACGTTCCAGTCCGGGGTGTGGGTCGACAGCCAGCACCGCTACGACGACTTCGTGAAGACCGACCGGTTCACCCTCGGCGGTGCGTTCAAGCGCGCGGGCTGGGAGACCGTCGGCGTCGTTCCCGCGCACACCGAGGACTGGCCGGAGGGCAAGGTCTACGGTTACGACCGCTATTACGACTCGCGAAGCATCGGGTATCACGGCCCGCAGTTCTCCTACGCCACGATGCCGGACCAGTTCACGCTTTCGGCTTTCCAGCGCGCCGAACGCGGGAGAGCGGACCGTCCGCCGCTGATGGCGGAGATCGACCTCGTCACCAGTCACTGGCCGTGGACACCACTCCCCCGCATGATCGACTGGGCCGCCGTCGGCGACGGATCCGTCTACGACCCCATGCCCTCGCAAGGGAAAACGCCCGAAGAGGTCTTCACCGACCCCGCCAAGGTGCGCGGCGCGTACGGCGACTCGATCGCCTATTCGCTGGACTCGCTCATCTCGTACGTGGAGACCTACGGCGACGACGACCTCGTGCTCGTGTTCCTCGGCGACCACCAGCCGAACCCGATCGTCGCCGGCGCGGGCGCGGATCACGACGTCCCGATCACCGTGGTCACGCGGGACGAGGCCGTGCTCGACAAGGTCGCGGCGTGGCACTGGCAGGACGGCCTGAACCCGGACCGGAACGCGCCGGTGTGGCGGATGGACACGTTCCGGGACCGGTTCCTGACCACTTTCGCCCGCTAGCCGGTGGCGTCGCGATACCGGTCGGCCAGCTCGCGCAAGTAGTCGACCAATTGCGGGGGTTCGGTGACCCGGAAAGGGGCGTTGAGGAGTCCTAAGTGGACGGCCATCGTCTCGATGCTGTCCGCGCCGGTGTGCAGGACGCAGGTGTTCGCGTCGACGGCCTCCACCGTCCCGACGGCCGGGTTGATCCGCGCGGTCACCTCTTCGGCGGACGCGTGCACGGTGACGTCGGCGCGGTATCGCCAGGCGGCGGACGACACCCCGCGCCGCACGCGGTCCGTGACGTCTTCGGGCAGTTCGCGCGCGGTGAACCGCGGACCGGTCGGGACGCGCGGGGTCAGCCTGTCGACGCGGAAGGTGCGCCAGTCGCCGCGGTCGAGGTCCCAGGCGACCAGATACCAGCGGCGTCCCCAGTTCACCAGGCGATACGGCTCGACCTTGCGGGTGCTTTCCGAACCGTCGTGGGTCCGGTAGCCGAAGCGCAGCACCTCGCGATCCCGGCAGCAGGCCGTCAGCACGGTGAGCGTCCCGGCGGCGACGCGCGGGCCGGGCTCGTCCCTCGGCACCGGGACCGTGTACGCCTGCAAGGCGTTCACGCGGCGCCGCAACCGGGACGGGAGCACCTGCTCCAGCTTGGCGAGCGCCCGCAACGACGTCTCCTCCACGCCCGCGATGGTGCCGCCTGCCGCGGTGCGCAGGCCGATCGCGACCGCGACGGCCTCCTCGTCGTCCAGCAGCAACGGCGGCAGATCGGCGCCCGCGCCGAGCCGGTAGCCACCGACGGAACCTCGGGTCGCGTTCACCGGGTAACCGAGCGCGCGGAGACGCTCGACGTCGTTGCGGATCGTGCGGGCGCTGACCTCCAGGCGTTCCGCCAGTTCGGTGCCGGTCCAGTCACGGGGAGTCTGCAGCAAGGAGAGCAAACGGAGTAATCGTGCCGAAGTTTCCAACATTTCTTCAGACTGCTCCTCCATTAGGAACGGGATGTTCCTAATGGCACTCTACCTTGGTCTCATGAGCGAAAACACCGAGATCAAGCCCTTCCGCGTCGAGGTCCCGCAGGCCGAGCTGGACGACCTCGCCGACCGCCTGGCCCGCGTCCGCTGGGCGAACGAACTGCCCGCCGACCAGGTGACCGACGGGGTGCAGCGCGGACCGGTCACGCCGGGCTGGGAGTACGGCGTGCCGCTGGAGTACGTGCGACGGCTGGTCTCGTACTGGCGCGAGGGCTACGACTGGCGGAAGTGGGAGGCGAAGCTCAACGAGTACCCGCAGTTCACCACGGAGATCGACGGACAGAACATCCACTTCCTGCACGTCCGCTCGCCGGAGCCGGACGCGACGCCGCTGATCCTCACCCACGGCTGGCCGAACTCGGTCTTCGAATACCTCGACCTGATCGACCAGCTGACGGACCCGCGCTCTCATGGGGGCGACGCGGCGGACGCGTTCCACGTGGTCATCCCGTCGCTGCCCGGATTCGGCTTCTCCGGTCCGACGCGCGAGAAGGGCTGGAACCGGTACCGCACGGCCCGGGCCTGGGCCGAGCTGATGCGCCGCCTCGGCTACGAACGCTATGGCACGCACGGGAACGACGCCGGTTCGTTCGTCGCCCCCGAGGTCGGCCGCGTCGACGCCGAGCACGTGCTCGGCGTGCACGTCACGCAGCTGTTCTCGTTCCCCAGCGGCGATCCGGCGGAGTTCGAGGGCATGACCGAGAAGGAACTGGAGTACATGCAGTTCCTCCAGTCCTTCAACGACGACATGTCCGGCTACGCGAAACTCCAGGAGAGCGCGCCGCAGAACCTCGCGCACGCGCTGGCCGACTCGCCGACCGGGCAGCTGGCCTGGAGCGCGCAACTGCTGTCGGCCACGAGCGACGACCACGTGCTCACCAACGCCACGTTGTACTGGCTCACCAACACCGCGGCTTCGGCTGCGCGGTTCTACTACGAGGACAAGCACAGCGAGCACCCGGCGGAGCCGACGACCGCGCCGACCGGGCTGGCCAGCTTCGCCTACGACTTCCGGCCGCTGCGGCGCTTCGCCGAGCGGGACCACGCGAACATCGTTTCGTGGCAGGAATTCGACCGCGGCAGCCACTGGGCGACGCAGGACGCGCCGGACCTGCTGGTGGGGGACATCCGGGCGTTCTTCCGGAAACTTTCCTGAGCGGCGGAACACACGAGTTCGGCCTCCAGTCACGCGAGTCACGTCCCTGATCACGCGAGTCACGCCTCCGCTCACGCCGTACCTGGTCCGTGAAGGCCCCCTTCATTGCGTCTAGCGCAGTGAAGGGGGCCTTCACGGACTGGGGAAGGTGTGAAGGTCGAGTTTCCTCGGCTGAGCCGAGGGAAGGGGGCCTTCACGCGCCACCGTGGTGATCGCTGTGGTTGCTGGTGCAGGTGAGCTGCAGGTGGCGATCCCTGAAGGCCGTGAAGGCCTCCTTCACTACCTTCAGGGTAGGCAAGGAGGCCTTCACGGACCCGACCCGTGATCAGAGGCGAAACACACGAGTGCGGCCTCCAGTCACGCGAGTCACGTCCCTGATCACGCGAGTCACGCCTTTGCACACGCCGCGCTGCGTTCCCGACCAGGACTCGCTACCACTCACGAGGTCACTCGGCCATGCGGTGCAACAGGAAGATCCCGTTCAGCAGCGGCCGGTCGAGCCGCTGCCCGTCGGTCGCCACGTACTCGTCGAGGATGTCGAGGATGCGGTTGTCGAGTTCGGTGGCCTCTTCCGGCGACAAGTGCAGCGCGAACCGCTCGACCACCCGCACCGAACCGGGCCCGGCCTCGCGGAGTTCGTCCTGGAAGGCCTCGATCGGGCCGAACCGGGTGTCTTCGTCCTCGTCGTTCAACGGCCCATTCAGCCACCAGCTCTTGCCGGCACTGCGATAGGGCTTTTCGAGCGCGCCGCTCGCGCCGGTGCGCACCGGCGCCTGCTCCAGCAGACCGGCCTCGGTGAGCTGCCGCACGTGGTAGAGCACGGTGCCGGGGTCCTTGCCGAGCCGGTCGGCGAGCTCCTTGTTGGTCAGTTCCCGCTCGCCGCAGAGCCGGAGAATGCGCAGCCGCAAGGGATGCCCGAGCGCTTTGGCCTCGCGCGCCGTCGCCTCGCGCCGACGGTCCGCGACCCTCGCGGCGACCTGATCGTCCATGAGCGCAGCGTAGCCGACCGATGGGGAAGAGACACATCGATGGAGTTTTCTCAATCGATGTGCGATCCTCGATCGATGACCTCGCTGGGGAGCGTTTACTGGCGGCTGTGGAGCGCGTCGGGCCTGTCGAATCTGGCCGACGGCATCGTCAAGGTCGCGCTCGGCCTGGTGGCCGTCCAGTTCACCCGGTCGCCGTCGCTGGTCGCGGGGCTGGCGGCCGTGTCTTCCTTGCCGTGGCTGGTGTTCGCCCTGCACGCCGGGGTACTCGCCGACCGCGTCGACCGTCGCCGCGCGATGCTCGCCGCGAATCTGGTCCGCGCGGCGCTCGTCGCCGTGCTCGCGGCGGCGATCGCACTGGGGTTCGGATCGATCTGGCTGCTTTACGTCGTCGCGCTGGGACTCGGGATCGCCGAAACGGTCCACGACACGGCCGCGCAGGCGATCCTCCCGCAGATCGTCGGCCGCGACCGGCTGACGCGGGCCAACAGCCGTCTCTTCGCCGCCGAACTCACCGCCAACGAATTCGCCGGCCCACCACTGGGCGGTTTCCTCGTCGCAGCGGGCGCTTCTGTAGCATTCGCGGCGCCCTCGGCGCTCTGGATCGTCGCGCTCGCCGCGCTTTTCTTCGTCCCCGGCTCGTTCCGCGCCGATCGGCCCCAAGGCACGAGCGTGCGCGAAGATCTGGTCGAAGGCCTGCGTTTCCTGTGGGAGAACCGGATTCTCCGGATCCTGGCGATCATGGTCGGCGGATTCAACTTCGCCACGAGCGCCGTGATCACGCTTTTCGTGTTGTACGCGGTGGGCCCGTCGTCCGCGATGGGACTGTCCGAACAGGCCTACGGATTCCTGCTCGCCGTCATCGCCCTCGGCAGTCTCGCGGGGTCGTTCGTGGCCGAGCGGATCGAACTCGCGCTCGGCCGCTCCCGCGCGCTGGTGCTCAGCCTGCTCACCGGCGCCGCGTTCGCCGGGATTCCCGCGGTGACCACGGATCCGTACGTGATCGGCGCGGTGTTCTTCCTCGGCGGGGCCGGGGTCGTGCTGTGGAACGTGATCGTCGTTTCGCTGCGGCAGCGGATCATCCCGGACCACCTGCTGGGCCGGGCCACCAGCGGCCACCGGCTCGTCGCCTGGGGGACCAAACCGCTGGGCGCGGCGGCGGCCGGGCTGCTCGCGGAGGTCTTCGGGCTGCGGCCGGTGTTCGCGGGGGCGGCGGCGGTGATCCTGGCGCTGCTGCCGGGACTGCGGGTCTTGACGAACGAACGGCCGGCGGCCTGACCTCGGCGACCTTCACATCGCGCGGGATTCACCGGTCCAGCATCCGGCGAGCGTGGTCGAGCAGGTCCGCGGCGGAGGCACCGGCCGCGTACCGGGCGGCGTTCAGCGTGCCGATCGCGGCTCCCAGCGGATCCGGGTTGGTCGCGCGGTGGATCGCTTGCCACAACCAGGCGTGTTCCCGGTGCGCGTGCAGTTGCGATCTCCTGGCCAGTAGCTCCGCCTCCGGGCTCAGCCCGCGGCGCGCCAACGTATCCGCGAAGGCGGGCTCGCCGACCACACCAGCGTTTTCGGCCGCGACGGTGGCGGCGTGCCAAGCCAGGTCCCGCAACGTCTCGTCGGCGAGGAAGGCCAGGCGGTCGGTGTCGGCGCCCAGCGGGCCGTCGCCAGGGTATTTCCGTGAACCGTCCGCGTTCCGCACCTCGGGATACAGCCGCGGCAGCCGCGGCACGATCCGGTACGCGACGTCCGCCGCCGTCATCCGCTCGATGTCCTCGGCCTTCATCCGGTATCCGGTGTACCGCTCGACGGCGACGAACGCCTTCTCCCGCCGGTCGCGATAGCTGCCGAAATCGAGGTCCGCCAAGGCTTCGCGCACGCCCTGGTCCGCGATCTCCTCCTGGTGCCCGAGTTCGAACCCTGCGAGGACCTTTCCCTTGTCCGCGAACGACAACCGGGTCAACCCGTTGACGTTCCAATACATACTCGCCGTCCGGCCCGCCAAGGACAGCGGCTCCAGGACCGGCTCGTACGAACCCTGGTAACCGTTGAACTCGGCGGCCAGCACCCCGCCGTCGACGCGGAGCACGACCACCCACGGGTCCAGCTCGAACAGCTGCGACAGTTCCAGCGCGGACACCGGCTCGGCGGGATCGGCACCGAAGCCGCGGAGCACTTCGGCCGCGTCGCCTCCCGCGATCACAGTGACAGTCGCCGCATCACCGAGCGCGCTCTCGCCGATCCACCGGTAGTCGGCCTCCGGCGGGCTACCCCTCTCCGGTACGGGCTCGCCGCGAAGCACGTGGCCGAGCCGATCCGCTTGCTTGTGAACGACGTCAGGCGCAGGCGACGCTTCCCAGAGCATCAGTTCATAGCGTTCGCGCTCGTCACCGTCCCGGCCGATCGCGTGCACCCGGACCCGGAAATCTCCCGGCCACGGTGGGGTCACGGGCCGACGGCGGTCATCTTCGCCGAAGGTCGCGTCACCCCGCTCCGCCCGCCAGGAGATCTCGACGACCTCGTCCCACCAGTCGACGTCCAGCCTGTCCGGTGGCCCCTCGAGGATCTGCGTCGACACCTGCATCTGCCCATCGCCGAGCCCGGTCCGGACGGCGACTCCACCGGGAACCGTTGCGACGAGGCCATTTCCGCTGAAGTCGGCCTCGTCTTCCACCGGCCGCTCGGCCAGCACGAAGCGATGCCCGCGCACGGGTGCCGAACCCGACGAATGCGACGGGAGCAGATACTCGGCTCGGCGTTTCTCGAGCAACGCGGCCGGATACGCGGACGGCATCGGACTTTCACGCAACAGGGCCGAGACGGCGCCGAGCGCGACACCCACGACGACCGGCGGCTTTCCGGCGAGCAGCGGAGCCTCGATCCGCTTCAGGATCGGCATCGCGACCGCGACGGCCAGCGCGAGGTGGGCCGCGCCGTGTTCCGCGGCGAGTTCCTCCTCGCCGTCGGACTCCGGCGCCGGCCGCAGCATCGGGCTCACGTCCGCGTGCGCGGCCAGCTCCGCGACCAGCGCCACGATCAACCCGGACACCCCTGGGCTGAGCTGATCGAGCAACCGCACCTGGGTCACGGTCTCGGCGACCGGCCCGTCGATCATCATGAAGCCGAAGGAGCGCGGTGTCCCCTCCGGCTCCCGCACAGCCGCGGCGACCTCGTCCGGGACAGCGACCGACAGCCCGTCCAAGGTCAGTTCGAGCGCGCCGAGCAGCCGTTCGGAGACCGGGTCGCCGAGAGAACGCAACAGGCTCAACGCTTCCGACTCGCCGTGCCCGGTCATCAGCCGCCCTGCTCGCGGGGTGAAAGCGTCCGGCCTGGCCTCCGGCGCGCCCAGCCTGCCGAGGGCCGCGGCCGGACCGCGAGGGATCCGGGCGCGGATCACCGGGGCCAGCTCGGCGACCACCGGCACGAGTGCCTCCACCAATCCCGGCGGTGTTCCGACGTGCTCGTCCACCCCAGACCTCCTGCGCTTCGTCGTCGGCAGGCACCGTAGCGATTCCCACCGACAACTTCCGGCGCCGTCAGCCGGGCAGCACCGATCGAACGGCCTCCGGGGTCCGCCCGACCACGGTCGTGCCGTCGTCGGCGGTGATGATCGGCCGCTGGATCAGCTTCGGATGCGTCGCCAGCGCCTCGATCCACCGGTCGCGGTCGGCGGGAGTGCGCCCCCACGTCTTGAGTTCGAGTTCCTTCGCGATCGGCTCGGCGGTGCGGGTGATGTCCCACGGCTCGAGCCCGAGCCGCTTGAGGACGGCCTTCAGTTCCTTCGCCGTCGGCGGCTCCTCGAGGTACTTCCGCACGGTGTACTCGGCCCCCGCCTCGTCCAGCATCGAGACCGCGGACCGGCATTTGGAACACGCCGGGTTCACCCAGATCTCCATCCGGGACCACCTCCCTTCGAAAAGTACTCACTCGATGAGCACTTTGCTTCCGATGATGGTCACAGACCCTACGACGAAAGGACTCCCGGCCATGGACGAGACCATCTTCAGCGCCGCCTCCCCCGCCGAGTGGCGTGCCTGGCTGGCCGAGCACGCCGGGACCGGAAGGGAGGTCTGGCTGGTCATCCGGCACAAGGACAGCGGCGTCCCCAGCGTCCGGATCGAAGAGGCGATGGAGCAGGCGCTGTGCTTCGGCTGGATCGACGGGCTGCACCGCAAGAACGACGCCACCAGCTCGCGGCTGCGGTTCACGCCGCGCAACCCCCGGAGCACGTGGAGCCGGGTCAACCGCGAACGGGCCGCGCGCCTGATCGCCGAAGGGCTGATGACCGAACGCGGCCAGGCGATGATCGACCTCGCCAAGGCGAAGGGCCGCTGGCAGGTCGTGCCGGACGGCGACGGCGTCCCGGAGGACCTGCGCGCCCGGCTCGACGCCGACGACGCCGCCCGCAACCACTTCGAGAAGTTCCCGCCGTCGTCGAAGCGGCTGATCCTGGAATGGATCCTGACGGCGAAGAAGCCGGAGACCCGGGAGCGGCGGATCGCCAGGACCGTCGAACTCGCGGCCGTGAACGTCCGCGCGAATCACCCGGTCCGGTGACTCAGTTCGGTTCGAACCGGGTGACGAGGAGGGCGATGTCGTCCTGCGCCGGGATGTTGCCGACGAGCGCGGCCATCACGCGTGCGCAGACCACATCGGGCCGGTCCGCGGAGATCACGCCCGCGAGCCGCTGCAGGCCGACGTCGATCAGCTGGTCCCGGCGCTCGACGAGACCGTCGGTGTAGAAGGCGAGCACGGCGCCGGCCGTCAATTCGACGACGGTTCTTCGGCGCCCCGGCCCGGTGACCCCGATGGGCGGATCGACCGGCGCGTCGACGAACACCGACGGCCCGCCGGGCGGCGCGAGCACCGGCGGCAGATGCCCGGCCAGCGAGATCGCCATGCTGTCGCGCGAAGCCGTCACCAATCCGTACACGACGGTGGCGAGCGAACCCGGTTCGAAATGCTGCACCTTCCGGTCCAGTTTGGTCAGCACTTCCGCCGGGTCGTCCGATTCGAGCGCGTAGGCGCGAAGCGCGCTGCGCAGCCGTCCCATGATCACGGCGGCGTTGAGGCCGTGCCCGGCGACGTCGCCCATCACGATGCCGAGCCGTCCGCCCGGCAGCGCGAACAGGTCGTACCAGTCACCGCCGACCCCGGGTTCGGTACCCGGTACATACCGCGCGGAGAACTGGATCCCCGGGACGGCGGGCAGCCGCGCGGGCACCAGGCTCCGTTGCAGCGCCGCCGCGGCCGCGCGATCGGTCGACGAGAGTTCGATCTGCGCCGCCAGCGCGAGCCGCGCGGCCACCAGCTGCAGCAGCTCGATGTCGGTCTCGGAGAACTCCCTCGGCGTCAGCGACCCGACGTGCAGGACCCCGATCAGTTCGTCGCCCGCGAGCATCGGCACGCCGAGCAGCGTGCTCAGCCCCCGTTCCCACAGGAGCGAGTTCACCACCGTGGTCTCGTCGACGTGGTCGATGACCACCGGACGGCGTTGCTCGGCGACCTTGCCCGCGAAGCCGGCGCCGACGGGCACTCGCACGTCCTGGTAGACCTCTTCCTCGATCCCCGAAGCGGCGATCGCCAGCAGCTGGTGGGCCGACGGGTCGTGCCGGAGCACCGTGGCGGTGTCGACGCCGAGCACCTCGCGTACGCGCGCCAGGATGGTGGCCATCACCTTGTCCTGGCCGAGGTGCCCCAGCTCCGTGTCGGTGATGGCTTCGAGCACCTGGAGCCGGTCGTCGGCGGTCGGGGTCTCGGGCATGCGCAGAGCCTAGCCAGCCCGGTCGGCGGCCACCGCCCAGCCCGCCGCCAGTCCGTCGAGGTCAGCCGTCAGTACGGCACTCGGCGGAATGGCGTCCCGCGGGACCCGGCAGGCGAGTGCCGTACCGAGCCCGGCCATCCGGATGACGCTGTCGATCAGCGCCTCCGGCTCCTCCGGCCAGTCGAATCCCGGCTGGGCGATCAGCAGGCTCACGCAACCGTGCATCGCCGACCAGAGGCCCATCGAGAGGACCTCCGGTTCGCCGCGCAGGATCCCGGCCCGCACGCAGGCGGCGGTCGCGTCGGCGAGATACCGGAAGCAGGCGACCGCGCCGGGCGACGAACCGCCGGAGGGACGCATTAGGAGCACGCGGTACTGCACCGGATGGTCGAGGGCGAACCGGGCGTACACCCGCGCGCGGCGGCTGAGGGCTCGCATCGGATCGGCGACCTCGACGGCGTGCTCGCGCATGCGGCGGGCGAGTTCGTCCCACACCCGCAGGCAGACCGCCTCCAGCAAGGCGTCCCGGCTGGGGAAGTGCGCGTACACCGACGGAGTGGAGACCCCGGTGCGGCGCGCGACGGCCCGCAACGTCAGCGCCTCGTCGGTGCCCGCCTCGCCGAGCAGGGCGTCGGCGGCGGACAGGATCTCGCCGCGCAGCCTGTCCCCTTCACCCGGCCGCGCCTTCGTCCGCTTCGCGCCCATGCCGTGATGCTGCCAGCATTGACTTGACACCGTCAACTTGACAGTGTCAGCTTGACGGCATGGCGCATTTCCGGACCGCGACCGCCCTCCGCCGCCGAGGCGGCGACCCGGTCTTCGACACCGAGCTCGATCCACAGTGGACGATCGGGACGAAACTGCACGGCGGCTACCTCCTCGCCGTGCTGGCCAAGGCGGCCGCTGAGGTGTCCTCGCATCCGCATCTGACCGCGATCAGCGGCTCGTTCTCGGTGGCCCCCGAGCCCGGCCCCGCGGTCGTGGAGGTCGAAGTGCTGCGCGAGGGCCGCGGCCTCACCCAGCTGCGCGCGCGGCTGAGCCAGGGCGGCGCGCCCTGCACCGAAGCACTGATCACCCAAGGCGTCCTGACCGACGGCGACGCGTGGTGGTCCGGAGTGGACCCGGTCGAGATCCCGCCGGAGCAGGACTGCCTGCCCGTGCCCGCCGACGGCGGTGGCGGCTTCCGCATCGGCCTGATGGACGTCGTCGAGCAGCGCCTCGACCCGGCCGCGGCGGGTTTCGCGGTGGGACAGCCGTCCCGGAAAGGCGTCATCTCGTCCTGGCTGCGGCTCGCCGACGGCAGCGACTGGGATCCGGTGAGCCTGCTCGTCGCGCTCGACCCGGTACCGCCGATCTCCTACGACCTCGGCATCGCGGGCTGGGCGCCGACCGTCCAGTTCACCGCGTACCTGCGTGGCCTCCCGGCGCCGGGTCCGGTGCGGGTGCGGATGCGCGCGGGCGAACTCGGCGGCGACCGGATGGACGAGGTCGCGGAGCTTTGGGACGAAAAGAACCGGCTGATCGGGCAGGCGACCCAGATCGCCGCCGTCCGTCTCCCCTGAACCACCCGAAAGCGGGTTCATGACGCGGCGCCGGGAGCTAAGATCCGGCTTCGACGTCATAGTTCTGGGGGCAGGACCATGGAAGTGGAACCACGTCGCGCGGGCGAGAACGAGATCACCCGGCTCTGCCGGGCCCTGGTGCCGCTGGCCGCCGCCGGCAAGTACGCCGAGGCCGCGTCGACCTATCGCTGGGTGAGCAGGGCCTCGTCCGGCGACCCGCTCCGGTACGGCGATCACGCGCTGCGGCTGGAATTCTGCGCCCTCACCGGCAACGAGCACACCGGCCTCGACCTTCTGTCGCTTTTGGACGGTGTCGGCGACCATTCGGACGCCGTCGGCAGGCTCGAGTTCTTCGCCTCGGCGGCACTGCTCACCCGCCGGTTGACGGAAACCGGATACGGCGAGATCCCGTTTGTCCTCAACGGCCCGTACGACGGCGTTTCCCTGAGCAGGCTGCACGAACGGATGCGGGCGGCGGCCTTCGTCGAAGCCGAAGAACTCGACGGACGCGAGCACTCCGGCTACTTCACCGGCTACGCCGAACGGAAGATGGCCGCGAAACCGGTCGCGGAATTCGTCCCGCTCCTGCCGTCGGCGCTCCCCCGGGCGCCGGTCCTGCCGCCGCCCGGACTGTCCGCGGAGGAACTCGTCATCCGGGCGGAGATCCACAATCACCGGTGCGAACCGGAGGAGGCGCGAGCCTGTCTCGACGCGATCGAAAGCGTTCCGGACGAAATCGCCCCTCGGCTGAGCGAACTGCGCGCGATCTTCTTCCAGGGCGAGGACACCGAGGAGCGGCTGCGCGAGGCCGCCGCCGGTTTCCGGCGCCAGGGCGACGAAATCCGGTTCCTGCTCACCCAGTGCTGGCTCGGCCTGTGGCTCGTTTTCGACGATCAGGCCGAGACCGGGGTGGCGCTGACGACGGTGGCCGCGTCCCGCTTGCGCGCCGGGACGGACGAACGCGCCGCCTGCTGGGGCGAATACTGGCTGGCGCACGTGCTTTCCGGGCAGGGCCGCACTTCCGAGGCATACGAGGCCTTGCGACGGGGCGCTGAGCGGGCCGGCGCGGTCGGTGATCCCTTGCTCCTCGGAACCCTGCTGTGTCTCGAAGCGTCGTTGCGCAACGGCGACGGCGAGGATCCGGTGACCACACTGGAACTCGCGCGGTCGGCGACGGACGCCTTCATCGTCGGGAACGTCGGCGAGAAGGCCGTCGAGGCGGTCGAACAGGTCCGGATCGCCTACGAGCGCACGGGATCGCTCGACGAATTGGACGTCTTCGTGGAGCACATGCTGGCGACGCTGCCCGTGGGCGGCCCGGAACGGTTGCGCGGACATCTCCGTCACCTACGGGCGTTGTCGCTGATCGGCACCGGCAGGTTCGCCGAAGCCGTCGACGACGCCTACGCGTCTCTCGGTGTCTCCGCGTCGAAAGGCAAGGACACCGCGGAACATTGGTACGTCCTCGTCACCGCACTGCACGGTGCGGGCCGCTACGACGAGGTGCTCGACGTCGCACCGCGCGCCATCGCCCTGCTCGCCGCGTCACCGGACTGGGGCCATCGCTGCCGGTGGATGTACGCCGACAGCTACCGCGCGCTCGGCGAATCTTCCCGCGCCTTCAACGAATACGCCGTCCTCGCCGAGATACTCCACGATTCGGGCGACACCGGGCACTCCTACATCTCGGTGAGCATGGCCGCCGCCGAACAGCTCGATCTGCTCGGCTACGGCGCGAACGCCGCGGATTTCTACGCGCGGGCCGCCGACGCGGCCTTGGCGATCGGCGGCGGCTACGTGGCCGCCACTTGCCGTAACGCGGCGACGCTTTCCCGGCTGCGGTCCGGCGATGTCGACGCGGCGCTGAGCGCGCTCGACGCCGCGGAAACCGCCGTGCAAGCGGTGGAAACCGAGACCGTGCCCGCCAGGGAACATCTCGTGGCGCAGCTCGACCACGTCGCCGCCCACGTGCTCAGCGCCGCCGGCCGGGTTCGCGAGGCCGCCCGCCGCGCGCTCCGCGCCGCCGAAACGTTCCACCGGATAGGCGAAGCCGAGTCCGCCCGCGACGTCGACCTGTTGCTCGAACAGATACTCCTCGGCGACCAGAAGTGACGTGCCGCTTCGGTCCAGTGGGTCGTGAGTGGNNCCGAAACGCCACTCACGAGGCCGGTTGGGCACCCGAGTGCGGCATCCGGTCACGCGAGTCACGCCCGTGCTCACGCCGCGCCCTGCGTTCCTAGTCCGTGAAGGCCTCCTTGAGGGAACCAGAGTCCCTCAAGGAGGCCTTCACGGACTTCCGGCCGGTAGGTATCCAAGGCACCTTTCGCCCTGAACCGAATCGCCACTCACGACCCACTGGACCGAGGCACGCCTTGCCAGCCCCGCTCACCAGGAGAAAGATCCCCGGCATGTCCGGACGAAGCCTGCCCATCGGCTCGATCGTGCTGTGGGTCGTGCGCATCGCGCTCGCAGCCGAGTTCCTCTACAGCGGCTACCTGCTGTTCTCGGGCGGCCACACCGAACAGGTCTTCGCCGAGATCGGGCTCGGGCAGTGGCTCCGGTACGTCACCGGCGTGCTCGAGGTCGCCGGCGCGATCGGCCTGCTGATCCCCCGCTTCGGCGGGCCGTCGGCGTTGCTGCTGGCGGGCGTCATGGTGGGCGCGAGCGTCACGGAACTGTTCATCCTCGCCAAGGGCGGCCCAGTCCTCCCGCTGATCCTGCTGATCGTCTGCGCGACACTGGCGTGGTTCCTCCAGGATCAGACGCGCGCGCTGCTCGGGATCCAGCCGCCCGAAGACGGCGACGACGACCGCTAGCCGAACGCGCGCCACCCTTACACCGAACGGCGCAAAGCTCGCCCGCCGAATGCCCCGATCACCGGGACGGACAAAGAAAAACCGCATGTCAGTCCGCCTCGCGAGGCGCTGACGAGCAGACCGAAATCCGATCATCAGCGTGATCATCCGCTCACTCAAGGTTATGGATTGCGGCTCGTTTACAACGAACCGGCCACCCGCTTGACAGTCGGAGTGGTACGTACCACGCTGCCCGCATTGGTCTACACCATTTTGTGGGAGCTCGGCATGGTGGCCGGGCATCGAAAGGACGGCACGAGTGAAGCGCTGGCTCAAGATGGCTGCGGGCGCCGCCGCCATCACCCTCGCGACGGCGGGCTGCGCCGGTTCCGGCAGTGGCGACAGCACGAATTCGAGCGCTGCGGCCTCGAACGGCTCGCTCACGGTCTGGCTCATGACGGGGACCGCCCCCGAAGCACTGACGAACTCGCTCCACAAGGAATTCGAAGACGCGCACCCCGGCGTCAAGGTCAAGTACGAGATCCAGCAGTGGAACGGCATCCAGCAGAAGCTGACCACCGCGCTGGCCAGTGACAACCCGCCGGACGTGATCGAGCTGGGCAACACCCAGACCCCCGCGTTCGCGAACCAGGGCGTGCTCGCCGACCTCACCTCGAGCGTGAACGACTTCAACGGCGCGCAGTGGCTGCAGGGCCTCAAGGCTTCGGGCGAGTTCGACGGCAAGACCTACGGCGTCCCGTTCTACGCGGCCAACCGCGAGGTCATCTACCGCAAGGACATGTTCGAGCAGGCGGGCATCACCGCGACGCCGAAGACGCGCGCGGAGTGGCTCGACGCGATCACCAAGCTCAAGGCCAAGTTCGGCAGCGACCCCGAGTTCCAGGCCCTCTACCACCCCGGCCAGAACTGGTACGAGCTGCTGTCCTACATCTGGGACGAGGGCGGCGACATCGCCCAGGCCAACGGCAAGTCCTTCAAGTCGACCCTGGACTCCCCGCAGGCGAAGGCCGGGCTCGAGTTCTACAAGCAGCTCACCGACGCTTCGGGCACCAAGGCCCCGAAGGACGCCGACGAGGCCACCCCGCAGCAGGCCGGCATCTACGGCGCGGGCAAGGTCGCGATGATGATCGGTGTCCCGGGTGAGGTCGACACCGCGGCGAAGACCGACCCGAAGATCAAGGAGAAGTCGGGCGCCTTCGCGATCCCGGGCAAGACCGCCGACAAGTCGGCCCCGGTCTTCCTCGGCGGCTCGAACCTGGTCATCCCGGCCAACAGCAAGAACGCGGCCGCGGCGAAGGACTACGTCAAGCTGTTCTCCACCCCGAAGTACCAGACCGAGCTGGCCAAGGCCGGTTACGTCCCCGGTACCTCGACCGACGTGTCCGCGCTCGACGCGAACCCGCTCACCAAGGTGATGGCCGAGGCTTCCAAGAACGGCCGCGCCGTGCCGACCAGCCCCAAGTGGGGTGACGTCGAGTCCGGTCAGAACCCGATCAAGGACATGCTGACCGCCTACCTGACCGGAACGAAGACGCTCGACCAGGCGACCGCCGACGCCAACGCAGCGCTCGACAAGCTCATCGGCGGATGACCACGACGAAAGATGTGACGATGCCGGCGGGGGCCACCCCGCCGGCATCGCCGCGCATCAAACCCCCGAAGTCGAACCGGCGCCTCCGCCTCGGCGAGCGGACGGCGCCGTACCTGCTGATCCTTCCCGCGCTGGTCGCGATCCTGGTCCTGCTGGGCTGGCCGACGCTGCAGCTGATCGGGATCAGTCTCCGCAAGCTCGACCTCCGTGAGCTGGTCTCCGGGGAGATGGTCTGGGTCGGATTCGAGAACTTCTCCGAGATCCTGTCCGACTCGGAATTCTGGGAGATCACCGTCCGGACGCTGGTGTTCACCGCGTCGGTCGTCATCCTCACCCTGCTGCTCGCGCTGCTCATGGCGGTGCTGATGCGGCATCTCAACCCGGTGGTCCGGGTGATCGTGCAGGTCGCGCTGATCCTCGCGTGGGCGACGCCGGTGGTCGCGACGACCACGGTGTTCCAGTGGATCTTCGACCAGCAGTACGGCATCTTGAACAAGACGCTCGCGAAACTCGGTTTCGAGAGCTTCATCGGGCATTCGTGGTTCTCCACCGGCCCGAGCACGCTCACCGTCATCGGGATCCTGGTGGTCTGGCAGGCCGTGCCGTTCGTGGCGTTCACGCTCTACGCCGGGCTCCTCGGCGTTCCCAAGGAGCAGTACGAGGCCGCGGGGATCGACGGCGCCAACGCCTGGCAGGCGTTCTGGGCGGTCAGCTGGCCGGCGATCCGGCCGATCCTGACCATGGTCACGTTCCTGTCGGTGCTGTGGGACTTCAAGTTGTTCGCCCAGGTGTGGGCGATCCGTCAAGGCGGGCCGGACGGCGCAAGCACGACGCTGCCGGTCTACATGTACCTCAAGGGCCTCGCGGGCAACCACTTCGGCCTGGCGGCCACCGCCGCCCTGCTGATGATGCTCGTGCTGATCCTGCTCACCGCCCGGTACGTCCAGCTGCTGGTGCGCACGAAGGAGGCCGACCTGTCATGAGGAAGTCCCTGACCCAGCGGATCGGCCTCGGCACGCTCGGCGTGGTCGTGGCCCTGCTGTTCGTCTTCCCGACGTACTGGATGTTCACCTCGTCGCTGAAGACCCCGGGCCAGGTCCTGTCCCCGGACTACGACCTCGTCCCGCTTTCGGTGACGTTCGAGAACTTCGTCTCGGCGCTGACGAAACCCGGTTTCACCACCTACCTCGCCAACAGCCTGATCGTCACGCTCGGCGCGGTGCTGTGCTCGCTCGTCGCGGGCGTGCTGGCCGCGGTTCCCTTGTCCCGTATGCGTTTCCGTGGACGCAAGGGGTTCCTGCTGCTGGTGCTCGTCGCGCAGCTGGCGCCGTTCGAAGCGCTGCTGATCCCGATGTACCTGCTGATGCGCGACGCCGGGCTGCTCAACCAGCTGCCTTCGCTGCTGCTGGTGTACTTCGCGGCGACGCTGCCTTTCACGTGCTGGATGCTCTACGGCTTCGTCAACGGCATCCCGTACGACCTCGAAGAGGCCGCGATGATCGACGGGTGCAGCCGGGCGGGTGCCTTCCGCCGGGTGACGCTGCCGCTGCTCGCGCCCGGACTGGTGACCACGTCGGTGTTCAGCTTCATCACCGCGTGGAACGAGTTCCTGTTCGCGTTCGTGTTCATGCGCGACCAGAACAAGCAGACGCTGCCGGTGTGGCTCTCGTCGTTCCGGACGGCGTTCTCCGTGGACTGGGGCGGCATCATGGCGGCGTCGGTGATCTACGCCGTGCCCGCGCTGGTGTTCTTCATCATCGTCCAGCGCAAGCTCGTGTCCAACCTGACCGCAGGCGCAGTGAAGGGGTAATCCTTGTCTTCACCGGAAAAGCTCGCCGCATCCGTTCTCGTATCGGGCTTCGACGGCACCACCGCGCCGGATTGGCTGCGCCGCAAGGTGGCGGACGGTCTCGGCGGCGCGATCCTGTTCGGCCGCAACGTGGTCGACGACGAGCAGGTGGCCGCGCTGAGCGCGCAGCTGCGGGCGGAACGGCCCGACGTGCTCGTCGGCATCGACGAGGAGGGCGGTGACGTCACTCGGCTCGACGTCGCCACCGGCTCGTTCGTGCCGGGACCACTCGCACTCGGCGCCGCGGACGACGTCGAGCTGACGACCTCGGTCGCGGCGGCGCTCGGCGAGCGGCTGGCCGCGTGCGGGGTGACGATCAGTTTCGCCCCGTGCGCGGATCTCACGCTGGCGGCCGAAGATCCCTCGATCGGCGTCCGGGCGTTCGGTTCGGATCCGGTGAAGGCGTCGCCGCATGTGGCGGCGTTCATCACCGGGCTGCAGAAGTACGGCGTGGCCGCGTCGGCCAAGCATTTCCCCGGGCACGGGGCGGCGACGGACGATTCGCACCACGCGCTGCCGGTGCTGCCCAGGACCGAGGCGGAACTGCACGAGATCGAACTCGTCCCGTTCAAGGCGGCGATCGCGGCGGGGGTGCGCGCGGTGATGACCGGGCACCTCGTCGTGCCCGCGTGGGGTGAGCTGCCCGCGACGCTCAACCCGAAGGCGCTCACCGACGTCCTGCGCGGCGAGCTCGGCTTCACCGGCGCGGTCATCACCGACGCGCTGGACATGGGCGCCGTCGCGGGCGAACTCGGCAAGACCGAGGGCGTCGGACGGGCGTCGGTGCGGGCGCTGATCGCCGGCGCCGACGCGCTGTGCCTCGGCGGGGTGTCGTTCGAAGAGGACGAGCTGAACCGGATCGCGGCGGTCATCGCGGCCGCCGTCGAGTCCGGTGAGCTGCCGCTGGAGCGACTGGTGGAGGCGTCGGAGCGGGTCGCCGCGCTCGGCACTCCCCCGGTGTCGACGCCGATCTCCCCGGTGGATCACCGGCTCGGCCTGGAGGCGGCGCGCAAGGCGTTGCGGATCCAGGGTTCGCCGAAGCTGGACGGGCCGCCGCTGGTGATCGACATCGAGACCGAGCCGATCATCGCGGCCGGACCAATGCCGTGGGGGCTCGGCTCGCATCTGACCGAGCTCGTGCCCGGCACCCGGGCGCTCAAGGTCGGCGCGGACGGGATCGCGACCGCGATCGAGGCCGTCCACGGTGCCCGCGACCTCGTGGTGGTGACCCGCGAGGCGCACCGGCACCCGGAGGTCCGCGAGTTCCTGAGCTGGCTGCGCGAGTCCTCTGTGGACTACATCCGGGTCGAGACCGGCGTACCGGGACCGGAGACCGACGGCCCGCGGATCGACACGTTCAGCGGGTCCTACGTCAGCCTCCGGGCCGCCGCTGAGTACCTGGCCTGATTTGCGCGTGAAGGCCCCCTTCCCTCGGCTCAGCCGAGGGAAGGGGGCCTTCACGCGCGTTATTCGGTTGCGAGGCCGGAGCGGGGGTGTTGTAGTCCTGGGGATCGGTTCCCGGCCTAGGAGATGATCGTCTTGCGAGTGACCACGTCCTTCCCTCAGGTAATTCCCGCCTACCTCAAGGACGAGACCACTCGTGAAGACCCTCAATCTGGGGATTCTGGCGCATGTTGACGCCGGGAAGACGAGCCTGACCGAGCGGCTGTTGCACACCGCCGGGATCATCGGCGAGCTGGGCAGCGTCGACGACGGCAGCACACAGACCGACACGCTGGCACTCGAACGCGCCCGCGGTATCACCATCAAGGCGGCCGTGGTGTCGTTCGCCCTCGGCGACGTCACCGTCAACCTGATCGACACCCCCGGCCACCCCGATTTCATCGCCGAGGTCGAACGCGCGCTCGGCGTGCTCGACGGCGCGATCCTGGTGCTGTCGGCGGTCGAAGGCGTCCAAGCCCAGACCCGTGTCCTGATGCGGACCTTGCGGCGGCTGGGCATCCCGGTGCTGCTGTTCGTGAACAAACTGGACCGCCGCGGCGCCGATCCGGAGCGCGTGTTCCGGGAGATCACCGAGAAACTCACGGCGTCGGCGAGCACGATGGCTCCCGATCGGGTGATCGATCTGCTGGCGACGCTCGACGAGGACTTCCTCACCGAGTACCTCACCACCCCGGAGGCTTTCACGCCGTCGCGGCTCCGCGCCGAGCTCACCGCGAAGGTCGCCGAAGGTCTCGCTCATCCCGTCTACTTCGGGTCCGCGATCACCGGCGCCGGGATCGACGCGCTCCGCGACGGTATCGAGAACCTGTTGCCCAGCAAGGACGCCGACGTCCACGCGCCGCTGTCCGGCACGGTGTTCAAGGTCGAGCGCGCGCCGGGCGGCGAGAAGATCGCCTACGTGCGGCTGTTCTCCGGCAGCGTCGCCGTGCGCGACAAGGTCCCGCTCGGTGACGGCGAAGGCAAGGTCACCGCGATCAGCGTTTTCGACAACGGCTCGGCCGTGCCGTCCGCATCGGCCGAAGCCGGGCGGATCGCGAAGATTTCGGGGCTAGACGTCCGGATCGGCGACGTGCTCGGGGCCCGGCCGCCGATGCGGGAAGCGCGGTTCTCGCCGCCGACGCTGGAAACCGTCGTCTCGCCGGTGCGCCCGGCCGATCGCGGGCCGCTGCATCAGGCGCTCACCCGGCTGACGGAACAGGATCCGCTGATCGGCCTGCGGCACGACGAGGTCCGCCAGGAGACTTCCGTTTCGCTGTACGGAGAAGTGCAGAAGGAGGTCATACAGGCGACGCTCGCGGACGAGTACGGCATCGACGTCACGTTCAGCGAGACGACCACGATCTGCGTCGAACGGGTCCGCGGCACCGGGTCGGCCGTCGAACTCATCGGCACGGCGTCGAATCCCTTTCTGGCCACCGTCGGACTGCGCGTCGAACCGGGAAGCGGGTTCTCGTTCCGTCTGGAGGTCGAACTCGGCTCGATGCCGTATTCCTTCGTCAAAGCCGTGGAGGACACGGTGAGGAAGACGCTGCGCGAAGGCATCCACGGCTGGGAAGTGCCCGACTGCGTCGTGACGATGACGCATTCCGGCTACTACGCCAGACAAAGCCACGCTCACGGCACCTTCGACAAGAGCATGTCCAGCACCGCGGGCGACTTCCGGGATCTGACGCCACTGGTGCTGATGGCGGCGCTGCGCGAGGCCGGGACGACCGTGCACGAACCGCTGCACCGGTTCACCCTGCAGACCCCGGCCGACACGCTCGGCCCGGTGACCGCACTGCTCGCGCGGGCACGCGCCGTCCCGCGGACGACGCTCACGAAAGGCGGGACGGCCGAGCTCGAAGGCGAGATCCCGGCGGCGAAAACCCATGAGGTGCACCAGCTTCTGCCCTCGGCGACCCGAGGCGAAGGCACGATGGAGACGACGTTCGACGGCTACCGGCCCGTCCGGGGAGCGGCGCCGTCGCGATCGAGGACCGATCACAACCCGTTGGAACGCAAGGAATATCTGTTACGCGTGCTGCGGCGCGTCTGAAGAACGGAGAACGTCATGGTCTCACGGCTCGGGGTCAGGATCCCGCGCGAGCTGCCGGCCGCCCGGCTGAAGAGCCTGGCCCAGCGCGCGGAGCAGGAAGGCTTGGACGAGGTCTGGATCGTCGAGGACTGCTTCTACGCGGGCGGGATCGCGACGGCGTCGGCGGTGCTGGCGGCGACCGAGAAGATCACGCTCGGCATCGGCATCATGCCCGCCGTGGCGAGGAACCCGGCCATCGCGGCGATGGAGATCGCGGCGATGGCGGAGCTGTACCCGGGACGGCTGATCGCCGGGTTCGGGCACGGGGTGCCGAGCTGGATGCGGCAGATCGACGCGTGGCCGAAGTCGGCGCTGGCCGCGTTCGAGGAGACGCTGACGGTCATCCGGCGGCTGCTGGCGGGTGAGCGGGTTTCCTTCGAGGGCAAGCACGTCCGGCTCGACGGGGTCGAATTGGAGTTCCCGCCCGCGCTGCCGCCGAAGCTCGTCGCCGGCGTCCGCGGCCCGAAGTCGCTCGCGGCGGCGGGCCGGGTCGCCGACGGGACGCTCCTCGCCGAACCGGCGACTCCGGAGTACGTCCGCGCGACGCGGGACCTGATCGGCGTCGAAAGCCATTCGATCGCCACCTACAACTGGCTGGCCCTCGACGCCGATCCCGAGCGGGCCCGCGAACGCGCCCGGTCCGACGTCGCGTCCGCGATCGGGCCGAACTCCGGCCCGGCATTGGAGCCGCTGGACTTCGGCGCCGAACTGCTGGCCGAGGTGAAGGCCGCCACCGACCGCGAAGACCTGGCGCGGCGGTTGCGGCCCGAGTGGATCGACAGGCTGAGCATCAGCGGCCCGCTCGACCGGTGCGTCGAGCAGATCCGCGCGCTGTACGCGGCCGGGACCGAGTCGGTCATCCTGCTCGGCGAGCCGGAAGAGGAGTCCTTCGCCGCCGCGGGCCGGATCGCCTCGGCCCTGCGCGGCTGACCCCTTCCGCATTTCGTCCTATGAATGCGGTCGGGGGCGGCGGTGCCTGAGGTGAAGGGTACTTTCCCCACATCTGATGCGGCGAAAGCTCCCTTCACAACATCCAAGCGACCGTGGGCACCGTCGTGAAGGCCTCCTTGGGGACGTTAGATGTCTCAAGGGTGGCCTTCAGGACATCGCCGGGCCCTGCCCCAAGCACCGCATTTAGAGGACTAAATGCGGTCCTTGCACACGCAACGACCGCGTTTAGTCCTCTGGATGCGGACGGGTGTCGAGCGCCCTGATCACGGCGACCATGTCCTCCTCGCCGAGACCGAGCCGCGCGGTCTCGGCGTAGAGGGCGCGGGACGCCTCGATCAGCGGCAGCTCCAGGCCCGCGTCCCCGGCCGCCGCCGCGATCAGCTCGACGTTGGCCAGCACGTTCGCGATCGACGCCTGCGGCGCGAAGTCCTCGTCGACCAGCTTGGGCGCCTTGACCCGCAGGATCGGGCTGGCGAGCTGCCCCGCGCCGAGAACGTCGGAGAGCAGGCCGAGATCCAGCCCGTGCGCCCGGGCGAAGTGCACCGTCTCGGCCAGCGAAGTCACGACCGCGGTCAAGTGCACGTTGACCGCCAGCTTCATCAGGAGCCCGTTCGGGACCGGCCCGCAGTACACGGTTTCCCGGCACATCGGCCCGAACAGCTCCCGGATCTCCTCGACCGCGCCGGGGTCGCCCGCGAGCATCGCGACCAGCTCCCCTGCCTCCGCCGGGACACGCGAACCCGAAACCGGCGCTTCGACGTACTTCGCCCCCGCCGCGACGAGGTCCGCCTCCAGCGCACGCGAATGGCCCGGCGCCGTCGTTCCCATGTGGACGATCGTGCGGCCGGCCACCCGCCCGGCGAATTCGGGCCCGCCGCGGTCGAGCACGGCGTCGACGGCGTCCGCGTCCTTGAGCATCAGGATCACGACGTCGCAGCGCGCGAAGAGGTCGGCGACGTCGGCCACCTGGTCGGCCTTGCCCGGCGTGCGGTTCCACCGGAGCACCGGGACCCCGGCCCGCACCAGGTTCCGTGCCATCGGCTCGCCCATGCTGCCCAGCCCGGCGAAACCGACTCGTTCGAGGTCCATGGGCTCCACTCTGCTGCACCGGAGGACGGCACCGGACCCGGTGCGACGATTGCGGCGGAAATCGCGAGGAATGCCTCGCGCCGCGATGACGAGGAGTGAGCACGATGGCCTGGCCCGAGAAGGACACTCGTCGAGTCTCGCTTCGCAACGGCCAGACGTTCCTCTGGCACCTCGACGCCGACTGGGAACGAACGACGCGCGCGATCCGCGTCAAGGAAGACGGCACCGACGGCCAGATCCTCGTCCTCGACCCGTACCACCACGCCTTCCTGCCGACTCAGACGCAGGTCCGCCGCGCCATTCGCGACGCCTTCCGCGCCGGGTGGCGGCCTGGCATCAGGCTCCCGCCACTCGAAATGGTCTTCGACGGCGAGCGCTTCCGCCGCCGCGAAGACTGAGCCGATCAGAACGGGTGCTCCATCCACACGTTCGCCTCCACGTACACCCCGCAGTCCCGCTCGATGTCCGCGTGCACCGGCGCGATCCCGCCGGGGATCACGTTGTCGCCGTCGACGAGGTCGACGCCGCTCCACTCCTTCCAGTCCGCGATCGAGCCCGAAATGGTCACCGCGAACGGGCACACCTTGATCATCCGCGCGCCGAGCCGTTCGTGGGTCCGCAGCCAGCGGTCGGCGAACAGCCCGTCCTCGCGCCGCCGGAGGGCGTAGTCCTCCATGAGCACGCCGGGTTCGTCCTCCTTGCCGATCGGGCGCACGGAGACGATCAGCCGCTTCAGCCCGGTCTCGGCCGCGCGCGCCTTCAGCGCCTTGAGCATCGGCGTGGACAGGCCGGTCCCGCGCATTCGCGGCGCCACAACGACTTCGAGGGCACAGAGGGTGTCCGGCGCGCGGCCGTCCATGACGTCCTGCGCGGCCCACTGGATCGCCTCGTCCCATCCGTGCGACGGCAGCTCGTGGCGGTCTTCGGCCGGATAGGTCAGCGGGACCGACAGGGCCCGCGCGATCGGCGCACCGTCGTCATCCAGCGCGATCAGGAAATACCGGGACCAGTGGCGCAGGAACCGGTCCGGCGTGATCATTTTGCCGCTGAACCCGGCGTAGATGAACTCACCGCCGACGTCGCCGAGATTCAGCGCGGCATCGAGGAGATCGGGACGGGACGCAAGGTCGACGATTCGCATGCCGCCCAGTCAACCGATCCGGTGATCTCCGCCGATAGCTGCTTCCGGGCGATGATCAAACCGGCTGACGCGGCGCCGCCTGCAACCGGGAGAGGACGTCGGTGAGCCTGCCCGCGGCGACGTCCCATTCCTCGAGGACGCTGCTGCGCGCGAGCGCCGACGTCCGCAGCGAATGGCGGAGTTCGGCGTCGAGCGACCAGCGCAGCAACGCCGCCGCGAGTGCCGAAGGGTTGTTCGGCGGCACCAGTATGCCGGGCACACCGCCGCCGGGAGCGGTTCCGAGCGCGTCGTGCGCGCCGGCGGTTTCCGTGGCCACCACGGGAATCCCGCGCGCCAGCGCCTCGGCGACGACCAGTCCGGACGTGCCACCGCGGGCGGGCAGGACGAGCAGATCCGCGCCGTCGTAGACCAGATCGAGGTCGCCCGGCGGCTGGATGAGGCTGATCCGGGAGCCGAGCCCGAGCCGTTCGACCGTCCAGCGCAGTTCGTCGACGTACGCGGGATCGTGGTGCGTCGCACCGGCGAACACGCATTTGAACGCCAGTTCGTCCACCATGGAAAGCGCCCGGATGAGCACGTCCTGGCCGTGACGCGCGGTCATGGGCGCGAGACACAGCAGCCGCGAGACGCCGTCGGCCCCGGCGGCGAGCGGCGCCGCGTCCGTACCGGGTGTCGCCACGTAGACGCGGGTCGGATCGAGGTCGTGGCGGTCGATCAGCTGCCGGGCGAGCCACGGCCCGGTGGCGACGATCATCCCCGCCAGCCGCAGGGTCTCGCGTTCGCAGGCGTCGAGTTCGGCGGCCTGCGCCGGGTCGAGCGCGGGATCGTCGGCGAGCGGCCGGTGGACCAGGACGGCCAGCCGGAGCCGCCGCGCGTGCGGGACGACGATCTCCGGGACTCCGCAGGCGACCGTGCCGTCGATCAGGACGACGGTGTCGTCGGGCAGCGCGGCGAGCGAACGGGCCAGTCTCGACCGGGACAGCGGCCCCGGCATCGGCCATTCCCCGGCGATCGGCAGTTCCAGCAGGGGAAGGCCGGTGGCCGGGAGGTTCTGGCACATCCGGCGGTCGTATTCACCGCTGACGTCCTCCGTTTCGCCCGGCAGGACGAAGACGACCGGTTCGGTCACGCGGACATTCGAGGTGAACACGGTTACCTCCAGATGCGGGCGCCTTATCTGGAGACACGGATGCGACACCCGTCCGGTTCATTTCCGGGCTGACAAAGTTCAGCCGCGCACGCGCGCGAGGGCCGCGACGATGTCGTCCCGCAGCCCGGCCCCGACCGCGATCGTCGCCGCCGAACGCACCGTGTGGTCGCCGCCGTCGATGTCGACGACCACTCCCCCGGCCTCGCGTACCAGCAGGACCCCCGCCATCGTGTCCCACGGTTTGTTGGCGAGGATGACGCTCGCGTCGAGTTTGCCGTCCGCGACCCAGGCCAGGTCGATCGCCGCGGAGCCGAGGAAGCGTACCCGCTGCACCCGGCCGCCGAGTTCGGCCAGCAACGCCATCCGGACGCGGTTCTTGACCTCCGCGCCCTCGCCGACCGCGAAATCGCCGATACTCACGATCGCATCGGACAGCTTCGTCGCTTTCGAAGCCGTAAGACGTTCTTCGCCCGCGTACGCGCCCTGGCCCTCCACAGCGGTGTAGGTGACGTCGAGGAACGGCAGGGAGATCACCGCGACCGTGCTCTTCAGACCGTCGACGAGCCCGAGCGAGACGCCGCACAACGGAATCCCCCGCGCGAAGTTCGCCGTGCCGTCGACGGGATCGAGCGCCCACCACAGGTTCTCGTTCCCCTCGTGCCCGCGCTCCTCGCCGAGGATGCCGATCTCCGGGGTCTCGCGCGCCAGGAACTCGCGGACGGCATCCTCGACGGCGAGGTCGACGTCGGTCACCATGTCGCGATCACCTTTGGCGGCAACGGAAAACGACGTCATCGAGCGGATGATCCCGGTCGCCTTGGCGACGGCCTCGCGGGCCACGGACAACACTGCGGCGTGGTCGGTCATGTGGGTACCGTAGCCCGCGTGAACCTGTTCCCGACGGCCACGACGGCCGACGAAAGCGCCCGTGGCGCCGAGGTCGCGGTGCTGCCCGTCGGCAGTTTCGAACAGCACGGCGCACACCTCCCGCTCGCCACCGACGCGGTGATCGCGACGACGATCGCCGACGCCCTCGCCGCGGCGTATCCGGTGCTGCGGCTCCCGCCGATCACCATCGGCTGCTCCCACGAGCACGCGGATTGGCCGGGCACGGTCAGCATCTCCGCCGCGACGCTGTACGCCGTGGTGAACGACGTCGCCGCCTCGCTGCGCCGGTCCGGTGTGCCGAAACTGGTGCTGGTGAACGCGCACGGCGGCAACTACGTCCTGTCCAACGTGGTCCAGGAGTCGACGTCGCCGATGGCGCTCTTCCCCGGCGTCGAAGGCTGGCAGGCGGCGCACGACGCGGCCGGGTTGGAGACGTCGCTGGACAGCGACATGCACGCCGGCGAACTGGAGACCTCCATCCTGCTCCACGCGCATCCTTCGCTGGTCCGGCCCGGTTTCACCGAGGCGGATCACCTCGCCGACGACAGGCGGCACCTGCTGACGGTGGGTCTGCGCCCGTACGCGGAATCCGGTGTGGTCGGGCGGCCTTCGCTGGCGACGGCGGAGAAGGGGCGGCTGGTGCTGGCGTCACTGGTGGAGAGCTTCGGGGACACCTTGGCCGCGCTCCGCTGACTCGATCAGGTCCAGATGCGGCAGGAAATGGTGCATCCGTTCCTGTTTGGTCCGCAGGTACCGCAGGTTCTCGTCGTTGGGCGTGACCAGCAGCGGCACCCGCTCGCTGATCCGCACGCCGTACTGTTCCAGCTGGTCGACCTTCGCCGGGTTGTTGGACAGCAGCCGCACCGACCGCACGCCGAGATCGTTCAGGATCTCGGCCGCGGCACGGTAGTCGCGGGCGTCCACCGGCAGCCCGAGCGCGATGTTCGCCTCGACGGTGTCGAGCCCTTCGTCCTGCAGCCGCATCGCTTTCAGCTTCGCGAGCAGGCCGATTCCGCGTCCTTCGTGGCCTTGGGCGTACACGAGGACTCCGGCTCCCTCGTCGACGATCGCCCGCAGCGCGGCGGCCAGCTGATCTCCGCATTCGCAGTGCATCGAGCTGAACACGTCTCCGGTGAGACATTCCGAATGGACCCGCGCCAGCGTGCCCGAGGTCGCGACGTCGCCGTGAACCAGCGCCATCTGTTCGGTGCCATCGGCGTCCAGGTACCCGTACGCGCGGAAAACGCCGTACCTGGTGGGCAGTCTGGTCTCCACGACCCTCTCGACGGTCATCGGGCTTCTCCTGTCTGTTCGGTGACTCTTGACAGAACGCGCGAGCAGGACGCCCGCGCCGGGAAGGCTGGAGACGAGCGCGAGCACGCCGTAGACGACGGCCACGGTGACTCCCTGCGCCGAACCGAGACCCGCGGCGCCGAACAGCAGCGCGCAAACGCCTTCGCGCGGGCCCCACCCACCGATGTTCAGCGGCAGCCCCATCGCCAGCAGGGCGAGGATCATCAGCGGCAGCAGATCGCCGACCGGCGCGGTGACGCCCGCCGCGCGCGCGGCGACGACGAACAGGGCGAGATGCCCGGCCAGGGTGGCGACCGAAAGCAGGCCCACGCCGGGCCAAGTCTCCTTCGTCAGCAGGCCGAGCCGGACGTCGGCGAGGGAGACGGCGAACCCGCGGCGCCATTTCGATCCACTGTGGATCCATCGCCGTCCGGCCGTCATCCCAGTGACGACGGCCGCGAGCGCGAGCACGACCACAGCGATCCCGGCGGCCGTCACCACCCGGTCGATCGGCGGCGGCACCACGGAAGGCACGCTGAGCACGACGGCTACCGAAGCGCCGATCACGACGATCTGCCCGGCCGTGCGTTCCAGCACGACCGCGCGGACGCCGCGCGGGACGTCACCGGTTTCGCGCCCGTGCTGAACGGCGCGGTTGACGTCGCCGAGCACGCCCGCCGGCAGGACACCGTTGAGGAACAACGCGCGGTAGTACTCGCCGACCGCGCTCTTCAGCGAGAGCTTGAGACTGAGCCGACGAGCGACCAGGCGCCAGCGCCAAGCGCTGAAAACCGTGGTGGCGAAACCGATCCCGAGCGCGGCGGCGATCCCGCCCGCGTCGACCTCGCGCACTCCGGCCAGGAACGCGCCGGTGCCCAGCTGCCAGACCAGCGCACCGAGGATGGCGAGCGCGCCGAGGATCCGAAGCCAGGGCCAGAGCCGTTTCACGCGGGCACCACCAGGAGATCTTCGTGCTGGATCACCGCGTTCAGCTCCCCGGCGGCGCACTGCGCGAGCCGCCACTGCAGGTAGGAGTCGCCGTCCGCCGCGAGTTCCGGCCGCTGTTCGCAAGCGGCGCCGACCCAGCCGGTGAGCCACTCCGCGGTCAGCGCGCCCTGATCCGCCCCGAGCCGCCACGGGCTCGGCGCACGCCGCACGGTGGCGCCGAGACGTTCGAAGACCCCGAAGGCGACGTCAACCGCGTCCGGTCCGAGCAGCCACCGGCCACCGGTCACCCGGCGCTGATGCGCGTTGAAGGCGTCCGAGATCTCGATGTCGAACTTGTCCTTGGGCGAAAGCACCACCCGGCCCGAAACGCTCAGCGTGAACAGGACCGCGCAGCGCGCCTCGACGCACGCCTCCGCCAACCGGGACATCTCCTCGGCGGTGAGCAGGTCGAGCAGTGCCGACGCGGCCACGAGCGAGGTCCCGGCGAGGTCGTCGGCGCGTAACTCGGTGATGTCACGCTGTTCGGTGACGACGGTGACCTCGCTTCCGTCCAAAGCGTGATCCGGACGGCTGGTGCGCGCCAGCGCGTGGGTGAGCAGGTCCGGGTCGCGGTCGTGCAGGATCCAGCGCTGGCGGCCGGGCAGCCGCCTGGCCAGCCAGCGGCCGAGCGAACCGGTGCCGCAGCCGAGATCCCGGATGACGACCTCGTCCTGTTCCGGCAAGAAGGACCGCACCGGCTCGATCAGCTCGGTCGCGCGAGCGGCGGCGTCGGCGTCTTCACGCAGCTGGAGCCAGCTGGGGGCGTACTTGGTCATGCCGCCGTCCGTTCGCTCAGTAGCACGGCGGCGACGCCGCGCGCCGTCTCGTCCCAGCCGGTCAGCGTCTCGCGGCGTAGGCGGGCGGAGGCGCGAAGGCGGTCACGCAGGTCAGGTTCGGTGAGCCAGCGGCGGAGGGCCGCGGCCAGCGCGTTGACGTCCTCACCGGGGACGAGCATCCCGGGCACACTGCCGTCGGGTGCCTGCCCGAGTGTGTCCGGCAGGGCGTCGACGGCGGTCGTGAGCACGGGGATGCCGCGCGCGAGCGCCTCGGTGACGACCATGCCGTAGGTCTCCGCGCGCGAAGGCAGCACGAGAAGGTCTGCCGCCGCGTACGTCGCTTCGAGCGCTTCGCCGGACCGGGGTCCGGTAAGGGTGAACCGGTCGCCGAGTGTGTGTCGCCGCAGGCGTTCGACGTAGCGGGTCTCGCGACGGATGGCGCCGACGCACTCACAGCTCCATGGGAGGTCCTTCAGCGACTTCAACGCGTCCGCGAGCAAGCCCTGTCCCTTGCGCGGCGTCACGTTGGCGACGCAGACCAGATGCGTCCCGTCCAGGCTCCCCGAAGCGATTTCGGCCTTGTCGACCCCGGGCGGCACCACGTGCACGCGGTGCGGGGCGAGGTCGTGGTGCTCGATCAGCCGTCGCGCCGCCCACTCGCTGGTCGCGACCACGGCGTCGACCGCGCCGAGCGTCTCCCGCTCCAGCCGGTCCAGCTCGGCGGCGAGCGAAGGCGAAAGTCCCGTCTCGTCGGCCAGCGGCAAATGCACCAGCACCGCGAGCGACAGGCGGCTCGCCGCGGGGGCGATCACCTCGGGCACCCCGCAGGCCACCAGCCCGTCGAGCAGGACCGCGGCGCCGTCCGGCAGTTCGGCCAGCTTGCGCGCCAGCACCTTGCGCGCTTCGGTGTCGGGCCGCGGCCAGTTCCCGCGCACGGGGATCTCGTGGACCTCCACCGCTTCGGCGGCGAGGCCGTCACACAGCCGGCGGTCGTAGACGTTGCCGCCGCTGGGCGCGCTCACGTCGTCGATGTCGTTGGGCAGGACGACGTGGAGGCGGCTCACAGCGCACGCTCGTAGCTCGCCCACGCGACGTGGGATTCGTGCAGCGAGACGGTGAGCCCTTCGAGGCCGCGCGCGCCCTCACCGAGCGCCCCCGAATGGACGCGGTCGGCCAGCCGATCCGCGATGACCTTCGCGAGGAACTCGGTCGAGGTGTTGATCCCGGCGAACTCGGGCACGTCGTCGAGGTTGCGGTAGTTCAGGTCGGCGAGCACCGCTTTGAGCTCTTCGGTGGCCTTGCCGATGTCGACGACGATGTTGTCGGCGTCCAGTTCGGACCGGCGGAACGTCGCGTCCACCAGGAAGGTCGCGCCGTGCAGTCGCTGTGCTGGGCCGAAGACCTCGCCGCGGAAGCTGTGGGCCACCATGACGTGGTCGCGGACGGTGATACTGAACAACGGACCTCCCGGGTCGCACCCTTAACGCGTGTCCTCCATCTGATAGGTGACACGGAGGCAGAGCGTTCCTGGTTCATTCGCGGCAAGACGCGGCAAGACGTCCGGTAGTTCACGGAACTGACATTCCCCGCTGACCAGCACTTCGAATCCCGGATCGGCGAGAAGACGCAGAGCGAGCGCCAAGCGGTCGGCGTAGGTCCGGTTCAGCCGGCGGGACGGCGAGACCATGCCGACCTGGCTGCTGCGGATGGCGAGCCGTCGTGAGTGGAAGTTCTCGCCGAGCGGGACGCTGATCCTCCGGTCGCCGTACCAGCTCAGCTCGATGACCTCGCCTTCCGGCGCGAGCAGCTCCAGCGACCGGGCGAGCCCCGCTTCGCTCGCGCTGGCGTGCACGACGAGGTCGCAGTCGCCGAGGGCGTCCTCGGGTGTCGAGAAGTCGACACCGAGGGCTTCGGCGATCTTCGCGCGCTCCGGGTCGACGTCGATCAGCTGCACCCTGGCCCCGGGGAAGCCGGCCAGCAGTTTCGCGACGCTGCTGCCGACCATTCCGGCGCCGACCACGGCGATCCGGTCGCCGATTTTCGGCGACGCGTCCCAGACGGCGTTGACCGCGGTCTCGACCGTCCCCGCGAGGATCGCGCGCTCCGGCGGAACCTCGCGCGGCACCGGCGTGACGGCGGACGCCGGGACGACGAAGCGCGTCTGATGTGGGTAGAGACAGAAGACGACCCGCCCGACGAGGTCCTCCGGACCGCGTTCGACCACGCCGACATTGAGGTACCCGTACTTCACGGGACCGGGGAAATCGCCTTCCTGGAACGGCGCGCGCATGGCCGCACGTTGACTCGGCGGGACCTCGCCGCGGAAGACGAGCGTCTCGGTACCGCGGCTCACGCCCGTGTACAGGGTGCGGACCAGCACTTCGTCGTCGCCGACCGGAGGGAGCGTGACGGGCCGGAGTTCACCGTCGCCGGAACCACTGAACCAGAAGGCGCGTTCCATCGTGTCCTCTCATGTCGGACCCTGGAAGCGGGGTCACCGCCACCATAACGAGGAGGCCTCGTGATCAACCCCGGAGTTTTCCTGGGGGTCCTCGTCCAGCTGGCGCTGCTGGGGACGCTGGACGCCGTCACCGGGCTGGGCCCGCTGGGCTGGCTCGCCGGAGCGGCCTACGGCCTCGCCGTGGGCGGATTCCTGACCTACGGCCTGAACCGGAGCACCGCGCGCTCCCTGGGCCCCGCCGACGCCGTCACGCTCGCCCGCTCGGGGCTGGTCGGCTGCGTCACCGCGCTCGTCGTCGACACCGCGGGACGGGAGATCGTCGCGATGGTCGTCATCGCGTCGGTCGCGCTCGCCCTGGACGCCGTCGACGGCCAGGTCGCCCGCCGCACCGGGACGGCGTCGCCGCTGGGCGCGCGGTTCGACATGGAGGTCGACGCGTATCTGATCCTGATCCTGAGCGTGGTCGTCGCGCAGTCGCTGGGCCCGTGGGTGCTCACGATCGGCGCGATGCGCTACGTCTTCGTCGCGGCGAGCAGGCTGTGGCCTTGGCTGAACACGCCGCTCCCGCCGAGCATGGCGCGCAAGACGGTCGCGGCGGTCCAGGGCATCGTGCTGGTCGTGGCGGCCTCGACGATCCTGCCGCTCTGGGCCGGTTTCGTGGTCACGCTGGGCGCGCTGGCGTTGCTGACCTGGTCGTTCGGCCGCGACACGTGGTGGCTGCTGGAGCAGCACGCCTTCGCCGCCGCGCCCGCGTGATCACGCGTACTGCGCTTCGCCGTTGCCGATCGACCAGTCGATGGGATTGTTCTCGGTGATCGTGACGAGCACGTTCCGTGGCTCGGTCCCCGCGTACTCCTCGGCGAGCTCCGCGATCCGCCGGTACAGCGACTTCTTCTGCTCGTCGGTGCGGCCCTGCCGCATGGTGATCGTGACGAACACGACCCCCTCGTCGCGGTGGATCCCCAGGTAGTCGTCGTATTTCAGGGTGTTCTGGCCGTTGAGGACCTGGAAGCGGTCGTCGGCCGGGATGCCGAGCGTCTCGACCAGCGCGTCGTGGACGGCGTTGCCGAGGGCTTCGAGCTTCTCGGTCCCGATGGTGTCGATACGGACGAAGGGCATGTCAGGTCTCCTTGGTGGTGAGCAGGCCGAGGGCGCCGTCGACGGCTTTCGCGAACACGTCCGGGGAACCGGCGGCGCGGGCGAGGATGTACCCGCCCTGCAGCGCCGCGACCAGCGCGGTCGCCGTGGCGAGCGGGTCCAGCGCCGGGTCGAGCTCACCGGCCGCGCGGCCCTCGTCGAGCAGTTCGGCGAGGCGGCCGGTGAGCCAGCCGAAGTACTCCTCGACCGGCTTGCGCAGCTCCGCGTCGGCCATCACGTCGGGATCCTGGGCGAGCCTGCCGACCGGACAGCCCTTGAGCACGTCACGCTCACGGCGCAGGTAGACCGTGATGCGCTCGACGACCGAACCGGGCCCGGCGAACTCGGCCTCCGCTTTGGCGCGCAGATCGTCGGCGCTGCGGCCGATCGCGGCGAGCGCGAGTTCGGACTTGCCCTGGAAGTGGTGGTACATGCTGCCCTGGCCGGCGCCGGAACGTTCCTGGATCGCCTTCGGGCTGGTGCCGACGTACCCGCGCTCCCACAGAAGCTCGCGAGTGCTCTCGATGAGCCTTTCCCTCTTGTCCACGTTCTGACCGTACATACTAGTAGGTACAGAGACAACCCAGGCGCACGGGAGCAAGGGACCTTTGCTACCACTTTGACGCTTCCCCGCAGGTCAGCGCCCACTTTCCGCATTTAGAGGACTAAACGCTCCCCATGTCCGTGAAGGCCTCCTTCACTACCCTCAAGGTAGGGAAGGAGGCCTTCACGGACCGCCAGACCGCCACATGCGCCCCAGCGACCTCAGGCCTCACAGCCGACGCGCGTGAAGGCCCCCTTCACTGCGCTAGACGCAATGAAGGGGCCTTCACGTACTTCAAGAACGCGAGTCCTGCCCGAACCGCTCCCACTCCCGATCCCAAGCCGCCCACCGCGCCCGGTTCAGCAGGTGCCGGGCGAGCAGATACCCCGCCACCAGCAGCGTCACCCCGCTCAGCCACACACCGACGCCGACCCCGATCCCCGTGCTGGCCGCGTCCAGCGGCATCACCGGCGGCTCGACCACGGCACCGGACTCGTCGAGCCACACGGTCACCGCGTCCCCCGCCGAAGCGCCGAGATCGACACTCACGGCAGCCTCCTGAAAACCCCCGTCCGGCAACGCCCACCGCGCCGCCACCTGAGCCGTCTCCGCCGAGGGCGTCCCATCGACACCGATCCGCGCCGGCGGAGCGTCTTCGAGCAGGAACGCGGTCGTCGAGTGACGCGAAGCCGTCTCAAGAGCCGAGCGCGCCATCATGGTCGCGTAGGCCTCCGAGCCCGCCGCCGCGGCCAGTGGCACACCGAGCAGCGCGATCAGGACGCAGGCGACCAGGATCGCCGCCTCGATCCGATCCCAGCTCCGGCCGAGGTGGATCCGGCGCCACAGGTGCACGAGCGACACGACGGACCTCCTTCACCGGTAAGCCTGCGCTGGGAAGAGCCGTCACGACAGGAGGCTTTGGTCCCGCATCCAAGACCACGTACGCGGCGAGCGTCCGGTTCACCGCACTACGTGTTCGTACGCGGACTTCAGGTCTTCGACCCGGCCCGGCGGAGCCACCAAAGGCCCCTTCGCCCAGTCGCAGCCGAGTTCGTGCAGCACCTCCAGTTGCCTCGCGGTCTCGACCCCTTCCGCGACGACGACGAGGTCGACGGCGTGCGCCATCGCCATGATCCCGGCGACGATCGGTTCGGCGTCGCTCGACCGCCCGAGATCGGCGACGAACGACCGGTCGATCTCGATCACGTTCAGATCGAGCCCGCACAGCTGGGCGAGCGAGGAATATCCGGCGCCGAACCGTTCCGCGGTCACCCGCACCCCGGTCTTCCGCAGCGCGTCGACGGCGTCGGCCGCGTCCTTCAGCGCCGTCTCGTCGACGTCGAGGCTCAGGTCCTGCGGCCCGAGGCCGGCGCCCTCCAGCGTTGTCTGAACCACTTGCAGCAACGTGGGATCGCCCAGTTGGCGGACCGAAAGGCTCACATTCACATTACAGTGCACACCATGATCGGCACGCCATCGAGAGATCTCGCAGGCGGCCTTGGCGAGAACCTCCGCCCCGATGACCGTCAAAAGATCGCCGTCGTCGGCGAGCTCGGCCAATTCCGCCGGATCGATCGGCCCGCGAACGGGATGATTCCAACAGGACTTCGCCTTCACCGCGACCGTCCACCCGGTCCGCAAATCGACGACGGGCTGATAAACGGTCTCGACCAGGCCTTCCGCGACGGCGTTCCGCAGATCCTGTTCCAGTGCGAAACGGTCCCGTACTCGTTTCCGCATGATCGGCGCATAGAACGCATAACGACCGGGGCCGAACGTTTTCGCCTGATACATCGCCAAATCGGCGTCTTCCAGCAATTCGTCGGCCGTGCGCCGATCGCCCGGTTCGGCGATCACTATTCCAATGCTCGTATTGATATGCAGTTCTCGGCCGTGCACGGTGAGCGATTCGGCGAGCCGCCGCTGGAGATGATCGGCCAGTGCCCGCACCTCGGCGGCTTCGGTATAACCGGTGGTGATGACCAGGAACTCGTCCCCGCCGAGCCGTCCGACCAGGTCCGAAGGCGCGGCGGCCCGCAGCCGGTCGCCGATGATGCGCAGCACCTGGTCGCCCACGGTATGACCGAGCGAATCGTTGATGATCTTGAACTTGTCGAGGTCGATGAACATCACCGTGGTCGTCCGGTCCGGATCGGCGATCGTCCGGCGCAGGTGGTTCAGCGCGAGCGTGCGGTTCGCGAGCCTGGTCAGCGGGTCGTGGGTGGCCTCGTAGGCCAGCCGCTCGCTGATCGCGCGCCGGTCGGTGATGTCGGCGAAGGACGTCAGCACCGAGGGCACGCTCTGGCCGGGCGCCATCAGCGGGCCGGAGGTCAGCGAAAGCCACCGATGCTCGCCGTCACGCCGCCGCACCTGCACGACCCGCCCGGTCTCGACCTTCCCGGACCGGCGCACCCGCGCGGACGGCAGATCGTCGACGGGCACCGGGACGCCGTGCTCGTCGTGCAGCCGCAGCGTCCGGCTCTCCAGGCCGACCAGGGAACCCGGGGGCACCCCGGCGATCCGGTGCGCCGCGGAGTTCGCCAGCTCGATCCGCCCGCCGGGGCCCACCAGCAGCACTCCCTCGTCGAGCGTCTCGACGACGGTGGCGAATTCGGCCTCGGCCCGGCGCTGTGCGGTCTCGTCGGCGCACAGCAGCACGTAACCGTCGAACATCTCGGCCGCGGAGACGCGCACCGCCAGCGCCGTGCCGTCGGCGCTGTAATGCGTCGCCTGCACGACACCGCCCGCGGCGACGACCTCCCGCGGGCTCATCGGCGCGCCGACCACCTCGGCCACCGGAACACCGATGACCTGGTCGAGGTCGTGCCCGTAGACGGCTTCCGCCGCCGGATTCCAGCTCGTCACCAGCCCGTCGGGCGAGGTCGCGATGATCGCGTCGCTCGCGTGGCCGACCAGCGCCGCCTGGAACCGCAGCCCGGCCTCGGCCGCCTTCTGCGTGGTCAGGTCGCGCATGATCACCTGGTACGCGGGTTTGCCCTCCCAGGTGGTGAGCACCGCCTGGGATTCGACGTCGACGCTGCGGCCTTGCAGGGTCCGCAGGGTCATCTCGGTCGGTTCACTGAACGAGCCGGGCGAGGCCAGCGAACCGATCCGCGCCAGCAGCGCGTCCTGCGAACCCTCGTCGACCAGGTCCGTGATGTGCATCCCGATGATCTCTGTCGACACCTTCGCGCCGACGAAGCGCATGGTGGCCGAGTTCACGAAGACGACTTTGCCCCGTTGATGGACACAGATCCCGTAAGGGCTCGCCTCCACCATCGTGAGATATTGCGTTCCCAAAGTGCCGCTGTCGGAATTTTGCTCCAAAAGGCGGTACCCCTGGCCGAGAAAAGCGAGCGCGGGGTCGCCGCGCCGATCCCTCTCGGCGGACAACTCGGTCAGCAGACGGACGAGCGACGCGTGCCGCCCGGGTTTTCCCACCGTGCGGGTCGCGGTGCCGTTCGCTGGCGAGGAATCCTGATCCGAGGGCCGGTGGGTGTCGGGAGTCCCACCGTCGAGATCGTCAGGATCCATCTGATCCAAACCCCCTACTCGACTGATGTAGCTTCCGATTAGATCACTAAATCGACGTAGCCGTCCTCCCCGGACAGCTGATCGGTGCGGCTATTCCACCCCAGCGTTGACTGAATGTAGTTGAAGGGAAACACGTGCGGAGCAAAACAGACATCTGCGGCATCGGCGCCGTAACCGCCTACGGCTGGGGGCGCGAATCACTGTGGGAGGGCCTGGCGAGCGGCGTCCCCTGCGCCCAATTCACCGACGGCTTCGGGGAAACCCCGGATCTGCCCGGCTGGGTCGCGCACGTCCCCGAGGGCGGCAAGGCGAGGGACGGCAGCCTGCACGCGCGCGCCCTGCTCGCCGCGGCACGGGAAGCGATCGAAGACGCCGGCTCGCGGGGCTGGACGCCGGGCCGCCGGGTCGGGGTCATCTCCGGCGGCGTCCGCGAGGACCTGCGCACCTGGGACCGGCTCACCGAACTCGGCGAACAGCTCATGTACCGGCGCGAGTTCATCGGCATGATGCCCTCGACCCCGATCGCCACACTGATGTCGGAGTTCGGTTTCCACGGCCCGTCGATGGCCACGTCCGCGATGTGCGCGACCGGGAGCGCCGCCGTGCTCACCGCGAAGATGTGGCTGGACGCGGACATGGCCGACGACGTCGTCGTGGTCACCACCGATCTGTCCGCGACCAGGCCGATGGTGCGCAACTTCGTGCACTGCGGGGTGGCGATCACCGACGTGCCCCCGCTCGAAGCCTGCCGTCCTTTCCAAGAGGGCACAAAGGGTTTCACCTTCTCCGAGGCCGCGGTCGCGGTGGTGCTGACCCAGCGCAAGACCGATTCGTACGCGACGCTGCGAGGCGGCGCGATGACGCACGAAGCGCACAACGCGATGGCGCTCGACCCCGATTCGACGAGCGCCATCGAGGCGGTGACCAGCGCGCTGGAGAACGCGGCCGCCGCGCCGTCGGACGTCCGCTACCTCAACGCGCACGGGACGGGCACGAAACTCTGCCACCGCACGGAATCCCAGATCCTCGAAGCGGTCTTCCCGCGCGAGACCGGGATCTACTCGATCAAACCGCTGACCGGGCACAGCCAGTCTGGCAGCGCGCTGACCGAGATCGCGGCGATCTGCCTCGCGGCGGAGCGGGATCTGGTGCCGGCGCCGAAACCGGTGGCGGACGGGCATCCGCAGCTGTTGGACGGACCGTCCCGGCCGGAAGGCGGGCTCACCGTCAAGACGTCGATCGGGATGGGCGGTTACGTCGCGGCTGTCGTGTTGGAGAACGCCTAGCGAGCAATTCGATAACACACGGTCTCTCCATCGTCACGAGCTGTCATCATATGGCGACAAGCACTGAGCACGGAGGCGACCATGAGCGCGCGAACGGCATCCGACAACCTCGTCCACAACTACCTGTTCTTGCGGCGCGCCATCGGTTTCCTCGGGATCGGGCTGCCGTTCGTGCTGGTCTTCGGGAAGCTGGTCGTCGATGGCGGCGGCCTGCTCAACTCGATCAGCGGTTACTACTACTCGGGAATGCGTGACGTCTGGGTCGGCGTCATGTGCGCCATCGGCGTCTTCCTGTTGTCCTACCGGGGTTACGGCCGGGTCGACGACATCGCCGGGAACATCGCGGCGGTGGCCGCGGTCGGGGTGGCGCTCTTCCCCACGACTCCGGCGAACGGCGACCGCACGGACGAGATCGTCGGGCTGCTGCACCTCGGCTTCGCCGCGGTCTTCTTCCTCACCTTGGCGTTCTTCTGCATCGTGTTGTTCACCAAGTCGGACAAGGAGATCCCCGGCGCCCGCAAACCCGAACGGAACCGGCTGTACGTCGCGTCGGGCGTGATCATGCTGGTGTGCCTGGCGTTGATCGTGCTCTGCGGCCTGGTGTTCGACGAGCTGACGAAGGACCTCTACCCGGCGCTGTGGCTGGAGTCGGTGGCGATCCTCGCGTTCGGTGTCGCGTGGCTCACCAAGGGCGGGACGCTCCTGCCGGACAAGACCGTGCTGCCCGGAACGCGCGTGACCGCCTGACCTGTGCCGATCCGGGTAAAGGAACCTTTGTCATCGGCCGGGTCGTTGAGGCCGTATGACCGATCGCATCGCACTCCGGCTCGGCCGTCGCGACCTGCTGGTGGTGGCGGGGATTCCCGGGGCGGGCAAGACCACCCTGCTGTCCCGGGCGGCGACCGGCCCGCTACCGGTGCTCGATTCCGACCAGGTCCGCGCGCGGCTGCGCGAGCGGTTGCCGCCCGCGCTGCCGTACCGGATCTACCGGCCGCTGGTCCACGGCTGGCATCGCGCGCGGGTCGTGCGGTCCGCGCTGGCGCACGGCGGCCCGCTCGTCGTGCACGAACCGTCGACCAGGGCCACCACCCGCGGCCTGCTGGCCCTGCTCGGCCTGCTGAGCCGCCGCCCGGTCCGGTTGCTGTGGCTCGACGTGGCGCCGGAGGACGCCCGCGCGGGCCAAGTCGCGCGCGGGCGGGTCATCCGGCGGCATTCGTTCGCCCGCCACGTCAAAAGGGCCGAGAAGGTACGCCGTGCCCTGCGTGAGGGCTGGGTCCCGGCGGGCTGGCACAGCGCGCGGATGGTGACCCGCGAGGTCACCGGTGCGCTGCGCTTCGTCACCGAGGAGGAGCCGGGGAGACACCGCTCAGGCGACGTCCGGCTCCTCCGCGTCGAGCTTCCCGCGACACACACAGTCCGCGCGGGCTAGCGGCTCCGGCTCGGGTTCGTCCGCGGGTGCGGGACGGCTCGGATGCGGGTTCGACGGCGTCCAGCGGATGCGTACCGGCATCGTCGTTCGTCCTTTCACTCCGCGATCCCCTCTTTCCCGGAATACGGACGCGACGGGCTTCCGGTTCAGATACCCACGTAGTTTTCGGCGAAGAAGTCTTGGTGCGCACGGGAAACCCGCAGGCTCTCCAGCCGTGCGTCCCGCAGCGCCCGCTGGAAGACGGCCTCGTCGTCGTAGCCTGCCGGGCCGTGCAGCAGATTGATCATCCAGAGCGAGAACTCCTGCGCACGCCAGATCCGCGGCAGGCAGTCGGCGGAGTAGCGATCGAGCGCCGTCGTGTCGCTCCCGCGGTGGGCCGCGATCAACGCGTGCGCGAGGATTTCGGCCTCCATCAAGGCGAGATTCGCGCCCTTCGCAGCGGCGGGACTGATGAGGCTCGCCGCGTCGCCCGCGAGGAACAGGTTCCCCCGCTGGATCGTGTCCATCACGCGCGAGGCCATGTCCACGATCCGGCGCTCGATGATGGCGCCGCGTTTGAGCTCGCCGTAGCGATCGGAGCGCATCCGCACGTGCAGTTCGTCCCAGATCCGGTCGTCTCCCCACTCATCCGGATCCTCGCCGCGCGGGACTTCGAGGTAATAACGCGTCACCGTCGGCGTCCTCGCCATATGCCCGGCGAATCCGCGTTCGTGGATCGCGTAACCGATCGCGGACATGCTCGGCGGCGCCTCGGCGAGGATCGCCAGCCACGAGATGTCGTGATCCCGCCGGAAGACCCGCGCGGGGACGGATCTCAGCGAGACCCCGCGTCTGCCGTCGCAGCCGGCGATGTACTTGGCACGCAACAGAAGATCATCGGCGATGACCGTCGCGTCCATCCCCGACACCGACGAGACCTCGGTGCCGAACCTGATCTCACCGCCGCGGGCGAGGAATTCCGCGATCAGATCGGTGACCAGGAACTGTTGCGGGTAAACGGTGTGCACCTCACCGTTCCCGAGTTCACTGTAGTCGAGCTCGAATTCGGCCTGATCGTTGCGGAAGGCGCAGGTGTCGTGCCTCGCGCCCTTCTCGATCAACCCGGCGGCGAGCCCGTTCTCGGTGAGCACACGGACACTGTTCGCGGCGAGAAAACCCGCCCTCGCCCGGTTTTCGACATGTTCACGGCTTTGCCGCTCGAGGATCAGGCAGTCGATCCCGGCGGCCCTCAACAGGTTCCCCAGCACGAGCCCCGCCGGGCCGGCCCCCACGATCACCACGTCGGCATCGATCTTCCCCACGAAAGCCCCCAGTACCTTCGCCCACCCCCAGCGCGGTCCAAGGTACACAAAACGGCGTACCGCCGTGGGTGTTCAGTCCTTCCGCTCGCGCGCCCTCGCCCGGCGTTTCCCCTCGTGCATCGCCACGACCCGCGCGATCGGGATCGTGTGGCCCTGCTCGACGAGGTCGGCGGGCAGCGTCTGCGGCTCCGGCATCGACTCGGCCCACGGGTCCTTGCCGCCGAGGAGATCGGGCGCCGTGTGCACGGTGAAATCGGCGGGGACCACGTTTTCGAGGTCGTCCCAGGACACCGGGAACGACACCGTCAGCCCTGGCCGCAGCCGCGGGCTGTACGCCGCCGCGACCGTGTTTCCGCCCGCCCGCGTCGAATCGAGGTACACCTTGCCCTCGCGGTCTTCCACGATGTACGCGGTCGTCGCGATCGACGGATCGAGCCGCTCCGCGCGGGCGGCCAGCGCGCGGGTCGCGGCGAAGACGTCTTCGAAACCTTGTCCCGGCACCAGGGGGACGAAGATGTGCACTCCCTTGGAACCGCTGGTCTTCACCGTCCCGACGAGCCCGGATTCGGCGAGTGCCTGGCGCACCAGAACGGCGGCCTTCACGACGTGCGCGAAATCGTCGCCGGCGGGCGGATCCAGGTCCAGCACGAGGTGGGTCGGCCCCGCGTCGACGTCCGCGGTCATCAGCGTCGGGTGATATTCGACGGCGCGCTGGTTCGCGAACCACAGCAGCGTGCGGCGGTCGTCGCAGAGCGCGTACGACACCTGCCGTTTCGACGTCTCCGCCCACATCCCGTACCGCTTCACCCAGTCGGGCGTGTACTTGGGCAGGTTCTTCTGCATGAACGGGTCTTGCCCGCGCAGGATGCGGATCACCGAAAGCGGCCTGTTCGCCAGCACGGGAACGAGGCGATCCGCGACGGCGTCCAGATAATCCACCAGGTCGCGTTTGGTCACGCCCTCGAACAAGGGCTGATCGAGATTGGTCAGCTTGACGCCGTCCCGTTCGCACATGGGACGAGCCTGACACAAAAGGCTCGTGAGCGGTAATGACGGTTAGAACCGGCATTACCGCTCACGAGCCCACTACCTAGCTGATGTTGGCGTCGATGCAGGCGTAGAACGCGTTCGCCGTGTCGTAGACGTTCCAGCGGGCGAGGATCTTGTGGCGCCCGCTCTGCTGCAGGTTCACGCTGTGGGTGACCGTGGCGCCCGGCTGCGCGCCGCCGTCGTTGAAGCTGGCGACCTTGGCACCGTCGACGAAGTACTCCCAGGTGCTGGTGCGGTGGCGAGCCGTCAGCGTCCACCGGAACGTGGTGGTACGGCCGAGGGAATGCACCTTCCAGCCCTTGCTGTCATCGTTGAGGTCCGCGAAACGGCCGACACCGCCGTTGCAGCTCATGAGACCCTTGGGGCCTTCGACACTTTGCGGCTCCCATTTGATGGAGCCACAGGAAACGGTGTTCTGGGCGCATTGTGCCTGCCTGCTCGCAGGCGAGGAAACGTAACCGTGCGCGCTGGCGGTGCCCGCCGGGATCGCGACCAGGGCCGCCGGCACCATGGCCGCACCGGCCGCCAGGGTCAAAAGCCGTCGTTTGAAGCTCATGCCTACCCCTTTCCCATCTCTACACCCACCGCGGACTCGAGATTCCTGGGTCACAGCGAGCGAAATACCAATGAAGGTTGGGACCCATCCGCCGAAGCGCCGAGCGGGCGAATGTGGTCTAGACCATAATTGGTTCAGACGACTCGGTCAAGAGTAACCAACCGGCCACTTGGAGTCGTGAAGATCGAACAGGGGTTGTCAAGCCGGACGATCAGCCCGCACCCAAACAGACGAACGGTCGCCGGAACGGATCAACGGCGATGGTGTCCGCCAGTGCGGTCGCCGGTCCGTCGCCTCCCGCGAGGCCGCGGTGGTAATCGTCCATCGCGGCCGCCGCGGCCTCGTCACCGACTCGGCTCAACGGCGCGATCACCGTCCGCGAACCGCTCGCGAGCAACCCGCTGGCGAAACCGAGGACCTCGTCGCCGGGCCGGATCCGGTTCAGCGCCAGTTCACACGCCGCGAAGACGACCTGCGACGGCGGCTGCGCCAGCCCGGCCATCTCGTGCGCGAAGAGCGCGCCGTCGGCCAATTCCAGCCGGGAGAACAAGGCGTTCTCTGGCTCGTGCGCACCGTGCGCGGCGATATGCGCGAGCTTCGCCCCGTCCAGCGCCCGCAGAACCGACGACACGGTCGCCTCGGCACCGGCCAGCGTATGCGCGGTCCGGTAGTGCATCGCGAGCTTGTCCAGCTCACCACGGGTCCCGACGAGGCCGGGGCCACGGACGAGCACGACCTTCCGCGCGCGGGACACCGCCGACCGCGCCGCCCCCAGCCAGGCCGTCGCCGACGGGGCGACGACGATCGGCCGGGACCGCAGCGCCGGCAGCACTCCCCACGGGACGGCGAACAACGGACCGGTCGGCACGACGATCAGGCCGCGGTCCCCCAGCAGCGCTTCGAGCGGCCGGATCAGCTGGATGTCCAACCGTTCGGCCTGTTTCCGCGCCGACCCCAGCACCGACTGGACCAAGGGCGCCGGCAGCTGATCCGGCGCAAGGGCGTCGAGGTCGACGTTCAGCATCCGCGCGGACTCCGCCGCCCGCGCGGCCGAACCGAGCCGCACCAGCTCGCATCGCCCGCCGACGACGACCATCGCCACGAGGTCGTCCCCCGACGACGCGAAACTCACCAGCGCGCGTTCGCCCAGCTCCTGGGCGACCTCCGCGAGCCGCGCGACCGGCCGCGGCCTGCCCCAGCGGCCGGTATGCCAGCCGAGCCGATGCGCCTCGCGCAACCGCTCGGCGTGCTTCGCCCGCAAGGCCGCCGTCGGATGTCCCTCGTGCTGCGCCTGGTGGATCGCCTGATCGAGCCCCCGGACCTCGCCGACCCGCTCGGCGAGCTCCGGGTCGGTCGCGACAACTGGTTCGTACCGGTAACTTTGCGCCCTGGTCCGCTCCGTCCAGCCGAACAACCGGGCCGCGTCGGCCCGCTCCAGCACGATCTTGACGGCCAGATCCGCCAATTCCCTGCCGTGCAGCGCCGTACCGGACACCAGCTCGATGCCGCCCATCCGGTCGCGGACGCGGTCGAGTTCGGTGAGCCCGGCCCGGATCTCGGCCAGCGCCTTGGTCTTGTCCCCCTCGGCCACCGCGAGTTCCGCACGGCAAAGCCGGCGCAGCATCCGATAATCGACGGAGGTCAGCCGTCCCGGCTGCGGAATCCGCGCGAGCAGCTCGGCGGCACGTTTGCGTTTTCCCTTCCGCAGCTCGACCCGGACAGCCAGCATCCGCGCCAGCGCGGCCTGGTCGGCGAGCCGCGGCATCGGCATCCCGTTCGCCGCCCGCAGCGCGCGCGAGGTCAGCGTGGGCGGGATTTCGTTGGTGCGCAAGGCTTCCTGCACGTCGGCGCGGAGGCCGACGATGGTCGCGTTGGCGACACACGTCTGGCAGCCCCAGCGCAGCGTACGACGCCGGGCCGAAGCGGCATAGGTTCGCGCGAGCTCCAGATCATCGGTCATCAACGCCGCGGTCGCGCGGAACAACTCCACCCCGCCCAGGTCCCTGGTGATACTCCGCTGTTCCAGCATCACCGGCAGGATCTCGTCGAGATGCGCTCCTGCCTCTTCGGCCAAGCCGGCGGTCAACAGCGCTTCGGCCCGCTCCCATCTCAGCAGGGGCGGAATGGCCAGCTCCAGCGAGCGGTAGATCCGCTCGCTTTCCTCGTAGAGCCGTAGCGCGGCGGGCACGTTGCCGACCCGGAGTTCGAGCGTGCCCAGCGGGCGGCGGACGTCCGCGGCCTGTGCCCGCAGCCCGTTCCGTTCCGCGAGTTCCACGGCGCTGACGAGATCCCGCCTCGCCCGCCGGACATCGCCGAGCCTGGTGTACGCGAGCCCCCGCGTGGTCAACGTGCCCAGATAAGGATCCAGCGAGGCCGAGGGATCCTTCGCCATGGAGAGCGCGGCCTCTTTGTGCGCCAGTGACGAATCGAAATACCCCGTGCTTTCCTCGTTCCGCCCCACCGCCATGAGCAGGAGTCCGTAATTGTGGTCGAGCTGTCCGCGTAATTCCGCGTAAAGGCGGGGGTCGTCCACCGCTTTCAGCAACAGCCGCACGTCGTCCAGACCGGCGAGACCGGAAGCGACGCCCCCGCTGGTCTCCGACCCCACGGTCGCGATACTGGAGGCCAGCCGGATCCGGGCGGCGAGCCAGTCGTGCCTCATCTCCTCGGCGACCGGATGGATGGAATCGAGCAACGCCATGCCGCGGCGGAGCAGGAGGATTCCTTCGCGTTGACGGGCCGAACACGCGGCATCGATACCGGCGCGCTGGAGTTCGCGCGCCTTGCGAATGACCTCGATTTGATCGAGCTGTGTTACCGCCACTGATCTATGACAGCACACTCCGTAGCCGAGAGTCGCCCGCCACCGGTTCGAAACCGGGTGACGGGCGAACATCTTTCGGCCAGGAGCATTGCTCAGGGAGTGGGCGGCGGCGTCTGAGCACATCCGCCGGGGCAGTCGCGGACCCGTTCGTTCTGGTGCTCACAATCGGGACCGTGCCGGTGTTCTCCCTGGTCGGGCTTGGGCTGAGCCGGGTCGACCGGCTCCTCCTCGCCGATGGGGTCCTTGACGTCCGTAGGCGTCGACATTTGACGATCTCCTCCCCTGGTGATCATTTTTGTCATATCAGGCAGCCCCATTCACGGCTGCCCCCCTCTGTTCGCAGGCCCTCTTCCTGCGAACGGGGCAATAGTGCCACAACGGAGCAGTGATCGGGAGCTTTTACCTACACTGAGTCATCGGCGGCACCCAATAGGGGGACGCCTGGTTAGCAAACCTCACGATCTCCGCTCAATGCGCACACCAGCGCACGCGAAGCGGCCCAAGAAAGATCAATTCACTGCGCCATCCGGCCTAAGATCCAAAACTTCTTGCGACACAAGGGTTTCCGGCTCGAAAAGCGGGGAATTCGCTGCCTGTCGGGGGATGACCGGCGAATATCCGGAGGAGATAGCGATGCCCACGTGGTTGGTCATCATCATCGTCATCGCCGCGATCCTGGTGGTGGGTGCGGCCGCCTGGTTCGTCATCGAAGGACAACGCAGGCGGCGATTGCGCGAGACGTTCGGGCCCGAATACGACCGGGCCGTGAAGGAACACGAAAGTCCGCGGGACGCCGAACGTGAGCTTTCGTCGCGGGTGAAACGACACTCGGATCTCGACATCCGGCCGTTGCCGGAGACCACGAAAGACCGGTACGCGCAGGAATGGGCGCTGATCCAGGAACAGTTCGTCGACCGCCCGTCCGGCGCCGTCGTCGAGGCGGACCGCGTACTGGTCTCGCTGATGGCCGAGCGCGGCTACCCGACCGAAGGGTACGACCAGCAGCTCGCGGATCTGTCCGTCCGGCACGCGAACGCGTTGCGGCACTACCGCGCCGGGCACGACACACTGGTGCGCCACCGGGAATCCGAAATGTCCACAGAGGACATGCGGGAAGCGATGAAGCACTACCGCGAAGTGTTCGAAGATCTGTTGACCGATGCCGGCGAAGGAGCGGAAAGCCATGGAAAGCAGGCCCCTGGAAACCGAGGGAACGGAACGGCTCGACGAGGATCGGACCACTGACGGCGATACCGGCCGCCCACTGGGCACCGAGGACCTGGTGGCCCCCGATCCCCAGCGCACCAACGAAGATGAAGCGCAGACGCTGTTCGAAAACGCCGACGTCGACCGGTTCCGCGACAGCTGGCAAGGTATCCAGACGGCCTTTGTGGACGATCCGCGGCGAGCGGTCAAGGAGGCCGACGAGCTCGTCGCGGTGGTGATCCAGAACCTGGCCACGACTTTCGCGGACCACAAGAAGGAATTGGAATCCGCGTGGAGTCAAGGCGAACCGGCCACCGAAGACCTCCGGATCGCGCTTCGCCGCTACCGGTCGTTCTTCAACCAACTGCTGAGCGCCTGAGAAAAGCCTCGTGAGTGGGGGATCCACTCACGAGGCTTTTCTCAGGCCCCGGTGGTCGATCCGGGCCGCACGATCATCAACACCGTCACCACGGCCCACAGCAGATTGAACATCCCGGTGTACATCGCCACCCGCCCGGCGGTGACCGGCGCCGACGGCGGCTCCGCGTCCAGCGCGGCGAGGATCGCGTTCTGCCCGGGCAGCACCAGCAACGCCAGCACACCGGCGGCCGCGGCGGTGAGCACGATCGACACGATCACCCACGCGTCGCCGAAGACCCGCATGCTGCCCGCCGTCGCCAGCCCGAAGAACGGCACCGCGATACCGAAGATCGCGTAGACGCGGCAGATCCGGTTGAGCGCGCGCAACACGGACAGGCCGGAACCCGGTTCGGCGAAGGCCTTCCGCGCCGCGGCGGGGAACATGCTCGCCGCGACGGTGACCGGGCCGACCGCGATGACGGCGGCGAGCACGTGGAGGATCAAGAGGATTTTCGACACGCCGCCGAGCCTATGATCGTCACCGCGGTGTCCGGTACCGGTGTTTTCGACAGATGTCGCAGGATTCCGGCCATCCGGCTACGTCCGACGACGTACGCGTGGTGCCGCTCGTGAACGGATGTGGTGACCGCCTCCCCCGGGACACCATTCGTCACCATGAACCTTCCCGTGGACACAGACGAACTCACGAAACGGTACGGCGAACAACTCGCCGTCGACCGGATGAAACTGACCGTGCTGCCCGGCGAGATCTACGGTTTCCTCGGCCCGAACGGCGCGGGCAAGACGACGACGTTGCGAATGCTGCTGGGCCTCGTCCGGCCGACTTCCGGCAGCGTCCGGCTGTTCGGCAGGCCGCCCGGCGACCTCGACGGTGTCGGCGCCCTGATCGAATCGCCGGGGTTCTACCCGTACCTCTCCGGCTCGGACAATCTCAAAGTTCTGGCCAGATACAGCGGAACGGACCCGCTGCGCGTCGGCGAGGCGCTCGCGATGGTCGACCTCGCCGATCGCGGCAAGGACCGGTATTCCACCTACTCCCTCGGCATGAAGCAGCGGCTCGGAGTCGCGGCGGCGCTGCTGAAGGATCCGCGGCTGCTGATCCTCGACGAGCCGACCAACGGGCTCGACCCGGCCGGGATGGCCGACATGCGGGTGCTGATCCGGCGGCTCGGCGCGGAGGGCTGCACCGTGCTGCTGTCGAGCCATCTGCTGGGCGAGGTGCAGCAGATCTGCGACCGCGTCGGCGTCGTCTCGCACGGGCGGCTGGTCGCGGAGAACACGGTGGCCGAACTGCGCGGTGGCACGGTGCTGCACATCGAGTCCGACGAGATCACGCGTGCCGCCGGCCTGGTGCGGCGCTGGATCGGCGCGGAGAACGTCCGCGAGAGCGGCACCGGTCTCGATCTGACCGTGGAGCCGGACCGCGCGTCGTGGCTGAACCGCGAACTCGTCACGGAAGGGATCGCGGTGCGTGAACTGCACGTCCGCGAACGGGATCTGGAACAGGTCTTCTTCGAGCTCACCGGAGAGGCGGCAGGTCATGTGGGGTAGCTGCACCGCCGAACTGGCGAAACTCGTCCGGCGCCCGGCGAACTGGTTCATGCTGGGGATCGCCGTCGCGCTCGGCCTGACGTTCACCTATCTGCTGCCGCTCGCGGGTGCGGCGGGCTCGTCGAGCGGGGCCCCCGGTACGGATCGCGGGCTGGCCGCGACCCTGCCGTCGAACCTGGTCGGCAACGCGATCGGCGGGCTGCCGGTGTTCCTCGGGGCGATCCTGCTCGTGCTCGGGGTGCTGGCCGTCGGCACCGAATACGGCTGGAGCACGTGGAAGACCGTGCTGACACAAGGACCTTCGCGGCTGACCGTCTACAGTGGAAAGTTGTTCGCACTGACCGTCGCTTCGCTGACCGTCGTGCTGACGAGCTTCGCGACCGGCGCGACCACCAGCGCGCTCATCGCCTCTTCGGAAGGCGAGCCGATGAACTGGCCGTCGTTCGGATCGCTGCTGACGGGGATCGGCGCCGGCTGGCTCATCGCGATGACGTGGGCGGCACTCGGCGCGGCGCTCGCCATCGCGATGCGCGGGGTCGCGCTGCCGATCGGGCTCGGCCTGGTGTGGCTGCTGGTGGTGCAGAACCTGCTGTTCGGGGTCGCGGCCCCGCTGGTGGACTGGGTCGCCACGCTCCAGCTGGCGCTGCCGGGAGCCAACGCCGGTTCGCTGGCGGCGTCGCTCGGTGCTTCGGGCGCGACGCCGGGAGTCGGGGAACTCGTCGGCGCCTCGCAGGCGACGCTGGTGGTGGCCGGCTACCTGGTCGTCTTCGCCGGTGTCGGCGGCTGGCTGCTGCGGCGCCGGGATGTCCTCTGAAGCGCGTGAAGGCCCCCTTCCCTCGGCTGAGCCGAGGGAAGGGGGCCTTCACGGACGGCTAGGCGAGGGCGTCGAGGTCCGCCAGGACGTCGGCGGGCAGTTCGAGGTCCGCCGCGGCGACGTTCTCCCGCAGGTGCGCGGGCGACGACGTGCCCGGGATCAGCAGGATGTTCGGCGACCGCTGGAGCAGCCACGCGAGCGCGACCTGCATCGGCGTCGCGCCGACCCGGCGGGCGCAGTCGTCGAGCACGCCCGATTGCAGCGGCGTGAACCCGCCGAGCGGGAAGTAGGGCACGAACGGGATGTTGATGGCCGCGAGGGCGTCGAGGAGCCCGTCGTTGGCGCGGTTCGCGACGTTGTACTCGTTCTGCACGCAGACGACCGGCGCGATGGCGCGCGCTTCCTTGACCTGCTCCGCCGAGACGTGGCTCAGGCCGAGGTGCCGGATCAGGCCCTGCTGCTGAAGCTCGGCGAGCACCTCGAACGGCTCCTTGATCGAGACCGGGATCGGGAAGACGCCGTGCTCCCCCGCGAGCCGCAGGTTGACCACGTCGAGGACGTCGAGGCCGAGGTTGCGCAGGTTGTCGTGGACCGCGGAGGTCAGCTCCTCGCGCGAGAGCGCCGACGGCCAGCCCTTGTCCGGAGACCGCTTCGCGCCGACCTTCGTGACGATGTGCAGCTCGTCCGGGTACGGGTGCAGGGCCTCGCGGATCAGCTCGTTGGTCGTGTGCGGACCGTAGAAGTCGCTCGTGTCGATATGGGTGACGCCCAGCTCGACCGCCTCGCGGAGGACGGCGATCGCGGCGTCGCGGTCGCTCGGCGGGCCCCAGATGCCGGGGCCGGACAGCCGCATGGCGCCGTAGCCCATCCGGCTCACGGTGAGATCGCCGAGGGTGAGGGTGCCGCCTGGGCTCATGATCGCTCCTTGTGCAAGTGGGTTCCGCTCACCTTATGCAGGGTCTCCTCGCCCGGCGCGTGCGGGAAGGGAGCAAGGGACCTTTGCTACCACTCGGGCCGCTGACCTGCGCGAACAGCCAGGCCGACCAGCTGGTTCGCCAGCCCTTCGGTCAGGCCGTGGACGAACATCGCCTGGCCGTCGGGCGCTCCGCGTTCGGCCAGGACCGTCGCCACGGCCTCGCCCGGGTTCGCGTAGGGCCACAGTCCCGCGACGAGGATGAAGACCGCCTTCGCGAAGTACCCGCCCGCTTCGGCGTCCAGCGTCACTCGAGCCCGAACGATTCCCTCGAGCCGTTCGGTCCGTTCAGCGGCCCGCGTCTTGAACGCCCGCGCGGTCTCCACGGAGATGTTGCGTTCCAGTACCGCGGCCATCGTGCTGATCAGCTCGCACAGCAGGCGCTGCCGCGAGATCGACGTCGCGATGACGCTCGCGACTCGCTCGTAGCCGGGACCGTCGAGGGCGGTCAGCTCGCCTTCGAGTTCATCGAGCCACGAGACCCAGGCCGAGTCCAGGACCTCCAGGAAGATCGCCTCCCGGCTGTCGAAGTACCGCAGCACGTTCGACTTCGCCAGGCCCACCCGATCGCTCAGTTCCCGCAGGCTGATGCGGGAGACGGGCCGCTCGGCCAGGAGTTCGCGCGCCACTCCGAGGATCGCCGCGCGCCGGGCCTCGACCTGTTCCGGCCGCCGTGCGCGCTGGAAGTCGGGTGCCACGCGGCGTCACGGTACCAGACCACCCGGCTGTTATTCGGCGTTCGCGGCCCTCCGCGCCTGCACCCGCTTGTAGCTCCAGATCAGCAACGCGAACAGGATGAGCCCGGAAAGGATCAGGCTCGACCCGGTGCTCCAGCCGCCGAGGGGCAACCCCGGCACGAGTCCCCAGACGACCCCCGCGGCCAGCAGCCCGAGCCCCGCGAGCACCGAACCCGCGATGCGCAGCGGAGACGAAACGCTGTCCTCGGCCGCCTTCATCGCCCTGTCGCGGATCGGATCGACGTACTTCTCCACGGCGGGGAACTCCGAGGCCAGCACGAGCAGACCCGCGAGCACCAGCAGCAACCCGGGCCCTGGCAGCACGAGCAGCGCGATCCCGACCAGCAGGAGAATGAGGCCCGCGATCAGGATCAACACCTGCTTCACGGGTTTTCCGATGCCCACCGTCGTCTCCTCGCCGTCGTCCGTTCCCTCGATTGTGCCGGTCGGGACGGGAAAGCGCTGGTCCTGATGGTCTGTTTCGGAGGAGACCGTTCGTCGGGGTGATGAACTGTACGACCTGAGGAGGACCGATGCGCTACATGTTGCTGATCTGCGGGACGCCGTTCCCCGGTGCGGACGACTGCGATGACCCGCTGGACGAACGGACCCAGGAATGGGTCGACGAGATGACCGCGCGCGGGGTGCGGCTGTCCGGCAGCAGGCTCCGGTCGGCTGCCACCGCGACCACCGTGCGCCACCGCGACGGCGAACTGCTCGTCTCGGACGGGCCGTTCGCGGAGACGAAGGAACAGATCCTCGGCTACGACCTGATCGAGTGCGCCGATCTCGACGAGGCGATCGAGGTCGTGTCGAAGCATCCGGTCTCGAAGTTCGCGACCGTCGAGATCCGGCCGGTCTGGCCGACCCCTTGAACGCGCCTCGTAAGCGGCAAGGACGGCCGTCCGATGTCATCGAACTCCGAGACCCGCGCGCCCTTCGACGAACGGCCGATCTGGCCGCCCCCTGAATGCGCCTCGTGTCGTGGCCGGCGAGTGTGGGGGTCACCGCGAGTAAGGGGTGTGTGGATATAGGGACGTTGAATGTCCCTATATCCACACACCCCCTCGTAACCGGACCGATCACGGAGGGACTGTGTGGATTTCTGGTCATCCAACGCCCCAATATCCACACAGTCGGCTCCCTGAACGTGCCTCGCCACTCACGAGAGCTCACGAGAGCAAAGGTCCCTTGCTCACCCACCGGCCAACAGCTGCTCGAACGGCACGAACCCGCTCTCCGGAGCTCCAGCGGGCGAGTCCGAAGACAGCCGCGAGGCGAGTTCCCGCCCAGCCCGCGACGCCCGTTTGTCGAGGTCGCCCGGAGAAGCCCAGTCCGACGAAGCCGCGTACACCGCCGTCGCGACCGGCTCGGCGCGAAGATAGGCGAAGAGCGGACGAAGCGCGAAGTCGAGCACCAGCGAGTGCCGTTCGGTCCCACCGGTGGCACCGATCAGCACCGGCTTACCGTCGAGCGCCTTCTGGTCCAGCACGTCGAAGAACGACTTGAACAGTCCGCTGTACGACGCGGTGAACACCGGCGTGACGGCGATCAGGGCGTCCGCGGTGGTCACCGTGTCGATGGCCGCCCGCAGGGCCGGGGAAGGGAACCCGGTCAGCATGTTCTTCGTGACGTCGACGGCCAGGTCGCGGAGTTCGATCACCTCGATCTTCACCTCCGGCAGCGCGACGGAAACCGCCGCGGCGAGCTTGTCGGCGAGCAACCGCGTCGAGGACGGCTGGCTCAAACCGGCGGTGACGACAGCGATCGTGGTCATGCCAGGACCTCCAAACGAGAAGCGTGCGTAGGGGCTTCCGGCACGTGCGCCGGCCGAAGCGAGTCGAGTTCCTTGCGCAGCACCGGGATCACGTGCTCGCCCAGCAGGTCGAGCTGTTCCAGCACGGTCTTCAGCGGCAAGCCGGCGTGGTCCATCAGGAACAGCTGGCGCTGGTAGTCGCCGAAGTGCTCGCGGAAGGTCAGCGTCTTGTCGATCACCTCTTGCGGGCTGCCGACGGTCAGCGGCGTCTGCTCGGTGAACTCCTCCAGCGACGGCCCGTGCCCGTACACCGGCGCGTTGTCGAAGTACGGCCGGAACTCCCGCACCGCGTCCTGCGACTTGGGCCGCAGGAACACCTGTCCGCCCAGCCCGACGATGGCCTGGTCCGCCTTGCCGTGCCCGTAGTGCTCGTACCGCTCGCGGTAGAGGTTGATCAACGCCTGGAAGTGCTCCTTCGGCCAGAAGATGTGGTTCGCGAAGAACCCGTCGCCGTAGTAGGCGGCCTGTTCCGCGATCTCCGGGCTGCGGATCGAGCCGTGCCAGACGAACGGCGGGACACCGTCGAGCGGCCGCGGCGTCGAGGTGAACTCCTGCAGCGGTGTCCGGAACTTGCCGGACCAGCTGACCACGTCCTCGCGCCACAACCGGTGCAGCAGGTGGTAGTTCTCGATGGCGAGCGGGATCCCCTGCCGGATGTCCTGCCCGAACCACGGGTACACCGGGCCGGTGTTGCCGCGTCCCATCATCAGGTCGACGCGGCCGTCGGCGAGGTGCTGCAGCATCGCGAAGTCCTCGGCGATCTTCACCGGGTCGTTCGTGGTGATCAGCGTGGTCGAGGTGGAAAGGATGATCTTCGACGTCTGCGCGGCGATGTAGCCGAGCATCGTCGTCGGCGACGAAGGCACGAAGGGCGGGTTGTGGTGCTCGCCGGTCGCGAAGACGTCGAGGCCGACCTCTTCGGCCTTGAGCGCGATCCGCACCATCGCCTTGATCCGCTCGTACTCGCTGGGCGCCTCCCCGGTGGTCGGGTCGGTCGTCACATCGCCCACCGTGAAGATTCCGAACTGCATGACCTGCTCCCTAGGCCGGGGTTACGTTGCTTGAGCGTTCAACTTCACGCACGCAAGAAGTATTCCAGACCATCGACGCGGGCTGAAAGGGTGACTTGATCGGCCCGAAAAGTGACCGCCCCCACACTCGAATCCATGTGGCTCACCTCCCTGCTTGTGACAACGTTGACATTCGCTCTCACGCCGGCCACCACTCCCGAACCCACCGTCGCGGCGACGATCTGCGCCAAGTACTGCGACAGCCGCGACCCCGCCTTGGCCGTCGGCGAAAGAAGACCCGGCACGGCCTCCGTATGGGGCCGCGCCATCACGCTTCACCTCTCCGACGGCGACAACATGGGCTGGGGCAGCATCGGCAACGGCGACCCCGGCGACGAAGTCTGGCTCGACCGCTCCTTCGACGGCGGCCGCACGTGGGCGGGCGACAGCCGGATCGGCGACACGAAGATCCCGGCCGGTCAACGCGGCTGGCGAACCCTGATGTTCAACGTCGACGACCCCGCCACCCACCGCTTCGGCGCCCTGCGCGCCTGCGGGAAGGCGGGCAACCGGCCGGAAATCGCCTGCACGGCTTGGTTCCGCACCACGGTCGCAGCCAAGGACCGCACGGAGGCCGCGGCCACCGCGCTCATGCAGTTCTACGACGACGGCACCGGGCTCTGGCAGACCACGGGCTGGTGGAACTCGGCGAACGCGCTCACCGCGATCCTCGACTACAGCACGCGAACCGGCTCACAGAACTACCGCTACGCCATCGGCAACACCTTCGACCGCAACCGCGGCAACAATTTCACCAACGAATACATCGACGACACCGGCTGGTGGGCGCTCGCCTGGATCCGGGCCTACGACCTCACGAAGGATCGCCGCTATCTCGACACCGCCGTCATCGCGGCGGACTACATGTACTCCTACCGCGACGGCACCTGCGGCGGCGGGCTCTGGTGGTCGACGGCGAAGACGTACAAGAACGCCGTCACCAACGAGCTGTACGTCAAGGTGGCCGCCTCACTGCACAACCGGCTCCCCGGCGACACCCGCCAGCTGGCGCGGGCACGCGAGGTCTGGGACTGGTTCCGCGCGAGCGGCATGATCAACGGGAGTTCCCTGATCAACGACGGCCTGAACGCCTCCTGCGCCAACAACGGCCAGGCCGTCTGGAGCTACAACCAGGGAATCGTCCTCGGCGCGCTGGTCGAACTGCGGCGCGCGACCGGTGACGCCGCCCTGCTCACCACGGCCCGGCGGCTCGCGGACGCCTCCACCACCACGTCGCTCCTGCACGCGAACGGGATCCTGCGCGACCCGTGCGAATCCGGTGACTGCGGCGCCGACGGGCCGTCGTTCAAGGGCGCGTACGCCAGGGGGCTCGGCGAGCTGGACCGGGCGCTGGCGGGCAGGCCGTACCGCGCTTACCTGACGCGCCAAGCGAACGCGACGATCACGAACAACCGCACGTCGCTCGACCAGCACGGCCTGCGCTGGGCGGGGCCGGTCGACAAGATCGACGCGGCCCGTCAGCACAGCGCGCTGGAGGTCCTCACGGCAGCTCTTTGAGCACCGGATCCGGGACGTGCAGCCAGGCGCGGACCTCGGTCTCCTTCTCGTGCACGAGCACCTGCCGGTAGCTCATCGTGTCGAGACCGGGGCCGCCCTGGTCCTGGACGTCCTCGTGGAACCGGTCCGACACGAGCACCACCACGGGCGACTCGTCCGGCGCTTCGGCGAGCGCGTCCCGCAGCACGCGCGAGTCCAGCAGCCGGGCAAGCAGCACCTTCGGCCGCCCCGTCACGCCGTACTCGTCGAGCGCGATCTCGCCGGCGTGGATCGCCACCCGCACCCGGATCCGTAGACCGGGTTCGGTGACGACGTTGTAGCGGGCCAGTTCCGCGGTCAGCCGGGAAAGCAGCGGATACACCAGCCGGAACTTCGGGAAATGCGGCGGGACCACGACGATCATGCCGTCCCCGGTGTCGCGCTTCAGGCAGGCGTCCCAGGCGATCCCGCTGGCCTCGAAGGCAGTGGCGAGGAGGCCGAAGAGCATCCGCCGGACCTGGACGAAGATCTCGCTGCTGCGGCCGACCTGGCCGAAACCGGAGATGTCGATCGAGAACAGCCCGCAGTGCATGCCGGACTCGACCCACGCCGTCGGCGGCGGATAGAGGATCTTCGTCCGCAACCTGGCGAGGTGGACGCAGGTCACGGTGACGAACAGGATCGTGCCGAAGAGCCAGGCGAACGAGAGCATCGCCTCCGACTCGCCTTCCGACGCCGCCCGCTCCAGCAAGAACGTCATCGCGACGGCGATGCCGCCGTAGCCGAGCACGAACAGCCAGAGGATGCCCCGCCGCAGCCGGATCGCGGCGTGCGCGACCGGGAGCAGCGCGAGCATGCCGAAGGACCCGACGACCACCACGAAATACCAGAGACTCACGACGCGTTGTGCGGTCGAGACGCGTGTGCGACCGGTTCCGACGGCCACCTTGTTCCCCCCGTCACCCTGTGACACCGGAAACGATAACGCCTCATCCGAGCCCGGTGGAAGCCGCTTTCCCCAGCCGTGACCCGCCCATCGGGACAGGGTGATGCGCCACACCGGGGGCTCGGGAGAACGAAGCTGTCGGAGGGGGCGGATATCCTCCAGTACGGTGTCGCGTTGAACACCACCTCCACGAGCTAGTTCGCGAGCCACGACTCCAGGAGAAGTACCCAGTGACTGCTGAGACCCTGTACGGGGCCGACGACCTGACGCATCTCGAGGGTCTGGAAGCGGTCCGCAAGCGCCCCGGGATGTACATCGGCTCCACCGACAGCCGCGGTATCAACCACCTGTTCTCCGAGGTCGTGGACAACTCGACCGACGAGGGCGTGGCGGGTCACGCCACGAAGATCGTGGTCACCCTGCACGCCGACGGCAGCGTCCAGGTCGACGACGACGGCCGCGGCATCCCCACCGGCACGCACGCCAAATCCGGTTTGTCCGGCGTCGAGCTGGTGCTCACCAGGCTGCACGCGGGCGGCAAGTTCGGCGGCTCCGGCTACAAGACCTCCGGTGGTCTGCACGGTGTCGGCGCCTCGGCGGTGAACGCGCTGTCGCACCGCTTCGACGTCACGGTGAAGCAGAGCGGCAAGGTCCACCAGATGTCGTTCGCGCACGGCGTCCCCGGCGTGTTCGACGGGCCCGGCCCGAAGGCCAAGTTCACCCGCAAGTCCGGGCTGAACATCACCGGCAAGATGAAGCGCGGGGAGCGCTCCGGCACGTCGATCCGGTACTGGTACGACTCGCGCTACTTCGAGAGCGGCGCCGCGCTCGACGTCGAAGGCGTCCGCGCGAAGATGCGCAACACGGCGTTCCTCGTCCCCGGCGTCACGTACGTGTTGCGCACGGCCGTGGACGATTCGATCAGCGAAGAGACCTTCCACTTCCCCAACGGCCTCGCCGACATGGTCGACTTCCTCGCCCCGGACAGCGAAAAACCCGTCTGCGGCACGCTGATCATCAACGGCGAGGGCACGTACAAGGAGAACGCGGCCGACGCCAGCGGTGTCATGCAGTCCAATGTGGTGCGTCACGCGGAGGTCGAGGTCGCGCTGCGCTGGGGCACCGGCTACGAGCGCACGGTGGAGTGCTTCACCAACACCATCCGCAACGTGCACGGCGGCACCCACCGCCGCGGTTTCGACCGCGCGGTGCTGAAAGCCTTGCAGGACGCCATTTCCAAAACCCGAGGGCTGCTCAAGCCCAAGGAGGACATGCCCACCGTCGAAGACGTGCTCGAAGGCATGACGGCGGTCGTCCACGTCCGGCTGCCCGAGCCGCAGTTCACGTCGCAGACCAAGGACGAGCTGTCCACCGCCGGCATCACCCGCGTCATCCAGGGCATCGTCGACAAGCACATCCGCGCCTGGACCGAAGAGCGCAAGACCAAGTCCGAGGCGAAGATCGTGCTGCAGAAGGTGGTCGACGCGGCACGCGTCCGGCTCACCCAGAAGCAGCAGAAGGACGCCGCCCGGCGCAAGACCGCGCTCGAAGGCGCGGCCATGCCGCCGAAGCTGGTCGACTGCCGCACCACCGGCGTCGCCCGCAGTGAGCTGTTCCTCGTCGAGGGTGACAGCGCCCTCGGTTCGGCGCGGATGGCGCGCGTCTCGGAGTACCAGGCGCTGCTTCCCTTGCGCGGCAAGATCCTCAACGTCCAGAAGGCGTCGCTCGGCGACACCTTGAAGAACGCCGAGATCGCCTCGATCGTGCAGGTGCTCGGCGCGGGCAGCGGGCGCACGTTCGACCTGTCGACCATGCGCTACGGCCGGGTGATCCTGATGGCCGACGCGGACGTCGACGGTTCGCATATCCGCACGCTGCTGATCACGCTGTTCGCCAAGTACATGCGGCCGGCGATCGAGGACGGCAGGCTCTACGCCGCGATGCCGCCGCTGCACAAACTGGTCACCAAGGGCCGCAACCCGGAAACCCATTTCACCTTCACCCAGAAGGAGATGGAGACCAAGTACGCGGAGCTGGAGCGGGCGGGCAAGCAGATCGTCACGCCGGTGCCGCGGTTCAAGGGTCTCGGCGAGATGGACGCCGACGAGCTGTGGGAGACCACGATGAACCCGGCCACCCGCTCGGTCCGCCGGATCACCCTCGACGACGTCGAAGCCGCGGAGAACGCGCTCGAACTGTTGATGGGCGAGAAGGTCGAGCCACGCCGCAACTGGCTGGTCGAATCCTCCGACCGGGTCGACCGCGAAGCCATCGACGCCTGATTTCGCTGCTATTCAAGGAGCTTTGAGCAATGGCACGCCGCAAGGGCACCACCACCAAGGTCGATCCCTCCGCGTTCGACAAGCCCGGCGCGAACGTCTTCGACAACTCGCTGAAGACGGAGATCGAGGATTCGTACCTGGAGTACGCCTACTCGGTCATCCACTCGCGGGCGCTCCCGGACGCGCGGGACGGTCTGAAGCCGGTGCACCGCCGGATCATGCACTCGATGAACGAGAACGGCTACCGGCCTTCGCACGCGTACGTGAAGTCGGCGCGTGTCACCGGCGACGTGATGGGCAAGTACCACCCGCACGGTGAGACGGCGATCTACGACGCCATGGTCCGGCTCGCGCAGGACTTCTCGCTCAACGTCCCGCTGATCGACGGGCACGGCAACTTCGGCTCCCCCGACGACGGCCCGGCCGCCTCGCGGTACACCGAGGCGCGGCTGTCCCCGGAAGCGATGCTGCTGGTCGGTGAGCTCGGCGAGGACACCGTCGACTTCCGGCCGAACTACGACGGCTCGCTCGAAGAGCCGTCGGTGCTGCCCGCGGCCTTCCCGAACCTGCTGGTGAACGGCACGTCCGGGATCGCGGTCGGGATGGCGACCAACATGATCCCGCACAACCTGTCCGAGGTCATCGGCGCGGCGCGGTGGCTGATCAACCACCCGAACGCCACCCTCGACAAGCTGATGGAGTACGTCCCGGGTCCCGACCTGCCGACCGGTGGTTCGCTGCTGGGGCTGGACGAGGTCCGCCGCGCGTACGAGACCGGCCGTGGTGTGGTGCGGATGCGCGCCAGCGCCGAGACCGGGCCGCTGGAAGGCAGCCGCGGCCGTCAGGCGATCACCATCACCGAGCTCCCGTACGGCGTCGGCCCGGAGAAGGTGATCGAGAAGATCACCGACGAGGTCAACAAGTCCAAGCGGCTCACCGGGATCGCCGACGTCAAGGACCTCACCGACCGCGAGAACGGCACGCGGCTGGTCATCGAATGCAAGGTCGGCGTGAACCCGCAGGCGCTCCTGGCGGATCTGTACCGGCTCACGCCGCTGGAGCAGTCGTTCGGCATCAACAACCTGGTGCTGGTGGACGGGCAGCCGCAGACGCTGGGGCTCAAGGCACTGCTGGAAGTCTTCCTCAGCCACCGCTACGAGGTCGTCACCCGCCGCACGCGCTACCGGCGCCGCAAACGCGAAGAGCGTCTGCACCTGGTCGACGGTCTGCTGATCGCCCTGCTCGACATCGACAAGGTGATCAAGCTGATCCGCGACAGCGAGAACGCCGCGGCCGCGAAGGACGGCCTGATGAAGCGGTTCAAGCTCTCGGAGATCCAGGCGACCTACATCCTGGACACCCCGCTGCGGCGGCTCACCAAGTACGACCGGATCGAACTCGAAGCCGAGCAGGACAAGCTGCGCGGGGAGATCGCCGAGCTGTCGAAGATCCTCGACGACGAGTCGGTGCTGAAGAAGGTCGTCTCGGGCGAGCTGGCCAAGGTCGCCAAGGACCACCCCACCGAACGCCGCACCGCGCTGATCGACGGTGACCTCAAGGAGGTCCTCGCCGCGTCGAAGCCGTCGGGTCCGCTGGAGGTCGCCGACGATCCGTGCCAGGTGATCCTGTCGGCCACCGGGCTGGTCGCCCGGACCGCGGCGGAATCGGAGGAGGCGTCGGAAGTGCGGCGCCGCAACGGCCGCGTCAAACACGACTCGGTGGCCGCGGTGGTCCATTCGACCGCGCGCGGGCAGGTGCTGCTGGTGACGAACCGCGGCCGCGCGTTCAAGACCGACGTGCTGCCGCTGCCGGTTCTGCCCGAACAGGCGGGCACGGTGTCGCTTCGCGGCGGTATGGCCGCGAAGGAACTGGCGCCGCTGGAGAAGGGCGAGCGCGTCATCGGCCTGGCCCCGCTCGGCGAGCAGGCCGCAGGCTCCCCCGGCCTCGCGCTCGGCACGAAGCACGGCGTCGTGAAGGTGTGCGCGCCGGAATGGCCGGTCCGCTCCGACGAGTTCGACGTGATCAGCTTGAAGGACGGCGATGAGGTCGTCGGTGCCACCTGGCTCACCGACGGCAACGAGACGCTGGCGTTCCTGTCGTCCGAAGCGTCACTGCTGCGCTACGCCGCTTCGCTGGTGCGGCCGCAGGGTCTCAAGGGCGGCGGCATGGCGGGCATCGTCGTCCGCGGCGACGCGGAAGTGGTCTTCTTCGGCGCGATCCGCACCGACGACGCCGAACACGGCGAGCCGATGGTCGTCACCGCGACCGGCGCGAGCGTCAAGGTGACCCCGTTCAGCGAGTACCCGGCCAAGGGCCGCGCGACCGGCGGTGTCCGGGCGCAGCGGTTCCTCAAGGGCGAAACGCGCTTGATCGTCGGCTGGATCGGTCCGCGTCCCGCCGGTGCCGCCCGCAACGGCGACCCGGTGGAACTCCCCGAGGTCGACCTCCGGCGCGACGGCTCCGGCCACGCCCACCCCGGCCCCGAGGTCGTCGGTCACCTCATCGAACGCGACTGACCCCGCACTCACGTGATTGGGCGCGTAACTCGCGTGATTGAAGCCGGAACTCACCCACCTCGTGAGTTCCGCCTCCAATCACGCGAGTTCCGGCCCCAATCACGCGAGTCACGCCTTCAGTCACGCGTGTCGTCCATCTGATCACGCGTGTCGTCCGTCCGATCACGCGTGTCGTCCGTCCGATCACGCGTGTCGTCCGTCCGATCACGCGTGTCGTCCGTCGGGCCGCCGGATCCCGAGTGGTAGCAAAGGTCCCTTGCTCCCTCAGCGGCCCAGCAGGCCCTTCGCGATGTGCGTCACCTGGATCTCGTTGCTCCCCGCGTAGATCATCAGCGACTTCGCGTCCCGCGCCAGCTGCTCCACCCGGTACTCCGCCATGTACCCGTTGCCGCCGAACAGCTGCACGGCCTCCATCGCGACCTCGGTGGCTGCCTCCGACGAGTACAGCTTCATCGCCGAAGCCTCGGCCAGCGTCGGCATCTTGCCCGCGCGCAGGGTCTCGATCAGCTGGAACACCATGTTCTGCACGTTGATCCGCGCGACCTCCATCTTCGCCAGCTTGAGCTGGATCAGCTGGAACCGCCCGATCTCCTGGCCCCACAGCTTCCGGTTCTTCGCGTAGTCCACGCACAACCGGTGGCATTCGTTGATGATCCCGAGCGCCAGCGCCGCGACCCCGATCCGCTCGACGGCGAACCCGGACTTCACCTCGGCCTTGCTGTCACCGTCGCGGCCGCTCTCGGACTCGCCGAGCAGCCGGTCCCGCCCGAGCCGGACGTCGCTGAAGAACAACTCGCCGGTCGGTGACGACATCATGCCCATCTTCTTGAACGGCTTGCCTTGGGTGAGTCCCGGCATGCCCTTGTCGAGCACGAACGTCAGCACCTTGCGATCCCGCACGTCCGAGCCGTCGTCGAGCTTCGCGTACACGATGATCGTGTCGGCATAAGGCCCGTTGGTGATGAACGTCTTCTGTCCATTGAGGACGTACTCGTCACCGTCGCGCCGCACCGACGTCTTCATACCGCCGAAAGCGTCCGAGCCGGAGTCGGGTTCGGTGATCGCCCACGCCCCGACCTTCTCGAACGTCGCCAGCCCAGGCAGCCATCGTTCCTTCTGCGCTTGCGTGCCCTTGGTCAGGATCGTCTGCGCGGTCAGCCCGATGCTCACGCCGAGCGAAGCGACGATGCCGAGGCTGACCCCGGCCAGTTCGCTCACCGCGATGAGCGCCATCGCCTCCTGCCCACCGAACGCCAGACCGCCACCCGAACCTGATCCAGGAGACTTCGACAGCAGTTTCGACACCGATTCCCGCGCGAGCGCGTCGATGCCGAAGGACGCGAACATCTTCCGGATGATGTCGTACGGCGGCAGCGTCCCGCTTTCCAGCGCGTCGAGGTGCGGCCGGATCTCCTTGTCGACGAACTCCCGGATCGCGTCCCTGATCAGCAGTTCTGTCTCGGACCACTCGATCACGGGAGCCTCGCGGCGATGTCGTCGATCTCCCAGGCGGCCTCGGTCTCGATCACCTTGACGTCGTGCCAGCCCGCGAGTTCGGAGATCGCGCCGCCCTGCACCGCGAACACCTTGCCGGTGAGCGGGCACTTCTCGGTCGCCAGGTAGGCCACCAGCGGTGAGATGTTCGCCGGGGAGAACGCGTCGAACTCCCCTTCTTCCACTTCCTGCGCGAAGATCGCGCCCATGCCCGGCGTCGCCAGGGTGAGCCGCGTGCGCGCGATCGGCGCGATCGCGTTCACCCGCACGCCGTAGCGTTCCAGCTCCTCGGCGGCGACCAGCGTCAGCGCGGCGATACCCGCCTTCGCCGCGCCATAGTTCGCCTGGCCAGCGTTAGGCAGTGTGGTCCCGGACGCAGAGGCGGTGTTGATCACCGAACCCGCCACCGGCTCGCCGGCCTTGCTCGCGCTCTTCCAGTACGCGGCCGCGTGCCGCAGCACCGCCGCGTGCCCCTTCAGGTGCACGGCGATCACGGAATCCCATTGGGACTCCTCCAGTCCCGCGATGAACGCGTCGCGCAAGATGCCCGCGTTGTTCACGACGACGTCCAGCCTGCCGAACTCACCCACCGCCTGCGCGACCAGGTCCTCGGCGCCCGACCAGTCGGCGACGTTGGCCGTGTTCGCCACCGCCTTCCCGCCCGCCGCGCGGATCTCGTCGACGACCTCCTGCGCGGGCCCGGCGTCGCTGCCGCTGCCGTCGTTCGCGCCGCCGAGGTCGTTGACCACCACGCTCGCGCCCTCCCGCGCGAACAGCAGCGCGTGCTCGCGGCCGATCCCGCGTCCGGCGCCGGTGATGACGGCGACGCGTCCGTCGAGTGCTCCCATGGCTTTGCTCCTACTCCGCGAATTCCGCGAGACCGTCTTTGATCACGACGGTTTGGCCGACGGTTGTTTCGAACGCGTAGCTCCCGGCGCCCGCGCGCCAGATGTGCGTCGTCAGGTCCTGGCCGGGCAGCACCGGCTTGGCGAACCGGACGGCGAACCGCTTCAGTCTGTCCACATCGGACTCGGCGACCTCGGTCAGCAGCGCCCACGAAGTGAACGCCATGGTGCACAGGCCGTGCGCGATGATCCCCGGCAGCCCCGAGTCCTTCGCGACCTCTTCGTCGAGATGGATCGGCATCGGGTCGCCGGCGGCGGGCGCGTACCGATAGGTCTGGTCGTCGTCGACGTGCTGGTTCACCTTCGCCACCGGCGCCTGCGCACGGAGGCCTTCGTCGAACTTGTGGTCCGGCCCGAGTTCGCCGCGCGTCTCCCCGGTGTCGAACCCTCGCACGAACAGTGTCACGTACTGCTCGTTGACCAGGTCGCCGTCGTCGGTCCGGCATTCGAGGTGGATGGTGCCGCGGGTGCCGTTCGGCAAGCCTTCGTAGCCGGTCATCCGCGCCCGCGACACGAGCTTGTCGCCGGGACGGATCGGCCGGTGCAACCGGAACTCCTGCTCCCCGTGCACGATCCGGCCGAACAAGCCGACCGGGACGACCTCGAGCGCGGGCTCCATCAGCGACTCGAACACCGGCACGATCGCGAACACGGGGCTCGCGACGTCACCGGCGAGATGTGCCGGGATCGGGTCGTTCGTGGCCTTCGCGTACTCGATCAGCCGCTCGCGGGTGACCTCGAACCGCGAGTCGTCGGTCCATTTGCCGAGCCCGCCGGGGTCGAACCGCTCGGTCACGAGACCAGCGCCTTGAAGTTCTCGAGGGAGGCGTCGAGGTTCTTCTTGCCGTCCTTCTCGACGGCCTTGCCGAGCGCGCCGACGATCATCTGACCGGCGAACTCCGCGTCGATGCTGGCGAGTGAACCGTCTCCGGACGCCTCCACGGACAGCTCGAACTTGACCTTCACCCCGGCCATCCCGGTGCCGGAGATCGCCAGCTTCGACGGTGCCTCGAACTCGTCGACGGTCCAGGTGATGGTGTTCGGCATCCCGAGCATCGTGACGACCTCGGAAGCCTGTGCTCCCTTGGAGAATTCCGCGGGGACCTCGCCCTTCCACTTGGTGTGGATGGTCAGCCACTTCTCGAAGTTGTTGGGGTTGGAGAACTCCGCCCACACCTTGTCGGGAGCGGCGGGGAGTTCGACGGAGGCACTGATCTTGCCCATGGTTCTTTCCTTTCGGGATCAGCGCTCGGCGCGCTGGTAGGCGGTGACGACGGCGGCGCCGCCGAGTCCGATGTTGTGCTGCAACGCGGCCTGGACGCCGTCGACCTGGCGTTTGTCGGCGGTCCCGCGCAGCTGCCAGGTAAGTTCGGCACACTGCGCGAGGCCGGTGGCGCCGAGCGGGTGTCCCTTGGAGATCAGCCCGCCGGAGGGGTTGACGACCCACTTTCCGCCGTAGGTGGTGTCGCCGGAGTCGACGAGCTTCCCGGCCTCCCCTTCGGCGCAGAGCCCGAGCGCTTCGTAGAGCAGGAGTTCGTTGGCGGAGAAGCAATCGTGCAGCTCGATGACCTGGAAGTCCTCCGCGCCGAGCCCGGCCTGGTCGTACACCTGGCGGGCGGCCTGGACGTTCATGTCGTAGCCGATGATGTTCTTCGCCGTCCCGTCGAAGGTGCTGGCGAAGTCGGTGGTCATCGCCTGCCCGACGATCTCCACGGCCTGCCCGGCCAGCCCATGCGAGTCCACAAAGGACTCGCTGGCGAGGATCGCCGCGCCGGAACCGTCCGAGGTCGGCGAGCACTGGAGCTTGGTGAGCGGGTCGTAGATCATCCGCGAATCGAGGATGTCCTGCAGGGAATAGCTTTCCTGGAACTGCGCGTACGGGTTGTTCACCGAGTGCCGGTGGTTCTTCTCGCCGATCTTGGCGAAGTGCTCGGCGGTGGTGCCGTAGGTCTTCATGTGCTCGCGGCCCGCCGCGCCGAACATCCACGGCGCTGGAGGGAAGAGCACCTCCGAGATCTCCGCGAGCGCCTGGATATGCCTGCCCATCGGCTGCTCGCGGTCGTCGTAGGTCGAGCCCAGTGATCCAGGCTGCATCTTCTCGAAGCCGAGCGCGAGCGCGCAGTCCGCGCGGCCGCCCCGGATCGCTTCCGCGGCCAGATAGAGCGCGGTCGACCCGGTCGAGCAGTTGTTGTTGACGTTGACGACCGGGATCCCGGTCATGCCGAGTTCGTAGACCGCGCGCTGCCCCGAGGTCGACTCGCCGTAGACGTAGCCGACGTAGGCCTGCCGCACCTCGTCGAAGGAGATCCCGGCGTCGGCGAGCGCCTTGGTCCCGGACTCCTTGGCCATCTGCGGGTAGTCCCAGCCCTCGCGGCGTCCGGGTTTCTCGAACTTCGTCATGCCCACGCCGACGACGTACACCTTGTTGGCCACCACGACGCTCCTTGTCGTTGCCGGGTCGCTGCTGCCACTGAAGATACAGACAGGTCTGTATTTATCAACCCTTACATACAGGTCTGAACGGATGTTATTCACGGCACGTTACGTGTCAGGTGACGCAGACGGGCGAGCCACACCCCCGTTAAACAGGGAGAACACGGCTCACAGGGGGTAAAGATGAAACGGACGAGCATGGTCTTGGCGGCCACCGTCGCCGCCGGTCTGCTGTCGGCGGGCACCGCGTCGGCGAGCGGCTGGACGATGAGCTACCTACGCCCGCCAGGTGGAGACGCCATCCGTGTGGTGGCCACCGACGGGGCCGGGAGCTACGCGGGACACTCCAACCGGGGACTGCTCACCTGGTCGGGCTGGATGGTGCGGAACCACGGTTTCCCGGCGGGCTACGACACGGTCGAAGCCGTGGACGAGAACACGTCGAGGGCCATCCTCGCGAACGGGTACTCGATCTCGACGAGGACCGACCGCTCGTTCGTGTACCAGAACGGCGGGTTCCAGCTCCTGGAGACGGTCCCGGGGTACGCCCAGACGGTCGTCACCGGGATGAACAACCGCGGCGACATCGTCGGCGAAGTGTTCAACGATCCGCGATACGGCTCGTGGGCGGCGTTCTGGCCGGCCGACGACCGCGCGCACCCGGTGTTGCTGGACTCCGCGCCGCTGCTCGGGCCGGTGGACATCGATCACGACGGCACGATCCTGATGCAGGAGCAGGGCGGCGGCGCCTGGCTCTGGAAGGACGGCGTGGCACGGCAACTCGTCCTTCCCGAGGGCGTCCGTGAGGCACGCGCCATCGCGATCCGGGACGGCAAGGTGCTGGCCGACCTCCAAGGGGGCCAACGGCTTTGGACGGCCCATGACACGTCCATCCCGGTGCCGGAGACCATGACGGTGACCGCGCTGAACGGGTCGGGACTCCTCACGGGCTGTTTGCGAACCATGGGGACCGACACGATTCCCGCGGCGTGGACGCCGGGCGGCCCGGTCGAGACGCTTCCCGCGCCGTCCAGCGCTTGCGGCGCCATCGTGGGCGACAACGGTGAAGTCATGGGGACGCTGCAGGACGACGACTACTACGACAAGCTCGTGGTGTGGCGCCGTGGCTAAAGTCGGGGTATGGATCCCGAAGAGCTTCGGCAGCGGTTCTCCCTGCTGACCACCGCACACCTGACCGACGGCTGCGTCCGCGCCGGCGTTCAGGTCCGGTGCGCGCCCGCGGGCACGCACTCGGTCGTGCCCGGCGCCCGCGTGGCCGGGCGGGTCACCCCCGTCCGGCACGTCGGCAGCGTCGACGTCTTCCTGGAGGCGTACGAAATCGCGAACCCCGGCGACGTCCTCGTCGTCGACAACGGCGGCAGGCTCGACGAGAGCTGCGTCGGGGACCTCGCGGTCCTTGAAGCGGAGGCGGCCGGGCTGAGCGGCGTGGTGATCTGGGGACTGCACCGCGACACCACCGACATCAAGAAGATCGGACTGCCGGTGTTCAGTCTCGGCTCGATCCCCACCGGTCCGCTTTCGGTCTCCGCCCGCCCGGACGGCGCGCTCGAATCGGCCGTCGTCGGGGAGTGGACGGTGACGCGGGAAGACCTCGTGTTCGGCGACGAGGACGGCGTCCTGTTCATCCCGTCCGCCCGGGCGGACGAGGTCCTGGACCGCGCCGAGGGCATCCGCGACACCGAGCGCCGCCAGGCCGACCGGATCCGCGCCGGAGAGTCGCTTCGCGAGCAGGTCCGCTTCGCCGACTTCCTCGCGGAGCGGGCGAAGTCGCCTTCGCTGACGTTTCGGCAGCACCTGCGGGCGGTCGGGGGCGCCATCGAGGAGTAGCAAGGGACCTTTGCTACCACCTGGCCCGGGGCACACCGCGCCCGTCGTCCGTGAAGGCCTCCTTCACTACCTTCAGGGTAGGCAAGGAGGCCTTCACGGCACCACGGGAGAGCAAGGGACCTTTGCTACCACTCGCGGCCCGGCTCACCCTCGCACGGCTTGCCTCCCGCCGAGCCACAGCAGCCCGTCGACGACGAAGCGGTTCTGCACCTCACTGGCGAAACTCGACGAAAGCGGCTGGTTCGTCTCGTAGTTCATCTTGTTGTGCCCGAAGTTCGCGTAGAGCATCTTGTACTTCGCGTTGGTCCAGAGGATCGGGTAGTACCCGCTGTACCAGGACTGGTTCGGGTCGGTGCCGAGCGGGAAACTCACCGGATCCACCGACGCGAGGATCCTGATGTCCGGGTTCCCGCGGAGGTCGCGGTTCCAGGCGTACCACTCGCTCACCGACGAGGTGAACGTCGCGGGCAGCCGCGTGGTCGAGGGATGCGGCCGGTTCTCCACCTTCAGTGTCGCCGTCGTCGGGCCCCAGGTGTTGGACTTGAACGCGCCCGTGCCGAGGAACCTGTTGTGGTACCAGTCCCATGTGGACGGATTGGTGTTGAAAGCGGCCACGTGGAAGCCGAAGAACGCGCCGCCCGCGTTCATGTAGCGCTCGAAGCCCGAGCGCTGCGCGGAGGTCTGCGGCAGGTCGTCCAGGAACAGCACGACCTGGTACTGCGAGGGCTGCAACGAGCTCAGCCGGTTCCAGTCGTTGGTCGCCGTGTAGCTGAAGTCGTTCTGTGAAGCGGTTTTCGGGAACCACTGATTGGCTTCCTTGACGAAGCTGATGTGCGCCGCGTCGTAGGTGCCGTTGTAGAAAGCGAGCACCTTGAACGCGGGTGCCGCCTGCGCCGTCACCGGCGCCAACGCCAGTGCGAGACACGAAACGAACAGCAGAGCGAGCCGGACCGCGAATTTCGTCATACCCACCACCCATGCCGGAAGCGTGTAAGTTCACATCTTGAATTAACATTTGACAAAGCGCCAGACCTGCGAAAAAGACGGTTCCCACTGACCGGCACCGGCGCCTATCGATAACCTGGAGATTATGGAACTGCGGGATATCGAGATCTTCCTGGCGCTGGCCGACGAACTGCATTTCGGCCGCACCGCGGAACGCCTGCACGTCTCGCAGGCGAGGGTGAGCCAGACGATCAAGCAGGTGGAGCGCCGGATCGGCGTACCGCTGTTCGCCCGCACGAGCAGGCGGGTCCGGCTCACGCCGATCGGCGAGCGGCTGCGGGACGACCTCGGCCCCGCCTACCGCGCGCTGCACGAAGGCATCGACCGCGCGATCGCGGCCGGCCGCGGGATCGGCGGTGTGCTGCGGCTGGGCTTCGAAGCACCGGGCGTCGCCGACCTGACCGGAGACCTGCTGGACCGTTTCCGGCAGCGCTACCCGGACACCGAACTGCTGATCCGCGAGGCCGACTTCGCCGACCCGTTCGCGATGCTGCGCTCGGGTGAGATCGACGTGCTGGTGACACTGCTTCCGGTCGACGAACCCGATCTCACGACCGGACCGGCCGTGTACACCGAACCGATGGTGCTCGCGGTGTCGTCGAAACACCCTTTCGCGCGACGTGAGTCAGTGACCCTGGACGACCTCGCCCGCGACACCGTCCTTCGCGCGGCGCATCCGCCGGAGCCGTACTGGATCGAGGAACCGCGACAGTGGCTGACGCCGGCAGGGCACCCCGTAAGCCGTGGAACGCCCTTCGCGACCTTTCAGGAACTACTCGCCGCGATCGCCACCGGAGCCGGCATCTGCCCGCTCGCCGCACACGCGCGGGAGTACTTCAGCCATCCGCGGATCCGCTTCGTGCCCTTCGCCGGCTCACCCGACGTCGAGTGGGGCCTCGTCTGGCCGCGCTCCGCCGAGACAGCCCGCGTACAGGCCTTCACCTCCGTCGCTCCACGCCCCTGACCTGCGAAAAGGGAGCAAGGGACCTTTGCTACCACGTCCCCGGCGGGCGGAAGTGTGTGGAAATAGGGACGTTGAGTGTCCCTATTTCCACACACCCTGCACGGCGCGTAGCGGTGTTGACTGACCGTGTGGATTTTTGGCGCGTTGGATGACCAGAGATCCACACGGTCACCACGGCGCGGGGAGCAAGGGACCTTTGCTACCACCCGGCCGCCCCCACCGACCCCGAACAGCGTGAAGGCCCCCTTCCCTCGGCTGAGCCGAGGGAAGGGGGCCTTCACGGGAAAACTAGCTGACGACCTTCGTCACCCAGTCCGGCGCGAGCTTCACGACCTGCCCGTTCGAGGTGACGGTCGGCGTGCCGAAACCCGGGCCGTTGCCGAAGTCCTGCTGCAGCGACGGGTCCGTCGAGATCTTCTTGTACGCGTCCTGGATCTCCTGGTCGTACGCGCCGCTGTTGACCTTGAGCGCGAAGGCCGGGTCCGTGATGCCGACGTCCTGGCCCAGCTTGATCAGCTGCGCCTTGTCGAACCCGCGGCCACCTTCCTCCGGCTGGTCCTTGAACAGCGCGTCGTGGAAGGCGAGGAACTTGCCCGCGTCGGCCGCGGCGAGCGAGGCGTTGGCGGAGTCCAGCGAGTAGCCCGGCGGGTCGGAACGCTGGTTCAGCATCGGCAGCATGTGGTACCGGACCTGCAGGGTCCCGTTGTTCACCTGCTCCTCGATCTGCCCCTTGAACGACTCTTCGAACTGTTTGCAGACCGGGCAGAGGAAGTCGGCGTAGATGTCGATGGTCTTCTTCGCCTCGGGCTTGCCGACGACCACGGCGGCCCCGTCGCGCTTCTCGACCACGCCGGGCGCCGAAGCGGTCGGCTGTGCCCCGATCACCTTGCCCTCGGTGCTGTCCTTGCTGGACGTCGTCCAGATCACGCCGCCGATCACCAGCGCGGCGAGGACGACCACCGCGACGGTGATCGCGACGACCTTCTTCTTGTCGCCGCCCGCGACGCCCCTGGCCTGTGCCACCGAGCGCGCCGCCGTCTGCTGCTGCTTGCGTTTCCGAGCGTTGCGCTCAGCTCCACCCACGATTATTCGTTCCCTTCAGCGATACCCACATAGTCGTCGTCGGCGGGGGCCCCGGAGTTCCCGAGCCAGCCGTCCACCGACAGCCAGGTCCGCGGCCGCACGATCAGCCACACACCCAGGAGCGCGAATCCGAGGTCCCTGGCGATCTCCTGCGGATACTGCGTCTGATCCGCGGCGATCTGGCCGCCACCGCCGAAGCAGCCGCAGTCGATGCTCAGCCCGCGCGCCCAGGATTGGGCGATGGCGGCGATGAGCACCGCGAGCAGCAGCACCGACAGCACCGACACCCACCGGGTCACGAACCCGGCGAGCAGGAACAGGCCGAGCGCCAGTTCGACGAGCGGCATACCGATCGCGACCGGGCGGACGAGCCCGTCCGGCAGGACATCGAAGGCCTGGACCGCGATGTAGGTCTGCCCCGGATCGCTGATCTTCAGCGCTCCGGAAATCAACCAGACGGCGGCCAGTCCGAGCCGGGCGAGTGTGCCCACGGCGTCGAGTACGACTTGGGGCGGTCTACGCACGGGCCTAGGCTAACCGCCGACCCTGAGAACAATGTGAGGCGGCGGACGGAGGCACCCGATGAGGGGACGCGCCCTGCTGGTGGCCTGCTTGACGCTGGTCACAGCGGCGGCCTGCGGCGAAGAGGCCGGTCCGTCGGATTCACTCGTCGCGCGCGCCGTCGCGTCCAACAAGCTCACCATCGGCATCCGCTTCGACCAGCCGGGGCTTTCCAAACGGACGGTCGACGGCCGGTACGTCGGCTTCGACGTCGACGTGGCGAAGTACGTCGCGAGCGAACTGGGCGTCGACGAGGATCACATCACCTGGCACGACAGCAGGCCGTCGTCCCGCGAGACGGACATCACCTCGGGCATCACGGATCTGATGGTGGCGACCTACTCCATCACCGAAAAGCGCAAACAGGTGGTCGGATTCGCCGGGCCCTATTTCGACACCGGCCAGGATCTCCTCGTCCGCCTCCGGTCGACCGACATCACCGGTCCCGAGAACCTCAACGGCCGCAAGCTGTGCGCCGTGGGCGGCACCACCTCCGCCGAGCAGGTGCGCGACAAGTTCGCCCAGGCCGTGCAGCTCGTCGAGTACCCGCGCTACCAGGACTGCGTCACCGCGCTGCTCGCCGGACAGGTGGACGCGGTGACCACCGACGACGTCATCCTCGCCGGCTACGTGGCGCAGAACCCGGAGCTGCTGAGAGTCGTCGGGAAGCCGTTCTCGAAGGAGAAGTACGGCGTCGGCCTGCGCAAGGAGGACACCGAGGGCAGGGCGGCGGTGGCCAAGGCGATCCAGAAGATGATCTCGTCCGGCGAATGGCTCGAATCGCTGAACCGCAACATCGGCCCGTCCGGCTACCGGATCCCGCCTCCGCCGCAGGTCACCGAGAAGTGACCCTTCCCGATCTGCCGGTTCGCGCCGTCCTGCCCGAACTCGAAGCCGCACTCGACGCCCACGGGACCGCCGTCCTCGTCGCGCCCCCTGGCACCGGCAAGACCACTTTGGTGCCGCTCGCGCTGGACAACGGCGAAGGCCGGGTGATCGTCGCCGAACCGAGGCGGCTCGCCGCCCGGGCCGCGGCCGCGCGGATGGCGTCCCTGCTCGGAGAACGCGTCGGGGAGACGGTCGGTTACTCGGTCCGCGGCGATCGGAAGGTGTCGTCGTCGACGCGGATCGAGGTGGTCACCTCAGGGTTGCTGGTGCGGCGGGTGCAGGGCGACCCGGAGCTGGCCGGGGTGTCGACCGTCCTGCTCGACGAATGCCACGAACGCCATCTCGACGCGGATCTGCTGCTCGCACTGCTGCTGGACGTGCGCGCCGGGCTGCGGGACGACCTGCGGCTGCTCGCGACGTCCGCCACGGTGGCCTCCGGGCGGCTGGCGGCCCTGCTCGGCGACGCGCCGGTGATCGCCGCGCACGCGAGGACCTATCCGGTCGAGGTCTCGTACTCCCCGCCCGCGCGCGGCGAACGGATCGAGGCGACCGTGGCCCGCGTGATCCACAAAGCACTGTCCGAAGGGGACGGTGACGTACTCGCCTTCCTGCCCGGCGCCGGTGAAATCGCCAGGGTGAGCGGACTTCTCCACAGCCTCGACGCCGACGTGCTGCCCTTGCACGGACGGCTTTCGGCGGCGAGCCAGGACGACGTGCTGCGCCCGCGCGACCGGCGCAGGGTGGTGCTCTCGACGTCGGTCGCCGAGTCCAGCCTGACCGTGCCGGGGGTGCGGGCGGTGGTGGACTGCGGGCTTTCCCGCGTTCCCCGGGTCGATCACCGGCGCGGCCTGCCCGGGCTGGCGACGGTCCGCGTTTCGGCCGCGGTCGCCGAACAGCGAGCCGGTCGCGCCGGGCGTGAGGCGCCGGGCCGCGCGTACCGGTGCTGGGCCGCGCACGAGCAGGGGTCGCTGCCCGCCTATCCCGAACCCGAGATCCGGACGGCGGAACTGGCGCGGTTCGCCCTCGAACTCGCCTGCTGGTCCACTCCGGACGGTTCCGGCCTCGCCTGGTGGGACCCTCCCGGCGAAGGCGCGCTGGCCGCCGGACGCGCGTTGCTGACCACCCTCGGGGCCACCACGGAGGACGGCACGGTCACCGAGCGCGGGCGGAAGATGGCCGGGCTGGGCCTGCATCCGCGGCTGGCGAGGGCGTTGCTGGACGGCGCGGCGCGCACCAACGCGCGTTCGGCCGCCGAAGTGGTCGCGCTGCTGGACAGCGGCGGCACGCTGACCGACCTCGAAGCCGAGCTGCGCCGAGTACGCGGCGACGAGCGTTGGAAACGCGACGTGCGACGGCTTTCCAAGCTGGTGCCCGACGGCGGCAACGCCTCCGATCCGGCGCTGGTGGTGGCGCTCGCGCACCCCGAGCGGCTCGCGCGGCGTCGTGCCGTGGGGACGCCGGTGTACTTGATGGCCGGCGGAACGGCGGCCGAACTCCCGCGTGGCAGCGGGCTGGCCGACGTCGAATGGCTGGCGGTGGCCGAAGCGACCCGGGATCCCGGCCGCGCACAGGGCATCATCCGCCTGGCGGCACCCGCGGACGAAGAGCTCGCCGTGCGTGCCGCGCCGAATCTGGTGTCCACAGTGGACGAAGTGGGCTGGTCATCGGGCGACGTCGCGGCGCGGTCGGTGCGACGGCTCGGCGCGATCGTGCTCTCGGAGAAGCCGCTGCGCTCGCCCGCGCCGGACGCGATCCGCTCCGCACTGCTGGACGGATTGCGCACCGAAGGGCTCGGCCTGCTGCGCTGGTCGGAAGACGGCAAGCGACTGCGCGAACGCCTGTCCTTCCTGCACCGGGTGCTGGGCGCACCTTGGCCCTCTGTCGCCGACGCCGACTTGCTGTCTACTTTGGACAGCTGGCTCGATCTCGGCTCGGCACGCCGCCGCTCGGATCTGGCCTCGCTGGACGCGGGCGCCGCGCTGCGGGGGCTACTGCCCTGGCCCGAGGCGTCGCGTTTGGACGAACTGGCGCCGGACCGGCTGGAGGTGCCGTCGGGTTCGCGGATCCGGGTCGACTACTCGGGCGAGCAGCCGGTGCTGGCGGTCAAACTGCAGGAGACCTTCGGCTGGCTCGCGACGCCGGAGCTGGCGGGTGTCCCCGTCGTGCTCCACCTGCTCTCCCCCGCCGGACGGCCCGCCGCGGTCACCGCCGATCTGGAATCGTTCTGGCGCAACGGTTACGCGGCCGTGCGGGCCGATCTGCGCGGGCGCTACCCGAAACATCCGTGGCCGGAGGACCCGCTGACCGCCGCGCCCACCCGGCGCACGTCACGAGGTCAGTCCATCAACTGATGCTGAGGTCTGGTCGGCAACCGCGCCGCCAGCTCCTCGTCGTCCTCACGTTCGTTCAGCCCCAGCTGCACGGCGCTGCGGATCTGCTCCCGGTTCTCCCGCACCACATGCGCGAAGAACTCGTCGATCCGCGGATCGGTCAGCACTTCGAGGATCACGCGCATCGCGGTGTCGATCACCGAACGCACCACCTCGTCGTGGAACGGCAGCTTCGAAAGCCGCCCGGCCTGCGGATCGTTCTTGAGTTTCTCCGCGATGATCCCACGCAGCAACGTCTGGTTCTCGCCGAGTGAGCGTGCGAGGTTCTGCGGATAGTTCCCGGTTTCCAGTACCTTCACGACCTCGTCGAGCACCGCGATCGTGATCGGCTTCTTGATCGCCAGCACGATCGGCCGCGAAAGCCTTTCGACCAGCCGCTGCGTGAACCGCTCCCCGAACGCGCGGTCCGCCGTCCGGGCGAGCCGGACCAGGACCACGATGATCCGCAACAGCCGGAAACCGCGCAGTGCCGGATGCGCGATGGGGATCATGCCGAGGATTTCGTACCAATTCCGCAGCGGGAACCGCTTCTCCCAGCCGTTGCGCCGCCACCGCCAGAGGAATTCCAGCGCGAAGATCCCGCACACCGTCGTGTCGATGACGAAGACGCGGTGCGCCGTCTCCTCCGAATGCGGGAAGAACGTCACGTAGGCGAGCAGCCCGACGGAGAACACGGCGAGGACGAGCATCACCAGGTCGAGCGGATTCACGCGCCGTTGTTCGCGGGTGGTCATGGCGCCGATTCTGCCTTTCCGCGGCGACTCGTGCCGAGCGGCACCTGCCGAAAGTAAGGGGTGGCCGATGACTTCGGGTCACTGTCCGCGGGTGTCCCCGCATCGGAGGATTCAGGGACACGAAGGAGGACGCGGATGATCACGCTTCGAGGACTCACGAAGCGCTATGGCGAGAAGACGGTGGTCGACGGGCTGACCTTCGCCGTCGAGCCGGGCAAGGTGACCGGCTTCCTCGGTCCCAACGGCGCGGGCAAGTCGACGACCATGCGGATGACGCTCGGCCTCGACGCGCCGAGCGCGGGCGAAGTCCGCATCGACGGCAAGAGGTACGAGGAACTGCGCTTCCCACTGCGCGAGGTCGGCGCGCTGCTGGAGGCCAAGGCACTGCATCCCGGCCGGAGCGCGGCCAAGCACCTGCTGGCGATGGCGCGCAGCAACGGGATCCCGGCGAGCCGGGTGGACGAAGTGCTCGCGACCGTGGGCCTCACGGACGTCGCGGGGAAACGCGCCGGGACGTTTTCCCTCGGCATGGGGCAGCGGCTCGGGATCGCCGGCGCACTACTGGGTGATCCCGGTGTGCTGATGTTCGACGAGCCGGTGAACGGTCTCGACCCCGACGGCGTCCGCTGGGTGCGGCACCTGATGCGTTCGCTCGCGGAAGAGGGCCGCACGGTGTTCGTATCGAGCCATCTGATGAGCGAGATGCAGCTGACCGCCGACCGGCTGGTCGTCATCGGCAAGGGAAGGCTCCTCGCCGACGCGCCGGTCGACGAGTTCATCACGGGCAATTCGCGGACGTCGGTCGTGGTGCGGGTGCCCGCTCCCGCCGACCTGCGCGTCCTCGACCAGCGTCTTCGCGCCCTCGGCGCGATCACGGAAGCCGATCAGGACGAACTGCTCGTGCACGACCTTCCCGTTCATCTCGTCGGCGACGCGGTGCACGAACTGGGGATCCGCGTGCACGGGCTGACCGAACGGACCGCCTCGCTCGAACAGGCGTACATGGAACTGACCGCGTCGTCGGTCGAATACGGAACGGGAGTCGCGGCATGAAGTCACTCATGGTCCTGGTGGCGGTGATCGCCGGCCTGCTGGGGGTGCCGGCGGTCGCGTCGGCGGCACCGGCGTTGTCGCTGCCCGCGCCGGACGGCCCGTTCCCGATCGGACTGCGCACGCTGCATCTCACCGATCAGCGGAGAGCTGATCCCTGGGTGCCCGAAAAGCGCCGGGAACTGATGGTCAACGTCTGGTATCCAGCCGTGCCGTTCGGGCGCGCGCCGCGGTACATGACCGAGGCGGAGTCGGCGGCCGCGGTCGCCGGGCGGAAGCTCGACCTGCCGCCGGACGCGCTGAGCAAGGTACGGGTCCACTCGCGGGAGAACGCACCCTCGTTGCCGGGACGACGTCCGCTGGTGGTTCTTTCACCGGGCGCGGGCAACAACCGGATCACCCTGACCTCGGTGGCCGAACACCTTGCCGCGCAAGGCTTCGTGGTCGCCGGGATCGATCATGCCTACGAGGCCTGGGCGACGGAGTTCCCCGACGGCCTGCGCCAGTGTGTCGCTTGTGGACTCCCCGGCGAGCCGTGGCCCGCCGCGATCGCGAACCGCGCCGTGGACACGACGTTCGTCGTCGACACGCTACTGAAGGACCGGCGCTGGTCGATCGACGCGGCGAAGATCGGGATGGCCGGTCACTCCGCCGGAGGTTCGGCGACCGCCGCCGCGATGGTCGCCGACCGGCGGATCAAGGCGGGTGTGAACGTCGACGGCCCGTTCTACGGCGGCGTCTCGCTCGACCGGCCGTTCCTGCTGCTGACCAGCCCGACCGGCGAGAAGTACTTCCGCGCGTCCTGGGACGAGACGTGGCCGCGGCTCACCGGCCCGAAAAAGCAGGACCTGGTCGAGAACAGCGGCCATTCGTCGGTGACCGACGCGGCGATCCTGATCGACCAGCTGGGGCTGCGCCCGAAGCTCCCGCCGACCGAGATCGAAAACCAGTACGGCTCGATCGACTCGCGGAAGGCGCTGGAGTTCTTCCGTACCGAGCTGACCGGTTTCTTCAAGCAGTGGAGCGCACGATGAACGCGATCTCTTCGGAATGGACCAAGTTCTGGTCGGTCCGGTCGACCTGGTGGTGCCTGATCAGCGGCGTCTTCCTGATGCTCGCCTACTCGGCGGCTCTCGGTTTCGCGCTCCAGGACGGCAGCGACCGTCCGATGGCCCCGCACGCCGTGGTGACCGGAGCGGCGTTCTATCTCACGCAGTTCGCCGTGGTCGCGCTGGCGACGTTGTTCATCACGAGCGAATACGCCAGCGGCAGCATCCGCTCGACCCTGCAGTGGGTCCCGGTCCGGAACCGGGTCCTCGCGGCGAAGTCGGCCGTCCTGCTGCCGGTGCTGTTCGGCTACGGCGTGCTGAACACGCTCGCCGGCGTGGCGGTCTCGGCGCCTCTGATCCCCGCGCCCGACTCCTCGGTCGGCGAGGTCCTCGCGACCGCGGCGGGCATGGGGGCCTACTTCGCGCTACTGGGGCTGCTCTGTCTCGGCCTGGGGACGGCGCTGCGTTCGACGGCGGGAACGATCGTGTCGGTGTTCGTGCTGCTGGTGATGATCCCGATGTTCGCCGGTTCGCTCGGCTGGGAAGACCTCGTGAACTACTTCCCCGGCTTCGCGGGTGTCAACGCGATGGTCACTCCCGGGGAGCGGAACCCGATCTTCGGCGGCGTCGCGCCCTACGCGCCTTGGGTCGGCGTCGCGCTCTGTGCGGCTTGGGCCGCGGCTGGGCTTGTCGCCGGTTCCACCGTGCTGCGGCGGCGCGACGCCTGACGGGGAGCAAGGGACCTTTGCTACCACCCGGGCCGGCCGCGCGTCGCTCCAGGACCGGCGCCTCCACCTGGTAGCAAAGGTCCCCTGCTCCCTTTCCGCAGGTCAGCGCCTCAAGTGGTAGCAAAGGTCCCTTGCTACCCCGCCACCCCGAGCCCCGCCAAAACCTCCCGCGCCCCCCGCGTCAGCTCCTCCAACCCAGGCGGCCGCAGCGAGCCGGTCCCCGCCAGCGCGTCGAACACCGTCCCCTCCAGCCAAGCGACGAGCACCCGCGCGTGCCGCTCCGGCTCCGCCGATCCGCACGCCGTGAGCACCTCCGCGCACCGCCGCCGGATCACCAGCCCGCCCCGGTCGTAGGCCTCCCGCAGCTCCGGCCGCCGCGTCGCCTCCAGCGCGAACTCGTACCGCGCGAGCATCCGCGTCCGCCCGCCGGTGATCGCCGCGTGCGCGAACCCCGCCACGTACTCGGCCAGCTGCCCTGGCGGCGGGTCGAGGGTGACCTCGTCGAGTTCGACCATCCGCGAGATCGCCAGTTCCAGCAGCGCCGCCCGCGTCCGCGCGTAATACGAGGTCGACCCCGGCGGCAGCCCGGCGACTCGGTCGACCGCGCGATGCGTCAGCCCCCGCATCCCCTCGGCCGCGATGACCTCGATGGCCGCGTCCCCGATCGTCGCCTTTCGCACTCTACAAGTGTAGTAGTACTCTACAAATGTAGAGGAGGTCGACATGCGCAAAGCGATCGTGATCGGCGGGGGAATCGGCGGACTGAGCGCCGCCATCGGGCTGAACGGCATCGGCTGGGAGGTCACCGTCCTCGAACGAGCACCGGAACTCACCGCGGTCGGCGCGGGTATCTCCCTGTGGCCGAACGCCCTGCGTTCACTCGAGACGCTGGGCGTCCACCTCGGCAAGCTGCGGGAACAATCGTCCGGCGGGCTCCACGACCGCGAGGGCCGCCGCATCACCCGATGGGATGCCGAGGCGTTCCGCCGTCATCACGGCCGCCCGCTCGCCGCCATCCACCGCGCGGATCTCATCGGAGCGCTCCACGACGCCCTTCCCGACGGTTGCGTCCGCACCGGCGTCGAGGTCACCCGCCTCGACGACCTCGACGCCGACGTCATCGTCGCCGCGGACGGGATCCACAGCATGGCCCGCAAAGCACTTTGGCCGCGCCATCCCGAACCGGTCTACAGCGGCAGCACGGCGTTCCGCGCGGTGACCACCCTCCCGCACCCCACAAAGCTCAGCACGAGCTGGGACGACGGCGCCGAGATCGGCGTCATCCCGTTGCACGACGACAGCGTCTACTGGTGGGCGAGCTACGTCGCCGAACCGGGCGTCCGCCACGAAGACCCGAAGTCGTATCTGCGAGACCGCTTCGGCGGCTGGCACGACCCCATCCCCGAACTCATCGAGGCGACCGTGCCCGAGACGCTGCTCCACCACGATCTCGACCTGCTCGGCACTCCCCTGCCCGCATACGTGAAAGGCCGCGTCGCGCTGCTCGGCGACGCGGCCCACGCGATGCCGCCGTTCCTCGGCCAGGGCGGCTGCCAGGCGATCGAAGACGCCGTCGTCCTCGCCGCCGAGCTCAGCACCACCGAAGACGTCGACGCGGCACTGAAGGGTTACGACGAGCAGCGCCGCCCCCGCAGCCAAGGCGTCGTGAAAGCCTCGGTCCAGGCGGGAAAGGTCGGACCGCAGTTGCGCAATCCGCTCGCCGTGGCCGTCCGCAACGGCGTGTTCCGGCTGCTCCCCGGCGCGCTCACCGCCCGCATCGGCGCCGGCGTCAGCGGCTGGACTCCTCCCGTCCCCCGCCGACCAGCCCCGCCTCGTACGCGGTGATCGCCGCCTGCACCCGGTTCCGCGCACCGAGCCGGTTGAGGATGGTGCTCACGTAGGCCTTCACCGTGCCCTCGACGACGAAAAGTTTCGCGGCGATGTCCGCATTGGACAGTCCGGAACCCAGCAACGCCAGCACTTCCTGTTCACGCGGGGTGAGTTTCCCGATCAGTACCTTCGCCTCTTCGGCGCGGGACACCTGGTTGCCGGAGAAGCGGGCGATGACCCGCTGCGCGACCTTCGGCGAAAGGAACGCCGCCCCGCCCGCGACCGCGTGGATGCCGCCGAGCAGTTCGCGGGGATCGCCGGATTTGAGCAGGAAACCGCTCGCGCCCAGGCCGAGTGCGCGTTCGATGTAGGCGTCCTCGCCGAACGTCGTCAGCATGATCACGCCGACGTCGGGCAGCAGCCGCCGGATCTCTTCGGCCGCCTTGAGACCGTCCATCACCGGCATCCGGATGTCGAGGAGTACGACGTCCGGCCTGGTCGCGCGGGTCTGCTCGACGGCGGCGCGCCCGTCCTCGGCCTCCGCGACCACCTCGATCCCGGCGTCCGCGGCCAGGATGGCCGACACCCCGGCGCGGATCATCGCCTCGTCATCGGCCAGCACCACCCGGATCATCCGGGTCCCCCCTTTTCTCGTCTTCCGTGATCACGTCCTTCGCGACGACTCTCCCGTCGGCGAAGCACAGCCTGTAGGCCTCGTAGTTCAAGTTGAACACGTTGCGCTCGGTGCCGTAGTACTCGCATGCCGCCCCCGCGGGCACCGGCGGCTCCACCGCACGCGGTCGCGCGATCCGTTGCCCCGCCGGCAGCAGGGAGGCGATCTCCGCGCGCGTCTGGCCGATCCGGATGCGGTCGTAGTCGCCGACGGCGAGTTCCGAGCGGTACCACTGGACGAGGAACACGGTCCCGCTGATGCCGACCACCAAGCCGAAAAGCCCGATCGGCACGACGATCGCCTGGATCAGGCTGCGCCGGACGTCCCGGCGGGCCCGTTCCAGTTCCCTCGCCGACGTCGACTGCCCCACCTCGGCGTCCATCGCCGCCTGGCTCTCCGGTGATTCCTCCGACGGCGCAGCGTCGTGCGGCAAGGTCGCGCTGACCTCGAATCCGCCGTCACGAGGCCCTGCCCGCAGGGTCCCGCCGACCAGGCGGACCCGTTCGCGCAGGCCGATCAGCCCGCGTTTGCCCGACGTCCGGCCCGGGAGCGGGCCCGCGGGCGGCGCGGCGTTGGTGACCACGACGTCCGTCCGCCCCTCGGATCGCACGACCCGGACCGTCACCGCGGCACCCGGCGCGTGTTTCACCACGTTCGTGACCGATTCCTGGACCACGCGATACGCGGCACGGTCGACCATCGGCGGCTCACCGTCGACCGGTTCGTCCACAGAGGACTCGATCAGCACGCCCGAAGCCCTCGTCCGGTCGAGCAGTTCGTCGATGCTCTCGTGCACCGGCTCGGTCGGCGCATCGTCCTCGCGCAGGACGCCGATGATCTCGCGCAGCCGTTCGGTCGCCGTCGCGGCGCTCTGCCGCAGCTCGCCCGCGGCCTGCCGCTGCGGTTCGTCGAGTCCGCCCGCGACCTCCAGCGCCGCCGCGCGCACCGCGATCAGGCTCAGCTCGTGGCCCAGCGAATCGTGCATGTCGCTGGCGATCCGGGTGCGCTCGCGCAGCCGCGCGCGGTCGGCGACGAGCCGCTGACGGCTCTCCATCTCCTCGGCGCGCCGCCAGCCGTCGCGCGCCATGTCCTCGCGCTGGCGGACGTACCTGCCCAGCAGCCAGGGCGTCACCCCCGCGAAGACCAGGACACCGAGCAACGCGCCCCAGGCCGCGAAGCCGTCCTTGCTCCACAGCAGCGCGACAGGGACCGCGATCACGGAAACAACGGCGAAAAGGCGCAGCATCGGTTTCGCGACCGGTTGCCGATAGCCGGCGAGGTAACCCACGGCGACGAGGACGAAGCCCTCCCAGATCGGTACCCGACCGCCGAAGCTCCCCATCACCACGAAGCCGGCCACCATCGCGATGGCGAGCGAGACGAGCGGATACCGGCGCGCCGCCGCGATCGCCGCGGTGGTCGCGGCGAGCCCGAAGAGCAGTTCCCAATGCTTCGTGCTGGACCCGGCGTCGATGACCACCCAGCCGCAGAGGCCGAGCCACAAAGCGACGTCCATGACCAGCCGCCGCCCGCGCCGCACGGGCTCCTCTCCGTCCATCACACGACAGGACGCTACAAGCCGTGACGAGCGGTCCGCCATGGACGAAAGTAAAGGTCCCCTGCTTCCCGGGCCCGATGAGGCATGATGATCGACCATGGCCGAGCGCACACTCACCGGTCAGCTAGGCGGTCCTGTCCCGGCAGGCATCGAAGCGCTGGCAGACCACGAGAAACAAGACCTCTCCGACGCGCTGCGCGACGCGCGCCACCGCCAGGCCAAGGCGTTGGCCGAAGCGGGCGAAGAGGGCTTGAAGTACGTACCCGCGCTTCTGCGCGGCGCCGTTCGCAAGGTGGTGGGCCTGTGACCACCGAAAACTTCGCTTCGCAGGCGGAGATCCTCAAGCTCGCGCGTGTCCTGGGCACCTCCCCGGAGCGGCTCTCCTACCTGGAGAACGTCGACGCCGCCGAGCTCCAGGCGTTCCGCGAGCAGGTCACGGACACGCTGTTCGACGCCAACCTCGCCGCACTGGAGCGGATGGCGATGGCCAGCAAACTCGTCCCGAGCCCGATCCTCGCGAAGATCGCCGAGAAGGTCTTCGGCCCGCTTCTGTGCGCGCGGATCGCCGGATTGGTGGACGTCTCCCGTGGCGTCGACGTCGCGAAGCGGCTGAGGACGCCCTTCCTGGCCGACGTCGCCGCCGAACTGGACCCGCGCCGGGCGAGCGCGATCATCGCGCGGATCCCGCTCGACACCGTCGTCGAGGTGGCCGGTGAGCTGGTGCGCCGCGAGGACTGGATCACCGTCGGCCGGTTCGTCGGCCACCTGCCCGATCCGACCGTGCGCCGGGCGCTGGCCGTCATCGGCGACGAGGCACTGATCCGGATCGCGTTCGTCCTCGACGACAAAAGCCGGATCGATCACGTCCTCGGGCTGCTCCCCGAGGCCCGCTTCCGCGGTCTCCTTCAGGTCGCGGCCGCCGACGAGGACCTGTGGGCGCCGGTGCTCGACCTGCTCACGCACCTGAGCGAGAAGCGGGTCGAGCAGTGGTCGCACCTGCTCGGCGATCTCCCGCCAGAGCTGCGTATCCGCGTCGAAGAGACCCTCCGGTAGCGCGCTTCTCAGTACGCTCCACGCCGAGGTGATTCGACGTGAACAACGTTTCGGTGATCTCCGCGGTGGTCTCGGTGTCCGGCGCGGTGCTGACGGCGGTGCTCGGCGGGGTGTTCGAGGCGCGCCGTCGCCGCTCAGACCGCGAGCAGTTACGCCGGGACCTGGTCAGCCGGTACCGGGATCCGCTGCTGCAGTCGGCGGCGTCGCTGGCAGCGCGGCTGCGAAACGCGATCCGCCTGCTGTCCGGCGAAGAAGTCCATCAGGCGGCGCCGGGCAGCGAACGCCAAGACGAATACAACCGCTATGACAGCCTTTACCGGCTTGCCGCCTATCTCGGCTGGGTGCAGATCCTGCAGCAGGAGGCCCATTTTCTCGATCTGGGCAGCCGTCGCCGGAACCGGCGGCTGATGCGCCGTCTCGGCGAAGTCAAAGGGGCGCTTTCCGGTCACATCGAGCCAAGCGACACGCGGGTGTTCCTGCTGCTCGGCGGCGAGCAGCAGGCGATCGGCGAATTGATGATCGATCCGGACAGCCCGGACCGTCCTCGCTGCCTCGGCTATGTGCAGTTCCGTCGCAGGTACCGGGACGACGCCGAATTCGCCGGCTGGTTCGAACCGCTACTCGAAGAAACCACCAAAGTCCTGGAGCACCCCGAGGAGGGGGCCGCACGGCTCACCACCGTCTACAACGCCCTGGTCGACCTGATCGTCTACCTCGATCCCAAGAAGGTCTGGATCCTCGGGCCGAACCGCAAGTTCGAACACGCTCTCACAACCGCTTCCCCCGACGCCACACCGACGAAGTAAGCGGCACCCCCGGCCGGTACGCGAGGTGCGTCGTCGAAGGCGCCTCCAACACGTGAAGATCGGCCCGCGCCCCCGGCCGCACGTAGCCCACATCGTCGCGCCGCAGGGCTCGAGCGCCGCCCGCCGTCGCCGACCACACCGCCTCGTCGATCGTCATCCGCATCTGCAGCACCGCGGTCGTCACGCAGAACGCCATCGACGTCGTGTACGAGCTGCCCGGATTCGCGTTGCTGGCCAGCGCCACAGTCGCCCCCGCGTCGAGAAGCCGCCGCGCCGGCGCCAGCGGCTGCCGCGTCGAGAGATCGCACGCCGGAAGCAGGGTCGCGACAGTCTCCGAAGCAGCGAGAGCCTCAACGTCCGCTTCGCTCAGGTACGTGCAGTGGTCGACACTCGCCGCCCCCAGCTCGACAGCGAGCCGCACGCCCGGCCCCTCCCCCAGCTGGTTCCCGTGCACCCGCAGCCCGAGCCCACGCTCCCGCGCCGCCTTCAGCACCCGCCCGGATTGAGCCTCGTCGAACGCGCCGGTCTCGCAGAACACGTCGGCCCACCGCACGAGTGGCGCCGCGGCGTCGAGCATGTCCCCGCACACCAGGTCCACATAGGACTCCGCGTCCGCGCCCGGCGGCACCAGATGTGCGCCGAGGAACGTGACCTCGTCGGCCACCTCGGCGGCGATCCGCGCCGAACGAGCCTCGTCCTCGACGTTGAGCCCGTACCCGGTCTTCGTCTCCAGGCAGGTCGTGCCCTGCCTCGCCGCCTCGTCGACGTGACGCCGCAGATTCGCCGCCAGCTGCTCGTCGGAAGCCGACCGCGTCGCGTCGACGGTGACCGCGATCCCCCCGGCGCTGTACGCCTTCCCGGCCATCCGCGCCTCGAACTCGGCCGTCCGGTCCCCGGCGAAAACGAGGTGCGTGTGGCTGTCCACCCAGCCGGGTAGCACCGCGCGCCCCTCGACGTCGACCCGCTCGTCCGCGTCGGGCGCGGCCGCGGCGGCACCGACCCACGCGATCGCTTCGCCATCGATGGCGACGGCCGCGTCGCGGAGCTTGCCCAGTTCGGCGTCGTTCGTGGTGAGCTCGCCGATTCCCGTGATCAGGACTGCCACAATGCCTCGATCTCCTTGGCCAAGACCGTTTCCGGCCGGTCGATCAGCTGATGCGTGCCGTCGCGGACGATCTCACGTCCGGAGACGACGACGTCCCGCACGTCCGCGCCGGAAGCGGCGAAGACCACCCCGGACGGCTCGATCCCCGCGGTCCGCACCGATCCGAGCCCGACCGTGACCAGGTCCGCGCCCGCGCCCGGAGCCAGCGCGCCGACCTCGTCCCAGCCGACCGCGCCGTGATCCGTCGCGGCCGCGAGCAGTTCCTCGGCGGTGAACCGGCCGCGTTTCTCGCTGGCGAGCCGCTCGTTCAGTTCCAGCGCCCTGGTCTCCTCGAACGCGTCGACGACCGCGTTGCTGTCGCTGCCGATCGACAACCGAACCCCCGCGTCCAGCAGCGTCCGCGCGGGGCCGATGCCGTCACCGAGATCCCGTTCGGTCGTCGGGCAGAAGCAAGCCCGGCTCCCCGCCGCACCGAGCCATTTGATATCGCCCGGCGTCAGATGCGTCGCGTGCACCGCGGTGAGCCGCTCGCCGAGCACGCCGCGGTCATGAAGCAACTCCGTTGGCGTCCGGCCATAAGCCGCCACACATTGCTCGTTCTCGGCACGTTGTTCCGAAAGGTGGATGTGCAGCGGCCCGATCCCACCGGCCACTTCGGACAGTTGATCCTCGGGAACGGCTCGCACCGAATGGATCGCCCCGCCCACCCGGAACGTCTCGTCCTCCCGCAATTCGCCGGCTCGTTGCGCCCACCTGGTGGCCGTCCCGTCGGAAAACCGCCGCTGCACCTCGTCGGGCTCGACGCCGATCCCGCCCGCGAGGTAGCACGTGTCGAGCAACGTCAGCCGGATCCCGGCGTCCTTGGCCGCCTGCCGCAGCGCCCCGCCCATCGCGTTCGGCTCGGCGTACGGCTTTCCGCCCGGCGCGTGGTGCAGGTAGTGGAACTCGCCGACACTCGTGTACCCCGCCAGCACCATCTCCGCGTAGACCCCGCGCGCCAGGCGGTAATACGAGTCCGGATCCAGCCGGGACGCGAGCGAGTACATCCGCTCGCGCCACGTCCAGAAGGTCCCGCGGTCGTGGTGCGTCCGCCCGCGCAGCGCACGGTGGAACGCGTGCGAGTGCCCGTTCGCGAAGCCCGGCAAGGTCAGTCCACTCAGGACAGTGCCCGCACGAGGCGCGTCCGCCGTCACGGAAACGATCTTGCCGCCGTCGACCTCGATCCGGACGGCATCGGCGATCCCGTCCGGCAGCCAGGCACGTTCACACCAATATGTCGTCATGTCGACAGTTTCTCCAGGACGTCCGCGAGCGCGCGAGCACCGTGGTCGACGTCCTCCGCTTCGGAGAACTCCTCCGGGGAATGGCTGATCCCGGTGGGGTTACGCACGTAGAGCATTCCGGACGGGACGAACCCGGCGAGGATCGCCGCGTCGTGCCCGGCGCCGGTCGGCAGTTCCGGCGGCCCGCCCAGCCAGGTGCCCAGGTCTCGGCGCAGCGCGTCGTCGAAGATCACGTCGTCGGAGTACGACTCCCTGGTGACCTCGACGCGGCAACCCTCCTGCCCTGCCGCCTCTTCGGCCAGCTTCGCGATCTCCGCGACCAGTTCGGGCGTGGCCGTGCCCGGTACTCGCGCGTCCAGCCAAAGGTCCACAGTGGACGCGATGACGTTGGTCCCGCCGGGCACCGGCACGAGCCTGCCGACGGTCGCCCTCGCGTCGGCGGTCGCCTTCGCCAGTTTCCGTACGGCGAGCACGGTCTCCGCCGCCGGGATCATCGGGTCGCGACGATCGCCGATCAGCGTCGCACCGGCGTGATTTCCCTGCCCCTGGAAGGAGAAACGCCATCGGCCGTGCGCGATCACCGTGTTGCCGACGGCGACCGGCGAGCCGAGGTCGATCAGCCCGCGCCCCTGCTCGACGTGCAGTTCCAGGAACCGCCCAATGAGCCCGAGCCGCTCCGAGTCCCGGCCGACCCGCTCGGGATCGAGGCCGGATTTCGCCGCCGCTTCGGCGAACGTGACGCCGTCCGGGTCGCGCAGGCCGCGCGCCTTGTCCGCGTCGATCGTCCCGGTCAGCAGGCGCGAGCCGAGGCATGGCACGCCGAATCGGCCACCTTCCTCCTCCGCGAACACCACCACGGCGAACGGCTTGGCCGGGCGGAATCCCTTCGCCTGCAGGATCTCCACCGCGTCGAGCGCGCTCGCGACGCCGAGCGGGCCGTCGAACGCGCCACCGCCGGGCACCGAGTCGAGATGGCTCCCGGTGACGACCGCGTCCGGGCCGGGGGTGCCCCACCAGGCCCAGATGTTGCCGTTGCGGTCGGTCTCGACGCCCAGCCCCAGCCGCCCGGCGCGCTCGACGAACCACGCGCGCAGCTCGGTTTCGGCCGCGTCGAAGGCGTGACGGGAGTATCCGCCGCGCTTCGGGTCGCGGCCGACGTCCGAGATCTCCTCCAGCAGCGAGGACGCGGTCACTCGGCGTCCCGCATCGGCACGCGCACACCGCGCTCGCCGGCGACGTCGGCGGCGCGGTCGTAACCCGCGTCGACGTGCCGGATGACGCCCATGCCCGGGTCGTTGGTGAGCACACGCTCGAGTTTCTGCGCCGCCAGCAGGGTTCCGTCGGCCACGCTGACCTGGCCCGCGTGGATGGAACGGCCCATACCGACGCCGCCGCCGTGGTGGATCGACACCCAGCTGGCGCCCGACGACGTGTTGACCAGCGCGTTCAGCAGAGGCCAGTCGGCGATCGCGTCGGAGCCGTCCGCCATCCCCTCGGTCTCGCGGTACGGCGACGCGACGCTGCCCGAGTCGAGGTGGTCACGGCCGATGACGACCGGCGCCTTCAGCTCACCGCTGGCGACCATCTCGTTGAACCGCAGGCCCGCGAGGTGCCGCTCGCCGTAGCCGAGCCAGCAGATCCGCGACGGAAGGCCCTGAAAGGCGACGCGTTCCCCGGCGAGCCGGATCCAGCGCGCGAGGGATTCGTTCTCCGGGAACAGTTCCAGCATCGCGCGGTCGGTCGCCGCGATGTCCTCGGGGTCGCCGGAGAGCGCCGCCCAGCGGAACGGGCCGTTGCCCTCGCAGAACAGGGGGCGGATGTAGGCGGGCACGAATCCCGGGAAGTCGAACGCGCGCTCGCAGCCGCCGAGTTTCGCCTCGCCACGCAGGGAGTTGCCGTAGTCGAAGACCTCGGCGCCCTTGTCGAGGAAGCCGAGCATCGCCTCGACGTGCTCCGCCATCGACTCGCGGGCGCGTTCGGTGAACTCGTCGGGCTTCTTGTCCGCGTAGTCCTGCCACTCGTCGACGCCGATTCCCTTGGGCAGGTAGGAAAGCGGGTCGTGCGCGGAGGTCTGGTCGGTGACGATGTCGACCTCGACACCGCGGCGCAGCAGCTCGGGCAGCACCTCGGCGGCGTTGCCCACCACGCCGACGGACAGCGCGCGCTTCTCCTTCTTCGCGGCCTCCACCCGGCGGATCGCGTCGTCGAGGTCGTCGGCGACCTCGTCGAGGTAGCGGGTCTCGACGCGGCGGTGGGCGCGCTGTGGGTCGCACTCGATGACGAGCGCGACACCGTCGTTCATCGTGACCGCGAGCGGCTGCGCGCCGCCCATGCCGCCGAGACCGGCGGTGACGGTGAGCGTGCCCTTGAGGCTGCCGCCGAACCGCTTCTTCGCGACGGCGGCGAAGGTCTCGTACGTGCCCTGGAGGATTCCCTGGGTGCCGATGTAGATCCAGGACCCCGCGGTCATCTGGCCGTACATGGTCAGGCCCTGCGCCTCCAGGCGGCGGAACTCCGGCCACGTCGCCCAGTCGCCGACGAGGTTGGAGTTCGCGATGAGCACGCGCGGCGCCCACTCGTGCGTGCGGAACACGCCGACCGGCTTGCCGGACTGGACGAGCAGCGTCTCGTCCTGCTCCAAAGCGGTCAGTTCGCGGGTGATCGCGTCGAAGCTGGCCCAGTTGCGGGCGGCCTTGCCGGTGCCGCCGTAGACCACCAGGTCCTCGGGGCGCTCGGCGACCTCGGGGTCGAGGTTGTTGTGGAACATCCGCAGCGCGGCTTCGGTCTGCCAGTTCTTCGCGGTGAGCGTGGTGCCTCGGGCGGCACGGACCGTGTGGGTCATGGGCTCAGACCTCCAATTTGGCCGCGGCGAGGACGGCACCCGACGCGACGAGTTCTTCGGCGGCGGCGATCTCCGGCGCCAGATGACGGTCGGGGCCGGGGCCCTCGACCTTGGTGCGGACGAGATCCCGGACCCGGCCGGTGACCGGCGACGGGGCCAGGGGCGCGCGCATGTCGAGGGCGCGCGCGGCGGTGAGCAGTTCGATGGCGAGGACGGTGTTGAGGCCCTCGACGGCCTTGCGCAGCTTGCGCGCGGCGGACCAGCCCATGGAGACGTGGTCCTCCTGCATGGCGCTGCTCGGGATCGAGTCGACCGACGCCGGCACCGCGAGCCGCTTGAGCTCGCTGACCACGGCCGCCTGCGTGTACTGGGCGATCATGTGGCCGGAATCGACGCCGGGGTCGAACGCGAGGAACGGCGGCAGACCGTGCGAACGGGCCTTGTCGAGCATGCGGTCCGTGCGGCGCTCGGCGATGCTCGCGACGTCCGCGAGCGGGATGGCGAGGAAGTCGAGCACGTACGCGACCGGGGCGCCGTGGAAGTTGCCGTTGGACTCGACGCGGCCGTCGGACAACACGACCGGGTTGTCGACCGCGGACTGGAGCTCACGCCCGGCGACGAGTTCGGCATGCGTGAGACTGTCGCGTGCGCCGCCGTGCACCTGGGGCGCGCAGCGGAGCGAGTACGCGTCCTGGACGCGGTTGCAGTCCGGGCCGCGGTGGCTCTCGACGATCTTCGAATCCTGCAGTGCCGTCCACATGCGGAGCGCACTTCTTGCTTGCCCGGGGTGCGGACGCAGCGCCTGGAGGTCGGCCGCGAAGGCGCGATCGGTGCCGAGGAGCGCTTCGACGCTCATCGCCGCGGTGATGTCGGCGGTGTCGAGCAGCTTGCGCAGGTCGGCGGCGGCCAGCAGGAGCATGCCGAGCATGCCGTCGGTCCCGTTGGTGAGGGCGAGGCCCTCCTTCTCCGCGAGAACGACAGGCTCGATCCCCGCGTGCTTCAGCGCTACGGCGGCCTGGACGACTTCGCCGTTGTACTCGACTTCGCCCTCCCCCATCAGCGCGAGCGCGACGGCGGCCAGAGGCGCGAGGTCACCGGAGCAACCGAGGCTGCCGTACTCGTGCACGAGCGGCGTGATCCCGGCGTTGAGCATGGCCGCAAGCGCTTGCGCGGTCTGCGGGCGGATGCCGGTGTACCCGCTGGCGAGGGTGCGGAGACGCAGCAACATCAGCGCGCGGACGACCTCGGTCTCCACGACCGGGCCCGCGCCGGCCGCGTGCGATCGGATCAGCGACCGCTGGAGCGCGGTGCGGCTTTCGAGCGGGATGTGCCTCGTGGCGAGCGCCCCGAAGCCCGTCGAAACGCCGTACGTCGGCGTCTCGGCGTGCGCGAGGTCGTCGATGTGCTGACGCGTCGCGGCGAGGTTCTTCTCGGCCGCTTCGCTGACCGCGACGGGCGAGTGGTCACGGGCGACCGCGACGACCTGTTCGGGCCGAAGCGGTTCGGACCCCAGAAGTACGGTTTCCGGCATAGCCCCATTGGACAACGCCATGCCCGCTGGTGGGCGGCGCCAACCGGTGGTTGTGTCTGGTATCCAAGACACGCGCGGTGGGAGCAAGGGACCTTTGCTACCACTTTTCTCGACATCAAGAGAAGTGGTAGCAAAGGTCCCTTGCTCCCCCGCCGAGCGAAAAAGGAGGTCCGGACATGGGCGAGAGCAGCGAAGTACCAGCCCTCCGACGCGGCCTCGGGATCCTCCGCGCCCTGGCCGCGAGGCCCGGCCCGGTGTCGGCGGCCGCGATCGCGCGCGAACTCGGCCTCCCGCGTTCGACGACGTATCACCTGCTCGCCGAACTGGAAGCCGCCGGTTTCGTGACACACCTGCCGGCCGAGCGCCGGTACGGCCTCGGCATCGCCGCGTTCGAGCTCGGCTCGGCCTACCTGCGGCACGACCCACTGGAACGGCTCGCGCTCCCACTGCTGCGCAAACTCGCCGACCGGGTCGGCCACACCGCGCATCTCGGCGTGCTCCACGGCAACGAGTCGCTCTATCTGGTCAAAGAGCGACCCGCCCGGCCGGAAACCCTGGTGACCGAGGTCGGTGTCCGGCTACCGGGCCAGCTCACCGCCTCGGGCAGGGCGATCCTCCGGCATCTGCCCTCGCCGCACGTGCGCGCGCTCTTCCCGGCCGCGTCGGCGTTCGTCCTGCGCACCGGCCGCGGCCCGCGCACCCTCGCCGAACTCCGCCGCACACTGAACGCGGAAGGCAGGCTCGGCTGGGCGGTCGAAGACGGTCACGTCACCGAGGGATTCGCCTCGGTGGCGTGCCCGGTCTTCGACCACGGCGGCCGGCCGATGGCCGCGATCAGCGTGACCCTCCGCCACCTGTGCCCAGGGGGCGAAGGGTGCGAGGAGACTTGGCCCGATCTCGCCGAAGAGGTCCGTCTGACCGCGGCCGAATTGACCACCCGGATCGGGGGTCAGGTGCGCTGAGCGTGCTTCTTCTGCACTCCCTCGAGTCCGAGCATCGCCAGCAGTTCCGCGCAGTCGATGGCATCCGAGGCGTGCCCTGCGACGGTTCGGGCGGCTCTGCCGTTCTGCAGCGTGAGGCGGACTTCTTCCTCCGCACGCACACCGGCCATCCGGCTCTGGTCTTCAGCGGGGTCGGGACGACTGGAATGCCTGGCCCAGGTCATCTGCCACCTTCTTCCGGCCCTCCGGCGACACGGGGTCGTTTCGAAAGAGGGCCATGGTCGGACACACAGCATGACACCCCACCGGAACAAGATCGCCATTGCGGGTGAATCGAGATGAAATCAGCTACCCTCTGTGATTCAGAAATTCTTCCAAAAGCTCGTTGAACGGTGCCCCGGTGTCAGGCACCAAATGCCCCATCCCGCGCACGATTTCGCGTCGAGCGCCGGTCCGGTCCGCGATCGCGTCGGCGATGATCCCGTACTCCGGCCGATGGCCGCCGGTGACCGCGAGCATCGGGAAGCCCGCCTCGGCCAGCACATCGAGTGGCAGTTCCGCGTCACCCGGCGGCCGCATCCCGACCAGCGCACGGGCGCCGCGCCGCAACGTTTCCGGCACGGGATCCGGGATGGGCAGCGGCACCCCGGCGAGCGGGAAGAACACCTTGAACACCTCGCGAGGATCGTCGAGCGGCCCGTCGAGAAATCGCCGCAATTCGGCATCCCACGCGTCGACGACCTGGTCCCCTCGGACGACCCCGGCCGCGGGCGGTTCGACCACGGTGAGCGTCCGGACCATCTCCGGCCGCCGCGCGGCGGCCAGCATCGCGACGATCGCGCCATAGGACAGCCCGACCAGATGCGCGGGCTCGTCGAGCACCTGCTCAGCGATCAATTCCGAGTCGACCTCGAAATCCTGTACGCCGTCCGGCGATTTCCCGTGCCCGAGGCAGTCCGGCGCGAGCAACGTCCACCGCTCGGTCAGCGGGCGCTGCGCCCGCCACGCCTCGCGGCCGCCGAGCAGCACACCGTGCACGAGAACGACACGCGGCCCGGAACCCCACTGATGCACATGAAGGCGCATGACTTCGAGGCTATGAGATTCTCACGATTCGAGCCCGCCCGATCGGGCGCACGAAGACGCCTCCCTGATGCCCTCGGCGAGCGCACCGACGAGGACCGGCCCACGCGTGAGGCGAACGTCGCTGCCCAACCGGCCCAGCACGTCGTCATCGCCGACGATGCCGAGGAGTACCGCGACACCGTCGGAATCCAACAGTTCCGGCATGTGTGATCCCAGCAGCCAGGCCCCCGCGAGCGCAGGGTCGAAGCCGTGCCGTTCGAGCACTTCGAGTTCCTCGTCGTAGAGCCGATCCCAATACGGTCCCGACGAGTACCAGCCGATCATCGTCCCGAGGTCGATGGCGTCGTGCGTGGTCGTGGCGCGCCGATCCCACCAGGTCAAGAGCTTGAGCAGAGCCAACGCCGGTACCGCGGGAACCTTGATGACGAGCCCGCCGGGCAGGATCACCGACTCGGCCGATGCCACGGCTTCGCGCAATCCGCGGACGTTCATGCGGTGGTCGTCGGGCCAGAGGATGGTCCGGTCGTCATCCTCGATACCGCCGTAAGGCAGCACGTCGACCTCGATGCCCTCCACCAGAAACGAATGCGCGCTCCGGCCATGTCGTTCCAGCCGGCTCACGAATTCTTCGAAATCGTCCCAGGTGCCCATCGCGGCGGCGATGTCGATATCCTGGGTGGCCCGCTCGGGCGGGCCGCCGACCAATCCGATCGACAAGATCGTGCGCGCGGTCGCCCCGACCACGAGGTACTCGACCCCGACGGCATTGGCGACGTCATCCACCCGAGTCAGCACTCTCGCGGCGAGCCGGAGATCAGGTTCGGTCGATGCGCTCAAGTCGATCATCATCGCTCCGAATCCGGTCGCCATGCTCGCGCTGGCGCGGATCGCCCGAGGCCAGCAGGTCAGCGTAGATCAGCGGCGAAGGCACGATCCACGACTCCGGCCCGGGCGCCTGCCAGAACCGGCGCCTGATGTGTACGTTGCCGCCGTTATCCGCTCGCGCCAAGCGATACCGGCCGATCAGCCGCGCCGGTAGCTCGCCGGCATAGAGGGTGAGCGAGGCGGGCCGCAGACGCGGATCGATGAGGCTCGCCCCGGCTTCTCCGCCCACCTGGACCCCGGAGGAAAGCAGGTCGTCTTCCGCGTCACGCCACCACGACAGGTCGGCCGCCACGAAGTCGCCGAGAGCCAACGATGTGTCCAAGGTGATCGAGTAAGCCTCCGACCACCGGTCGAGCAACTCGGTTCCACGGGCCAGCCGTCGCTCGTTCCCTCGTTCGTACAGGTAGCCGGCACGGGTGAGTTCATCGATGACCGTCTTGACCGTACCGAGCGAAACACCGCTCATCTCGGCCAATCGACGGTACGGAAAGGCGGCCGTCTCCGGCCAGCTGAGCAGGACGAACAGGACCTGAAGGCCTGCCCTGCCGAATGCTCCCGCACCTCGCGACGAGACTCGCCCGGCCGGAACGGCGGGCTTGCGGCGGCCTCGGACATCGATCAGGACGTCGTCCCACGAGAGGTGGGCGTTGCCCGCGGCGTCCACGTAGTCGACACCCCTGGCTCGCAGCCGCTCGGCAACCGGTTCGCTGAGGTAGGTGGTGAACAGCAGCGGCGGAGGGGACGGCGGGAAATGGACCGCTGTGGCCAGTTCCGCGGTCATCCGTCGCTTGAACTCGACACCGTAGGTCCGGGCGGCACCGGATCGCGTTGTGAGCTTCACCAGCGCGTCGGCGAGTACTTCGACACGGAAGCCCAGCTCCTGGAGCCGGGAGCGCATCTCGGCGTACAGCGAATCATCATGTTCATTCAAATTGAACATACGCATATTTTGAACACGCGCGGACCTTCGGCGCAACCCGCACCGCCGTCGAAACGACGAATGGCGAGCGCTCGATCACGAGCACTCGCCATTCGGGCGGTGGAGGTGCCGGGAATTGAACCCGGGTCCTCTGGCGCATCATCAGGGCTTCTCCGTGCGCAGTCCGCTATGTCTCTACTTGGCCCCTTCAGTCACGCGAACAAGCTGAAGTGACGAGCCCAGCCACTGTTTGTTTCCCAATCACACCCCGTAGCCGAGTGTGACGGTAAGCCTCCTAGCTGATGCCGGTGACCGGGTCGGAGGCGACCCCGGACCGACAGAGTTGCTCTACTGCTTAGGCAGCAAGAGCGAACTCGCGCTGGCTCTTAGGCTCGGCGCTTATTGGTTTGCGATGACGCTTACGGTGGTCTCTCGCCTGCACCGGCACGCTTCTCCTGATTCAACGACCAAAGTCGAAACCGTTCACCCCCTTGGTGGGACACAACCTGTACATCATAACGCGCTCGGCAACCGGGTTAATCCCGCAGGTGGGGCTAGCCCTACCTGGGAGATGCCCGCGCGCACCATGTCAGCGGACGGCCCCTGGCGCGATGCTTGACTCCTCGAACAGGAGAGGAGCACGACCATGAGTTCGCTGGCGGCCGAGCGGGAGCTGAGCAGGTCCGATCCGTCGTTCGGCGGCTCGCTGGCCTACCTGCTGATGAACCTGCCGATGGGCGTCCTGGCCTTCGCGCTCCTGACGGCCTTCATCTCGGCGGGCGTCGGCACGGTGGTCGTCTGGATCGGGCTGCCCATCCTCGCGCTGGTGATCCTGACGGTCCGCGGCGCGGCCCGGATGGAGCGCGCCAGGGTGTACGCGCTGCTCGACCGCTACATCGACCTGCCGTACCTCCCGTTGCCCGCCGCCGGCCAGTCCGTGCGCTGGAAGGCGCGGCTGAAGGACGGCTCGACCTGGCGCGACCTCGGCTACTTCTTCTTGCTCTTCCCGCTCGGGATCATCGAGTTCGTCCTGGTCACGGTCTTCTGGTCGACCAGCCTCGGCCTCGCCGGGCTGCCGATCTACTACCGCTTCCTGCCCGGAGGCGAGTACCGCTTCCCGACCTGGGAGAACGCGTGGTTCACCGTCGATTCGACGGTCTCGGCGCTGCCTTGGGCTGCGCTCGGAGTGCTCTGCATCGCTCTCTCGGTAGCGTTGACGAAGGCGCTGGCCGGGACGCATGCCCGGCTGGCGACGGCGTTGCTCGGGCCGACCTACGCCCAGCGTCGCCGTCTGGAAGATTCTTGGGGCGAGGTTCACGGATGACGATCGACCAGCAGGTACAGCAGGTGGGGATCCCGCGGCCGCGGCCGATGCGAACGATCGCCTACATGATCGTCAGCTTCGTGTTCCGGCTGCTCCAGTTCGTCCTCATCGTCGTCGGACTGGCGGTCGGCATCGCCACCGCGGTGGTGTGGATCGGCTTCCCGATCCTGATGGCCACGACCAGCTTCATCCGCTGGTCCGCCGACCGGGAGCGGGGCTGGGCGCGGACGATGCTCGAAACCCCGCTGGAGCCGGTCGAGCGCCTCCCCCTCGAAGGGCTTCCGCTGGTCAAGCGCTGGCTGACCCGGCTGACCGACGCGACGACGTGGCGCGACCTCGCCTACCTGATGGCGGCGTTCCCGCTGGCCTGCCTGGAGCTGCCGATCGCGATCGCGTCGATCGTGCTCCTGCCGATGGCGATCTGGGTGACCCCGTGGGTCGGGTGGCTGCACGGCAACCTGGCGTACTCGCTGCTCGGCCCGAACCGCGCCGCGAAGCTGGAGCAGAAGGCCGAGCGCCTGCAGGCGTCGCGGGCTCGCGGTGTCGACGCCGCCGAGGCCGAACGCCGCCGCATCGAGCGCGACCTGCACGACGGTGCCCAGCAGCGGCTGGTCGCCGTCGCGATGAGCCTCGGCCGCGCGAAGTCGAAGTTCGACCAGGACCCGAACGCCGTACGCGAGCTGATCGACGAAGCACATCTCGACGCCAAGCTCGCGGTGTCGGAACTGCGCGATCTCGCCCGCGGGATCTACCCGGCCGTGCTGGGCGACCGCGGCCTCGACGCCGCGTTGTCCGCACAAGCCGCGAAATCGCCGATCCATGTCGACGTCGAGGTGGACGTCGAGCCGCGACCGCCTGCCGCGGTCGAGACGACGGCGTACTTCATCGTCGGCGAGACGCTGACCAACATCGCGAAGCATTCGGGTGCGACCGAAGCGGGCGTGAAGGTGTGGCGCACCGAGTCGATGGTCATCGTCGAGATCACCGACAACGGGCACGGCGGCGCCGAAGTCCGGCCAGGTGGCGGCCTCGCCGGGCTCGCCGACCGCGCGGCCACGATCGACGGCGTGATCACCGTCGTCAGCCCGCCCGGCGGCCCGACGGTGATTCGCGCGGACCTGCCGTGCCAATGGTGACCCGCTCGTGAGTGAATAGGCTCTGCCATTCACTCACGACGCTGGGGGCAGCATGCGGGTTGTCATCGCCGAAGACGCGGTTCTGTTGCGCGCGGGGGTGATCCGACTGCTCGCCGACGAGGACATCGAGACGGTCGCCGCCGTGGACAACGGCGACGATCTGCTGAGCGCGGTCAAGGAGCACCGGCCGGACCTCGCGATCGTCGACGTCCGCATGCCGCCCACTTTCACCGACGAGGGCCTGCGCGCGGCGCTGGGCGCCCGTGAGGCCGTTCCCGGTCTTCCGGTTCTCGTGCTCTCCCAGTACGTCGAAGAGAGCTACGCCGTCGAGCTGCTGTCCGGCGGCGCGGGCGGAGTGGGTTACCTGCTCAAGGAACGCGTCGCCGACGTCGGGGACTTCCTCGACGCGGTCAAGCGGGTCGCCGGCGGCGGCACGGCCATCGACCCGGACGTCATCGCGCAGCTGATGGCCCGCGGCCGCAAGAACCCGCTCGACGCGCTCACCGCCCGCGAGTCCGAGGTGCTGGGCCTGATGGCACAGGGCCTGTCGAACACCGCGATCGCGAACTCGCTCGTCGTCTCGCACGGCGCGGTCGAGAAGCACATCGGCAACATCTTCTCGAAGCTCGGCCTCGAAGCGAGCTCGGTCGAACACCGCCGGGTCCGCGCGGTCCTCACTTACTTAGGACGCTGAAGTAGCTCTTGGTGGCGAAGCCGTCACTCACCTAACATGGGCAGACTGTTGGTGGGGAACGAGCCGAACCGAGGAGGACCCATGACCGACCGGCCCTCCCGCAGCGTCCGCTTCTTCGGCGGGCCCCTCGACGGCCGCGTCCAGGAACTCGGTGACACGGAGCCGATCGTGGGAACCGTCGTCAAACACGTCCATCTGCACGACGGCCCCAAGATCGAAACCCGGTACGAGCTCGGCCGCGCCGAGGACGACCGCTGGGAGTTCCGGCTGTGCCCCGCCCCGCTCCCGGAGCCCGAGACCGACGGCGTGGGGTAGGGAAAACTCCACCTTTCTCCGGCGAAAACAGGAAGATCGATACGGCGGCCCGCACCGCTGTTTTCGCGGCCCCGAAGTACCAGGCTCTTTTCCATGCACACAAGCGGGGAACAGGGCCGGGACAGGTTCCTGGACATCGTCCGAGCGGTCGCGATCCTCGCGGTCGTCGTCCAGCACTGGGGAATGCCGGTGCTCTCCTACGCCGACGGTCACCTCTCCACCGGCAACGCCCTCGCGACGCCCGGCTGGTGGGTCGTCACGTGGCTCAGCCAGGTCATGCCGCTCGTCTTCTTCGCCGGCGGCGCGGCGAACCTGATCTCGTTGAGCCGAGCGGAAAGTTCCCGTTCCTGGCTCGCGGCCCGCCTCAAGCGGCTGATGATCCCGGTGCTGCCGCTGGTGGCCGTCTGGCTGTTCGTCCCGGACATCCTGCGGGGCATGGGCGTTCCGGAGCAGCCGCTGCAGGTCGGCGGCGCGATCGCCGCGCAGTTGCTGTGGTTCCTCGCCGTCTACGTGCTCACCGTGCTGCTCACCCCGACGCTGGCCGCGGCACATCGCCGCTGGGGCCTGAAGGTCCCGCTCGTGATGCTCGGCGCCGCCGTGCTCGTCGACGTCGCCCGCTTCAACGACCTCGGCCTGATCGGTTTCGCGAACGCCGTCTTCGTCTGGATGGCCGTGCACCAGCTCGGTTTCCACTACACGCAAGGACGTCTCGGATCGTTGAGCCGCAACGCCGCGCTGGGCATGTCCGCTGCCGGCTTCGGCATCACCGCGCTGATGGTCGCCTTCGGCCCGTACCCGGCGAGCATGATCGGCATGCCGGGTGCCCCGGTGTCGAACATGAGCCCGCCGACCGTGCTGCTGGCCTTCCTCGCGATCGGCCAGATCGGGCTCCTGCTGGCCTTCAAACCGCAGCTGAACACCCTGGCCGCCCGGCCGAACCTCGACGCCGCGCTGAAGTGGATCGGCCCGCGGTTCATGAGCGTCTACCTGTGGCACATGCCGGCGCTGATCGTCGTCTCCGGCGTCGCGGTCTACGGCCTGGGTTACGAGACCCCCGAACCGGGTTCCGTGCTGTGGCTGACGATGCTCCCGGCCTGGCTCGGTGCCTGCGGGCTCGTGCTCCTCGGCCTGCTGCGGATGTTCGCCCGCTTCGAAGCGCAGGGTTCCGGCCCCGCGTCGACCGCCCACACGCCTCAGCTCGTCGTGGCCGGGCTGGCGATCGCCGGCGGCCTGCTCGGCCTCGCCGCACACGGTTTCGCCCCGCTGAGCGATGGTCTCGCGCAGGGCCCGGCGCCGTGGGTGGCGCTGGCGACGGGTGGATTCCTGCTGGCGGGCAAGCAGATCCAGGTTTCGGAGCTGGGGACGCGGCTGCTCGGCCGCGCCGTCTCGGTCACCGAGGTGGCCCAGCTCAAACGCTGAGCAGTTTCGCGGGGGTGTCGTGCAGCACCGCCCGCAGGAACGGCTCACCCAGGCGATCGTCGGCGGCCCAGCCGGCGATCGCCTGCAGCTGTGTGGCGTACGAGTACGGGATATTGGGGAAATCGGTGCCGAGCACGACGCGATCCGGGAACTCCGCCAGCAGGTCCTGCCAGTCCGGCGGGAGCGGGTTGCCCCGCAGCGTGAACTCCACCCCGACCATCGTGGTGTCGAGGTACACGCGCGGATACTTCCTGGCCAGCTCGAACGCGAAATCGATCTCCGGCATCCCGGCGTGCGCGAGCACCAGCGTCAGGCTGGGATGCCGGATCAGGATCTCCTCGAACAGTCGTAGCCCGGTGTAGGCGCCCCTCAACGGACCGTGTCCACAGTGGACGACCACCGGGACGCCCGCGTCCGCCAGCGCACCCCAGACGCCGTCCAGCAGCTCGTCCCGCGGGTCGTAGGCGCCGACCTGGACGTGTGCCTTGAAACAGCGGGCGCCCGCGCGCAGCGCACCGTCCACAACGGACAGCGCGCCGGGCTCCGGGTAGAACGTGCCGGTCGGCACCGCCTCCGGGACGCGCTCCGCGAACTCCAGCGCCCACGAGGTCAGCCATTCGGCCATCCCCGGCTTGTGCGGATAGACCAGCGGCGCGAACCTGCGCACGCCGAACGAGCGCAGCGTTTCGACGCGTTCTTCTTCAGACGTGCGGTAATGCACCGGCCAGGCCATGCCGTAGTGCTCCCCGGCCTGATCGAAATAGGCCCACACCTTGTCCATGACCGGCTTCGGCAGGAAGTGCAGATGAAGGTCCACGAGCCCGTCGATGCCGAGCGCCGAGATCCAACCGGGGATCTCGGCGTCCGACGCGGGCCCGTGGATCAATCGTTGTACCGGCCCTTGAGCGCCCGGCCCATGGCCCGGCTGATGGTGCGCTGCGCGTCCCGTTTGGCGATGTCCTGCCGCTTGTCGTAGGACTTCTTGCCCTTCGCCAGCGCGATCTCGACCTTGACCTTGCCGTCCTTGAAGTACATCGACAGCGGGACCAGCGAAAGACCGCTCTCCTTGGTCTTGCCGATGAGCTTCTCGATCTCCTGGCGGTGCAAGAGCAGTTTCCGGGTGCGCCGCGGCGTGTGGTTCGTCCACGTGCCCTGCACGTACTCCGGGATGTGGACGTTGCGGAGCCAAACCTCGCCGTCGTCCACCGTGGCGAACGCGTCGGCCAGCGATGCCCGTCCTTCACGCAGGCTCTTCACCTCGGTACCGACGAGCACGAGACCGGCTTCGTAGGTGTCGAGGATGGAGTAATCGTGGCGAGCCTTGCGGTTCGACACGATCACTTTTTGTCCGCGTTCCTTGGGCATGACGGCGACTCTACGTGAGTTTCTGTGTTCGGGCAGGTGGTTATCGGGGCGGCTAGTGGCGCACGTACAGGCGCAGCGTCACGTAGCCGGTGATCGCCGAAATGACGATCGAAACGGCGAGCAGGATCGGCGCCACCGGGAACAGCAATTCGAGCATGCCGACCGCGGGGAACACGTCACCGGTGAGCACCAAGTCGAGCAACAGCACCTTGGTGAGGATCAGGAAGACGATACCGATGATCGCACCGACCAGGCCGGCGACCACCGCCTCCAGGAGGAACGGCAGCTGCGTGTACCAGCGGGTCGCGCCGACCAGCCGCATGATGCCGACCTCGGTCCGCCGGGTGAACGCCGACACCTGGATCGTGTTGGCGATCAGCAGCAGCGCGGCGATGGCCATGATCAGCGCGGCCCCGAAGGCCAGGTTCCGCACCCCGTTGAGCGCGTTGAACACGCGGTCCAGCGCCTTCTGCTGGTCGTCGACCTTGGAGACGCCGGGCTTGCCGGTGTACTCCTGGATGATCGCCTGGCTGCGCTCGGGGTTCTTCAGCTTGACGTGCAGCGACGCGGGCAGCGCCTCCGGCCCGGTGAGCGCGAGCAGTTCCGGCTGGCTCTCGAACATCTTCTTGAACCGCTCGTAGGACTGCTCGCGGTTCTCGAAGACGACCGACTCGACGCCTTCGTTGCCCTGCAGCTCCTGACGCAGCGTCTGGCAGGCGGACTGCGAGCAGTTCGGGTCACCCGCGCTGATGTCGTTGACCAGATAGACCGAAACCTCGACGTCGGCGAGGAAGTTGGCCTTCATCTTGTCGATCGTGCCGACGGCCAGCAGACCGAAGCCGAGCATGGCGAGGGAGACCGCGGTGGTGAGGATCATCGCGATGGTCATCGTGACGTTCCGGCGCAAGCCGGTGACTACCTCGCTGAAGACGAAACTGGCGCGCATCGGGGTTGATGTCCCTTGGAAGTCGTGGGTTACGGAGGAGGGCGGGGCCGGTCAGCGGCCGATGCCGTAGACGCCTCGGGCGTCGTCACGGATGACCTTGCCGAGCTGGAGCTCGACGACCCTTCGCCGCATCGAGTCCACGATCGAATGGTCGTGGGTGGCCATCAGCACCGTCGTGCCGGTGCGGTTGATCCGCTCCAGCAGCAACATGATGTCCTGGCTCGTGTCGGGGTCCAGGTTCCCGGTCGGCTCGTCGGCGAGCAGCACGAGCGGGCGGTTCACGAACGCGCGGGCGATCGCGACGCGCTGCTGCTCACCACCGGAAAGTTCGTTGGGGAGACGGTCGGCCTTGCCGTCGAGGCCGACGAGTTCGAGCACCTCGGGCACGACCTTGCGGATCGTGGGGCGCGGCTTGCCGATGACTTCGAGCGCGAAGGCGACGTTTTCGGCGACGGTCTTGTTCGACAGCAGACGGAAGTCCTGGAACACGCAACCGATGGTCTGCCGCAGCCGCGGCACGCGGCGCCGGGCGAGCTTGGCGACGTCGAAGTTGGAGACCATGACGCGACCCTTGCTCGGCACCTCTTCGCGCAGCAGGAGACGCAGGAAGGTCGACTTCCCGGATCCCGAGGGACCGATCAGGAAGACGAACTCGCCTTTGTCGATCTCGACCGACACCCGCTCAAGGGCGGGACGGGTCGAGGTCTTGTAGACCTTGGAAACCTCTTCGAGCCGGATCACGGTTCGGCATACTACCCATGCCCGTCGTTAAGCCCGGGTAGCCCGGTACCGGCGGCCAAGCGAGCAAGGGACCTTTGCTAACACTCTCTTTCGGAAAGTGGTAGCAAAGGTCCCTTGCTCTCTCACGCAGGGTTGTTACGCGGCTCCGGACTGCTTGCGCCAGCGGATGCCCGCCTCCAGGAAGCCGTCGATCTCGCCGTCGAGCACGGACGACGGGTTGCCGACCTCGAACTCGGTCCGCAGGTCCTTGACCATCTGGTACGGATGCAGCACGTAGGAGCGCATCTGGTTGCCCCAGCTGGAGCCGCCGTCCTTGAGCGCGTCCATCTCGGCGCGCTCCTCTTCCTTCTTCCGCTGCAGCAGCCGCGCCTGGAGGACCTTCATCGCGGCCGCCTTGTTCTGCAGCTGCGACTTTTCGTTCTGACACGAAACGACCACGCCGGTCGGGATATGCGTGATCCGCACCGCCGAGTCCGTCGTGTTCACGCTCTGGCCACCGGGCCCGGACGAGCGGTACACGTCGACGCGGATGTCCTTCTCGGGGATGTCGACGTGGTCGACCTCCTCGACCTCGGGCATCACCTCGACGTGCGCGAAGGAGGTCTGGCGGCGGCTCTGGTTGTCGAACGGCGAGATGCGCACCAGCCGGTGCGTGCCCTGCTCGACCGAGAGCGTGCCGTAGACGTACGGGGCGCTCACCTTGAAGGTGGCGGACTTGATGCCCGCTTCCTCGGCGTAGGAGATGTCGTAGACGTCCGTCGGGTAGTTGTGGCGCTCCGCCCACCGCAGGTACATCCGGAGCAGCATCTCGGCCCAGTCGGCGGCGTCGACACCGCCCGCTTCGGACCGGATGGTGACCACGGCGTTCCGCGGGTCGTATTCACCCGACAGCAGGGTGCGGACCTCGAGCCCGTCGATGTCCTTGGTGAGCGCCGTGAGCTCGGACTCGGACTCGGCCACGCTGGCGGAGTCGCCCTCGGCCTCGGCCAGTTCATAGAGGACGCCCAGGTCGTCGAGCCGCTGCCGCAGCTCGGAAATGCGTCGCAGCTCACTCTGCCGGTGGGACAACTGGCTGGTGACCTTCTGCGCCGCTTCGGGGTCGTCCCAGAGGTTCGGGCTGGATGCCTGTTCCTCCAGCTCGGCCACCTGGGCACGCAGCGCATCCAGGTCCATCACCGACTCGATCTGCGTCAGCTTGCCGGCCAGGTCCTTCAGTGCCGCATCGAACTCATCACTCACGTCGGCCAAGGTTACGGCAAAACCCACGACCGGTTGCGGGGAACCGGTCGTGGGCACCTGTCCGGGTCAGGACTGGGGGATGGAATCCAGCAGTTTCAGTGCCGCTTTGGCCTGCGCCTGAGCGAACTCGGCGACCGCCTTGGCGTACGGGCCGTCGGCGGCCTTGGTGGCGGCCTTGGCCTCGTCGAGCTGCTGCGTGTAGCTCGCGCGGGCCGATTCGAGCAGGGTCGAGCGCTGCTTCACCGTCAACGAGCCGGCGTGCACGAGACGGAGGATCAGCGGGCTGCGGAGGTGGTCAGGACCGGCTTCGGAGGACAGCCACGTCTTGAACGCCTTCTTGCCCGCCGCGGTGATGAGGTACTGCTGGCTCGACCGCGGCCCCTGCTTGCCGAGGCGGACGAGGCCCTCCTTCGACAAGGCGGGGAGCTCCCGGTACACCTGGCTGCGAGTCACGCTGAAGAAGGCGCCGAAACGCTCACCCGCCCCCGCGACCAGTTGCCCGCCCGTGGCGGGACCGTCGTGGAGAAGACCGAGCAGTGCGGCGGCTGTTGCATTCAATTCGGACACGTCCTCTACGGTCCCACTTTTCGGAACCTGTGTCCACTGTGGTCAACACATCTGTCCATTGTGGCTAGTGATATGCGCTCATTCGGCCCAACGCACTACGCCTGTCCACAATGGACCGACCACGCTACGCAACCGGCCTTCACCACGGACAGCGGTACGCGTCCCTCGCCCCGACCAACAACAGGGAGTGATCGCCCCGGAGGGCACACGGGCCACGAAACCGGAAAACGAAGAAGCGCGGATCTGCGATTTCCG
>NZ_LQMT02000030.1:186353-214851 GCF_001620365.2 Amycolatopsis keratiniphila subsp. keratiniphila
AGCTGCTCCACCCCGCGTCGTTGTGTTAATAGATTACACGGGCTCTCAACCGGGTTTCACGGGGGTGCCCTTAACTCTTCAAGGGGCCCTTGACCTGCCTTTATGACGCGACTTTGTCATCCAGCCAGGCGAAGACGCCGTTGAGCACCATGGTCAGCCCGTCGCCGAACCTGCCCTCGACGTCCTCGTCGAAGACCCAGGGCGAGGGCGTCGCGCCGTAACGCGGATCCCGTTCCCCCGGAACCGGATAAACGGCCTGCTCTTCGATGGTGAAACCGATGACGTAGCTGTAGACGGTGAACAATGCCCGGCCGGCCAGGTGCGGTTCGAGCCCCGCGTCGACCCGGCTCTGCAGCGGATTGTCACCGAGCAGGCTGTCGTCGGTCAGGAAAGTCCCGGCGAAGACCTTCGCCCCGTCACGGTAAGCGAGCATCATCCGGCGCAAAGCCCGCGCCGCCAGCTCGAGAGACTCCTGCTCCCCCATGCCTTCCGGCACACGGCCCGGCATCGCGTCCGCGTACATCCGCGTCGCCATCTCGTCGAGCAGCTCCTGTTTGTTCTTCATGTGCCAGTACAGCGCGGGCGCCTTGACGCCGAGTTCCTGCGCGATCAGGCGGAGCGTCAGCCCGTTGAGCCCGACGTCATTGAGCAGCCGAAGCCCGGCATGGACGATGTCTTGCCTGGTCAGACCCACTTTCATCCCTCTTTCCAGCGGAGCGACGGTCAATTTAACGTCGTTAAGGAGTGGTATGAACAACCCGAGGAAGGACGTGGTCGTGGCAGGCGCCGGACCGACGGGCCTGATGCTGGCCCACGAACTCGCGCTCGCCGGCGTCGATGTCGTGGTCCTGGAACGGCTTCACGAACGCACAGAGCTGTCGAAGGCACTGAACCTGCAGCCGCGCACGGCGGAAGTCCTGGAGCTGCGCGGACTTCTGGACGGCGCCGAGGAACGTTCGTTCGCGACGGTGCGGGACGGACATTTCGCGATGATCCCGGTCGGCTACGACGGCTGGGACACTCGTTTTCCTTTCCAGCTGGGGATTCCGCAGGCGGAGTTGGAGCAGTACCTGGAGGAACGGCTTGCCACACAAGGAACAAAGTTGCTCCGCAGTGCCGAAGTAATCGATTTCGTGCAGGACAAGAACTCTGTCTCTGTCCGGTACCGAACAGACAGCGGCGAGAACATGCTGTACGCGAAGTTCCTCGTCGGCTGCGATGGCTCTCGAAGTGTTGTACGCAAAGGACTCGGCCTGGACTTTCCCGGTGTGGACGGTGAAGGTTTCGGCGTGGTCGCGGACGTCCTGTTCGACAGAATCCCTGACGGCGCGCAAAAACAGTGGCGAACGATGCGGAACGTCGGCGAGCCGACCGGCGCGTCCACCTTCAAGGGCCTGATTCCGTTGGGAGAACCGGGCCTCTACCGCTTCGTGTACGGCGACCGGGCCTCGCGGCCTGCGAACCTCCGGGCCGCCGTCTCTCCCGACGATGTCCGGCGCAGGCGGAGCACTACCGCGTCGGGCGGGTGCTGCTGGCGGGCGACGCCGCGCACATCCATTTCCCGGCAGGCGGCCAGGGACTGAACCTGGGCGTGCAGGACGCGATGAATCTGGGTTGGAAGCTCACCGCGACGGTGCACGGCTGGGCGGGCGAGGACCTGCTCGACACCTACGAGGCCGAGCGGCATCCTGTCGGCGCTCAGTGCTGCACAACGTCGCCGCTCAACTGGGGCTGACTCCGCGGTCTCACGCGTCTCGCGCGCTTCGCGCCGTTTTCGCCGACCTGGCCACACTGCCCGAGGTGAGCAAGCACCTGGCGGGCATGGTCTCGGGCCTGGGGATCCGCTACACGACCTACGGGACTTCGCATCCCGCGCTCGGCTCACGGCTGACCGATGAGGACGTCGCGACCGAAGGCGGCCCACTGCGCCCCAGCACACTCTTCCGCGACGGCGGCTTCGTGCTCCTGACGACCACTCCGGCCCACATCGAGGCCGCCCGGGCGTACGCCCCTTCGCCGCGCCTGGCCACCCAGCTGGTCACGTCCCTGCCGTGGCCCGGCACTGAAGCCATCCTGTACCGCCCCGACGGCTATGCCTGCTGGACCGCCCCCACGTGGTAGCAAAGGTCCCTTGCTCTCCCACGTGGTAGCAAAGGTCCCCCGCTACCACCGTCACCCTGGGCACCGAGGCGACCCACTCACTCCGGGGGTCCAGGGGGCGAAGCCCTCCTGGCGGGGGTCCGGGGGTTCGACCCCCGGGACAAATGCGAAGGAGGCCCGGTCTGCGCTTTCCGCAGACACGAGCCTCCAACCTCTGTAGCGGGGACAGGATTTGAACCTGCGACCTCTGGGTTATGAGCCCAGCGAGCTACCGAGCTGCTCCACCCCGCGTCGTGACACCTACCTTACGCCTGCGTTTCGAGCAGGCGCAAAGCAGGTGCCCTTTAGGTAAGCGACGTCACCCTCCCGGCTGGCCGGAGGCCGGGGGCGCACCGGACGCCGGCGGGTTGGCCTTGGCCGCCTCGTAGGCCTTCGAAGCGGCTTCGAGCGCGGCCAGGGCGGCACCCTGGTCGGCGTAGTTGCCGGATTGCTGGGCGGCGCGGAACTTGACCCAAGCGTCGTGCATGTCGCCCGCGGCCTTGTCGAGCGCCGGGTTACCACTGGCGGGCGGCTGCGGCGTCGTGGTGCCCGGGGGCGGCGGTGTGGTCGTTCCGGGTGCGCCTCCGGTCTGCGGCGGCGTGACCCCCGAGCCCGTGCCTGGGCCGAAGACCTGGTCCAGGGCTTCGTTGAGCGTCGGCGCGAAACCGATCTTGGTGCCGTAGGAGACCAGGACCCGAGCCAGCTGCGGATAGCTCAGCTGGTTCCGCTGCCGGATGTAGACCGGTTCCACGTAGAGGAAGCCGTTCGCGACAGGCAGGGTGATCAGGTTTCCGTACGTGACCGTGACGTTCGGGTTGTTGAACAGCGTCCGGTCCTGCGCGACCCGCGGGTCACTTTGGAATCTGTTCTGGACCTGGACGGGACCGTCCACCTGGGTCGAGCCGCTGGCACCTGTCGGCAGTCTCAGGACGCGCATCTTCCCGTAGTCCTCGGGATCCGAGGACACCGACATCCAGGCCGCCAGGTACTGCCGTTGGAGACCGGTCAGTGAACTGGTGAGCTGGAACCGCGACTTGGTGTCTCCCGGCACGGTGGCCAGAACGTAGTAGCCGGGCTGGTTCGCGACACCGGATGCGGACGCGTTCACGCCGCCTTCCTGCGTCGGGTCCTGCGGAACGCTCCAGAAGGCCTGCTGTGCGTAGAACTCCGCCGGGTTGTTCACGTGGTACTTCGACAGGAGTTCCCGCTGCACCTTGAAGAGGTCTTCGGGGTAGCGGAAGTGCGACCGCAGGTCCGGCGAGATCTCGCTGCTCGGCTTGACCAGGCCCGGGAAGACGTTCTTCCAGGCGTTCAGCACCGGCTCGTTGTCCTCGACCCCGTACAGGGTCACGGTGCCGTCGAACGCGTCGACGGTGGCCTTGACCGAGTTGCGGATGTAGTTGAGCGAGGAGTTCGCCTGGCGGGTGGTGCCACTGAGCGAGTCGTTGGTCGCCTGGCCGAGCTGGGTCTGCTGGGCGTACGGGAAGTTGTTCATCGTGGTGTAGCCGTCGACGATCCAGATGATCTTGCCGTTGACGACCGCCGGATACGGGTCACCGTCGAGGGTCAGCCACGGGGCGACCTTGGCGACGCGGTCCCGCGGTTCGCGGTTAAACATGATCTTGGATCCGTCGCCGATCGCGTCGGAGAAGAGAATGTTCCGCTCGCCGTACTCGGCGGCGAAGACGAGCCGGTTGAACCAGTTGTCGATCGGCACGCCGCCGGAGCCTTTGTAGATGTAGGCGCGGTCGACGGCGGTGTCGTACTCACCGGGCGCCTGTCCGGCCTTGCCGCCGACGATCGCGTACGCGGCGTCGGTCGCCAGCTCGCCGTAGTAGATGCGGGGCTCGTCCACCTTGATGCCCGGCTTGTTCGGGTCGGTCGAGCCGGCGCCGGCCGGGTTCTGGGTGTCGCTGGTCGTGGCGATCGGGTAACCGCCGTCGGAGTTCGCGTCCTTCAGCGCACGGTCGATCGTGTTGGCGGGCGCGGCGACGAAGCCGTTTCCGTGCGTGTAGACGAGGTGCTTGTTGATCCAGTTCGTCTGGTTGCCGGTCAGCCCCTCGGTCTTGATCTCCTTGGCCGCGACGATGTAGTCCTGCGTGACCCCGTTGAGGGTGTAGCGGTCGATGTCGAGCTTCGACGGGAAGCCGTAGAAGTTCTCACGGCCGACGCGCTGGGTGAAGGTGTCGCTGAGGATGTTCGGGTCGAGGAGCCGGATGTTCGGAACGGTCCCCTTGTCCGCCTTGATCTCCGCGGAGGTCGCCTCGGACTTTCCGGTGTAGTCCTTGTACTCGACGTTGGTGAGCCCGAACGCCTGACGGGTCGCGTCCATGTTGCGCTGGATCGACGCGGACTCCTTCTCGTTCGCGTTGGGACGCACCGAGAACTGGTCGAGCACGGCCGGCCACGCGACGCCGACGAGCACGTTCGACAGGATCAGCAGCACCAGCGCGATCGCGGGAAGCTGCAGGTTGCGCAGGAACGCGCCGGCGAAGAACGCGACGGCACAGATCACCGAGATGCACAGAAGGATCAGCTTCGCGGGCAGCACCGCGTTCAGGTCGGTGTAGGTCGCACCGATGAACAGCGGCGCCCCCCTGTCGGAGAGCAGCAGGTTGTAGCGATCGAAGAAGTACTCGACCGCCTTCAACAGCACGAAGATGCCGATGGTGATGGCGAGCTGGGCCCGGGTGGGGCCGGCGAGCTGGCCGCCCTTACCCGCGAGCCGGATGCCGCCGAAGATGTAGTGCGCGATCAGCGCGCCGAAGAACGCGATGACGACGGAGATGAACAGCCAGCCCAGGAGCCAGTTGTAGAACGGCAGGTCGAAGGCGTAGAAGCCGACGTCGTTGCCGAATTCGGGGTCGGTCTGCCCGAATCGCGTGCCGTTCAGGAACAGCTGGACGACCTGCCAGTCACTCTGCGCGGAAGCGCCGGCGATGAGCCCGGTGAGCACCGGGATGCCGATGCCGAAAAGACGGATCCGGCCGACGATCGCCGACCGGTAACGCGCGAGCGGATCGTCGTTGCCGGAAATAGGCACGAAGACGGGCCGCGACCGGTACGCGATCATCAAGCTGACCGCGAGCGAGCCACCCACCAGGAGCCCGACGGCGAAGAACAAGATGACACGGGTGATCAACACCGTGCTGAAGACCGTCCGGGCGCCGACCTCGCCGAACCACAACCAGTCGACATAGGTGTCCAGCAGTCTCGCGCCCAGCAGCAGGGCCAGGATGACTACGGCGGCGATGATGAGCAGGATCCGGCTGCGCCGGGACAGCTTCGGCAGGCTCACGGGGGGCCGAGTGGCCACTGCACACGCTCCTGGTTTGGTGAACTTTTCGCAGGGGCGCGCGTACCGCGTGCGGCCCCTGATGCTCTAACTCTACGGATGCCGTCGGAAGTTCCCGGAACCCGCCCAAACCGGACTCGGGACGCCGCTGCCCCGGCCGCCTGGAACGATGTGCCAATGGCACCGAGTGAGCAGCAGGGCGTGGCCGGCCTGGCCCGCGAAGTCGAGGAGTTCGTCGCCTCCGGAGGATGGGATCAGCCGCCGCAGTTGTTCGCGCTGGTCCCGACCGCGGCGCTGCTGGACGAGCAGCCCGAACTGGCCGGACAGCTCGATCCGTCGGCCCCGCTGACGCCGGTCGCGCAGGAGTCGCTGCCGGAGGGCGACCTGGGTGAAGCGCTGGCGCAGATCGCGTGGCCCGATCTGGTCCTGGGCTGCGCGCTCGCGCAGGAGATCATCGTGCTGCCGCCGGACGCCGAAGCCGAGCTTCCCGTCGTGCCCGAGTCCGATGCCGAACGTCTGCGTCAAGCGGCCGCCGACCACCCGCGCCGGACCGAGGCCCGGCTCGTCGCGGCCGTCCTGCGGGATGGTGCCGGAGCATGCGTCATGCGGCTTCGCGGCGCGGGGAAGGCCGAAGAGCCCGGCGACGTCCCTGTCGACGAGATCATCGAGAACCCGGAGCTGGCCCCCAACCTGCTGGAAGCCCTGAAGGCGACCCTGCTGCCCTGACCTGCGAAAAGAGAGCAAGGAACCTTTGCTACCACCGGCCCGAGACGCACGGGTGGTAGCAAAGGTCCCTTGCTCCCCCAGCGGTCAGCAGGAGGCGGTGGGGCGCCCCGCCTTGAGGTTCTCGAGCTGAGTGATCGCCTCATCCAGCGTGGAGACCTTGATCAGGTTCAGGCCATCGGGCGCGGCGGTCTTCGCCTCGGCACAGTTGTGCGCGGGTACGAGGAAGTCGGTGGCGCCGGCCTCGCGGGCGCCGACCACCTTGAACGAGATGCCGCCGATCGCGCCGACGACGCCTTTCTCCGAGATCTCGCCCGTTCCGGCGATGTGCCTGCCACCGGCAAGGTCGCCGGGCTCCATCTTGTCGACAATCGCGAGCGCGAACATCAGGCCCGCCGACGGTCCGCCGACATCCTGCAGCGAGATCTTGACGTCGAAGGGAACGTCCGCGCGGTCCACCGCCGTCAGGCCCATGAAGCCTTCCGGCCCGTCGGGCCGCTGCGCGAGCGTGAGCGGCACGGTGCGCTCGGCCTGCCCATCGGATTTGAAAGTGATCTGGACGGTCTGCCCGGGCTTCGTCCCGTTCAGAGCGGCCCGCACGTCGGTCGCTTCCTTCACCGTCGCCCCGTTGACCACCAGAAGCCGGTCTCCCGGAGCGAGCACCTTGTCCGCGGGGCTGCCGGAGACGATCGTCTTCGCGAGCACCTTCACCGGGAACTTGCGGCGCAGCGCGGCGACCTGAGCGGCGGTCTGCGAGTCCTGGAGCTGCTGGATGTTCTCCTGGCGGACCTGCTCGTTGGTCTCACCGGGCTTGAAGTACTCCTCGCGCGGCGCCAGCGCGTACCGGCCGCTCGCCCAGAGCCCGAGCGCGTTGAACAGCGTGATACCGCCATCGCGCAGGGAAACCGTCGTCATCCGCAGTTCGCCGGAGGTCTGGAAGATCTCGTGCCCGTTGACCTGGATCACGGACTGCCCGGCGGCGTCCTTGCCCAGGGTGTCGTACGTCGGACCGGGGCTGATCGCCACATACGGCACCGGGATGAAGAACCCGACCAGCGCGAAGACGACGAACAACCCGCCGCTGACCAGCAGCGTCCAGCCGCGCCGGGTCAGCCGCCGTTCGGAGCGGTCCTGGTCACCCGCGGAGCCCGAACGGCTCCGCGCTCCTGTGGTCTCCTCCGAGGGCTCTGTCACGCGTGACAGCGTACGGTGACCGTGTTCGCTTCTCGGTGAAGGCCACGCTCATCACTCCACTTGACGAGCTGTGAATCCCGGGACCCGCGTACGGTGGTGCCATGAGCAAACCCCCGTTCGGCTTCGGACCGCCCGATCCCGACAAACGAGGCGAGAACGAGCCGTCGGATTCCGGCGGCCAGCCCTCCGGCGCCGAGGCCTTCAATCAGCTCGGTCAGATGCTCAGCCAGCTGGGCCAGATGCTCAGCCAGGCCGGCAGCTCGACCGGGCCGGTCAACTACGACCTGGCGAAACAGATCGCGTTGCAGAACCTCAGCGGCAGCGACAGCGGAGACGTCAAGCTCGGCTTTTCGTCGTCCACTGGCGGCGACTCGAGCACGGCCGTCCGTGACGCCGCCCACCTGGCAGAGCTATGGCTCGACGCCGCGACGATCCTGCCCGCCGGAGCCACCTCGACCGTCGCATGGTCCGCACGCACCTGGGTCGAGAAGACCCTGCCGACCTGGCAGCGCCTCTGCGACCCCGTCGCCCAGCAGGTTTCGGGCGCGTGGGTCCAGGCCTTGCCCGAGGAGGCCAAGCAGGCCGCCGGTCCGCTGCTCTCGATGATGGGGCAGATGGGCGGGATGGCCTTCGGCTCCCAGCTCGGCAACGCCCTGGCTCAGTTGGCTTCCGAAGTGCTCACCTCCACCGAGGTCGGCCTTCCGCTGGGCCCCGCGGCCACCTCCGCGCTGCTGCCGGCGAACATCGAGAAGTTCACCGAGGGCCTGGAGCTGCCGACCAGCGAGGTGCTGGTCTTCATCGCCGCACGCGAGGCCGCCCACCAGCGGCTGTTCGCCCATGTCCCCTGGCTGAGGCAGCGGCTGCTGGCCACGGTCGAGGAATTCGCGAACGGCATCTCCGTCGACACTTCGGCACTGGAACAGCTCGCGGGCCGGATCGACCCGTCGAACCCGGCCAGCATCGAAGAGGCCATGTCGTCCGGCCTGCTCGAGCCGCAGACCTCGCCCGAGCAGAAGGCGGCATTGAACCGCCTGGAGACCCTGCTCGCACTGGTCGAAGGCTGGGTCGACGTCGTGGTCGCCGAGGCCATCGGCGACCGGCTGCCGGGCGCGGACGCGCTCCGGGAGACGCTGCGCCGTCGCCGGGCCACCGGTGGTCCCGCCGAGCAGACCTTCGCCACCTTGGTCGGGCTCGAACTCCGGCCCAGGCGGATGCGGGCGGCTTCCTCGTTGTGGAAGCTCGTCGGCGACCAGCACGGCATCGAGAAGCGCGACGGCCTCTGGTCCCACCCCGACCTGATGCCGACCGCCGAAGACCTCGACGAGCCGCTCGACTTCTCCGAACGCCTCGGCGACGGCGAGTCGACGCTCGAAGGCATCGACCCGATCGCCGAGATCGAACGCACCGAGCGCGAGAAGAACAAGCCCAAGGGCGACGAAGACGAGAGCTGAGGCACGTCAGTCCTCCGCCGCGATGCCCCAACCGGCGGCGGAGGACAAGCCCTCCAGGTAGCCGATGGCGCGTTCGGTCTTGGGATAACGGCGAACGAGCTCCCAGAACGCCGCGTTGTGCCCTGGTTCCTTCAGATGCGCGAGTTCGTGCACGAGGACGTAGTCCAGCACCCACCCCGGCACCCGGCGCAGACGATCACTGACTCTGATCGTCGCGTCGACCGGCGTGCAGGACGCCCACCTCGTCCTCATCGGCGGCACCCAGCGAACGCTCGCGGGTATCGCCTTTCCGTCCAGATATTTCGCCGAGAGCACGGCGCAGCGCGCCAGCAGCGCCTCGTCGGAGGCCTTCGGCGGCGCGGCCTGCCGCGGGCCTTTGCGCAGCAGCTTGCGCTGCATCTCGGCAACCCAGTGCTTCTCCTCGGCCCGGGTCATCCGGGCAGGGATCAGCACGACGAGGGTGTCCTCGTCCCAGTACGCGGTGACGGTCCGGTGACGGCGTTGGCTACGCCGTACCTCGACCTTGTGTTCGGGAGTGTCCGACGGATTCGTCGTGTCCCGGCCCCTCAATGAGGGCGTCCGTGCTTCGACCACTCGACCACGGTAAGGCCAGTCACCGACAACTCCGAGCGCCGAAAGGTCACAGCCTCCAGTTGTCCACAACGGGGTCAACCTGTGGATAACTCGCGTTCTTTCGGACGGCGAGGCAGCGGGTGGGTGCGATCCTGCGATCATGAACCTGCGCGAACCCGATCTGCGATCGATCATCCTTCCCGCCTTCCCCGCCCTGCTTCCCGGCCTGGATGTGCTGGAACGGGGAAACGGCGAGATCCAGATCGGCCTCGACCCGGCACACGCCGTGGTGGTCGCCGGAGTCGCCACCGAGGTGGCCGAAGCCGTCCGCGGACTGGACGGAAAGCGGGCCGCGGACGACATCGTGCTCGCGCAGAGCGAACACGACGAACAGCTGCGGGACCTGATGACGGACCTGACGGCCCGAGGACTCCTGACCGACGCGGGACAGTCGGAACGGCATCCGAGACCGAGACCGGAGACAGGACTTTGGCCGCTTCGCGCCCGTCACCATCAGGCCGCGATGGCGGCACGCCGCAGGCGCACCGCGGTGGCGATCCACGGCGACGGCAGGCTGGCCGTGGCCATCGCCGTCCTGCTCGCCAACAGCGGCGTCGGGCACATCGACGTCCGGGCGACGGGCACGGTTTCCGAACGTGACCTGGGCTCGGGCTACACCGAAGCCGAAATCGGCATGCCCCGCCGGGAGGCGCTGGTCCAGGTGGTGCACCGCACCGGGACGGACACGGCGACCACCCGGCTCTATTCGGACCGACGGCCGGAGCTCGTCCTGCTCACCGACGCCGTGGTCCCGGCACCCGAATTGGTCGAGGAGCTCGTCCGTGACGGGGTCAACCACCTCCCGGTACGTGTCCGGGACGGGATCGGCATCGTCGGACCGCTCGTGGTGCCCGGCCGCAGCAGTTGCCTGCGCTGCGCCGACCTGCACCGTGCCGGCCGCGACGACTCCTGGCCGAGGGTCGCGAGCCAGCTCGCGGGACATGTGCAGCAGCCGGACCTCGGCGCCGTCCACGCGTGCGCCGCGCTGGCCGCCGCACAGGCGCTCCGGCTCCTGACCCCCGGCGACCGGACTCCGCCCGCGTGGAACGCGACGCTGGAGATCGACTTCTTCGACGGCACGATCCGGCACCGCGACTGGCCGCCGCACACCGGATGCGGGTGCGGCGCCCGGTGATAGGGCGAGCGACGTAGCCCACACACACTCCCTCAACAGGCTGCGCGGGCGCAGTGAATCAAGGCAGAATCGCGAAGGTGACCGACTCCCGCAACGCCGAGGACCGTGACGCCGCCATCCCCCGCAACGGGGCCGCGCGAACGGCGAAGCTGGCCAGTATCCCCCTCGGCATAGCGGGACGGGCGGTCGGCGGCTGGGGCAGGCGGCTGACCGGGCAAAGCGCCGAAGAGGTCAGCGCGACGCTGTCGGCCAAGGCCGCGGAGCAGCTTTTCGAGGTCCTTGGCACGCTCAAAGGCGGCGCCATGAAGTTCGGCCAGGCGCTCAGCGTCTTCGAGGCCGCAGTGCCGGACGAGATGGCGAAGCCCTACCGCGAGGCCCTGACGAAGCTTCAGGCGGCCGCGCCGCCCATGCCCACCCGGCAGACCCATCGAGTCCTCGCCGAGCAGCTGGGGCGCACCTGGCGGCAGCGATTCGCGGCCTTCGACGACCAGCCCGCCGCGTCCGCGAGCATCGGCCAGGTCCACCGCGCGACCTGGCACGACGGTCGCGAAGTCGCCGTCAAGGTGCAGTACCCGGGGGCCGACGACGCCTTGCGGAGCGACCTTCGGCAGCTCCAGCGTTTCAGCAGGTTGTTCCAGGCCTTCGTTCCGGGGACCGAGGTGAAACCGCTCCTGGCGGAACTCGCCGAACGGATGAACGAAGAGCTCGATTACCAGGCGGAAGCCCAGAATCAGCGTGACTTCGTGAAGGCGTTCGAAGGCGTCCCTGGCTTCCTGATCCCCCGTGTGGTCGCCAGTGCGCCGAAGGTCGTCGTCACGGAGTGGGCCACCGGCACACCGCTTTCGAAGATCATCGCCGGCGGCGACAAGGAGACCCGGGACCGCGCCGGCCGCCTGCTCACCGAGTTCCACTACTCGTCCCCTGAGCGAGCCCGGCTCCTGCATTCGGACCCTCACCCCGGCAACTTCATGCTGACCGCCGACGGCAGGCTGTGTGTCATCGACTTCGGCGGAGTGTCCAGGCTACCGGAGGGGATTCCGCAGCACCTCGGCGAGATGACCCGGCTGGCGCTCGACGGTGAGTCCGCGAAGCTGATGCGGCTGCTCAGGGAGTCCGGCTTCATCCGGGCCGACGCGGATCTGCGGGCCGACGACGTACTCGCCTACCTGGCCCCATTCACCGAACCGCTGGCAGGGGACACGTTCCACTTCACCCGCCGCTGGATGCAACGGCAGGCGGGCCGGGTCGGCGACACCCGCGGCCGGGATTTCCGGATCGGCCGCTCCCTCAACCTCCCGCCCGAGTACCTGATGATCCACCGGGTGACCGCCGGATCGACCGGCATCCTCTGCCAGCTCGACGCCGAGATCCCCGCCCGCGCGATCGTCGAACGCTGGCAGCCGGGCTTCGCGGCCTGAGAAAGTTATCCACAGGGAACGTTGCGACTGAGCGGAAAACGGGCTCGCCCGGGCGAGTTGTCCACAAGTTCGCGGAAGCGGTTCCACCCGGTCGGCCCAGCGGTCATCCTCGATTCATGACCATTACACGAAGCGCCCGACTCATGGCGCTCAGTAACACCAGCGAATCCGGGATCATCACCAGCCGCGAGCTGCGCAAGGCGGGCGTCACCGCGCGCTACGCCGCGAAGCTCTGTGGCCCGGGCGGTCCTTGGCGAAGGCTGATGCCGGGTGTGATCCTGTTGCGCGACGCCGCGCCCACCCGCCTTCAGCTGCTGCAAGCCGCTGTCGCACGGTTCGGGCCGGACGTGGTGGTGACGGGTGCCGACGCGCTACGCGCACGAGGCGTCGAGTGCCCGGTGACGCGGGAGGTCCATCTCCTTGTCCCCGAGTACCGCCGCGTGCCCGCGGAGCCCGGCATGCTGCCGCGAAGAACCACGCGGATGCCGCCGCCGACCTTGATCGACGGTGTTCCGTTCGCCCCACCGGCCAGGGCCGCGCTCGATCTCGCCCGGTTGGAGCTCGACCCCTCGCGAATCGACGAACTGATCACGCTGCCGCTGTATTGGGGCCTGTGCACGCTCGACGAACTCAGCGAGGAGCTCGATTCCGGCAACCGACGGGGTTCGGCCGCGGTGCGGGCGGCCTTGCGGCGCGTCGATCCCGAAGAGACGTACGCGCATGGGCTGGCGCAGAAGGTCCTCAGAGGCTGTCCGCTGCCGTCGCCCTCGTGGAACACGACGCTCTGCGACCGGCGAGGGCGCCCCATCGGCACCGCCGATGCCTGGTGGGACGACATCGGCATGGCGTGGCAGTTCCGTGCCCCGAAACAGGGCGCCGCGAACTTCCACCCGCTGGCGCTGACCGCGACCGGCACAGTACTGGTGCGCTGCACCATCGACCAGATGAGGAAGGTGCCGATGGAAGTCGCGGCCGAGCTCGTCAGGGCGTTCGCCGAAGCGGCACGGACACCGAGGCCGAAGGTTCGTACGATCGGCCGCATCGACGCGGCCTGAGAGGTTCACCAGTACTCGTCCGGCAGCTTTCCCTCGATGTCGCGGGTGTGGCGGCGAGCGCAGACGGGGCACATCCAGCGCACGACGTTCTTCTCACGGGTGGAAACCCAAGCGAGCGTCTGCGCCGGCTCCTCGTCGACGCCGCGGATCCGGCCGCACAACGAGCAGCCGAGCGGGTCGTTCACGACCGCCGTCCGCAATGGATCGTTTTCGCTCCCTGCAGGAACAGGTCCTGGCGCGCGCCGAGGAAGGCCGGATTCGCTGGATCCACCAACGCGGCAACGGTCTCGTGGTCATCATCGGCGAGGCGGTCACCTGCCACCTCGCTCAGCCAGGTCAGCCGCTCGACGATGAACTCCCGCAGCAGGTCCGGTCCGGGCGCCGGATGGTGGATGAGCACGCCGAAGGAGTCGATGTCGGTGAGGCCTGCCTGATGAAGCGCGACATTCCAGCCGTAGGGCATGGGCACGGAGCCGGGAATCCCTGCCCGCATCTCGGCGAACCACTCGCCGCGCGCGGCGAGCAGCCTGTCCTCGAGCCCGGGACGGCCGATGCCGAGATCCCAAGGGAGACAGTTGAAGTCCAGGCCACCCTCGGAGATGGCGACCAGGCCGCCGGCGCGGGCGAGGGTGTCGATGGCCGCCTGCTGATCGGGCAGGTGATGGACCACGCGGGAAGCCCAGACCAGATCGGCGGGAGGAAGCTTGGCGGCCAACGCGTCATCGGCCACGTCCGCGTGGATCGTCTCGACGGTGGCTCTGTCGCCCGCGGCCGCGCGGACGACGCGGTGCGCCTCGGCGAGCAGGTGCTCGGTCGCGTCGACCAGCACGATCTTGGCACCGACGGAAGCGAGCTCCTCGGCGAAGAGCACGCTCATCCCGCCCGCGCCGCAACCGACGTCGAGGATGGTCGGGCCATCCGGCATGCCCTTCAGCAGCCGTCGAGCCGCCTCCCGCATCGGCTCGGCGTCGAGTGCCTCAGCCATGCGAAGCGATCGAAGCCGATCGGCCCAGTCGATGTCGTCGTGCGTGTGTACGGCCATTCCCCCAGTGAACACCAAGCCGAGCCGCGCCACGCCCCAAAAGGGAGCGGGGGACCTTTGCTACCACCGCGCTGGTGGTAGCAAAGGTCCCCCGCTCCCCCGAGTGGTCAGGCCTGAAGGCGCTCGGCTCGCCTGGCCGCCCAGCGGGCGACCTTGGTCCACCTGCGTGCGGCGCGCGGGCCGCTTCGAGCCCGCTGCGCGCGGACTCCCTCCTCGAGGTCTCGTATTCGAGCCCTGGACAGTTCTTCATAAAGCAACATTTCGCTGGTCTCCTCGACCTTGATCTCGTTCAATTCGGTCGGCGCGTGAGTTCCCGTCAGCGCCTCGTAATCCCTGGTGGTGATGAGTTCGACGGTCATGCCGCAGCGCTCCGCTCGACCTTGCGCGCGACGGGGCGGGCCTCGGCGGCGGGCTCGACGACCGGGTTCTTCCGGGGGCGGCCACGGGGCCGCTTCCGCGCGACGACGACGCCACGCTCGAAGATCTCGCCACCCCAGACACCCCACGGCTCACGCCGGGAAAGGGCACCCGCGAGACAAGCGGAACGGACCGGGCAGTCCGCGCAGAACGCCTTCGCCCGCTCGAGCTCTGCCGGCGACTCGGCGAACCAGAGGTCCGCGTCACCCGAACGGCAGGGAAGCATCGACTCAGGCGAGTCGATGGCGTCGAGCAGGTCCACGACGCCGGCGTCGGCGAAAGGCAGAGCCTCCCCCGGCGCGAAAGCAATGGCCGATGACATAAGTGCACTCCTCTGTGCCGTAACGGATTTCGTACTCACGGTGGAACTGGACAACGCTGAACCCCAATTAGGTTGTGCAGCCAACTTGTTTGTGCAGCAAAAACACGAAGGCCGCGGATCCGGTAACCGGTTCCGCGGCCTTCGTGAGCCTCTCGTCCTGACTAGGTCAGGAACTTCGCTCCCGTATGGACAACGGAACACGGAACTGCTTGATGACCGGCAGATCGACGCCACCGTTCTCGTACGCCCCACCGAAGGCGGCGGCGTGCGAGAAGGTTTCTTCAGCGGCGATCCGGCCGAGGTCGAAACGCTGGGTGCCGCGGGCGGCGAGGATGCTCACAGGCACAAAGGTGCCCTGGCGCTGAGCCTGCGGGACATCCGCGACGCAGGACAGACGGGTGCCAGGGTTCGTGAGCATCATGTTGATCGTCATTTCACCGGCACCACCTTTCTCTGTCGCGCGCGAACCGCCCTGCGGTCTACGCTGTGTTGTAGATGTTCTTCCCCAGTCCGGGCTCTTCCCGCCCGGTACCTGCAGGTTATTGCCACCGGCCGCACCGGGGCAACTTATTTCCCAGAAAATCCGTCGAAGTTGCGAAGATCGGCTCTGAGCAGCAGGTTCGCCGCGTGGATCATGCCTGGAACGCGGTCAAGACTCCACCGACGCCCGTACGACGTCGAGAACCTCCGCTCCGAAGCGTTCGAGCTTCGTCGCGCCGATCCCGGAGATGGCGCACAACGCCGTATCGTCCGTCGGCCGCTGCTCGGCGATGGCGACCAGCGTCGCGTCCGTGAAAACGACGAAGGCCGGCACTTTGAGCTCACGCGAGCGCTCCCCCCGCCAAGACTTCAGCTTCTCGAGCAGCTGCTCATCCACGTTGGACGGACAACGGGAGCACCTGCCCAGCTTGATGTCGAGAGTCTCCGGCAACGGCCCGCCGCACACTCGGCACCGAGCTTTGTTTCCGGGCTGCTTCGGCTGCTGTGAGCGAGCAACCCTCGCCGCCGGATGATCTTCGGGGATGAGGCCGTAGAGGAAGCGGCTGCGGCGCCGGTTGCGGCGATTTCCCGATGTCCTGGCCAAGGCCCACGAGAGCGAGAGGTGCTCTCGCGCCCGAGTGACACCGACATAGAAGAGGCGGCGCTCTTCTTCGATGGCCGCCTCATCGCCGTCCGCATGGAGGATCGGCATGGTCCCCTCGGCGAGCCCCACAAGGAACACAGCGTCCCATTCGAGCCCTTTCGCCGCGTGAAGCGACGCCAGGGTGATGCCCTCCACCGTGGGCGGGTGCTGCGCTGTCGCCCGCTGCTCGAGCTCTGCCACGAAACGCGGCAGATCCGCGTCGTCGACGGTGGAGGCCAGTTCCTCGGCCAACTCGACGATCGAGAGAAGCGCGTCCCATCGCTCTTTTGCCGCGCCTCCGGCGGGAGGTTGGTCCGTAAGCCCTACTTTCGCGAGCACGGAGCGGACCCGAGTCACCAGTTCGCCGGTGTCGGCGTCGGTCGACGCCATCCGCAACGCGGACATCGCCTGCCGGACCTCCGCCCTGGCGAAAAACCGCTCGCCGCCACGGACCAGGTACGGGATCCCCATCTCGGCCAGGGCCTGCTCGTAAGCCTCCGACTGGGCGTTGACGCGGTAGAGCACGGCGATCTCGCTGGCCGCCACTCCGCTGTCGAGGAGATCACGGATCCTGCGGGCGACGGCCGCGGCCTCGGCGGTCTCGTCGTCATATTCGGCGAACCGCGGGACGGGCCCGGAAGGACGCTGGCCGATCAGTTTCAACCTCGACCCCGCAGGACGGCCACGCGCGGCACCGATCACCTGGTTGGCGAGAGCCACGACCTCCGGAGTCGACCGGTAGTCCCGTTCGAGCCGCACGACCGTCGCCTCGGGAAACCTCCGTGTGAACTCCAGCAGCGGACGGGGGGAAGCCCCACCGAACGAATAGATGGTCTGGTTGGCGTCGCCGACGACGGTCAGATCGTCGCGGCCGCCGAGCCAGGCGTCGAGCAACCGCTGCTGCAGCGGGGTGACGTCCTGATACTCGTCGACGACGAAGCAGCGGTAGCGCTCACGGAACTCCTGGGCCACCACCGTGTGCTCCTCGAGGACTGCGGTGGTGTGCAGGAGCAGATCGTCGAAGTCGAGCACCTGCGCGGCGTTCTTGACCTTCTCGTAGTTGCGGTAGACCTCCGCGACCTGCGACGCGGGAGCCGGTGTGTCCCGCTGCGTGCGCGCGGCGATCGTCGGGTAGTCGTCCGGTGATACCAAAGAGGCCTTGCTCCACTCGATCTCACTGGCTAGGTCGCGCAGGAGCTCCGTCTCGGTGCCGAGTCCGGCCTTGTTGGCGGCTTGGCTGATGTACCGGAACTTGTTCTCGAGGAGCTCCCACGGCCGGTCACCGACCACCTGCGGCCAGAAGTAGCGAAGCTGGCGGCGAGCGGCGGCGTGAAAGGTGAGCGCCTGGGCGGCGTCGACACCCAGCCCCCGAAGACGCGTGCGCATCTCGCCCGCCGCGCGGGTCGTGAAGGTGACCGCGAGCACCTGACCAGCGGCGACGTGCCCGGAACGGACCAGGTGGGCGATGCGGTGCGTGATCGTCCTCGTCTTGCCGGTCCCCGCTCCCGCGAGGACACAGACCGGCCCCCTCGGCGCGCAGGCGGCGGCGCGCTGCTCGGGATCGAGCCCATCGAGCAGGCCTGGACGACTCTTCGGGGACGATGCGCTAACCACGCCCCGATCCTCGCAGAGGGCCCGACGGGTTCGGCGCAGGGCACGCGGCCGTATCCTGGTCACATGGCGGGAAAGCAGGACAAGGAAGCAGCGAAGCTGGCCAAGAAGGAGAAGCGCGCCGCGAGCAAGGCTCGCCGCGGGCAGATCTTCGAGGCCTTCAAGATGCAGCGCAAGGAAGACAAGGCGCTCATCCCCTGGATGGTCGGATCGCTCCTGGTCATCACCGGTGTCGTGTTCGGCATCGGGTTCATCTTCGACGTCCACTGGGTCGTGCTGCCGCTGGGCATCCTGCTCGGCGCGCTCGCCGCTGTGATCATCTTCGGCAGGCGGGTTCAGAAGACCGTGTACTCGAAGGCCGACGGGCAGCCCGGCGCTGCGGCCTGGGCGCTCGAGAACATGCGAGGCCGCTGGAAGGTGACGCCGACCGTGGCGGCCACGACCCAGCTCGACGCCGTGCACCGAGTGCTCGGCGGCCCGGGTGTCGTGCTCGTCGCCGAGGGAGCGCCGCACCGCGTGAAGTCCCTGCTCGCGCAGGAGAAGAAGCGTGTCTCCCGCTTGATCGGTGAGACCCCGATCTACAACGTGATCATCGGGAACGAAGAGCAGCAGGTGCCACTGAAGAAGCTCCAGGGCTACCTGATGAAGCTTCCGCGCAACCTCAAGCCCGCCCAGGTCGACGCGCTGGAAGCGAAGCTGGCCGCCCTCGGCAGCCGCGGTGCGGCCATGCCCAAGGGCCCGATGCCCGCCAGCGCGAAGATGCGCAACGTCCAACGCACCATCCGCCGCCGCTGACCAAACGAGAATCAGGGGTCCTTTGCTACCGCTAGGTGGTAGCAAAGGACCCCTGATCCGTCTTCGGGCGAAAAACTGTCGGTGGGTGGTCGCATGATCACTGCGTGGACAAAACCTCAAGCGCCCGGCAGAAGATGCTGGCAGCGATGTTCCCGGACGGCGTAGCCGCCCGGGCGAAACTTGTCGCCCTGGGCTATTCACACTCCTCGATCTCTCGATATTGCCGAGAAGGCGGTCCGTGGAGACGTCCCATACCCGGCGTCATCCTCCTCACCAACACCACGCCGACCAAGCATCAGAGCTTGAAAGTCGCGCTGACTCACGCGGGCCCGGAGGCGATGCTCACCGGCGTACAGGCCGCCAGGTTGTACGGAGTACGAAGACTCCCACCAGAAAGACGTGCGCACACCTTGATCCCCCACCGGAGCAAAGTGGCCACCTGGGGATTCGCTGTCGTGGAACGAACGATCCATCTGCCGGAACCAGTAGAGATCGACGGACTCCCCGTCGCTCCGCTCGCCCGGGCCCTGATCGACGCGGCACGACGGATGGATGAGCTCAACTCGGTGCGGGCCATGATCCACGACGCGGTCCATCGCGGGCTCTGCACTCCGGAGGAGCTTCGAGCCGAGCTTGCCCAGGCCAGCACGATCGGCTCCGCACTCCCCCGGATCGTCGTCAATGCCCTCCAAGACGGGGTCGACTCCGCCATCGAGCAGTGGTTGGAGTCCGTGCTGGAGCGCAGCGGTCTGCCCACAGCCACGCGGAGGGCGGAGCTACGGACGTCGGACGGAGCGGTGGTCGGAGTCGCCGACGCCTGGTGGTCGCAGGTCGGCGTCGCCTTGCAGGTCCGCCACGACGAGGCCTCTCTCGAACCGGATAAGTCGCCCAAAATTCCAGCGCTGGCCGCTCCAGGGCTCATTGTCGTCCTGGTAGGCCCGGCACAGCTGCGTGACGAGCCGCTGGTGGTGATCCAGGAGCTACGAGCGGCGCACCGCCGCGCTCGGCAACGCCCGCCACCGGACCTAGGAAGCGCTCCCGCGGCACCGGCCGCCTGACCACGGCCGGTCAGACCGCGGCACGCCCCGGCGAGAGCAAAGGTCCCTTGCTCCCCTCCGAGGTCATCGCATACGGATCACGACGGTCCCGGTCAGCCGGTCGAGCCAGCTTCGGCCGTCGATGTTGCGGATCGCGGCCGGAATGATCACGAACGTCAGTGCCGCGCGCACGACCGCACGCCACACTCCGATCATTTGCGCGCCGTCGAGCCTGGCGACGCGGATCCCGACCACCGCCATACCGGGGGTGAAGCCGAAGAAGGCTGCGGGAATGACCGTGATCGCCGCCCAGACGCCGACCGACCAGAGGTTGAAGGTCTGCATGACAGCCGGATCCTGAAGGCTGGGAGTCACGAAGATGGTCGTGACCAGCGAGGCGAGAACCAGATCGATGATCAGCCCGAGAAGGCGCGCGCCGCCGCCTGCTACCGAACCGACACCTGATTGGGGCAAGCCGAGTCGCTCGCCACGCCACCGCTGCGTACCCTCGCCACCGGCAGTCGTCTCGTCACCGGCTCCGGGCAGCCATTCTCCGGTCCATCTCGCCACCCATCCAGGGTATGCCGGTGGCGCGGGCCACATTCGCCCTGGTCGACTACCCGATATCGCCGCCCCGTTAACACCGGCGAAACATACGGGTGACGGTCGGGCAACACCGCGCTCTTAGCGTGAGCCGAAGAGAGTACTGCCGCCGGCAACGAACGAGAAGGAGTCACCGAGGGTGCCCACTACTCCAGACGACATTCAGCGCCTTATCGCCGACGAGAACGTAGAGGTCGTCGACGTCAGGTTCTGCGACCTGCCCGGCGTTATGCAGCACTTCACCGTTCCGGCGAAGGCGTTCAACGAAGAAGCCTACGAAGAAGGCCTGGCCTTCGACGGCTCCTCGGTGCGTGGTTTCCAGTCGATCCACGAATCCGACATGCTGCTCCTCCCGGACCCCGAAACCGCGCGTATCGACCCGTTCCGCAAGGCGAAGACGCTCTCGCTGAACTTCTTCGTGCACGACCCGTTCACCCGTGAGGCGTACAGCCGCGACCCGCGCAACATCGCGCGCAAGGCCGAGCAGTACATCTCCGAGTACGGCGTCGCCGACAACGTGTTCTTCGGCCCGGAGGCCGAGTTCTACATCTTCGACTCGATCCGGTTCGACTCGGCCGAGCACGCCTCGTTCCACGAGATCGACTCCGTCGAGGGTTGGTGGAACACCGGTGCCGACGTGCCGGGCGGCAACCAGGGTTACAAGACGAAGTTCAAGGGCGGCTACTTCCCGGTCCCGCCGGTCGACCACTTCGCCGACCTTCGCGACGAGATCGTCCGCAACCTGCAGGGCTCCGGTTTCGAGATCGAGCGCGCGCACCACGAGGTGGGCACTGCCGGGCAGACCGAGATCAACTACAAGTTCAACACGCTCCTGCACGCTGCGGACGACCTGCAGCTGTTCAAGTACATCGTGAAGAACACCGTGTTCGCCGCCGGCAAGACCGCGACCTTCATGCCGAAGCCGCTCGCCGGTGACAACGGCTCGGGCATGCACTGCCACCAGTCGCTGTGGAAGGACGGCACGCCGCTGTTCCACGACGAGTCGGGGTACGCGGGCCTGTCCGACACCGCCCGCCACTACATCGGCGGCCTGCTCAAGCACGCGCCGAGCCTGCTGGCCTTCACCAACCCGACCGTCAACTCGTACCACCGGCTCGTCCCGGGCTTCGAGGCCCCGGTCAGCCTGGTGTACTCGCAGCGGAACCGGTCGGCTTGTGTCCGTATCCCGATCACGGGCAACAACCCGAAGGCCAAGCGCGCCGAGTTCCGGTGCCCGGACTCGTCCGGCAACCCGTACCTCGCGTTCTCGGCGATGATGATGGCCGGCCTCGACGGCATCAAGAACAAGATCGAGCCGCCGGAGCCCATCGACAAGGACCTCTACGAGCTTCCGCCTGAGGAGGCCCAGAACGTCAAGCTCGTTCCGGGTGACCTCGGCGCGGTTCTCGACACGCTGGAGGCGGACCACGACTACCTGCTCGAGGGTGGCGTCTTCACCCCCGACGTGATCGAGACGTGGATCTCCTACAAGCGTGAGAACGAGATCGACCCGCTGCGGCTGCGTCCGCACCCGTACGAGTTCTCGCTGTACTACGACGTGTGATCGTGCGGTAGGCAACACCAAGAGCACGCCGGTGGTGAGGTGCGGAAGCGCCCTCACCACCGGCGTTTCTTATTTGGTCATTCGCGGTACGGCTACTCCGAAGTGGAGAGCACCTTCAGATCGACTCCTGCACGCTCGATGCGCCCACGCGGGTCGTCCACCAGTTTGCGCCGCTCGAGATCCATCAGCCCCAGCGTGCACGTGATCTCCGCGGAGAGGGTGCCATCGACCTTGTAGATGTTCGAGTCCATATGGAAGGTCTTGCCGGTGCCGAACTTGGCGTCGCAGGTCACGTCGACGACATCGCCCGCACGAAGCTCTCGCCGGAACACGATATGGGACTCGAGCAGCACGAAGGCGAGATTCGCGTCGCGCATGCCGGAGTTGAGGCCGCCGGCAAGCTCCATCAGCTCGAGTCTGGAGACCTCACCGTACGAGTGGTAGACGGCGTGGTTGAGATGGCCAAGGGTGTCCAGCTCGTAATGACGCACCTTGATCCGGGTGCGAAATGGCTCGCGCACAGTCACCGGTCCACTGTAAGCGCCACTCACCGTCCGCGACGCCGAGTGTGAGCAAGGGACCTTTGCTACCGCCCCGTCCATTCCGGGCAGGCGGCAGCAAAGGTCCCTTGCTCACTTACTGCAGGTCAAAGCGGTCAACCCTGGTAAAAGAGGGTCTCCACGACCGCATGAGCACGTCGCGTCGTCCGTCGGTAGGCATCGAGGAACTCGCCTGGATCGTCATCGGCCGAGTAACCGAGCACTCGCGCGACCGCGGCCAGGTCCCGGCCGGAGCTAGGGATCTCGTCGACGGCCTTGCCACGGACCAGCATCCCGGCGTTGCGCACACGCGTCGCCAGCAGCCAGGCCTCGGTCAGGGATTCGATCTCTGCGGGCTCGGCGAGCCCCGCCTCTGCCACGGATTTCAGCGCCTCGATCGTCGAAGTGGTCCGAAGTCCCTCGACTTCGTGCCCATGGCGCAGCTGCATAAGCTGCACGGTCCACTCCACGTCGGCGAGCCCTCCGCGGCCGAGTTTCGTGTGCCGTGTCGGGTCGGCGCCCTTGGGCATCCGCTCCGTCTCCACCCGAGCCTTGATCCGCCTGATCTCCCGCACCCGAACCGCGTCGAGGCCCGCTTTCGGGTATCGAATGGGGTCGATCATCTCGATGAACCGAGCGCCAAGGTCATCGTCGCCTGCGATGAACCGCGCGCGGAGCAGCGCCTGCGACTCCCAGACCTCCGCCCAACGACCGTAGTAGCTGCGGTAGGACTCCAGGGTTCGCACCAACGGGCCGCTCCGCCCCTCCGGACGGAGATCGGCGTCGACGACCAGCGCAGGATCGGGGCTCGGGGCCCCGAGGATCTTGCGCACCGTCTCGGCGACCGAGGAAGCGAACTTCGCGGCTTCGGAGTCCGACACCCCTTCCGCGGGCTCGCACACGAAGAGAACATCCGCGTCAGATCCATAGCCGAGTTCGGCCCCGCCCAGGCGTCCCATGCCGATGACAGCGATCTTCGCGGGGGTCTGCCCGAGCTCCGCCTGACGCTGGCGAAAAGCAGCGGCCAAGGCACCTTGAAGCACAGCGACCCACACGCTCGACAATGCCGCGCAGACCGCGGGAACATCCAGCAACCCCAGAAGATCTGCCGACGCAATCCGCAGCATCTCGTGACGGCGGAGCGATCTCGCGGCCGCGACCGCGGCGTTCAACCCCGGTTGCCGCCGTACCGCGGCTCGCAGCGAGGTGGCCACCTCTGCCGGAGTGCGACCGGCCAGCCGCGCGGGATCACCGAGCAGCTGCAGGACCTCGGGCGCTCTCGCCAGCAGGTCGGGTACCAGTCGCGAGGTGCCCAGCAGGAAAGCGAGCCGCTCGACGACTGCGCCCTCGTCCCGGAGAACCCTGAGGTACCAAGGCGTTTCCTCAAGCGCTTCGGAGACCTTCCGATACGACAGCAGACCGCGGTCAGGGTCCGGAGTGTCAGCGAGAAGGTCCAGCAAAACCGGCAGCAGGGCCTGCTGGATGGCAGCCCGACGTGACATTCCCGCGGTCAACGCCTTGATGTGCTGGAGGGCGCCGTCCGGAGCCGCATAGCCGAGCGCGGCGAGACGGCTCTCTGCCTGTTTCGTCGTCAGCCGGAGCGCTTCAGTCGGCACGTTCGCGACAGATTGCAGGAGAGGCCGATAGAAGAGCTTTTCGTGAAGCCGTCGGATGCTCTGCAGATGGCGGCGGAACTCCGCCAGCAGGACGTCCCCCTCACTCTTGCCCCGAGCCGGCCGCACACCGCTCGCCCTCGCGATCGTTCGCAACTCGCTGACGTCCGAAGCGGCAGGGAACAGGTGCGTGCGCCGGAGCCTGCGAAGCTGAAGCCGATGCTCGATGGTCCGGAGGAACTCGTATGACGACGCGAGCTCCGCGGCATCCTTCCGGCCGACATAGCCGCCGTCACCCAAGGCGGCGAGCGCGTCCATCGTGGACGGAGATCGCAGATCCGCGTCGATCCTGCCATGGACCAATTGCAGCAACTGCACGGCGAACTCGACGTCGCGGAGGCCTCCGCGCCCCAGCTTGAGCTCCCGCTCCGCGTGCGCGGAAGGCACGTGCCCTTCGACGCGGCGCCGCATCTTCTGGACTTCAGGGACGAAATTCTCCCGATCGGCCGCGGCCCAGACCTTCGGTGCGACCATCTCCGCGTACTGGCGCCCGAGTTCGGCGTCACCCGCCACCGGCCGTGCTTTGAGCAAGGCCTGGAACTCCCAGGTCTTGGCCCACTTCTGGTAATAAGCGGCGTGCCCGTCGAGGGTCCGGACCAAGGCACCCGCCTTACCCTCCGGCCGCAACGCCGCGTCGACCTCGAAACAAGCCTTGCCGACCACGCGCATCATCGTGCTGGCGAGCCGCGTGGAGACCGTCAGATCTCCGTCGCCGACAAAGATGACGTCCACGTCGCTCACATAGTTCAGCTCTCGACCACCGCATTTACCCATCGCGATGACGGCCAGCCGGCCTTCGGCACCGGCACCCACCTCGGCCTCCGCGACCAGCAGCCCCACTGTCAGCGCGGCCTCGGCCAGCGTGGTGAGCTGGGCTCCGATCTCGGCATAGGGGGGCTGGCGAAGACCGGGTTCGACCAGATGCCCGAGGTCGGCCGCTGCGATGCCGAGGAGCAGCTCGCGGTAGCCGACGCGAAGAGCCTGCTCCGATTCGACTCCCGTGAGCACTTCTCCATTCGGGCGTAAGTGGTCGAGGAGACTGCTCACGTATTGACCCGGCTCGGTGCTCTTCTGCCCCTCGATGGACTTCCAGCAGCCGGTGTTCGAGACCAGGAAGTCCGCGAGTGCGCTCGAGGTACCCAAGACACCGAGCATCCGGCCGCGGAAGGTGCGGTTGGTGCGGAGGGCCTGGTCGAGTCCGGTCCAGGTTTCAGGGTCGGCTTCCCTGATCCGGTCCAGACCGCTCAGGGCGAGATCAGGATCCGCCGCGCGGGAAAGTGCGGACAACACGTCGGCGGCGGAGCCGTCCGGGCCGGTTTCGGTCCACCAACTGGCAGCACGCAGCTGCCCGTCGGCACGGGGATCGGTGAAGCCGTATCTCGCCACGGAAGCGGTCGGCCTGGCGCGCTCAACCATCGGCTTCCACCGTAGTCGCCCTTCCGCCCGTGGCCAGACGGACGCGCAAGGGAGCAAGGGACCTTTGCTATCGCCTCAGCCGGACGGTAGCAAAGGTCCCTTGCTATCACTAGGCCGCGATCCTGCCGACTTCCTGTTCCGGAACGGGCGGGGCGGGGCTGGTGAAGCTGCCCGCGTTGACGGGGCTCCGCCGTGAAAGGAGGTAGATGCCAATGCCGATCGCGAGGCCCGCGACGCCGACGGCGATCGTGCCGACTGTGCCGGTCGAGGTCACGAGGCCCGCACCTGCACCGACTATGGCGGCTGCCGGAAGCGTGAAGAGCCAGGCGGTCACCATGCGGCCGGCGGTACGCCAGCGAACCGGTGACTCATTTCTGCCCACGCCGGAGCCGACGATGCCGCCGGAGCAGACGTGGGTCGTCGAAAGCGGGAAGCCGAAGTTCGTCGAGGCGAGAATGACGGCCGCCGAACTCGTCTGAGCGGCGAAGCCCTGTGGGCCATCGATATCGGTGAGACCTTTGCCCAGCGTATAGGTGATTCGCCAGCCACCCAGGTACGTGCCGAGCGCCAGCGCCAGCGCCGCGCTGACGATCACCCAGAGCGGCGGCCCGGCCCCGGCGGGGAGGGCGCCGGCGGTGATCATCGTCAGCGTGATCACGCCCATGGTCTTCTGCGCGTCGTTCGTGCCGTGGGCGAGCGAGACCAGCGAAGCCGAGATGATCTGGCCGACTCTGAAGCCTGCGGTGCGACCGCGGCGGACGAAGAAGCGGTAGACGAAGTACGTCACGGCCATCGCGACGAGGCCGGCCAGGACCGGCGACAGCGCCGCTGGAACCAGCACCTTCTCGACGATCTTTCCGAAATGGACGGAGTCCGTTCCGGCCGACACCCACGTGGCGCCGATCAGTCCTCCGAACAGCGCGTGGGACGAGCTGGAGGGCAGGCCGATGAACCAGGTGATCAGGTTCCACACGATCGCCCCGACCAGGCCCCCGAAGACGATCGCCGGGCCGATCTTGGTGTCGTCGACGAGTCCATTCGAGATGGTCTTGGCCACCTCGACCGACAGGAACGCTCCGACCAGGTTCAAGACCGCGGAGATCGTCACTGCGACCCTGGGCCGCAACGCCCCGGTGGCGATCGACGTCGCCATCGAGTTTGCCGTGTCATGGAACCCGTTTGTGAAATCGAAAATTAGGGCCGTGACGACGACGAGCACGACCAACAGTGAGGGCTCCACCCCGACCTCCGAACCCTTCGAAACTCCCCTCGCAAGGTACCTGACGGCAAGACCCGAGTGTTAATAACCCATACGGATTTGAGACATAAGTCGTTAAGCCATCGGCAATGTACGTTGACGGTCCGCAGCCGGGGCGAGGTCGCCGGACACCAGTCGGACGAAGCGATGGGCGAACGGTCGCCAGGTTTCGGTGATATCGGCATGCACCTTGGCGAGGTTTTCCGGGGTCAGTACGTCCGGCCGGGTGAGTTCCGCCATTTCCGGCGCCTGCCGCGCCCAATCGAGAACCACATCAGGCGTCGTCTCGATGTGGAACTGGACACCGTAGGCACAACGGTCGAATCGGAAGGCCTGGTAGGCGTACCGCGGGGAAGAGGCGAGAATCTCCGCGCCTGCGGGCAGCCGGGTGATCGCGTCGTTGTGGAACTGCAGGACGTCCTGCATCAGCGGCAGGTCCGCGAACAGCGGGTCGGTCCACGCAGCGTCCTTCTTGGACACAAGCCCCGGGCCGACCTCGGGCCCTTGATCGCCCGTGCTGACGCTGCCGCCCAGCGCTACGGCCAGCAGTTGACTGCCGAGGCAGATAGCGAGTGTCGGGATCCGTGCCCCCGCGGCTTTCGAAAGAAGCTTCCGCACGTCCGCGAGCCATGGGTGAGCCTCATCGTCGTTGGCACCCATCCCGCCGCCAAGGCATACGACGCCAGCGTATCCGTCAAGATCGGCGGGAAGAGTCTGATCAGGCAGCAACCGGATGTCGAGCTCGGCGCCCGCCTCGGTGAGCCAGTCGCCGAGAGGGCCGATCGGGTCTGATTCATCCGGCTGGATGACGAGCAACTTGGGAGCGGTCACCTCCCCAGCCTACGACCGCGCCGAGAGCAAGGGACCTTTGCTACCACGACGGACGGTGGTAGCAAAGGTCCCTTGCTCCTCAGCAGGCACAGCGCGGGGTGGGGGCGGAGGAGCGCGCCAGCAGAAGGGTGTCTCGCTCAACGGGATAGCCGGCCGCTTGCCAGGCAGTGATACCACCGGAGAGGCGTTTGACCTTGAAGCCGAACTCAGCGAGTTTCAAAGCGCCCTTCGTCGCGGCGTTGCAGTGGATGCTCTCGCAGTAGCAGATGTAGACGAGTTCGCGGTCCAGCCCGCTGACCGACTCTGCTGTCATGTCCCGGTACGGGAGATTGATCGCGCCGGGGATGCGAGCGGACGCAAAGGCCTCCGGAGCTCTGGTCTCGACGACCACGTAACCCAGCTGGGTGCCAGAGGCGAGATCACGGACCAGGTCGTCCGGGTCGACCTCGAGAGCGAGTTCGGCACGCAGGTGCGCGGCCGCGGTCGCGCCGTCCAGGGCTGGGAACGTCAGTGTGCGGGGTTCGGTCGTCATGGCTCAATCCTCGTAAACAGTGATCGTTCGCGACATCGGAGAATCCAGGTCTGGGCAAGGGCTAGCCTGGAGATTCCTCGCGAGCATGACGATCGACCTGGAGTTCTGTGAACCTCGATGATCTCGACTGGCAGCTGCTTGAACTGCTCCAGTCCAACGGCCGACTGACCTACTCGGAGCTTGGCAGGCGGGTGTCGCTGTCCGCGCCCGCGGTGACCGAGCGGGTACGTCGGCTCGAGGAGAAGGGGATCATCACCGGGTACTCGGCAAGTGTCGATCTGACGAAGCTCGGGCTCCCCATCGAAGCGATGGTCCGGGCGAAGGTACGCAGCCTGGACACGGCACGCTTCCGCGAAACCATCCTCGCACTACCGCAGGTGCTCGATGCCGACCACGTCACGGGCGACGAGTGCTGGCTCGTGCGGGTTGCCTGCCGCAACACGGCAGAGCTGGAGGAACTCGTGGAGCGGATGCAGCGCTATGGCGAGACGACCACATCGCTGGTTTTCTCGTCGCCTGTGCGTCGGCGCGCGATCGGCCGCGAAACCTGCTGAGCGAGATCTCCGCGGGGAAGCATGGGACCTTTGCTACCACTCGGCAGGTCCAAGCATGAAAAAAGGTCTGGGACCTGGGAGAACTCTCGGTTCTCGACCAGGTCCCAGACCTTATTCAATGTTAGTCCGGCGGTGTCC
>NZ_LQMT02000031.1:0-42640 GCF_001620365.2 Amycolatopsis keratiniphila subsp. keratiniphila
ACAACCAGTTGAGACCGCCGCGCCTTCCCCGCATCGCATGCGGGGAAAGTCCCCTTCAGCTCTACGCGACCTCAGACAACCGCCCCGTCTTCACGTCGTAGACGAAGCCGCGCACGTTGTCGGTATGCGCCAGGAAGTCGCTGCGCCGCACACGCTGCACCGACCGGCGCACACTGTCCTCCACCACCCGGAACGCCTCGACCGACCACGTCGGGCGCAGCCCGCTGGCGGCTTCGAGCTCGTCCTTGAAGTCGTCTTCGGTGACCATGGACAGGCCGCAGTCGGTGTGCTGAACGATCAGCACCTCACGCGTGCCGAGCTTCCGCTGGCTGAGTGCGAGCGAGCGGATCATGTCGTCGGTGACGACGCCGCCCGCGTTGCGCAGGATATGCGCCTCACCCTGGATCAGGCCGAAGATCTCGAACACCCGGATACGGGCGTCCATGCAGGTCAGGATCGTCACGTGCAGCGATGGCCTCGGAGACGAGCGGTCACCAGGAGTGACATCACCCAGCTCCTGGTTTCGCTTGAGCAGTACGTCGATTGAGGTCACGTGTTCATTGGAACCGACGCGCCGGGCGACGGCAACGCGGGTGGACGCGGATCACGGCCCGAACCAGCGTTCTTCGGCCGTCCGCGGCGGCGCGGACGTACGCCCGACGCGGAGTTCCGTCTGCAGGGTGATCACCTTCGGCCCGACCCGGTCGGCGGAGCTGAGCAGCAGCTTGCCCGCCGCCTTGCCCTTTTCGAGCACCGGCTGGTGGACCGTGGTGAGCCCGGAACGCTCGGCCTCGGTGATGCCGTCGAACCCGGTGACCGTCAGATCCTGCGGCACCCGCAGCCCACGGCGCTCCGCCTCGGCCAGCGCGCCGAGGGCGAGGATGTCCGAAGTGCAGATCACGGCCGTGACCTGCGGATACGCGTCGAGCAGCTGGCGCGCGGCCGACGCGCCGTCGTCCACGGTGTGGTCGAAGCGCTCGACCACCGGCACGGTCGCCCAGTCGACCCCGGCCGCCGAGAACGCGGCGGCCAGCGCCTCCAGCCGGATCCGCTGGACGTGGAAGTGGGCGGCGCTCTGCCGCTGGATGGAGACGAAGTCGTCGTTGCGCTCGCGGGCCAGCCGCATGCACAGCACGCCGATCTGCCGGTGACCCAGCGAGATGAGGTGCTCGGCCATGGCGGTGACCGCGGCCGCGTCGTCCGGGCCGACCCGGTCGACGCCGTCCACGCGCGGCTGGTCGACGATCACCGTCGGCACCGGGCGCTCCAGCACGGCGCCCAGATGCGGGTCGTCGTCGGGCACCGAGTAGACGACGAAGCCGTCGACGCCGGCGCGGTGCACGGCCGCGACGTCCTCGCGGCCCGGGCTGGCCGGGACCAGGTGCAGGCCGACGCCCGCGTCCTCGCAGGCCAGCGCGAGCCCTTCGAGCACGCCGACGGCGGCGGGGTCGCGGAAGGCGTAGGAGAGGTTCTCGGTGAGCAAAAGACCGACAGCGCCGGCTTTGCGCGTCCGCAGTGAACGGGCCACCGGGTCCGGGCCCGGGTAGCCGAGGCGGCGCGCGGTCTCGAGGACGCGGCGGCGCAGCTCAGGCGACAGCTGGTCGGGTCGGTTGTAGGCGTTCGAGACGGTGGTCCTCGACACACCGAGCTCTGCGGCCAACGACGCCAGTGTCGCCTGCCTCCTGGTGCGGATAGGACGGCCCATCCGCAAACCGTAACGGTTCAGAACGTTTTGCAGAAGCATCACCCGACGTGTGGCAGGTCTCGATTCAGAGTGACCCTGGGTACAGCTCGTGCCTGGACGGGGAGCGCGGTCATCCGGATGGGGTACAGTTGAATCTGACAACGGTTTCCATTACCCGGCATTGGGGACACCTGGCCTGGGCATCCGCAGGAGTGCAGTAAATGAATTCCCGCCGTACTAAGAGTGTTTTCGCGGCCGTGTCGGCCCTGGCCGTCCTCGCGCTCGGCGCGACGGCTTGCGCGTCGAGCGACAAGGCGTCGACGGGCTCCGGTTCGCCGAACGCGTCCGCCGCGAACCCGGGTGGTGGCGAGAAGATCAAGGTCGTCGCCTCGACCGACGTCTGGGGCAGCGTCGTGACCGCCGTCGGCGGCGACAAGGTCGAGGTCACCTCGATCATCCACGACCCCTCGGCCGACCCGCACTCCTACGAGACCACCGCGAGCGACGCCATCGCCGCGAAGAACGCGAAGCTGACGCTGTCCAACGGCGGCGGCTACGACGAGTTCTTCTCGAAGCTCGCCGACCAGGCCACCGGCGCGCAGAAGCTGGTCGCCGTCGACATCGCCGCGACCGGCAACGAGAACGAGCACGTCTGGTACAGCCTCCCCGGCGTCGAGAAGATCGCCGATCAGGTCGCCGCGAAGCTCGGCGAGATCCAGCCCGCCTCGAAGGACGCCTTCACCGCCAACGCGACCGCGTTCAAGGGCAAGACCCAGGAACTGCTGAAGAAGGTTTCGGGCCTGGGCGCTTCGAACGCGAAGGTCGTCGCCACCGAGCCGGTCGCGCACTACCTGCTCGACAGCGCGAAGGTCACCGACGCGACGCCGCCCGCCTTCGCCGAGGCCGTGGAAGCGGAGCAGGACGTGCCCGCCGCCGCGCTCAACGAGGTCAAGCAGCTGATCTCCGGCAAGCAGATCAAGGCCCTGATCAACAACGCGCAGACCACCACCCCGGTCACCCAGCAGGTCGTCGGCGACGCCAAGACCGCCGGCATCGCGGTCGTCGACGTCACCGAAACGCTCCCGCAGGGTGTGACCGACTACATTGCATGGATGACCAAGGAAGTGGACGCGCTGGCCGGAGCACTGAAGTAGTGACCTCCGTACCCGCCGAAGCCCGCCCCGCGGTCCGTGTCCGCGGGGCGAGCCTCGCGTTCGGCACCCGGACCCTCTGGTCCGGGCTCGACCTCGACGTCGAACCCGGCGAGTTCCTCGCGATCCTCGGGCCCAACGGCTCCGGGAAGAGCAGCCTGCTCAAGGTGCTGCTCGGTCAGCAGGGGCTGCCCGAGGGCACGGTCGAGATCGCGGGGCGCCGCCCCGGCGGGACCAACCGGCGGATCGGCTACATCCCGCAGCAGCGCGCCCTCGACGAGGGCCTGACGATGCGCGGGGTGGACCTGGTCGGCCTCGGCCTGGACGGGCACCGGTGGGGCACCGGGCTCTTCGGGATTTCGAAACGGCGTCAGCTGGTGGCGAAGGCGATCCAGTCCGTCGGCGCCCAGGCGTACGCGAAGCAGCCGGTCGGGCGGCTTTCCGGCGGTGAGCAGCAGCGGCTCCGCGTCGCGCAGTCGCTGGTCGGCGACCCCGAAGTCCTGCTGTGCGACGAGCCGCTGCTCTCCCTCGACCTCGCGCACCAGCGCGCGGTCAGCGAGCTGATCGACGAGCGGCGGGCCTCGGCGGGCACGGCCGTCCTGTTCGTCACCCACGAGATCAACCCGATCCTGTCCTATGTGGACCGCGTGCTCTATCTGGTGAACGGCCAGTTCCGGGTCGGCAAGCCGGACGAGGTGATGAACTCGGAGACGCTGTCCGAGCTGTACGGGACGCGGATCGAGGTGCTCAAGGTCGGCGGGCAGATCCACGTCGCCGGGGCGCAGAGCGCGCTGTGCGAGGACGAACCCCACCACATCGACGAACAGGCCAGCTAGCACCGTGGACAAGATGTTCGACTTCGCCCTGACCGGCGAACTCCTCGGCCTCGACTTCGTGCAGACGGCTTTGCTCGCGGCCGCCGTCCTCGGCCTGGTGGCCGGCGTGCTCGGCCCGCTGGTGGTCATGCGGCGGATGTCGTTCGCCGTGCACGGCACCGCCGAACTGGCCTTCACCGGTGCCGCGGGCGCGCTGCTGCTGGGTGTCGGCGTCGAACTCGGCGGCCTCGCGGGCGCGGTCATCGCCGCCCTGCTGATCGGGCTCCTCGGCGGCCGCGAGTCCGAACGCGACTCCGTGATCGGCGTGATCCTCGCCTTCGGCCTCGGCATGGGCGTCCTGCTGCTGTCGTTCTACGAAGGCCGCAGCGCCAACAAGTTCGGCATCCTCGTCGGGCAGATCATCACCATCGACTCGACCAACCTGAACCTGCTCGTCGGCGCGTCGGTCGTGGTGCTGGTGGTGCTCGCGGTGATCTACCGGCCGCTGCTGTTCGCCACGGTCGACCCGGCGGTCGCGACGGCACGCGGTGTGCCGGTGCGGCTGCTTTCGCTGATCTTCGCGGTGCTGGTCGGGATTTCGAGCGCGCTGGGCGTGCAGATCGTCGGCGCGCTGCTGGTGGTCTCACTGATGGTGACCCCGGCCGCGGCGGCCGCGCGGGTCACGGCGAGCCCGTGGAAGGCGACCGTGCTGTCGATCGTGTTCGCGGAGATCGCCGCGCTCGGCGGGATCATTCTTTCGTTGGCGCCCGGGAAGCCGGTGAGCGCGTTCGTCACCACGATCTCGTTCGTGATCTACCTGGTCTGCCGTCTCATCGCGTGGCTGCGCGGGCGTTCTTCACGGATTCGCGTCGAGCCGACCGCGACCGCGCAGCCCGCCCTGCGCTAGCGGATCGGGTTCTCGGCGAGCGCCTTCTTGAGCGGTTCGAGGAAGTTCGGGTCGATGAAGGCGAGCTGACCGCCGGCCACACTGCGCTCCACCGCCTCGACGACCACGACGTTCGCGTTCACGAAAGCGTCGACGGCTTCGGCCTGCGACGTCTTCTGCGTGAAGTGCGCCAGCATCGTCAGGTTCGTGAACGCGCCCGAGAGATACCGCGAAGACGCCTTCGTGAACGAGTCGCCGTAGATCAGGATCTTGTCGTCCACGGTCCCGATCAGCGGGCTCGCCGTGCGGTAGACGGGCCGGTCGATGTCGCCGTTCGGCTCGCCCGCGCGCTCGACGACGCCGTCCGGGCGGAGGCTGTACAGCGTGTTCGTCTTCGTGCCCTGCTTGCTGATCAGCGGCGGCAGGTCGGCGACGGTGTCGTACTGGCCGACGGGAACGCTGACCCAGGTCTGTGTGACCCCCGGCTTGATCGCGTTCGCGATGGCGCGCGTCATCACCAGGGCGCCCTCGTCGGCCCAGTGCGTGTCGTTCGGCGGGTAGATCGGATGCTGCACGCGGCCCTCGGACGCGCGGAGTTCGGGCCGCAGGTCGATCGCGCGCGCGTCCTTGAGCATCCGGTGCCAGGTGGACGCCTCGGCCGCGCGCGAGCAGTCCTTGCCGGGGTAGGTGTCCGGCAGGAACTGCGGCACCATCGTCGACTTGTCCGGTGCGATGACGAACTCGAACCGGCGCCCGGACTGCTCGACCGCACGCCGGAGCTCGTTGATCTTGGCGATGGTCTCGGGCAGCGGACGGGACGGATCGCATTTCGCGTCGGCGTCGTAGCCGTAGTACAGCCAGCCGTCGCGGCCCTGCACGACACGGCGGTAGCCGGACGCGGCGTTCGGCGTCGGCCCCTGGGTGGGCGCGGTCTTGGACGGCGACGGTGCGGGCGGCGCGGGGATCGGGCCCGCCTGCTGCTGCGGTGGCGGCTGGTCGAGCGGGGCGCCCTCGCCGAAGACGCCGCGGCTGATCGCGTCGGCGGCGGCGATCGCGCCCGGCCGGAACGACAGCTGGTCGATCGCCCAGGCCGGCATGTCGGTGAAGAAACCCCAGCCCCGGTCCAGCCCGGGGAAGCTCGCGAGCTTGTGGTTCTCGATCTCGCCCGGCCGGACGCCGAACACCCAGAGCAGCGCGGGCGTGGTGAAGAACAGGAGCGCGCTGATCAGCGCGGTCAGCTGCCTGCCACCGTGGCGGGGACGGTGCAACGCGTGCTCGCGCGGAAGCCACGCCTCGTGGACGGCTGGCAGCTGCTGGGGTTCGGACGCCACCCCTCCACCGTAATCACCCCGTGTCTCCCGCAGGTGAGAACGCCTCACTTCCGCGCCCCGGATCGCGTTTAGCCCGCTAAACGCAGGTCAGTGCAGCATCAGCAGGACCTGCAGCTCACCGACCAGGAAGCCGATGAGCCCGCCCACCGCGATGAGCTTCCATTCGTCCTGCCGGAACGCGGGCCTCAGCAGCCCCTCGAACTCCAGCGGCGTCAGCCCGAGCATCCGCCGTTCGACGATCTTCGCGACGTCCATCGCCTCGGTCAGGTAACCCTCGGCGTACCGGATCGTCGGTGGCAGCCGCTCCAGCGCCTTCCGCGCCGCCGCCTGCTTGATCTCCTGCAGCCGCTCCCCGCCGACGGCCATCGCGACCATCGGCTTCGCGACACTCGCCTGCTCGTCGACGGCCTGCGCCACCAGCCGCTCGACCAGCGCGTACAGCCGATCCGATCGAGGCCCGCGCAGGACGGCGTCGAGCAGGTTCGGCACGGTGAGGATCTCGTTCGCGATCATCTCGCCGTACTGATGCGCGACCTCGGCCCGCCGCCGCTGGAACTTGCCCTGAAGGATCACCCGGCCGACCCGCACCGGCTCGCGCGGCACGAAGATCAGCTTGATCGCCAGCCAGTCGGTGAACAGCCCGATGCAGCCACCGAAGATCGGCAGCACCCACGGCTCCTTCGTCAGCGCCCAGACGAACGCCTGCACGATGCCGAGCCCGAAGCCGAAGTAGATCCCCGTGCGCGCGATGAACGCCATCTCCGGCCGCGACGTCTCGCGGATCAGCCGGACGAGCAGCTTCTTGTCCCTGGTGAGCCGCTGGACGGTCATGTGCTGGAAGTCGAGCACCTCGTCGAGGTTCTCGGTCATCTCCGCCATGAACTCGCGCACCAGCCGCGGCGTCGACGCCTGGACCTGCTTGATCAGCAGCTCCTGCGCCATCGTCGGCATGACCTCCCAGAGCCTGGGATGGTGCTTTTCGAGCACTTCGCGGGCGACCTCGTCCACGGCCCGCAGCAGTGGCTGCTCGATCTCGCGCGTGATGATCGCCGGATCGATCCGGCGGAAGACCTCCTTGACGTCCAGCAGATTCGACGTCAGCAGCTCGGTCGCGACGGCGGCCATCCGCCCGCCGTGTTTGGGCACCACGCCCTGCCAGCCGAGGAAGGGTTTGATCCCGACGAACTCGAGCGGTTTGAACATCATCTCGATGGCGACGCGTTTGGTGACGTAGCCGATCAGCGCGGCGACGAACGGGATCGCGGCGTACAGCCACCAGTGCCGGGCGAGGTCGTCCAGGACGGCGTCCACACGACCTCCTCGCTTCGCTCAGGGAAGGGGGAAACCGTATCGGTTGGCCTTCAGTGAAGCAGTAGAAGCACCTGAAGTTCACCGACAAGGCCGCCGATCACCGCGCCGACGGCGATCAGTTTCCACTCGTCCTGCCGGAACGCGGGGCGCAGCAGCTGCTCGAATTCGAGCGGGTTCAGCCGCCGCATTCTGTCCACAATGGTGTTCCGGACGTCGAGCGCGTTGACCGCGTAGCTCTCGGCGTGGCGGATCGTCTCCGGGATCCGCGCCGCCGCCTTCGCGGCCGCCGTCTGCTTCATCTCCTGGAACCGCCTGCTCCCGACGGCCATCGCGACGAACGGCTTCACGACACTCGCCTGCGCGTCGATCGTCCGCTGCACCTCGCGCGTGATCATCGAGAACAGCTTGTCCGACTTCGGCCCGCTCAGCACGGCTTCGAGCAGGTTCGGGATGGTGATGATCTCGCGCGCGATCATGTCGCCGTAGTCGGCGGAGACCTGGTCCTTGCGCTTCTGGAACACACCTTGCCAGGTGTAGAAGCCGAAGAACCGTTTCGGCTCGCGCGGCAGGAAGATCATCTTCAGGGCGATCCAGTCGGTGAACCAGCCGATGCCGATACCGAACAGCGGCAGCACGATCGGGGACTTCGTCAGCGCCCACACCAGCAACTGCACGCAGCCGAGGGAGAACCCGAACACGATCCCCGACCGCGCGATGAACCGCATCTCCGGCCGCGAGATGTCGCGGATCAGCCGGTTCAGCAAGGCCTTGTCGCGCACCAGGTTCGTCACGACCATGTGCTTGAGGTCGAGGACGTCCTCGATGTTCTCCGAGATCTCGCCCATGATCTTCGTGATCGCCCGCGGAGCCTCCGCCTGCACGCGTTTGAGCAGCAGTTGCTGGGCGGTGTTCGGCAGTACTTCCCAAAGTCTGGGCTGGTACTGCTCCATCACCTCGCGGGTGACGTCCTCGACGATCCGCAGAAGCGGTTGCTCGATCTCCTTCGCCACCTGGGCCGGGTCGAGCCTGGCGAAGATCTCCTTCGGGTCGACGAGGTTGTTCGTCAGCATCTCGGTGGCGGTGGCCGCCATCCGCTCCGCGTTCGCCGGCAGCACCCCTTGCCAGCCGAGGAACGGTTTGACGCCGACGAATTCCACCGGTTTGAACATCATCTCGATGGCGACGCGTTTGGTGACGTAGCCGATCAGCGCGGCGACGAACGGCATGGTGACGTACACCGGCCAGTGCTCGCCGAGATCGGCGATGACGGCGTCCACTTCCGAGCCCCTCCCGCGTCTTGCTTGAAGGGCAACCTAGCCGCCTGTCCTCAATGGAGGAGTAACAGGACCTGAAGTTCACCCACGAGCCCGCCGATCACCGCGCCGACCGCGATCAGCTTCCATTCGTCCTGCTGGAAGGCGGGACGGAGGATCCCCTCGAACTCGAGCGGGGTCAGCTGCTGCATCTTCGTGACGATGGTGTTGCGGACGTCGAGCGCGTCAGTGGCGTAGCTCTCCACGTGTTTCACCGTTTCGGGGAGATACGCGATCGCCTTTTCCGCCGCGGCCCGCTTCATCTCCTGGTACTGGACCCCGCCGACGGTCAGCGCCACCAACGGTTTCGCGATGCTCGCCTGCGCGTCGATGGTCCGCTGCACCTCGCGGGTGATCATCACGAACAGCTTGTCCGACTTGGGCCCGGTGAGCACGGCCTCCATCACGTTCCGCACGGTGAGGACCTCGTCGGCGATCAGCGCGCCGTAGTCCTTGGCGACCGCCTGGCGGCGTTTCTGGAACATGCCCTGCCAGCTGAAGAACAGGAACCGGCGCGGCTCACGCGGGTAGAAGATCATTTTGAGGGCCAGCCAGTCGGTGACGAACCCGGTGACGAAACCGAAGATCGGCATGATCAGCGGCTGTTTCGTCAGCGCCCACGCGACGAACTGGATCAGGCCGATGACGAAGCCGAACCAGATGCCGGAGCGGGCGATGAAGCGCAGTTCCGGGGTCGCGACCTCCTTGATCAGGCGGCAGGTCAGCGATTTGTCGCGGACCATCGCGTTGATCAGCATCTCGTTGACGTCGAGGACCTCGTCGATATTCGTCGACACCTCGCGCATCAGCCTCGCGACGACCTTCGGCGCCTGCGCCCGGACCTGGTCGACCAGCATGCGCTGTGCCCGGGTCGGCAGCAGTTCCCACAGTCTGGGCTGGTACTGCTCCATCACTTCGCGGGTGACGTCCTCGACGGCCTTGAGGAGCGGCTCTTCGAGTTCCTTGACCATTTCGTCGGGATCGAGCCGGGAGAAGATCTCCTGCGGATCGACGAGGTTCTTGGTCAGCAGGTCGACGGCGGTGGTCGCCATCCGGCGCGAGTTGGCCGGGATGACCCCCTGCCAGCCGAGGAACGGTTTGATCCCGACGAACTCCAGCGGCCGGAACATCATCTCGATGGCGACGCGTTTCGTGATGTACCCGATGAGTGCGGCGATGAAGGGCATCGTGGCGTAGACGTGCCAGTGCTCGCGGATGTCTTCGAGGATCGCCGAGATGTCCAACCGGGCCTCCGCTGCTTACGACCTGTCAACAATGCAGGATGCCATGTGATCGGTCCACCGCACGCCGAGTGCAGCCGTTTGGCGGTACTGCCCGACGGGTGCCCGCTCATTAAGGTGGCCGCCATGGTCGCTCCTGAGAAGACGGCGCCTCAGGCGCCCTCAGCGAAATCGTCCCCGTTCGCGGGCTCTGTCCGCGGTTACGACAAGCGTCAGGTCGACGAGCGCCTCGCCGAACTGGCGACCGAACTCAAGCAGACCTCACGCAGCCGCGACGAAGCCGTGGCGACCGCCGGTGAACTCACCAAGGCGCTCGGCCACGCCCAGAAGGAACTGGACGAGACCAAGGCCGCCCTCGTGCGGATGAGTTCGAGCCCGTCCGGCGCCGGCGCGATGGCCGAACGCGTCCGCATGATGATGCAGCTCGCCGAGGAGGAGATCGCCGACCTCAAGGCCGCCGCGGAAGCGGACGCCAAGTCGACCCGGGCCGAGGCGGACAAGTACGCCCACGAGACGCAGCGCGCCAGCGAAAAGGCGGCGAAGGACGCGCAGGCCGAGCGGGAAAAGCTGCTCGCCGACGCCAAGGCGGAGATCGAGCGGCTGAACTCCGAGGCGGCGCAGAAGCGCAAGGAACTGGACATGGAGAGCGTCCGGGCCCGCGCCGCCGCGGACAAGAAGGCCGAGGAGGCTTCGGCGGCTCGTCGCGCGGCGGCCGAGAAGGCGTCCGCGGACAAGATCGCGGAAGCCGATCAGGTGTCGGCGGCCAAGCGTGCCGAGGCCGAGCGGATCTCGGCGGAGAAGATCGCCAAGTCGGAGAAGTCTTCGGCGGAGGACATCGCCGCGAAGCAGGAGCAGGTCGCGGAGGCCCTCACCGACGCGAAGACCCAGCAGGCCGAAGCCCAGCAGGCCCGGAAGCTCGCGCTGGAACTCCGGTCGAAGGTCGCCGATCGGCTCTCCGCCACGGACGTCGCCGTCCAGGAGGCCATCCGGCTGCTGGCTCCCGCCCCTGATGCCGACGAGGCACCCAAGCCGGAGGCCGCGCCGAACCCCGCTCCCACCAAGTCCAACGGCCCACGCCCTTCCTGATCCCTATCGGCCCCGGACGACGGCGAACAGCTCGTCGTCGATCCAGCCCCTGGTGTGCAGCTCGGCACAGAATCGCTGGTACGACTCTGCGAGCGCGGCACTTTCGCGCTCGTCGGGCTCGACCAGTGTTCCCTCGCCGAGCCCCGCGGACGCCTCGGTGAGGCCGCCCGGCAGGACCCCCGCCGCGGCGAGCAATGCGGCGCCGTAACCCGTTTCCGCGTGTGGTGACACCCGCAGGCCGAGACCGCTGACGGTCGCCCTGATCCGTGTCCACAAAGGACTTCTGCTGCCGCCGCCCGCCGCCAGCAGCGGATCGGTGACGTCGACGCCGAGGCGGCGCAGGTGGTCCAACGCCAGCCGCTCGAGGAAGGCGACCCCCTCCAGCCTGGCCCGGTGCGACTCAACCTCGTCGGCTTCGCCCGACACGAAGCCCTCCGCGTCCGGGCTGGCGAACGGGAAACGTTCGCCCTTGCGCCGCAACGGATACGCGACCACCTTCGCCGGTCCCCGCGCGGCCGCCGCCGCGTCGAGTTCGGGAAGGCGATCCTGCCCGGCGACGGCCTCACCGCCGGTGTTCGACGCGCCACCGGGCAGCCACCAGCCGTCCGGATGACGGTGGCTGTACATCGCCCCCGTCGGATCGGGCACCAGCTCTTCGGTGACTCCCTTGAGCACGTACGTCGTGCCGAGGATCCCGACGAAACTCCCGGGAGCGACCGCCCCGGCCGCGATCTGGCCCGCGCAGCCGTCGGTCATCCCGGCCACGACCGGGCAGCCCGCCGGGAGCCCGGCGACCGGACGGGCCACCTCGCCCAGCACGGTGGCCGGCGCGACCACCGACGGGAGCAGGCTCGCGGGCACTCCCAACGCCTCGAAGACCTCGTCCGGCCATTCGAGGGCGAGCGGGTCGTAGCCGCTCTTCAAGGCATGTGACCAGTCGGTGGCCACCGTGCCGCCGGTGAGCTCCGCGGCGATCAGATCGGGGGTGTGCCGGATCCCGGCGACGTCGGGGACGTGCCCGGCCAGCCAGGCGATCCGGCCGAGCGCGGCCGTGGCCGACACACCGAAACCGAGCCGCCGCCAGCGATCCGCGCCCAGCGCGGTGGCCTCGCGGTTGAGCTCCGCGCCGCGCCTGTCGTCGTACATCAGCGCGGGGGTGACCGGCACACCGGACGCGTCGACCCCGACGATCGTCCCCGACGTCGCGGCGATGGCCACCGCGGCGACCTCGCCGCCCCTGCCCGGCAGCTCGCCGGTGACCTTCGCCAGCACCGTCTTCACCGCGGGCCACCAGGACCGGGCGTCCTGCTCGCTGTGTCCGCGGCCGTCGCGGACCGGCGCGGGCAGCGGCTCGGCGGCCGAAGCGAGGACGGTGCCGCCGCGCACCGCGAGGGCCCGGACCCCCGCGGTGGCGACGTCGATGCCGATCGTGACGGGCTGGTTCACGTGGTGACGACCTTCTCTCCGACTTCTTGCAGGCTCTTGTCCTCTTCGATCGCCTTCGCCGTCTCCTCGGGCAGCTTCAGGTAGCGGACCATGACCGCGGCGACCAGATAGAGCGCGGCGAAGACGATCACCACACCGGCCGCGCCCAGCGGACCGAGGAACACGCTGACGATCGCCGGCCCGACGAACGCCGCGGCGCCGGCGCCCAGGTTCAGCAGGGCCATCGCGCCACCCTTGTTCTCCGGGGCGAGCGAGGGGAGCAGCGCCGAGATCGGCACGAACCCGGCGAGCGTGGCGCCGTACAGCGCGCCGACGAGCAGGGCGAGCCAGTAGTACTCGGCGCCCATGGCGATCGGGACGAAGTAGAGCAACAGGATCGAGATCGCGCAGCCGATCGCGCCGAACCAGAAGATCGTGGTGCGCCAGCCGATCCGGTCGCTCAGCACGCCGAAGATCAGGTTGAAGAAGATGTTCGTGCCGTAGATGACCGAGACCAGGAGGAGCCAGCGGCTCTCCCCGAAGCCGATCTGCTCGATGAAGATCGTCGGGAAGAACACCAGCATCCCGAACTCGGGCGCGGTGTTGATGACGCGGACGAGCATCCCGACGCCGACGCGGGGTTTCTTCCACGCGATCGACACGCTGGACACCAGGCTCTGTACCGGTTTCACGTCCGGCGGCGCGAGCCGGGTGTACCCCGTCCGCTGCCGGACGCCGAAGATCGCGAGCAGTCCGCCGAGACCGAGCAGCGCCACCGACACCCAGAGCGTCCCGTACTGGCCCAGCACCGGGTTCGTGAAGCTCGCGACCAGCGCGCCCAGCGTCGGCAGCCCGCCGGTGAACGCGAAGTAGAACCAGCCCACCGCCGCGCCGAGCCTGGCGACCGGCGCCACCGCGGTGATCCAGACCAGGAAGCCGAACGCGAACATCGGATAGCCGAACCCGCGCAGACCGTAGAACACCAGCATCAACGGGTAGTTCTCGCCCGACACCGCGACCGCGAGGAACAGCACGTCGAACACCAGCCAGATGGCCAGGCCGATCATCATCACGCGCCGCGGCCCCCACAGATCCGACAACGCGCCCGACAACCACGACGCCAGCATCACGGCGACGCCGTACACGGTGATCACGTACGAAGCCTTGATCTCGGTGCCCGCGCCGTTGTCCGCCATGAACGGCGCGATGAAGCCCGACTCGACCCCGTCGCCGATCATGAACAGCAGCAGCCCGGCATAGCCGAGGAACAGCGGGGCGGGCAGGCCCCAACGGTTCAGCACGCGGGCGAACCCGCTCCCGGATCGCGATAACGGCGGTGTTACCTGGTTCATGCACGCCTCCATGACGTCGTGTTCAGCGTATCATGGATCGTGTTAACTTCACTTTCAAGATGTTACATCGGTGGATTTTCGTGTTAGCCTCGCGCGCCGCAGGTCGCGGAGGTGCTCGGTCGCCGACGTCGACCTCACGAAGGCAAGGCGCAAGTCTGGTGCGGTGAACTCCGCCGGATCACGTGTGTCGTCCGGTCGGTCACGTGAGAGACGCTGGCATGGGTACGGGTGGTCGTGAGTGGCGTTTCGGGTTCTGGTGAACCTGTATTTGCTTACCTGCCGGGCTTGACGCCGTCCTGCTGCCGTAATGGAGCCCGATTTCGGCGAGTGGGGAGGTTTGGGGACGTTCAGCGTCCGGAATCCTCCCCGCTCGGCACGACCATGATCAAGGGAGGATTCGGGACACTCAACGTCCCAAATCCTCCCTTGATCAAGCCCTGAGACCCGAGCGCCCCCTCGACGATGTAGGAATTGGGACACTCAACGTCCCGATTCCTACATCGTCGGCACCTGGCACACCGAGCTTCCGATGCCATCAAACTCCGAGGCTCAAACGACACCGCCAGGCTCGCCGAGCGCACCTCCGCGTTGGCAAGCGGCGCCTCAAAGCTCCGCGATGTCCACCTCCACCTGGCTCCGCATGTCCTCGGCCAGGTGCTCTTCCACTCCGTCGTCGACGATCAGCACGTCGAAGTCGCTCAACGGCGCCAGCCGGTGCAGTGCCGCGCGTTCGGTCTTGCTGTGGTCCATCAGCAGCACCTTCGTCCGGGCGCTGGCCAGCATCGCGCGTTTCAGCATCACGATCTCCGGCTCCTGGTGGAACGTCATGCGTGTGTTCATCGCCGAGGTCGAGACGAAGGTCGCGTCGACGTTGATCCGCTCGATCGCCTCCAGGCTCTGCATGCCGAGGAACGAGTCGTGGGTCGCGGAATAGTCCCCGCCGATACAGATGAGCCGCAGGTCGGGAACGCCTTTGAGCAGTTCGATGGCGCCGAGGTAGTTCGTCGCGACGGTCAGCGGGGTGACGCGGTGCAGCATCTTCGCCAGCGCGAGCGCGCTCGTGGAGTCGTCGAGCAGGATCGACATCCCCGGTTCGACCCGGGCCAGCGCGTGCGCCGCGATGGCCATCTTCTCCTCCGAATGCACGTTCATCCGGTAGTCGGCGTTGCTTTCGAAGATCGTCGACGGCATCGCCGACACGCCTCCCCGGTACTTCCGGAGCAGGCCGCGCCGCGCCAGTTCGTCGACGTCGCGGTGCACCGTCATGGTGCTGACGCCGGTGAGTTCCACCAGTTCGGAGATGCTCGCGGAGCCCGTTGTGAAGACGTGTTCGGTGATCAGCTGCTGACGCGTGTTACGAGAGTGCGCGCTCGCACCGGCCGTCTTCTCATCGTTCATGTCACCCAGTATCGCGTGCGGGCAGGCTGATTGAGGCGCAGCAGGCCGGTGCGCGTGCCGTCGATCTCGATCTCCGTGATGGCCGCGTTGTCCAGCCGTGGGAACACCGTGCGGTAGTTCTCGAGCGGGATGCCGAGCAGTGCGCACAAGGTCAGCCTGATCAGGGTGTTGTGCGCGACGACCAGCACCGTCTCGCCCGGTACGTCGGCGGCGATCCCGCGCAGTGCGCCGGCCCCGCGGGCGGCCGCGTCGGCAGGCGGCTCCGAACCGGGGAAGGCGCCGCTCACGGGGTCGGCGAGAAACCTCGCCACCGCATCGGGATCCGCCTCCGCCAGCTCGGCCCTGGTGCGCCCTTCCATCAGTCCGAAGTGGACTTCACGCAGTTCGTCGACCACCCGCAACGGCAGGTCCAACGCCTTGGCGGACGGCTCCGCGGTGCGACGTGCGCGGCTCTGCGGCGAGCAGAACACGGCCGACGGCCCGGCCGCCGCGGCGAATCCGGCGAGTTCGTCCGCCTGCCGGAGCCCCTCCTCGGTCAGCGCGACGTCGCTGCTGCCCGCGTACCGGTTCTCGGCGTGCCATTCGGTCTGGCCGTGCCGTGCCAATAACAACCGTGCGACCACGCGATCCCTCCTCAGGGCTTGTCCAGATCACAACTTCGATGTTAACTTAACAGCATCGATGTGAAAGGAGATGCCGGATGGCACTCGCCGCGGTGGTGTTCGACCTGGACGGTGTCCTCGTCGACAGTGAACACCTTTGGGAGGAGAACTGGGTGGCGTACGCCGCCCGGCACCGCACCGAATGGACCGCCGAGGACACCGCGTCCGTGCAGGGGATGAGCGCGCCCGAATGGGCCGCGTACCTCGCGAAGCGGTCCGGCACCCCGGAAAGTGCGGCCGAGGTCGAGCGTGCCGTGGTGGACGGCATGATCGCCGCGATCGAGGCGGGCGAGGCGCCCTTGCTGCCCGGTGCCGGTGAGATGGTCCGCGAGGTGAGCGCGAAGGTGCCGGTCGCGCTGGCGTCGTCGGCCGCCCGCCGCGTGATCGACGCGGTCCTCGAGAAGCATGGGCTCACCGCGGAGTTCGCCGCGACCGTTTCCAGCGCCGAGGTCGCCAGGGGCAAACCGAGTCCGGACGTCTATCTCGAAGCCGCCGCAAGGCTCGGCCGGTCCGGCGAGGAATGCCTTGGCGTCGAAGACTCCAGCAACGGTATCCGCGCCGCCGCCGCGGCCGGGCTCACCGTGATCGCCTTGCCGAATCCGGTGTACCCGCCGAAGCCGGACGCGCTGGAGCTGGCCGCCGAGGTCGCGGAGAACAACGACGACGTGCGCCGCAAGCTGCTCGCGTACCTGTCCGGTGAGTTCGCGGAAGCGAGCGGGCGATGACGGTCCTTGGCGCCGCGGAGACGTTCAAACGCGACTGGCTGGACGGGTTCGTCACCGCCTACGGGCGTTCGGTGCGCAAGGTTCCCGGCGCCTATGGCGTACTGCGCCGGGAAGAGTCCGAGCCCAAGGTCGCGGTGGTGATCGGCGGCGGCTGCGGGCACTATCCCGCGTTCGCCGGGCTGGTCGGTCCCGGGCTGGCCGACGGGGCCGTGGTGGGCGACGTGTTCACCAGCCCGAGCGCCGAGCAGGTCTATCGCACCGCGCGGGCCGCGGAGAGCGGAGCCGGCGTGCTCTTCGGCTACGGCAACTACCAGGGCGACGTGCTGCATTTCGGGCTCGCCGCGCGCAGGCTGGCCGCCGAGGGCATCGAGAGCCGGACCATCCTGGTCACCGACGACATCGCCAGCGGTCCCGCCGACGCGCCGGAAAGGCGTCGCGGTGTCGCGGGCGACTTCCTGGTCTTCAAGATCGCGGGCGCCGCCGCCGAACGCGGCGACGATCTCGCCGCCGTGCACGCGGTGGCGGAGAAGGCGAACGCGAACACCCGGACGTTCGGCGTGGCGTTCGGCGGGTGCACTCTGCCCGGCGCGTCCGCTCCGCTGTTCACCGTCGGCGAGAGCGAGATGGAGCTGGGCCTCGGCATCCACGGCGAGCCCGGCGTCCGCACGGTCGGCAGACTGAGCGCACGGGAGCTGGCCGACGAACTGGTCGACGGTCTCCTCCCGGAGCTCCCCGAGGGCGACGGACGCGTGGTGGTCCTGCTGAACGGGTTGGGCCGCACCAAATACGAGGAGATGTTCGCGACCTACACCCGGGTGCACGAGCGGCTCGCCGCGGCGGGGCTCGGCCCGTCGCACACCGAGGTCGGCGAGTTCGTCACGTCGCTCGACATGGCGGGTGTCTCGTTGTCGATCCTGGTGCTCGACGACGAACTCGCCGAGCTCTACGCGGCCCCCTGCGACACCCCTGGCTATCGGAGCACCGGTGCCGCGCTGGCACAGGTTCCCCTGGAGTCCACAGTGGACGCTCTGCTGGTGGAGGCCGAGCCGGGGCAGGGCATCGTGGATCGCGCGTTGACCGCGGCCTTGCGCGACATCGAGGCCAACGAAGCCGAACTCGGCCGGTTGGACGCGGTCGCGGCCGACGGCGACCACGGGCTGGGTATGACCAGGGGCATGCGGGCCGCGGTCTCCGCCGCCCGGCGAGACGGAGACTCGCTGTCCACCGCGCTCCTGGCTGCCGGGACGGCGTTCGCCGACGCGGCGGGCGGAGCATCCGGCGCGCTGTACGGCGTCTTGCTCGCCGAGACCGGCGCGGGGCTGCGTGGCCTGGAAGCCGGAGCGGTCACCACGGAAGCACTCGCGGGCGCGGTGGACGGCGCGGTGAAGGCGTTCGTCGAACTGGGCAAGGCCGAGCCCGGCGAGAAGACCATGCTCGACGCCATCGAGCCGTTCCGGCTGGCGTTGCGCGAACAGGCCGGCGCGGGCGCCGACGTCCCGCAGGCCTGGCAGAAGGCGGCCCAGGTCGCGGTGAGCGCGGCCGAGGCCACGGCGGACCTGGTGCCCGTCAAAGGCCGGGCCGCGCGGTTGGCGCGGCGGAGCAAGGGGCATCCCGATCCCGGGGCCACTTCGTTCGCGCTGCTCGTCACCGCGGTCGGCCAGGCTCTCGGAAAGGAAGACTGAAAATGCGGATCGTGGTGGCGGCGGACAACGCCGGGGTGGCACTCAAGGACCAGCTGCGTGACCTGCTCCTCGCCGACGACCGGGTGGACGAGGTCACCGACCTCGGCGTGGCCGACGGGTCCGACGACAAGGCGTACCCACTGCTGGGCCTCGCGGCGGCGGAGACGATCGCGCGCGGCGAGGCGGATCGCGGAGTCCTGGTCTGCGGGACCGGGATCGGCATGGCGATCTCGGCGAACAAGGTCCCCGGTGTCCGGGCCACGGTCGCGCACGACTCTTACTCCGCCGAGCGTTCGGTCAAGTCGAACGACTGCCAGGTGATCACCTTCGGCGCCCGGGCGATCGGCCCGGAGCTGGCGAAGAAGATCGTCGCGGAATGGGTCGGCCACCGTTTCGACCCGTCCTCGGCCAGCGCGAGCAAGGTCGCGCACATCACCGAATACGAGCAAGCTCACTAAGACGGCCCGACACGGGCACGGAGAGAGGACGCAGAGTTGCGGATACTCGCTGCGGGAGACCATTTCGTCGGCACCGGCCTGCTGGCCGACGCCGTCCGTGCCGAGATCGGCGCCGGGCACGAATTCTCGGAACTGACCCTGCCGTGGCCCGTGGAGCCGTTCGGCCCGGTCGCGAACGTGCACGAGGCCAGCGGCACCGAGGAGCAGGTGATCGAGGCCCTGTCGGGAGCCGAGGTCGCGGTGACCCAGATGGCGCCCTTCACCAAGCAGGTGTTCGCGGGCGCGCCGGGGCTCAAGCTCGTGTCGGTGTGCCGGGGCGGCCCGGTCAACGTCGACCTCGCGGCGGCCACCGAAGCGGGCGTCGCGGTGACGTACGCGCCCGGCCGCAACGCCGGTGCCGCCGCCGAATTCGCGGTGGGGATGATCCTGGCCGCGATGCGCCGGATCTCGACGTCCTCGGCCGAATTGCTGGGCGGCACCTGGCGTGGCGACTACTACGCTTACGACCAGGCCGGTCTCGAACTCGACGGGACCACCGTCGGCCTGGTCGGGTACGGCGCGATCGGTGCGCGGGTGGCCAAGGTGCTCGTCGCGTTCGGCGCGAAGGTGCTGGTCTCGGATCCGTTCGCCGACCCGGCCCGGATCAGCGCCGACGGGGCGGAGCTTGTCGACCTGGACGACCTGCTGCGCCGCAGTTTCGTGGTGAGCCTGCACGCCCGCCTCACCGAGGAGACCCGGCACCTGATCGACGCCGCCAAGCTCGCGCTGCTGCCGGAAGGTGCTGTGCTGGTCAACACCGCGCGCGGCGGTTTGCTGGACTACTCGCCGCTGCCGGAAGCCCTGCGCTCGGGACGGCTCGGCGCGCTCGCGCTCGACGTGTACGACGTCGAGCCCCCGCCCGCGGACTGGGCGTTGCGGGGCGCGCCGAACGTGATCGCGACGCCGCATCTCGCCGGGGCCAGCAGGCAGACGGCGGAGCGGGCGGCGAGTATCGTCGCCGCCGAAGTCGGCCGGTACGCCCGCGGGGAGGCGCTCGCGAATCTGGCGAACCCCGAGGTCCTGCGGCCATGATCATCGGCGTCGACATCGGCACGTCACTGACCAAGGCGGTCGTCTTCGACAAGGCCGGGATGTCCGTGGCGAGCGCGTGCACCACCTCCGAGGTGCACCACCTGCCGGGCGGGTTGGTCGAACAAGACCTCGACCAGGTGCTGGGCACCGTGGCGACGGTGGTGCGCGAGGTCGCCGCCCGGCTCGACGGTCCGGTCACCGCACTGGCCCTCACCGGTCAGGGCGACGGGTTGTGGCTGCGCGACGAATCCGGCGGCGCCGTTCGCCCGGCGATCTCCTGGCTCGACGGCCGGGCGAACTCGTTGCTCGCCCAATGGCAGGCAGGCGGGGTGACCAGGGAAGTGTTCCGCCGTACCGCGTCGGGGATGTTCCCCGGTTGCGCCGCGGCGATCATGTCCTTTTTGGACATTCATGAACCGGAGTCGCTGGACAGGGCGGCGGTGGCGGGCTACTGCGTCGACGCGGTACTCCAGCGGCTGACCGGCGAGATCACGGTCGACGCGTCGGATGCCTCACTGCCCTTCCTCGACCCGGCCACCCGGCGATACGACGAAGAAGCCATCGCGGCCGTCGGGCTCTCCCACCGCCGGAGCCTGTTCGCGGAGCCGGCGGCGCCGAAGACCGTGTTCCGCTTGGACGAACGCGGAGCCGGGCTGCTCGGTCTCCCGGTCGGGCTGCCCGTCACCGCGGGGCCGTTCGACCTGCCCGCGAGCGCCATCGGCGCCGGTGTACGGCGGCCGGGCGACGGTATCCTCACCGCCGGCACCACCCTCGCCTGCCAGGTTCTGACGGACTCTGCGGAGTTCGATCCGGAAGGCGAGCCCGCCGGGATGTTCCTCTGCACGCCGGAAGAGGGTGAGTTCCTGCGGGCGATGCCGGCGATGGTCGGCACGGCGGGGATCGACTGGATGTGCCGCCTGTTCGGAATCGAGGTCGAGGAGATCGGCTCGCTGCTCGACGCGAGCGGGCCCGGCGCGGGTGGGGTCCGCGCGCTCCCGTTCCTCTCCGCGTCCGGTGAGCGGGCGCCCTTCGTCGACGCTTCGGCGAGGGCCCAGTTCTCCGGGCTGAGCCTGGAGAGCGAGCGTGGTGACATCGTCCGGGCGCTGTGCGAGTCGATCGCTTACGCGGCAAGGCATTGCTTCGAGGCGGCCGGGCTCACCGGCACGTTGTACGCCTGCGGCGGCGGGGTCCGGTCGCTCGAATGGACCCGGATCTTCGCCGACGTTCTCGGACGGCCCATCGTGATCCCCGGTGATCCCGGGGTCGGCGCGCGAGGCGCGGTGATCGTCGCGGCGGACGCCCTCGGCGAACCGGTCGACCGGGAACTCTGGGCGGAGAGCGCGCGCGTCGTCGAGGTCCGGCCCGAGAACGTAGGGTTCTACGAGCAGGGCTATGCCGACTATCAGGCCTCACTGGCCGCGGCCCGCGGACTTTGGAGGTTGTGACGGTGATCCTGGCCAAAGAACGCCTGGCGGTCTGCGAGTTCGCCCGGCGGATGACCGCGGACGGGCTCGTGGTCGGCACCTCCGGCAACGTTTCCGCGAGGCAAGGCGAGCTGATCGCGGTGACCCCGACCGGGGTCGACTACGCCGGGCTGAGGCCGGAAGACATCCCGGTGGTCGGCCTGGACGGCGAAATCGTCGAAGGCACGCTCAAACCGACCAGCGAACTTCCGATGCACCTCACGGTGTACCGGCAGGCGGCGGATCCGGACGGCAAGCCCATCTCCGCCGTGGTGCACACGCATTCCGTGCACGCCACGGCGGTCTCCACCCTGGTCGCCGAGGTGCCGCCGATCCACTACATGCTCGCCGCGATCGGTCCGACGGCCCGTGTCGCGCCCTACGCGACGTACGGCACCGAAGAGCTCGCCAAAGCCATGCTGGAGGCACTGGACGGCCGCCGAGGCTGCCTGCTGGCGAACCACGGCACCACCACCTTCGGCGACAGCCTCGGCTCCGCGTACAGCCGGGCGCAACAGCTCGAGTGGGTCTGCCAGGTGTGGCTGACGGCGCGCTCGGCCGGAACGCCGAACCTGCTCCCAGCCGACGAGATCGAGCACGTCGTGGAGAAACTTCGCGGCTACGGGCAGCGCTAGACCACACCTTCCCCCAAGCGACGGACCGGGTTCAAACCGGCGAGGGACGCCGGCGGGCAGTGGCGGCTGTGATCGTGGGAACCGATCGACTGATCGGCATCCGATGGTCCGAGGAGCACACATGACCGTCCACGAACCCACGGCACCCGGGCGGCTGCGCGCCGCCTGGCACAACGCGCACGCCCCGGTGCCGGGAGTACCTCGGTGGGCCCGGATCGCCGCCTACGCCATCCCCTTCGTCGTGCTGCCCTCCGGCCTGTGGCGGATCATGACCGTCGTCTTCCATATCGGCGACGACGCCACGCATGGCTCGGGCCAGCTCCCGTCGTGGTTGCCGGGGCCGGTGTACATCGTCGGCCTGTCCGTCGTCTCCGAACTGCTGGCCTTCACCGCCATCGGGCTGATCGCCGCCTGGGGCGAGGTCGTCCCGCGCTGGATCCCGCTGCTGGGCGGACGCCGAGTGCGGCCCCTCGCCGCGATCCTGCCCGCCGCCGTCGGCGCCACGATCCTGACAGTTCTGTGGACCACGGCCTTCGTCACCGGGATTTCCGGGCTCACCATCCAAGGCGACCCGCTCCCGGCCGACTACCCCGCGAATGCGATGCACGGCTGGCAACTCGCCTTCTTCGAGCTCACCTACGCGCCGCTTCTACTGTGGGGCCCGTTGCTGGCAGCGGTCACCTTCGCGTACTGGCGGAGGTGCCGGCACGTTCAGTGACGCTTTAGGACGCCGCGGGCTCGGCCTCGAAGTCCGTGGCGTCGACGGCGTGCACCGCGTCGAGGAGCTCGACGACCGTCGGATCGTCGACGGCTTCCTTGATGCACTGCCACAACTGGAGATTCGCCAACGCCCAGCGGGAGTAGTTCTCCGCCGCTTTGGGGTTGTAGAAGTAATAGCCGCTGTCGTGGACGTCGCGTTGTTCGCCGACGATCTTGTGCGCCAGTTCGCGCAGGCTCAGCCCGTTCTCCCGCAGATAGCGGTGGGCGAGGACGACCGGCGTCACCGGCAGCGCCTTGAACAGTGTGTCGGCGTCGCTCAACGCTTGAGCCTCGAGCGAGATGTGGCGGCCTCTGGTGGCCATTTCGGCCTCGTCGATGATGTCGTCGACCCACCGGCCCACGTCCTCCTCGACCCCGCACTCCCGCAGGATGTCCATCCTGAGATCGCGTCCGGCGGCCGCGGGGGAGTTGCGGAGCACGATGTAGTTCACATCGTGCACCAGCGCCGCCACCTCGACGACGGTGCGATCCGCGCCGTTGTGGTCGGCGAACCCCGCGGCCTTGGCCCGGACGAAACTCACGTGGTGCCAGCCGTGGAACTGCAGTTTGTCGGCATAACGCCAGCACAGTCGCCGGACGTGCTGCTCGACGGCCTCAATGGTATGGGAAGGAATCGTGCTCTTTCGCGCGCGCATACACCTCTCCGATCCCGTTCAGGAGACGGGTGGAGTAATGGTATGCGTCTGCGACGGCGGTGTGTAGTTAGATGCGTCCGGCGAGATCCCCCAATCGGACCTCAACCGGAACGTGACGATGTCCTGTCCCGGTCTTCGGGTCAAAGGAAAGACTGAACTCGCTCACGGGGCGTGATTTCACCAAAAACGTCATAGTCCCTTCGGTGGCCTCGGGAATCCGATGGAACTCGTCCGCGTACATGACGCCTACCGACCCGGTCTGACACAGCGTGCTACGTCGTAACCGAACCGATGTGATCAATCCGGAAAGCTGGTCGCGCAAGGTCGAATAGCGCTCGTGGACGTAGGTGCCACGGAGGATCGTGGTGCAGAAGTGATATCTGTGATTGTGGACTGAATCGGCGTACCCCTCACGCCAGTCCTCCGGCGCCTTGTACTCGTGCAGCCAGATCGAAAAGGGATCGGCCGGGCAATCGAGCAGGCACCAGGCGAAATGGGTGGTGGTCTCCCTGGAGCGCTCGAGTACCGCGCTCGCCTCGTCCGGGCTCAGCGATTCCAGATGCCTTCGGAGGTCGTCGCGCAACTCTGGTCTCGATGTCCAGTCGCGGAAGATCCCGTCGGCGATCCGCCAGTGCTGCGCCAGCGGCAGGTCCGCGGTTCGGAGCAGCGCGGAGAGCTGGGTGAGGGGGGACAAGCGAGTGAGCAACTTCAGCTCCTCAAATCTAGTGCTCTGCGACGCCGAGAGGTCAGGGGTTCAACTCGGCGAGTGTGGTGAACTCCTTCCGGAAGGAATGGAATTTCCCTTCCAGTTCGAGGAAGTTCTCTTCGGACAGGGGAGAGCCGGTGATCTTTTCGTACAGGGCGAGGAAATCCGCCCTGGTCGTCGTGGTGGAGATGCGGAAGTGCCGTCCGGACCGGGATTGGGACACGCGCAGGAACTCGGAGCGTTCCTTGTTGTACAGGAAGGAACCTTCGCTGAATCGCAGTGTCCGCGGGTACAACGTGGTCGCGCCGCGGATATCGCTGTACAAGGTCACCCAAACGCTTTCGTCGAACACTTCGAGCCGGTCCAACGGCGGGTCGGCGACGACGGTGATGTCCACCAGCGAACACCGGCTGCGCGCCAGGAACAGCCCGACCAGGCCGATGCTGATCTCGTCGTTGAGCCGCGACCGGATCGTCTCGTAGTCCACGCCCGCTTCTTCGCTGCGCAGGAGATAGCGCGCCCGGCCACCGATCGCGCCCTCGTCGCGTGGGTCGGCGATGACCACGCGGAGTTCCCTTTCGGTGCGGGACAACAGCAAACGGGCTGCGGCATGCCTGCCGGAGAACCCGCGGAAGAAGTAGTGCCTGGTCACGTCGAGGTCTTCGGTCATGACCCGGTTGAACAACGGATCCGGATCGGTGGTCGCCTCGAAGACGTGGGTGGGGAAGAATTCCTTGTTGAGCGAACGGTATTCGGCGCTGAGCGCTTCCAGCGCTCGTCGGCTTTCCTCGATCACCGGGGTCACCATCGCGCGCTGTGACGCGGTGGCGGTGATCAGGGTCTGGCCGAAGCCGACCACCGCGGAGATCAGGGTGCCGGTGCCCAGTGAAGTGAGCAGTGTCTTGCCGGCGCCGGGATCCATCATGCTGGAGATCCACAGGCTGAGGCCCGCGACGACGACCAGTACGGTGAGCAGCAGACTCGTCCTGGTCCAGAAGATCTCTTGCAACGGGGTACGGCGGAGCCGGTCGGCTTCCGCGGGCACGAGGGTCACCTCCTTGATCAGCACCCGAACGGACGAACGCAGTGCGTATCTGTTCGAGTGCGGGGAGTTACTCTACGCGCATCGTGACAATGTCGAAATAAGAAAATCGGGGGAAAGGGACCAGCAACGAATGTGACGCTCGGCGATGCCGGTTTCGCATCGGAGGTTTCGCCGGATCGCGGAAAAACCACTCACGGAGCGTGCGGAAGGATTCCTTCGTACCACTCGGGGCCGGGTTTCGCCGACGACAAGGTTTCGACGACGGCCGAAGACGGTGAGGTGTACACCGTGGGGAAGTCGATCTCGCCCTTCGATGGATCCAGCGTCCAGGCGAGCCGCTCCTCTTCCGGCTGACTCGCTCCTATGAAAGGAAAGTGCGCGTCCGCGCCGTTCTTGTTGCCTCTCGGGTCCAGCCGGATCCACCGGTCCGGACCACTGAGGTGGACGGCGTTGAGCCCGTGCAGGACGCCGATCCGCTGATAACAGAACCCGGCCGGAATGCCTTGGCTGCGAAGCAAAGCGGCCAGCAGGTGGGCCTTCGCGTAGCAGAGCCCGACCCGCTCGCGCAGAACCTCGGACGCCATAAGGGTGACGCGGGAATCGGCGGCGTCAACCGTATGGGCGATGTCGTCGCGCACGAAGTGAAACATCGAACGAATCACGTCGACCTCGGTGCCGCCGGCCGGTGACAGACGGTCAGCCGTTTCGCGGATCAGTGGATGATCGTGATCGACGATCGCGTCGGCGGCGAGATAATCTTCCAGCCGTTCGGATTCGATCTTCAACGTGATTTTCACGCGGCACCACCCAGTACTGTGTCGACGACTTCTTCGAGGAATTTCGGATCGGCTTCGCCGCCGCGCAGCAGCAATCGGAACCAGATCGCCCCCGCCAGCAGATCCATCACCAGCACCGGATCGGCTCCGGCGCGCAGTTCGCCTCGCGCGGTGGCGCGTTCGAAGATCGGCTGTTCGCGTGCCATGCGGTCGGCGAAGAAACTCCTTGCCACGTCACCGAGTTCCGGGCGTCGGGGGCCCGCGGTCAGTGCCGCCGTGACGACCGGCGCGGTGCGCTCCGAGGTCAGCAACCGGTGGATTTGCGTTGCCACGGCGAGAAGATCGCCGCGCAGGCCGCCGGTATCCGGGATGTCGACGGCGAACAGGCCCGAATCGCGCAGCGCGGCGGCCAGCAGCGCGTCCTTCGACGGCCACCAGCGGTACAGCGTCGTCTTGTTGACGCCGGACCGGGTTGCGACGGCCTCGATGGCGAGCTTGTCGTAGCCGTGCTCCGCCAGCAGTTCGAGGGTGGCGGCGAAGATCGCCTCCGCCTTGCGCGGGCCGTTCCGAGTGGTCACCGCCCGAGAATACAACGCACCGTTGCGTTGCGCGGCGAGCACGCGTACTTTGCAACGCAACGGTGCGTTGCATTCAGGAGGTAGTCCATGGTCCCCGTCGTCTTCGTCCACGGCATCCGGCTCAGCGGTGCCGCCTGGTCCGGGCAACTCGAACCTCTCGGCCATCCCGCGAAGGCCGTCGATCTCCCCGGTCACGGCGCCCGCCGGGGAGAGCGGTTCACCCTGGCCACGGCGGCGGACGCGGTCGCCGAAGCGATCGGCGAACCCGCGCTGGTCGTCGGGCATTCGCTCGGGGGTTACGTCGCCATCGCCGCGGCCGCGCGGTATCCGGAGCGCGTGGCGGGTCTCGTCGTCGCGGGCTCGACCTTCCTGCCGGGCAAGGCATTGGAGACGCCGTTCCGCATGGCGCACCGCTTGCTCATGCGGCTGCCGGACCAAGGCGAACGGCTGAGCCGATGGCAGTTCCGAAGCGCTCTTCCGCCGAAACTCGCCGAAGCGGTGATCGGCGGTGGCATCGCGACCGAGGTCATCCCGGACGTCGCCAAGGCCTTCGCGGACTTCGACGTGCTCGCGGCCCTGGCGGCCTATCCGGGGCCCACCTGGCTCGTCAACGGCTCACGCGACCACTTCAGACGCCATGAACGCCGCTTTCTCGAAGCTTGCGCCGACGGCAGGCTGATCAACGTCCCGAAGGCTGGCCACTACCTGCCGATGGTGCGCGGCGAGGAGTTCGCTCAGCTGGTGCTCGACGCGGCCCGCAGCCTGTCGATCTCGTCGGTCAGTCCGGAGCGCAGCGGTTCGTGCTGAGGCCCGAGCGACGCGGCCCAGTTCTCCATCGGATACAGCCACACCGGCCGTCCGACCACGTCGGCCGGCTCCCAGTCGTATCACGGCCAGACATGCGCGTGCAGGAACGGATCCGTGTTGCCGAGGATCTCCAGATTCACCCGGCGGAAGCCCGGATCCCTTCGCGCGCAGACGTTTTCGACCGCCTCGCCGAGCAACTCCATATCCGCCAGGAACTCCAGCCGCCGCGGCCGCGGTAGATCGCTCAGCCTGCCGACGGCGGGGGAATCGGTCAGCAGGACACAGTAGCCCGGGAGGAACTGCGTATCGCCGATCACCGCGAAGCCCGCGTCCAGGCGCCGCAGCACGGTCGGATTCTCGCCGCGCAGCGCCGAACCGATGCGATCCCGCTTCCAGCCGGTCATCCGCCCAAACTAGCCGACCGGGTACATCGAACCACCGGAACCGGTGAACTGGGCGGTCAGCCGGACCGGTTCCGGATGGGGGGCCAGGACGATCGAGGCGAAGGGCGTCGCGGCGGCCTGTGACCCGTAGTTGGTGTGCAGATGCGCGCTGACGTGCACGTTGCGGTCGGCGGGGATCTCGAACGTGACCGCACCCCAGGAGACCACGAACTGCCTGCCGTCGATGCTGACGATAGGGGCGTACGGCACGGAACTGGAGGGGAACGGGCGCATCTCGACCGTGAGCAGACGGCGTGGGCCGTCGTGGTTGTCCACGTACGGGATCACTCCGGGCTGGGCCGCCAGGTCGGTCATTCTCAGGCTCCCTCAGAACTGGTAGTAGAGGAACGGGCTGAATGTCCCGGTCGCGATCAGGATGGCCGCGTACACCAGCCCGACGGTCATCACGCCGATCCGCAGGGCCGTGGCCGGGCGGCTCCGCGAGGATTCCAGCAGCGGCCCGGTCACCGGATGCGCGGGCAGGAACACGATCGCCAGCGCGCACAGCAGGATGACCAGCCGCTGGTTGGTCACCGCGCTCTCGACGACGTCGGTGAGGCCGGTGAAGTCCGGCAGCACCATGTGCCCGATCATGCCGAGCGCGTGCGGCAGGTCCTTGGCGCGGAAGAAGACCCAGCCGAAGACGACGAGCACGAGCGTCAGCGCGCGGCGGCCGATGCGGGCGGCCTGCGACTTCGGGGTGACGTCGTAGCCGAAGGCGCGTTCCACGATCAGCAGCGCGCCGTGGTAGATGCCCCAGATCAGGAACGTCCACTGCGCGCCGTGCCAGAACCCGGTCAGCACGAACACGATGCACAGGTTCCGGTACGTGTGCCCGGCGCCGGTGCGGTTGCCGCCCAGCGGGATGTAGACGTAGTCGCGGAACCAGCGGGACAGCGACATGTGCCAGCGTCGCCAGAATTCGGTGATGGTCACCGACGAGTACGGTCTCGCGAAGTTCTCCGGCAGCCGGAAGCCGAGCATGCGGCCGAGGCCGATCGCCATGTCGGAGTACCCGGAGAAGTCGAAGAACAGCTGCAGCGTGTACCCGATCGCGCCGAGCCAGGCGATCGCGAAGGTCATCTGGTCCGGTGGCGTGTTGAAGCAGGCGTCCACCATCGGGCTGAGCGAGTCCGCGATGATCGTCTTCTTGCACAGCCCCAGCGCGAACCGCGGGAAACCGGCGGCGATGTCGTCGAGGCGGTGCGACCGCCGCTGCGGCAGCTGGTCGGCGATCTCGCGGTACCGCACGATCGGCCCGGCCACCAGCTGCGGGAACATCGCGATGTACGCGGCGAACGACACCGGGTCGCGCAGCGCGCGGCGTTCACCGCGGTAGATGTCCACCACGTACGAGATGTGGTGGAACGTGTAGAACGAGATGCCGATCGGGATGACCAGGTCGGCCACCGGGAAACCGCCGCCGAACCAGTGCGTCACGGCCGCGATCTGCTGGGTCGCGAATCCCGCGTACTTCCAGATCAGCAGCATGCCGACGTTGAGGCCGATGACGCCGAGCAGCAGCCGTTTGCGTCGTTTGTTCTGCAGGTCCCACGCGTTCGGCTCCAGCGCGGGCCCGGCGAGGAAGTTGACCACCATGCAGCCGAGCAGCACGAGCGTGTACGGCCCGGCGCCGGTGGCGTAGAAGATCAGGCTGCCGACCGCGACGATGCCGTTCCGCCAGCCGCGCGGGCACACCAGCACGGCGAGCAGGACCGCCGGCATGAAGTACCACAGGAACAGCGGTGAAATGAACGACATCGGTGCGGGGTCCCCCAGGCGGTTTACGCGTTATCCGCTGGTGACCTTAGCCTGAGGTTCCCGCACCGTGTGACGAAGTGCGGGGTCAGACACGTCCCGCGAGCCGTCGGCGGCGCGCCACCTCGGCCAGCAGCACACCGGCCGCGACCGACGCGTTGAGCGATTCGACGCCCGCCGCCATCGGGATCGACACGGTCGCGTCGCAGGTCTCGCGCACCAGCCGGGACAGGCCGCGGCCCTCGGAGCCGAGCACGATGACCAGCGGGTCCGCCGCGAGGTCCAGTTCGTCGATGTCGACCGAGCCGTCCGCGTCGAGGCCGACGACCATCAGGCCCTCGTCCTTCCACGCCTTCAGCTGACGGGTCAGGTTGGTGGCGACGGCGATCGGCAGCTTGGCCGCGGTGCCGGCGGAGGTCCGCCACGCGACCGCGGTCATGCCCGCGCTGCGCCGCTCCGGCAGGAGGACACCCTGCGCGCCGAACGCGGCGGCCGAGCGGATCACGGCGCCGAGGTTGCGCGGGTCGGTGACGCCGTCGAGCGCGACGAACAACGGGGTCTGCCCGGAGTCCTTCGCGACGGCCATCAGGTCGCGCGGGTCGGCGTAGACGAACGGCGGGACCTGCAGGCCGAGACCCTGGTGCATGGCCCGGTTGGTCTTGCGGTCCAGTTCGTCGCGCGGGATCTCCAGGATCGAGATGCCCTTGTCACCGGCGAGCCGGACGGCCTCGTTGACGCGGTCGTCGATGTCGATGTTGATCGCCACGTACAGCGCGGTCGCGGGCACGTCGGCGCGCAGCGCCTCGACCACCGGGTTGCGGCCGGCGATCAGTTCCGGCTTGTCGGCCTTCTTCTGCCGAGCCTGATCCTTGCGGTCACGCGCGTTGGCCATCCGGTACGCCTTGTGACCGGGCCGGTCCTCGGCCTTGGGGGTCGGGCCCTTGCCTTCGAGGCCCTTCCGGCGCTGGCCGCCGGAGCCGACGACCTGACCCTTCTTCGTGCCGGGCTTGCGAATAGCGCCCTGGCGCCGGGAGTTGCCTGCCATCAGTGAGAATCCTTGAGCTAGAAACCGAGTAAGAGTCAGACGTCCTTGACGGTCCACTGTGGACCGTTGGGAGTGTCCTCCACCACGATGCCCGCCTGCTGGAGGCGGTCACGCGCGGCGTCCGCACGGGCGAAGTCCTTGTCGGCGCGGGCCTGCTGCCGTTCGGTCAGCAGCCCTTCCACGAGATCGGACAGTGCCTGCCGGGTGGGCGTCTCATTGCCGCCCGCCTCGGACCAGCGCGCGGAGAGCGGGTCGAGGCCGAGCACGTCGGTCATCGCGCGCACGGAGGCGGCGATTTCGAGTGCCTTGGAATTGTCGGCCGCGTCGAGGGCCGCGTTACCGTCCCGGACCGTGTTGTGCAGCACGGCGAACGCCTGCGGGGTGGCCAGGTCGTCGTCGAGGGCGGCGGCGAATCCGGCCTGGATCTCGCCGAGGTGCACGGCGCCGGCGCTGCTCGCGGTCCGGCGGAGGAACTGCTCGATCCGCCGGTAGCCCTGCGCGGCCTCGGTGAGCGCTCCGTCGGAGTATTCGATCGTCGACCGGTAGTGCGGCTGGACCAGGTAGTACCGCAGTTCGGGCGCCCGGTAGTTCTTGAGCATCTCCGGGATCGAGACCGTGTTGCCCAGCGACTTCGACATCTTCTCGCCGGACATGGTCACCCAGGCGTTGTGCAGCCAGAATCGCGCGAACGGGTCACCCGCGGCGTTCGACTGGGCGCGCTCGTTCTCGTGGTGCGGGAACACCAGGTCGACGCCGCCACCGTGGATGTCGAACTCGGCGCCGAGGTACGCGGTCGCCATCGCCGAGCATTCGAGGTGCCAGCCGGGGCGGCCGGAGCCCCACGGCGTCGGCCACGACGGCTCGCCCGGCTTCGCGCTCTTCCACAGCGTGAAGTCGCGCGGGTCGCGCTTGCCCTCGCCGAGGCTCTCGCCCTGCTGGACCTCGTCGAGCTTCTGGCCGGAGAGTTCGCCGTAGCCGTCGAACGCCTTGACCGAGAAGTACACGTCCCCGCCCGAGGCGTAGGCGTGCCCGCCGTCGATCAGCCGCTGCATCAGCTCGACCATCTGCGTGACGTGCCCGGTCGCCCGAGGGGCGATCGAAGGGGGCAAGCAGCCCAGCGCCTCGTACGCCGACTCGAAGGCGCGCTCGTGCGTGGCCGCCCACTCCCACCAGGGACGATCCGCCGCGGCGGCCTTGGTGAGGATCTTGTCGTCGATGTCGGTGACGTTGCGGACCATCAGCACGTCGAGTCCACTGTGGACGAGCCAGCGACGGAGAACGTCGTAGTTCAGCGCGCCGCGGACGTGGCCGATATGCGGGATGCCCTGCACGGTGGCACCACACACGTACATGGACGCCGTTCCGCTACGGGCGGGATGGAATTCCCGCACGCTCCGGGTCGCCGTGTCATAGAGGTGTAGTGCCACCCTAAAAGGGTACGGGGTCGGCGTGAGCGGTGTCGCAGTGACCGTATTACAGCACGTTATGGGTGCGCAGGGCGCTGAGCAGGGCGTCCGGCCGTTCCGTCGTCGGCAGCGGCTCTACCAGCGCGAACGCGCAGCCGATGTCGCGCGCGGCGCCGTCCGCTTCCTCGCTGTCGCCGATCATGAGCGTTTCCGCCGGTTCGACGCCGAGCCGCTCGACGGCCGCGCGGAAGATCTCCGGCTCCGGCTTCACCGCCCCGACCTCGAACGACAGGATGAACTCGTCGACGTAGGCGTCCCAGCCCCGGCGGCCGAACGCGGGCCGGATGTCGAAGGCGATGTTGCTCAGCACCCCGAGCTTCACGCCCTTGCCCGAGACGCCCTTGAGGACGGCCTCGGTGTCCGGGTACGGCGTCCACTGGGTGGGATCGATCAGCCGGGTGTAGAGCGCGACGGCCTGGTCGGCGTGCGGCACCCCGGACTGCTTGAGGACCTCGAGGTACACCTTCCGGTGCAGCACCGGGTCGCGGTCGCGGTGGTTCCAGGCGTACAGGTGCTCCTCGTCGAGATCGACGACCTGGCCGACCGGCGCGGTCATCCGGCGCATCAGTTCGGTCTGGGCTTCGAGGTCCAGGCTCTCGCCCTCGTGGTCGGTGAGGTCGGCGAGCCAGGTCTCGTCCTGTTCGAGCCGGAAGACCGTGCCGGAGAAGTCGAACAACACAGCGCGAAAGGTCACGAGGTCCACATTAGCCACGATCGTGGGGTTCCTGCCGCCCTCGGGTGTGTCATGAAAGGGTCGTTCCTGACGTTTTTCGTCCTGAACGACCCTTTCATGACACATCAGGCCGCGTTGCCGGTGATCTTGGTCGGCGTGATCCGGACCAGCACGCGGACGACGTCCGCCGGCTCCTCCGGGTAGTCCTTGCCGAGGTACTTGTGCGACAGCTCGTTGATCAGCTCGCGCCCGCCCTCGTCGGTCATCTCCACGGTCCCGCGGATCTCGACGTAGTCGTACGGGTTCTCCTGGTCGAAGACCGAGACGGACACCCGCGGGTCCCTGGCCATGTTCCGCTCCTTGAGACGGCCGCGGACGGTCGCGAAGACCACCCTGTCGCCGTCCCGCTTCGCCCACAGCACGGACGTCTGCGCGGAGCCGTCGGCGTTGATGGTCGCGAGGATCGGGAAGTTGTTGCCGTCGAGGAGTTTCTTGGTCGCGTCGTTGAAGGTCACACCCATGCCCGAGAGCCTAATCACCGCACGTTCCCGGCGATCCGTTCGACGCGCAGGCGGACGATCACCCGCTCGACCTCGTCGCCCTCCGGCGGCGGGTCCTGGCCGAGGTACTTGTGGCTGAGCGTCTTCGGCAACGTCTTCCCGGGATCCGGGGTGATCGTCACCGTGCCGCGCAGCTGCGTGTGCCGGTACGGGTTCTCCGCGTCGGTGATCGAGACGCTCGCGCGCGGATCACGGCGCAGGTTTCGCACCTTCAGCCGGTCTTCGGTGGCGCTGAAGACCAGATCGCCGTCGTCGAGGCCCACCCAGACGATCGAGGTCTGCGGGCCGCCGTCGGCGTCCAGCGTGGCCACGGTCGCGAAGTTCTTGCCGTCCACCAGTGCTCGGACCGGTTCGGGAAGTGTGACTGCCATGACAGCCCGAACCGGCTCCCGGCCGCGGCTATTCCTGCGAGGGCAGCAGCAGTGCCGTGGCGAACGCCGCGATGCCCTCGCCGCGTCCGGTGAGGCCGAGCCCGTCGGTCGTCGTCCCGGAGACGCTCACCGGCCCGCCGACGGCCTCGCTCAACACCTTCTGTGCCTCTTCGCGGCGCTTCCCGACGCGTGGCGCGTTGCCCACGATCTGGACGGTCGCGTTACCGACGGTCCAGCCGTCCGCCTCGACCAGACGCCGCGCCTCCGCGAGGAATTCGACGCCGTGTTTGCCCGCCCAGCGCGGATCCCCGGTGCCGAACACCGCGCCGAGATCGCCGAGCCCGGCCGCGGAGAGCAGCGCGTCGCACAGCGCGTGCGCGGCGACGTCGCCGTCGGAATGGCCCGCGCAACCGTCGACGCCGGGCCAGAGGAGCCCGGCGATCCAGCATTCGCGGCCCGCCTCGACGGGGTGGACGTCGACGCCGTTCCCGATCCTCACAGGGTTTCCTCTTCCCCGGCCCGGGCGATCGCCTCGGCCAGCTTCAGTTCGAACGAATTGGTGACGCGCATCGCATCCGGGTGCCCGGCGACGTTGTACGCGCCGTCGAGAGACGGCTTGGCGGCATACGAGAGAAAAGTCTCACGGGTGAAGCCGAGCGGGGTTTGCGCCGTACGCAGGTATGCGCGGTCTTCGGTCCCTGTAATCACTTTCGCCGCATCAGTCACCTTCACGGTGTCCGCCATCGGCAGTACCGGGACCACGAAGGGAGATCCGGCACGGACGGCGTCCGTGACGGCACGGACCGTGTCGAGGGGAGTGAAGGCGCGCAGAGCGTCGTGCACGAGGAAAACCGGATTCCCGGTGATCTCTTTTTCGATGGTGTCGAAAGCATGCTTGAGCGACGAGCCGGGTACTATCCGGCAACGCTCCTCGAAGCCGCTCAAAGCGGCCGAAAACAAATCAGCACACCGCTCGGGGGCCGCTACGACCACCAGATCGAGATCCGGCAGAGCGAGCAGCCCCCGCACAGTGTGCGTGAGTAGCGCTTCACCATTGACCGGCGCGAGAGCGAGCTCCGCGTCGGAGGCATGGTGTCGAACGACAGTGACGAACACGATTGTGCTCATATGGACGGTGCTCATATGTGCGCGATCGTAGAGGTATCCCCCGCAGCCTCACCTGGCGTGGGACACCCGCCGGTTCAGACTGCCGCGGTTTCCAGAACTTCGTCGAGGAGGACTTCAGCCTTGTCCTCGTCGGTGCCCTCCGCGAGCGCCAGCTCGCTGACCAGAATTTGCCGCGCCTTCGCCAGCATGCGCTTCTCGCCGGCTGAAAGTCCGCGGTCCTTCTCTCGCCGCCAGAGGTCGCGCACCACTTCGGCCACCTTGTTCACATCGCCGGAGGCGAGCTTCTCGAGGTTGGCCTTGTACCGACGAGACCAGTTGGTGGGCTCTTCGGTGTGGGGAGCACGCAGAACGTCGAAAACCTTGTCCAGTCCTTCTTGCCCGACGACATCGCGAACGCCGACGATCTCGGCGTTGTCCGCGGGCACGCGAACCGTAAGATCCCCTTGCGCGACTTTGAGGACGAGGTACTTCTTCTCCTCGCCCTTGATCACGCGGGTCTCGATGGCTTCGATGAGTGCGGCACCGTGGTGCGGGTAGACGACGGTCTCTCCGACCTTGAAAACCATGTGTCCTCTGCCCCTTTCGCTGAATTCATCTTAGCACGTGCCGACGAGGCCCACCTAGTGGCCCGCGATCGTCGTCGCAGGTCAGCGGCCTGACGGTGGTCCGCCCGGGGGTTGACAAACCCAATTCGCCCATGCTCACGCTGGTGAGAAGCGAACGATTTCCAAATCCTTTGTGGACGGTTGATCTTGGGCACGTCACCGCATTGGTGGGGTGCCAACACGCACCGGGTTCTCGGTCCGCGAAGGCGCCCGGCTAGTCTTCGCGGTGAAGAGGCCGTGAGATGGAAGGACTCCGACGTGAGGCTGCAGAATCGTCGCGTGTTCGGCGCAGGTGTGCTGGCGCTCGGCGCCGCGCTCGTGCTCGCCGGCTGCGGTGCTGGTCAGATCACCCAGACCGACTCGCAGCAGCCCGCGGTCAACGGGACGTACGCACAGGCGAAGGACCTGGTGCTGCGGAACGCCGCGCTCCAGTTCCCGACCGAGGGGCAGGCGTACCCGGCCGGTGCCGCCGCGCCGCTGACGCTGACCATCGTGAACCAGGGCAAGCTGGACGACGAGCTCGTCTCGGTCTCCTCCGAAGCCGCCACCGGTGACGCCAAGATCACCGGCTCCAAGGTCGTCGCCGCGAGCCACGCGCTCGTGATCGGCCCGTCCGACGCGGTCGAGTCGACCAAGGAGGTCGCGCCGACGAGCGCCCCGTCCTCCGCGCCGCCGTCGTCCTCGGGCGCGCCGTCCTCGTCGGGGGCGCCCTCGTCCTCCGGTGCCCCGTCGAGCTCCGCCGGGACGGTCACGCCGTCCGCTGGCCCCGAGCAGACCAACGCGCCGGACCAGGTGGGCAAGGCCACCATCGTCCTGCAGGGGCTGAAGCAGCCGGTGTGGGCGGGCCAGACCATCAAGGTCACCTTCGTCTTCAAGAACTCCGGCTCCATCACCGTGGACCTGCCGGTCGCGGCGCCGTCGCACCCGGGCAGCCGGGCGCCCGCGCCGGAGAAGGAAGCCGAGGGCGGCGGGCACTAGATCTCTCGCAAGTACATGAAGGCCCCCTTCACAGCGCTAGACGCAATGAAGGGGGCCTTCATGTACTTGTCGCTCCCCGGGTTTGTCGGTGGTGGCCGCTAGCCTCGCGGAGTGGTCAAGAAAGGCAGCACCTACCGCTGCGGTGAGTGCGGGTACGAGGCGCCGAAGTGGGTCGGGCGCTGCCCCGAATGTCAGGCGTGGGGAACGCTCGAAGAACGCGGCGACGCCCGCCCCGCGATAGCCAGGGTCGCGGCCGGCGCGCCCAGTGCCCCCGCGCGTCCGATCGGCGAGGTCGACGTCGAGACGGCGCGCGCGAAGCCGACCGGGGTCTCCGAGCTGGACCGGGTGCTCGGCGGCGGATTCGTGCCGGGCGCGGTCATCCTGCTCGCCGGGGAGCCCGGTGTCGGCAAGTCGACCCTCCTGCTGGAGGTCGCCTACCAGTGGGCGGCCACCGCGGGCCGCGCGCTGTACGTCACGGGCGAGGAGTCGGCGGGGCAGGTGCGCCTGCGTGCCGAGCGCACCGGCAACGTCCACGACGAGATGTTCCTCGCGGCCGAGAGCGATCTTTCCGCGATCCTCGGCCACGTCGACGCGGTGAAGCCGGGCGTGCTGATCGTCGACTCGGTCCAGACCATGGCCTCCCCGCAGGTGGAGGGCGCGCCGGGCGGGGTCACCCAGGTCCGCGCGGTCACCTCCGGGCTGGTCGCGCTGGCCAAGGAACGCGGGTTGCCGATCGTGCTGGTCGGCCACGTCACGAAGGACGGTTCGGTCGCCGGGCCGCGCGTGCTGGAGCATCTGGTCGACGTCGTCCTGCAGTTCGAGGGCGACAAGCATTCGACGCTGCGGATGCTTCGCGGCATCAAGAACCGTTTCGGCGCCGCCGACGAGATCGGCTGCTTCGAACTGGTCGAGGAGGGCATCGTCGGCGTGCCCGACCCGTCGGGGCTGTTCCTGAGCCACACCGCGGAGCCGGTCGCGGGCACCGCGGTCACGGTGACCATGGAGGGCAAGCGGCCGCTGCTGGGCGAGGTGCAGGCCCTGGTGTCGGCGACCCAGTCACCGCAGCCGCGGCGCGCGGTGAGCGGCCTCGATTCGGCCCGTGTCGCGATGGTGCTGGCCGTGGTGGAGAAGCGGGCGGGTATCAAGGTCGGCGACAAGGACGTCTACGTCGCGACGGTCGGCGGCATGAAGATCACCGAGCCCGGCATCGATCTCGCGGTGGTGCTGGCGCTGATGTCGTCGGCGCGGGACACCCCGCTCTCGCCCAAACTCGTCGCGATGGGCGAGGTCGGGCTCTCGGGTGAGGTCCGGCGGGTGCCGAGCGTCGGGCGGCGGCTCGCGGAGGCCGCCCGGCTCGGTTTCACGTACGCGCTGGTCCCGCCGGATTCCGGCAAGATCCCGCCGGGCATCCGGGTATTGGAGGTCGGTGACGTCGCGAGCGCGCTCAACGCCGCGAAACACGCTCGTTAGGGGCCGTCGTCGTCGGTGATCACCACCGAGATCGTCGTGTCGAACAGGGTCAGCCCCGGCCAGCCCTCCCGTATGTCGTTCGACCGGACGGCGCGGCTCCCGACGACGGCCGCCGTCGCCCGGTCGACGATGAACGTGCGTGTCCGGTCGGGCATCGTGACCGAGTACGACAGCGCGGGTCGCCCGTCAGGAGTCGTCACGGTCTCCAGGGTGATGCCGGGCATTCTCGCGAGCGCTTTGCACAGGGCCACCCGCTGTGCGCCGAAGCCCTGGGACGAGCGGAGCACGTTGAAGGCCATCTCGAACATCTCGGGTGCCGAGTTCGGCAGTTCCGCGGGGCGGCCGTCCGGCCAAATGCCGTCGTGGCGGAGCCGGTCGGCCATCTTCCCGGGGTCGATGGGCAGTTCCTTGAGGAAGTCCGTGGCGGGGTGTGTCCAGCCGCTCTCCGAAGGCAGCCGGTCCTGGGGCGGGAGGACCGGAGGTGGCGGCGGCGACGACGTCGTGGTGGCGGTCGGCTGCGGCGGCGGCCCGTCGTTCACGCTGACCGAGGACGACGGGCCCGGCAGTGCTTCCCCGTTTCTCTTCGCCGTCTGGTAGTCGCCCTTGATCCAGCGGATCTCGCCGGTGCCGGTGAACCTGCTCTTGAACGGCTTCCAGCCCGGCGCCGGCAGCCAGCGTTCGAGGATCTCGTGGGTCTGGTAGACCAGCCCGGACTTGGTGACGCGTGTGGTCCAGGTGGATTCCGTGACGAGCCGGTACTGATCGTCGCGGAGCGGGAAGTCGTCACCGTGGAGGGATTCGAGCGCGGCTTCGTTCGGCCCGACGACCGAATGGTCCGCCGGTGCCGGGCCGTCGCCGCCGGTGAAGGCGTTCGTCGCCACGATCCCCCCGCCGGACACCAGTGCGGCGGCGGCCGCCGCGGCGATCCATCGCCACGCGCCGGGCCGTCTCCTCGCCGGGGGCGTGAGCGTCGGGAGCAGTTCGTCCTCGACCTCGCCGGCGGCGCGCAGGAGCGCCGCCCTGGCACGGGACAGTTCGTCCCGCCGGGTTACCGGTTCGGCGTGGAGGCAGGCCAGCGCCTCGTCGAGTTCGGCCTCGGACCACACCTTCCTGACGCTATCGCCGTGCACTTCCGCCCTCCTCCTTTTCGCTCGATCCGTCCTTTGTGGACTCCGGGGCGTTGGCGCGCAGCCATCTCCTGATCCGGTGAAGCCGTGATCTCACCGTCCCGGCGGGAATCCCCAGCGCCTCGGCGACCTCGCCGGGATCCAGGCCCGCCCACGACACCAGCAACAGGGTGTCGCGGTCCGCGACGCTCAGCTCGGCCAGGGCACCCGCCAACTGGGCCGCGCGGGACTGGGCGTCGACCCGCTCGGCGACCCGGCCGTCGTGTCCGGCCGAGACCGCCCGGTCGGCGGCCGCGAGCCGGGCCGTCGCGTTGAGGGCCCGCATCTCGGTGCGGACATGATGACGCAGCAGGTTCGTCGCGATGCCGTAGAGCCACGCCCGCGCCGTCCCGGCCTCCGGGCGGTACGTCTCGCGCCGCCGGAGCGCCACGAGGAAGGTTTCGGCGACGAGGTCGTGCGCGGTCTCCGTGCCGACGCGGCGCGCGAGATAGCGCTGCAGCGGTGCCGCGTGGGCGTCGAAGAGCATGCCGAAGACGGGTGCGGGATCGGGGCCGCCGAGATCCGGCCTGTCCGGTCCACGCGATCCGGCCTGCTCGTGATCGTCTTTCATCACCTGCACGATCGCTCTTGCCCGATGCCCCTCCCAGCGTTCATCCGATCCTACTTTCGTCGTGGGCCGACCGGGGAAAGCGCAGGTGAGCCGCAGACAAAAGCCGCGCGACCGGAGATTATGTTCACTATTCACCATTCAAAAGTGAAACTGGGGAAGGATTACCATGCGTCGACTCAGGATCGTGGTCGTCGCCGCGCTCGCGGCGTCCGCGTTGATCACCGCTCCGGCGGTGGCCGTCGCTCAAGGTGAAACAGTCGTCGATGTGGAGTCGATGGCGCCGCCCGCCAAGGTCGAAGGGGTCAGGGCGGCCGCGGAGCTCAACATCCAGTACCAGATCCAGGAGACCGGGTACTGGTGCGGCCCGGCCGCCACCCGGATCGCCATTTCGGCCAAGAACGGCAACCCGCCGAGCCAGCAGCAGCTCGCGAACGAACTGCCGACCACCACCAACGGCACCGACTGGATCGGGCAGGTCACCCGCGTCCTCAACAACCACGTCGCCGGTGGCTGGTACGAGACCAAGGAGATGCCGAACGACCCGCCGACGCAGGCGCAGCGCGACCTGCTGTGGCGCGACATCGTGCTGGACATCGACAAGGGCTACGCGATCGTCGCGAACATCGTCGCCCCGGCGGACAACCACCCGCCGGGCTACCCGAACTACACGATCTACCACTACTTCACGATCATCGGCTACAACAGCGACAACATGACGGTGAAGATCGCCGACCCCGCCAACTTCGGCGGCAACCAGATCTACTGGCTCACCTTCAACCAGCTCGCCACCCTGATCCCGCCGAAGGGTTACTCGGCCTGACCCACGCCGCGTTTCGTCCTCTGGATGCGTCCGGAGGACGAAACGCGCGGGTTGTACGAATCTTGTACGGGAGGGCCCGAAGCTGGGGCACATGCGCATCAAGACGCTCGGTCTGTTGGCCGCCTCGCTGCTGGCCATGGCCGCCACGCCGGCCATGGCCGCCGACGGCAACCCGCTCGAGAAGACCAACGGCTTCTACGTGGACCCGAACTCCAACCCCGCGGTCTGGGTCAGGGACCACCCGGGCAGCACCGCCGACAAGATCAAGGCCGCCATCTCCACGAAGGCGGGCGCACGCTGGTTCGGCAACTGGAGCGGTGACATCAAGAAGGCCGTCGACGGCTACACCTACGCCGCCGACGTCGCGGACAAGCTGCCGATCCTGGTCGCGTACAACATCCCCGGCCGCGACTGCGGCGGTCACTCCGGTGGCGGCGCGGGCAGCCCGGAGGCCTACCGCTCCTGGATCTCGAACTTCGCCGACGGTATCGGCGGCAAGCCCGCGGTCGTCGTCATCGAGCCGGACGCGCTCGCGCAGGTCGACTGCCTGCCCACCGGTGAGCGCCAGACCCGCCTCGACCTGCTCAAGTACGCCGCGGAGCAGTTCGCCGCGAAGGCTCCGAACACCTGGGCCTACATGGACGGCGGCAACTCGACCTGGATCCCGGCCGCGACCATGGCCGACCGGCTCAACGCCGTCGGGGTGAAGTCGATCCGCGGTCTCGCGATCAACGTGTCGAACTACAAGACCACCACCGACTCGGCGAACTACGGCAAAGCCGTCAGCGCCGCGCTGTCGAGCAAGTACGGCTACACCAAGCCGTTCGTGATCGACACCAGCCGCAACGGCAACGGCCCGCTGGGCTCCGAGTGGTGCAACCCGGCCGGGCGCAAGCTCGGGGCGACCTCGCAGACCGGCGGCGGCGCCGAGATGCTGCTCTGGGTCAAGGTGCCCGGCGACTCCGACGGCAAATGCGGGATCGCGCCGAACGTCGAAGCCGGTCAGTTCAGCCCCGATCTCGCCCTGCGCCTGATCAGCGGCACCTGACCGCCCCGAAAGCCCGTCGCGCCGGCTGCTCGTCTGTGACCCTCGTTCTCCCGAGAAGGCGAAGGCCACGACCCCTTGGACAGCAGCCGGCGCGACGCCTCCATTTCCGCGCTCCGGGTAGTACGGTGACCTGGGTCACATAACCGGAGCGAGGAGGACGGCGTCGTGGAGTTCCAGCTGGGGATCGGTACCAGGAAGGGTTTGTTCCTCGCCCGCAGCGAGGATCGCGAGAACTGGGAACTCTCCGAGCCGAAGTTCCCGATGGAGGCCGTGCGCGCGGTCGCGCTGACCCCCGGCAAGGTCTACGCGGCCGCGGTCAACGAACACTTCGGACCGACCATCGCGACGTCGGAGGACTTCGGCGAGACCTGGTCCGAGCCCGATCACGCCCCGGTCGCCTTCCCCGCCGACACGGAGACCGCGCTCGAAGGCATCTGGCAGCTCGTGCTCGCCGGTGACGTCGTCTACGCCGGTGTCGAGCCGTCCGCGCTGTTCCGGTCCGAGGACGGCGGCGAGACCTTCGAACTCGTACGCGGGCTGTGGGATCACGAGCACCGTCCACACTGGACTCCCGGTGGCGGCGGCCAGATGATCCACACGATCCTGCCGCATCCCACCGACTCCCAGCGGATCACCGTCGCCATGTCGACGGGCGGCGTCTACCGGACCGAGGACGGCGGCAAGAGCTGGACGGCGTCGAATCGCGGCATCAGCGCGGGATTCCTCCCCGACGAGGAACCCGAATTCGGGCAGTGCGTGCACAAGGTCGCGATGCATCCGGCCCGGCCCGAACGGTTCTTCCTGCAGAACCACGGCGGCGTCTACCGCAGCGACGACGACGCGAAGACCTGGAAGTCGATCGCCGGCGGGCTGCCGAACGACTTCGGGTTCGCCATGGTCGTCCATCCGACCGAGCCGGACACCGTCTACAACTTCCCGTTGGTGGCCGACGTGCTCCGGTTCCCGCCGGAGGGCCGCTGCCGCGTCTACCGCAGCGAGGACGCGGGCGAGACCTGGACGGCGCTCGGAAACGGCTTGCCGGACAAGGGTTTCTACGCCGGTGTGCTCAGGGACGCCATGTGCGCCGACGCGCGGGACGGCATCTACTTCGGCACTCGATCCGGTGAGGTGTGGGCCGGCCCCGGCGGGGGCGACACCTGGCATCAGGTGGCCGCGCATCTGCCGGACGTGCTGTGCGTCCGGGCCCAGGTGGTCTAGATGGTCCGGGTCCTGCTGCCCGCGATGCTGCGGCCGCTCGCGGGCGGGGCGGGAACGCTCGACGTCGACGCCCCGACGCTCGACGCGGTCCTGGACTCGCTCGGCGCCGGTTTCCCCGCGCTGGAACGGCGTTTGCGGGATGAAACGGGTGCGCTGCGGCGGTACGTGAACTTCTATGTGGACGGTGAGGAGTGCCGCCGTCTCGACGGTGCGAAGACCTCGCTCGCGGAGGCGAAGGAAGTCCAGATCATTCCGTCGGTCGCCGGGGGCTGAGCGTTCACCTGAATGTCAGGAAAGGGTCGTT
>NZ_LQMT02000031.1:42646-56234 GCF_001620365.2 Amycolatopsis keratiniphila subsp. keratiniphila
TGAACGACCCTTTCCTGACATATGAGCCGACCTACTGGGAAAGCAGGTTCGCGCACCGGATCAGCCCGATGTGCGAGTACGCCTGCGGGTGGTTGCCCAGCGAGCGCTCCGCGATCGGGTCGAACTGCTCGGGCAGCAGGCCGGTCGGGCCCGCGGCGTCGACGATCTGCGTGAACAGTTCCTCCGCCTCGGTGCGTCGCCCGGTGAGCAGGTACGCCTCGATGAGCCAGGCCGCGCAGATGTGGAAACCACCCTCGCCGCCGGGCAGGCCGTCGTCGCGGCGGTACCGGTACACGGTGGACCCACTGCGCAGTTCCGCCTCGATCGCGGTCACCGTGGACTGGAAGCGCGGGTCGGCCGGATCGATCAGCCCGGTCAGCCCGACGAACAGCGATGCGGCGTCGAGATCCGTTCCGTCGTAGGCGGTGGTGAAGGCCTGGACCTCTTCGTTCCAGCCCTTCTCCAGCACGTCCGCGGCGATCTCGTCGCGCAGCGAAGGCCACGCGCCCGGCACCTCACGGCCGTAGACCTCGCCCAGTTTGACCGCCCGGTCGATGGTCACCCAGCACATCACCCGCGAGTACACCCGGTGGCGCGGCACGTGCCGCTCCTCCCAGATGCCGTGGTCAGGCTCGTTCCAGCGCCGCGTGACGGCCTCGGCCATCGCGCGCACCATCTGCCAGTCCTCGTCACGCAGTTCGCCGCGCGCCTCCGCGAGCGTCTGCACGAGTTCGACGACCGGGCCGAACACGTCCAGCTGCACCTGGTGGTTCGCCAGGTTGCCGACGCGGACCGGCCGCGAACCGGCGTATCCCGGCAGCGATTCGATGACCGCTTCGGCGCCGATCACGCTGCCCGCCAAGGTGTACAGCGGGTGCAGCCGCTCCGGACCGGCCAAAGTGGACAGAACGCCGTGCAGCCACCGCAGGTAGCCTTCGGCCTCTTCGGTCGAGCCGAGGTGGACCAGTTCGCGCACGGTCATGGCCGCGTCGCGGATCCAGCAGTAGCGGTAGTCCCAGTTGCGGACGCCGCCGATCTCCTCCGGCAGCGAGGAGGTCGCCGCCGCGAGCACGCCGCCGGTGTCGGTGTTCACCAGGCCGCGCAGGGTGAGCGCCGAGCGGCCGACGAGATCGGTCTGGACGCCGGGCAGCTTGAGCGTCCGCGCCCAGGTGCTCCAGTAGTCGCCCGCGCGGGCCCGTCGCTCTACTTCGGACAGTTCGTGCTCGCCGAGATCCGAAGTGCCGCAACGGAGTTCGAGCACCACCGGATTCTCCGGCGAGGGGGTGACGAGCGCGGTCGCGGTGTCGTTCATGCCGTCGGAGGTGATCTCCCACGTCACTCCCGGCGAGCGCAGCGCGAACGGTTCCGAGGTGCCCTGCACCAGGATCCCGTCGCCTTCGGCGACCAGCTTCACCGGCACACCGCCGAATTCGGGCCGCGGCGCGAACACGATCTCCGCCGCCGTCTCGCCCGAGATCACCCGGACGAGATCCGTGCGGTGCGCGGGGCTCTCCGGTTCGAGGTAGTCGGTGACGAGCAGCCGCGACCAGCGGGTCTCGACGGTCATCGTGTTCGGCAGGTAACGCTGCCCGAGCGGCAGGCCGTTGCGGTGCGGCTTGATCGAGAAGTGGCCCGCGCCGGCGCCGCCGAGCAGGTCCGCGAAGATCGCGGGCGCGTCGGGGCCGGGGTGGCACAGCCAGGTCAGCCGGGCGTCCGGCGTGACCAGCGCGACCGAACGTTCGTTGGCCAGCAAGGAAAGCCGCTCGATCGGCGGCGCCTGCTCGCCGTAGAGCCAGTTGCGCCGCTCTTCGAGCAGGAAGGCGAGCACCATCGCGACGTCGACGGTGTCCGGAACCCGGTACTGGGCGAGGCTTTCGCCGTCGCCGACCTTCACACCGAGGTCCGGGCCGGAGATCCGGGCGAACGCCTTCTCGTCGGTGACGTCGTCGCCGAGGAAGACCGCCGCCGTCGCGCCGACCTGGTGGCGCAGGGTGTCCAGCGCGCGGCCCTTGTCCGTCTGGACGACCGCGAGCTCGACGACCTCCTTGCCGTCGGTCGTGGACACGCCCTCCCACTTCGAGGGTCCATTGTGGACATCGCGAAGGACCCGGCGGCCCGCCTCGTGCTCGGCGCGGCGGACGTGCACCGCGATGCTCGCGGGCTTGACCTCGAGCGAGACACCCGGCACGTCGAGCACCAGGTTCTCCAGCTCGGCTTCCAGCCGTCTGTGGAGTTCGCGGGCCTTGTCGTCGAGCGCGTGGATGAAGCCGATGTCGAACTCGGACCCGTGGCTGCCGACCAGGTTCACCTCGGCCGGAAGGCGGGAAAGAGTGGCGAGATCACGCAGCGCGCGGCCGGAGATGACCGCGGTGGTCGTCTCGTGCAGGCCTGCCAGCGACCTGAGCGCGCCCACCGATTCGGGCAGGGGACGGGCTTCGTCCGGGTTGGCCGTGATCGGAGCCAGCGTGCCGTCGTAGTCGCAGGCGACCAGCAGCCGCGGGGTGCGCGCGACCTGAACGATCGCACGCCGCAGCTCGGCGGGCAGTGCCTCGGCGGTCAACGATTTCTCCTCGGGAAACTATGCGGGGTAGGGGGATCAGTCGGCCGGTTCGGCACCGAGCGCTTGGAGGAACGAGCGCGCCCAGCGGTCGACGTCATGCGTGAGGACCTGTCGACGCATGGCGCGCATACGGCGGCGTCCCTCTGCGGGGTCGAGCGTAATGGCAGTCTCCAAGGCGTTCTTCACCCCGTCCAGATCATGCGGGTTGACCAGGAGCGCGCTGGTCAGCTCGGCCGCGGCGCCGGCGAACTCCGAGAGCACGAGCGAACCGCCCAGGTCGTGGCGGCAGGCGACGTACTCCTTGCAGACGAGGTTCATCCCGTCACGCAGGGGAGTGACCACCATGACGTCGGCCGCGGAGAAGAACGCGGCCAGCTCCGTCCGGTTCACGGACTGATGCAGATAATGCACGACCGGGTGGCCGACGCGCGCGAACTCCCCGTTGATCCGCCCGACCATCTGCTCGATGTCGCCGCGCATCCGCTGGTAGTGCTCGACGCGCTCGCGGCTCGGCGTGGCCAGCTGGACGAACGTGACGTCCTCCGGACGGACGCGGCCCTCGTGCAGCAACTCGTGCAGCGCCTGCAACCGCAGGTCGATGCCCTTGGTGTAGTCGAGCCGGTCGACGCCGAGCAGCACCTTCTTCGGATTGCCCAGGTCACGGCGCAGCTGGGCGGCGCGTTCGGCGACGCCCTTGGTCTTGGCGAGTTTGTCGAGGCCGATGGCGTCGATGGAGATCGGGAACGCGCCGACCCGCACCGTGCGGTCGCCGACCTGCATCAGGCCGGGGCGGGTGCGGATGCCGACCGCGCCGCGGCTGGATTCGAGACCGGCCAGCTGCCGCGCCAGCCAGAGGAAGTTCTGCGCGCCACCCGGCCGGTGGAATCCGACGAGGTCGGCCCCGACCAGGCCGCGGACAATCTCGGTCCGCCACGGCATCTGCATGAACAACTCGACCGGGGGAAACGGGATGTGCAGGAAGAAGCCGATCCGGAGATCGGGACGCAGCTCGCGGAGCATCGCCGGGACCAGTTGCAGCTGGTAGTCCTGGATCCACACGGTCGCGCCCTCGGCGGCGACCTTCGCGCTCGCCTCGGCGAAGCGCCGGTTCACCCGGACGTAGGACTCCCACCAGCTCCGGTCGAACACCGGCCGCGCCACCACGTCGTGGTACAGCGGCCAGAGCGTCGCGTTGGAGAAACCTTCGTAGTAGTCGCGGACGTCGTCCGACGTCAGGGAGACCGGGTGCAGCACCAGGCCGTCGTCGTCGAACTCCTCGACGTCGACGTCGGGCACACCCGGCCACCCGACCCAGGCTCCCTTGCGTGACCGCAGGAACGGTTCGAGCGCGGACACCAGCCCGCCCGGGCTCGCCGTCCAGCGCCTGCTTCCGTCGGCGGTCCGTTCGAGGTCCACCGGGAGCCGGTTCGCCACCACCACGAAATCCGCGGAGGCCGTTCTGCTCGTCTCGGCAATCACTTCGTCCACCAGCCGCTCCCTCGAATCGCGGGTCGCTGCCCTAAGCGGAAACCCTATCGCGCGAGGAGGCCACGGCCCGTCGCCGAGCGATCACTCCAAGCGTCGTTCGGCGGGTTCCAGCGGACCCGCCATCCGCGGCCCGGCGAATTTGCGTTCCAGCCTGCCGAGCCCCGTGCGCACCGGCTGCGCCAGGTATTCGCCGAGTACCACACCCGCTGCCAGGGCAAGCCCGATCGCGACCGCGGTCATCAGCGTCGAGATGTTTCCGCCGGGCTCGACGCCCAATTGGTATAGACCACGATAGGTGGAGAGGCCGGGGAGGAGGGGCGTGATGCCGGACACAGCCACCACGAGCGGCGTCACCTTGAGGCGCCTGGCGAGCACGCCGCCGCAGAACCCGACCAGTGTCGCGGCGACCGCGGAGGAGCTGACGGCCTGGAAGTCGGTCAGCATCAGCGCGCCGTAGACGGCGCCGCCGATCGCCCCGGCAGCTCCCGCGACGATCATCGCGCGCAGGGTCGAATACGAGGCGAGCGCGAAGCAGGCCGACGCGCCGACACTGCCGATGACGATGATCGGCAGGTCCTGCGGCGTCGACGAGACGACCTCGGGCAGCGGCGTCAGCGGCATCTTGAGCAGCACCGCGATCTTCAGCGCGAGCACCACGCCCGCGATCAGCCCGGCGCTCATCAGCGCGGTCTCGGTCGTGCGCCCGGCCGCCGTGACGTAGTAACCGGTGATGGCGTCCTGCACGGCGGAAACCGTGGAGAGCCCGGACAGCAGCACGGTGACGGCCGCCGCGACGACGAGCGTGGGTTTGTCCGTGGTGAGCAGGTTGCTGCTGACTATCGCCATCGCGGACAACGTCGCGACCAGGCCGCCGATCACCTGCTGGAAGAAGAACGGCAGCGCGAAGCGGTTCAAGAACCGGCCGAGCCGGTCGATGACCGCGCTGATCACCAGCGCGACCAGGGCGACGTCGATGCTGCCGCCGAGGATCAGGGTGATGAACGCGGCCAGCCCGCCCCAGGCGGCCGTGGCCACCCAACGGGGGTACGGGTGCGGCGCGGTCGTGATCCGCTGCAGTTCCTGCTGTGCCTCTTCGGCGCCGATGTTGCCGCGGACGATCCGGCGGACCAGGGTCTCGGTCTGGGTGAGCCGCGTGTAGTCGAGGCTGCGTGAACGGACCACGCGCAGCGCCGTCACCGGTGCCATGTCGGTGCCGCGGTGGCAGGTCACCGTGATCGACGTGAAGATCACGTCGACCTCGCAGTGCGGGAGACCGAGCGCGGAGGTCAGCGCGATGATCGTCGCGGTGACGTCGGAGGCGCCGGCGCCGCTCGACATCTGGACCTCGCCGATGCGCAGGACGAGATCCAGGACGAAGTTGACCGTGGTGTCGTCCGGCGGCTGCGGGCCCATCGCCTCGTCGACGTCGACGGCGGGCTGCTCGGCCGTCGGCGCTTCGAGGATCTGCCAGGCGCGGCGGCGCAGCAGGTTCGGCCGGTGCGAGCGAGTCTGGGGGATCGATCGCTCTCCGTCACGCTGGCGCGGCGCTTCCAGCAGCCATTCGCCACGTTCGGGTGTTTCGTCCTGGTTCTTTTCGACACCGCGTTCGCCGCGCTTGGCTCCCTTGGTGTGCTCGTTGATCTTCATGATCGATCCACCTCCTCACTCTGGTTCGAGGGACTTTCCCGAGGAGCATCGGGGGCGGTGCCTCGACCGTTGCAGGAAACCCGAAGTGGTGTCCACCACGTCGGAGGAAGATCATCGCGACCTTGCCGGTTTACGGCACACTGCATGCCATGGCGTCCTCTGTGAGCAGGCGTTCCGTTCTTCGCGCGGCCGGCGTGACAGCTGCCGGAACCGCGGCGACATTCACCCTTTCGGGTGCATCTAGCGGGGCGGAGACCCCGGTTTTCGCGCATGGGGTGGCCTCGGGAGACCCGATGCCCGATTCGGTCCTTCTCTGGACCCGAGTCACCCCTTCGCCCGAGGCGGTTCCGGGATCCGGAAAAGGGCCGGCGGTGGACGTCCGGTGGGAGGTCGCCGCCGACGCCGGCTTCGCGCGCGTCGTCGCTCGCGGTCACCTCCGGACCGGACCGGAACGCGACCACACGGTGAAGGTGACGGCGGGCGGGCTGCGCGCGGCGACCGGGTATTGGTACCGGTTCACGTCTCAGGGGAAGGTCTCGCAGACCGGCCGGACCCGTACGGCGCCTTCGCGCGACGAGGACGTCGAGAGCCTGCGCTTCGGCGTGGTCTCGTGTGCGAACTGGGCTGTCGGTCACTTCGCCCCCTACGGCTATCTGGCCGGCCGCGACGATCTGGACGCCTTCATTCACCTGGGTGACTACCTCTACGAAGGGAATCCCAACCCTGCGGGTGATCTTCGGCCTTCGGTACCGCCCAACGAGTTGATCACCCTGGCGGATTACCGGCGACGTCACGCGATGTACAAGACCGACGAGCACCTGCGGCGGCTGCACGCCCGCCACCCGATGATCGCGACCTGGGACGACCACGAGGCCGCCGACAACGCCTGGTCCGGAGGATCGCCGTCACACGACCCGGCGACCGAGGGTGACTGGGCGGACCGGATGCGGGCCGCGCACCGGGCGTACTTCGAATGGATGCCTGTGCGGCATCGCGGTGACCGGCTGTACCGGCGGCTCAAGTTCGGCAAGCTGGCCGACCTGACCATGCTCGACCTGAGGACGTACCGGACCCGGCAGCCCGGCCCGGTCTCGACGGAGGACACCATCCTCGGCGCCGATCAGCGGCAGTGGTTCCTGGACGGCCTCGCGCGCGGGACCGCGTCCTGGAACCTGATCGGTAACTCGGTGATGGTCACGCCGATCAAGATCCCCGCGCTGCCCGCCCGCGAACGGCTCGCGCTCGACGATCTGCTCGACGGCCAGCCGACCACGGTCAACACCGACCAATGGGACGGTTACACCGCCGACCGCCGCCGCGTGCTCGACACCATCTCCGCGCAGGGCCGGGGCAACACGGTGTTCCTGACCGGCGACGTCCACTCGTCGTGGGCGAACGACGTGCCGCGGGACGGAGCGAGCGTCGCCGTCGAGTTCGTGTGCCCGTCGGTCACCTCGGACAACATCGACGAACAACTCGGTGTCCCGCCGCGGACCGGCTCGCTGAAGGTCGAGGCCGCGATCCGCGCGCTGAACCCGCACGTGCGCTTTGTCGAACTCGATTCGCACGGTCCGGGCGTCCTCGAAGTGACCCCGGACGCCGTCCGGATGAACTGGTACTACGTCGCCGACCGCCGCGACCCGGCGACCGCCGTGACGTTCGCGCACGCCTTCCGGACGGTGGCCGGGGACCCGCGGGTGCGCCCTGCGGAGCGCTGAACGGGCGCCGATATACTGGCCCTGTCCAGGCTGTCCTGGGCAAGGCCGCAATAGCTCAGCTGGTAGAGCATCTGTCTTGTAAACAGAAGGTCAGGGGTTCGAGCCCCCTTTGCGGCTCCCGATCGACATGCTGATGCCTCGCGTTTCGCGAGACCTGTTCATGACCCTATGGGCTCCGTTTCACCGGCGTGCCGCTTTCAGCCTCGGGCGGTCAGTTCCAGCAGGCGGCCGGTGAGGTCGATGTGTTCTTCCACGCTGCTGGTCAGGTAGGTGAGGTCGACGAAGGTGTGGTCCGGCGCAAGTGTCGCGACGATCTTCGTCACCGATTCGGCGATGAGTTCCGGCTTCGTGTCCGGGGCGGCATTCACTCGCAGCGCCACGCCCAGTGTCCGCGGGTCGCGACCGGCTTGTTCGGCGTCGGCCCGGATCTTGGCCAGGGTGGAGGTGAGCATGTCGGCGGGGATGGTTTCGGGCACCGTCCAGACCGGCAGCCAGCCGTCCGCCCGCTCGGCGACCCGGCGCAGTGCCCTCTCTCCGAACCCAGCCAGGTGTACGGGCGGCTTGCGTACCGGTTTCAGGTGGACGTGGGTCTCCGGAATCGTGTAGCCGATGCCGTTGTGTGACACGGTGTCCTTGGTCCACCAGGTGTCGAGAAGATCGAGCAGGTCGTCCAGCCGCTTGCCGCGTTCCGCCATCGGAACGCCGACGGCCGCGTATTCGTCGGGTGACCAGCCGATGCCCAGGCCGGGGAGCAGCCGGCCGTTGCTGGCCACGTCGATGCTGGTCAGCAGCCGGGCGAAGTTGGCGGGCTGGTACTGCGTCGCGTTGATGGTGCTGGACCCGAGGATCGCGGTTTCGGTCACGGCGGCGGCGACGGCCAGTGCGGTGAACGGATCCTGGGCGGTCCAGAACTCCTCGGGCATGGTGTCGTAGCCCGGGTAGGCCACCTCCGGGTTTACCGGCGACAGCAACCGGTCGCCGACCCAGAGACTGGCTGCCCCGGCCTGCTCCGCCGTACGCGCGTACCGCGCGATCCCACCTGGTGTGGCCGCCGCCTTGCCGAACACTGGAAGGCTGAACCCAAGACGCATCGATACTCCCCTGAGGTATGACGGGCCGTATCGGCCTTGGTGCCACTAGTACTCGCATTTGGTTGCGCGTTCAAGTATCTCAGGTGAAGGGGCACGTGGGTCGGCAGTTTCACCGCTGTCGTCAAGGCGCTGCCGTGACCGCCGCTTCTCGTGGCAGGGGCGTGATCCGGCTCAGCTGCACGAGGCTGAAGCCGAACAGCAGGACACCGAGCGGGACGTGGACCGCCGTCACATGCGCGATCCCGAGGAACACCTGCACCAGCGTGAGACCGAGGAACACGGCCGCGGGCAGGATCGGTTTGGCGGAGCCGCCGCCCGGGCGCCACACGAGGATCGCGACGAGCACGTGCAGCGTCGCGACGACGAACAGCGTGTAGGCCGTGGCGCTGTGCAGGGTGTGGCCACTCGGCACGGTCAGCAGGAGCCCGGCGGAGATCGGGGTGAGGAAGACGGCCAGGGTCTGCACGGCGATCGCGACGCGCAACGGGGTCGGCATGTGAACTCCTTCGTGTGGAGGTGTCACCACGTGGACGAGGGAGCCGCCGGAAACGTGACAGGGCGTTCGCGGGCCCCCACGCCCGCGAACGCCCCGATCAGAGAGCCGGCGTCAGCACTTCACCTTGACCTTGTAGTAGCCGATGCTGTCGGAGATCTTCGTCCACTTCCCGCCCTTGAGCTCGCGAAGGCCGAGGTGGCCGGTGCAGCCGTTCGGGATGTAGACACCGTCCGCGTCCTTGTAGCTGTCGGTGGACAGATCGCCCGGGTACAGCCTCACCTTGTCGCCGCAGGCCGTCCCGCTGCCGCCGCAGTTCCAGCCGTCGGCGACGACGAGCCACTTCTCGGAGTCCTTGTGGTTGATCACCCGGCCGCACAGTTCCTGCCCGAGGCCCGGGTAGGTGCAGTTGCCCTGGATGGTGACGGGCGAGTCGGCCTGCGCGGGTGTCGCGGCGGCGGTCATCGCCAGGATCGGCGCGGCCGCGATGGCGAGGACGGCACGTCTCTTGTTCATTTTCTCCCCTTGTCGAACTCTGTGGTCGCTACGCCGAAACCCTCGCGGATCCCGCTCCCCGGTGGGAAGGCCCGCGCCGTCCCGGGACGGTGATATGGGCCTTGTGCAGCGGTTTCGCCGCTGTGATGGGATGCGCCGTGACAAGCTTTCGGGAGGGGGCCTGGTGGCGGAGCAGCGGGAAGATCTGGCGGGACTGCTGTCGGCGTTGAAGCAGCGCAGCGGTCTCAGCTACGCCGAGCTCGCCAGACGCACCTACGTCAGCAGCTCGACCCTCCACCGCTACTGCACCGGCCGGAGCGAGCCGCCCGACTACCAGCTGGTGGCCGCCATCGGCAAGGAATGCGGCGCGACCGACGACGAGCTGAACGAACTGCTGCGCAGGTGGCGTCGCCGTGGAGAGCCGGAGCCGGAGCCGATCGCGGTACCGGAACCCGCGCGAGATCGGCGATGGATCCGGCCGATCGCCGCCGTGTTCGTCGTGCTGATGGTGCTCGCCGTGACCGCGAGCGCGCCGTCGGGCACGGGTGCCGACGCGAGCGTCGAAGCCCTCTCCGTGTCGCCGTGGGTGACGGAGCCCGTCCAGGTGGCACCGGAACTGTTCGGCGTGACGATGAACAGCGACACCGGGACCATGCCCGCGTTCCGGGTCGGCGGCGTGCGGTTCTGGGACAGCCACACCCGCTGGGCGAACCTGCAGCCGGCTCGCGACCGCTTCGACTGGGCCACGCTCGACCGGTTGGTCGACGGCGCGGAAAAGGCAGGCCTGCCCTCCCTGTTCGTCCTGGGCGGGACGCCGGGCTGGGCGGCGCCGAACTCGCCGAAGGGCGCGTACACCGACGGGTCACGGACCGGTTCGCCGGAGAACCTCGCGGACTGGGATCGCTTCGTCGAAGCCCTCGCCGCCCGCTACCGGGGCAGGCTCGATGCCTACGAGCTGTGGGTGCAGGCGTCGAATCCCAAGTACTACTCGGGTTCGGTGGAGACGCTCGTGCAGATGACGGGCCGGGCCGCGAAGATCGTGCGCTCCCTCGACCCGGACGCCACGCTGGTGTGCCCGTCCATGGGGCAGCTCTGGCAGGACGCCGGGCGGGAGACGCTGAAGCGGTTCGCGGAACTCGGCGGTTACGAGCACTGTGACGTGGCGGGAGTCAAACTGCACCAACGGAATCCGGCCGATCCGCCGGAGACACTCGTGAAGCTCCTGCGGGAGATCGACGACACCATGCACGCGGCCGGGGTCCATCCGCCGCTGTGGAACACGGGCACCACTTACGACATCCCGCTCCAGGAACCCTTGTCGCCCAAGCGTTCCGTGGATCATGCCGTGCGGTTCTACCTCGCCGGGCTGTACGGCAGGGAGTTCGGCCTGCGCCGGATGTACTTCTACAGCTGGGGTTCGAGCCGCCTGCCGCTGGTGCTGCAGGCCGAGGGAACTCCGCCGACCCGTGCCGCCCTCGCGGTCGAGACGCTGCAACGCTGGCTGGCGGGCACCCGGCTGCGCGGATGCGGGCAGGGACTCCCGGCCGGACTGCCCGCCAACGTCTGGCAGTGCGAGTTCGTCGACGGCGACGGCCGCCTGCTGACGATCCGCTGGACGCACTCGGGGAGCGCGTTCACGACGGTGGGGCCGGGCGCCGAGTCGCGTACCGGGATCGATGGCACGGTCACGCCGCTACGTCCTGGCGATGCCCTTCAGGTGACGGAGACGCCGGTGCTGATCACCCATGCCGGCGGTTAGCTCAGGGGATAGCTGCCGGTTCGGCCTTGTTCGAGCGGCGTGAAACGGATTTGAAGATGCTGTAGCCGATCACCGTGCCGAAGGTGAGGATCGGGTAGTCGAGCGCGAAGCCGAACTCGACGGCGGGAATGAGCAAGACCGCCGAGTAGACCAGCAGAGAAGGTTCCGGGTCTTTGCGGCCCCTCGCTTTCTTGGTCTTCAATTCCGCCGCGTGGCGGGCGGTCTTCCCCCAGGGTTTGGCCACCGAGACCCAGAGCATGAAAGCGGTGGCGCACGCCATCCCGCACGTGCCGGCGAGGATCGGGATCCTCGGCTCTTCGGCGCCGGCCCGCAACGCCTCGATGACCGATGGCAGCAGCCTGCTCACCACGGTGCTCGCGATGACCAGCAGGGTGACCGTGAGGACGAACTTGACCATCACCCAGCGATGTTTGAAGAAACCCCATGACGTCAGCGCGGACAGCATCATCCCGGTGTAGGCGGAAAGGACGGCGGCCGGATCGAGGACCGTGTTCTCGAGGAACTCGGCGAGTTCGAAGGTCGCCAGGCGGGTGGGACCGTCGGACGCCCAGCCGCGCAGCAACAGGGCCAGCTGTGCCAGCTGCATCGTGCACCAGGCGACCGACGTCAGCACATGCAGCCACAACAGCAACCGTCTGGCGTGTTTGGTCCGGGTATCGGCCTTCATGGAAATGAAGCGTGTCCGAACCGGTTCGGCCGAACATCCGGGCATCTCCCGAGACCTCGGAAAAATGCCCTTAAGGGAAGACGGCAGCGACTCCGAAGCCATTTCATGAATATCGGATATCGCGAAGGAAACCGTGGAATTCGCGTCTTGTCCGTGTGGAAATCGAGCGGCCGCGCCAGGGGCGACGGTGCGCGTGCTCGGTGGGAACCCTGACCTCGCGGCTTGACATGCAGCCGTTCGGCTGCCTAACCTACATATGCAGCCGCGCGGCTGCATATCGGGGAGAGCGGCATGGACGAGGTCTTCAAGGCACTGGCAGACGCGAGCAGGCGCCGGTTGCTCGACGACCTGAACGCCCGCAACGGGCAGACCTTGCGCGAGCTGTGCGCGGGGCTGGACATGGCGCGGCAGTCGGTCAGCAAGCATCTGGCCGTGCTGGAAGCGGCGAATCTGGTGACCACGGTGTGGCGTGGCCGCGAGAAGTTGCACTACGTGAACGCGGAGCCGATCAACGCGATCGCCGAGCGCTGGATCGACCGGTACCACCAGGGCCGGGTCGACGCGCTCGCCGACCTCAAGAAGGCATTGGAGCAGGAACCCATGAGCACCGACGAATTCGTGTACACCAGCTACATCAGGACGACGCCGGAGCGGCTTTGGCAGGCGCTCACCGATCCGGTCTTCACCAAGCAGTACTGGGGTTGCGAGTTCACCTCGGACTGGAAGGCCGGGTCGACGATGGCCTGGGAGCAGCTCGGCGTGAAGCTGGAGGATCCCGAGCAGGTCGTCCTCGAGTCCGACCCGTACCGGCGGTTGTCCTACACCTGGCACACCTTCACACCGGAGTTCGCCAAGTCGGTCGGGCTCGACGACGACGTGTCGGCGAAGCTCAAAGCCGAGTCGCGGTCGAAGGTGACGTTCGATCTCGAACCCGTCGGCGACACGGTGAAGCTGACCGTGGTGCACGACGGTTTCGACCAGGGCAGCACCGCTCTGGAGATGGTCAAGGGCGGCTGGCCGTCGATCCTGTCGAGCCTCAAGTCGCTGCTCGAGACCGGCGAACCGCTGCCCGAACCCGCGTAACCCGCTCGACCGCGCCCTCGCGATCGGGCACGATGCGCAGCGTGCCCCTGGAGATCGCCTGTGACGAGTCCGGGTCCGAGGGTGAGAAACTGATCGGCGGGCAGACCGGAGTGTTCGCGCACGCGGGGGTCCGGCTGAGCCTCGAAGAGGCCGCGGCCTGCCTGGCCGAACTGCGGCGGAGGATCCGCTCGCCGGCGGTCGAGTACAAGGCGAACCACCTTCTCCGCACGAAGCACCGGCGGGTGCTCGAATGGTTCCTCGGTCCGCTCGGCCCGGTCCACGGGCGTGCCCGCGTGTACCTCGTGGACAAGAAGCGGCTGCTGGCGAACGAACTCCGGGCGCTCGCCGTCCCGGGTATCCGGCCGGACGACGAACTGCTCGCCGCGTTCAACGACGTGCTGCGCACCAGGAACCGCCGGGAGCCGTCGGCGGGGTCGTTCTTCGCGATGGCCGGGGACACCGCGGAATTGCGGGCGAAGGTCGGCCGGGCGCGTGACGCCAAAGCCCTCGATCCGCTGGTGCCCGCGATCCTCCGCGCCATCGAGTACTGGAGCGCGGGAGGCGAG
>NZ_LQMT02000031.1:56261-114136 GCF_001620365.2 Amycolatopsis keratiniphila subsp. keratiniphila
GAGGCGAGTCCAGGATTGGCCGGGGTGAAGTTCGTGGATTCACGGACCGATCCGCGGGTGCAGGCCGCCGATTTCCTCGTCGGCGTCGCCCGCCGGATCGCCGAAGACGAATTGACCGGGAACGGTGACGGGATATTGACCGGATTGCTCGCGCCGTATGTCGATCCGGAGTCCATCTGGGACTGATTCACTCCATGGCGCACCGAATCGCTCGAGTGGACGGTTGCCCGGCGCGGCGGCGGGCTGGAAACGTCGGAACGGATCCGACCCCGGCCCGGGAGGCAGTCGCCGATGCAGGCTTTCACCTTGCCCGAGTTCTACGTGCCGTATCCGGCCAGGATGAATCCGCACCTCGAAGCGGCGCGGGCGCACAGTATGGCCTGGGCCAGGGAAATGGGGATGCTCGATTCGCCGTCGCCGTCCGGTGACGTCGTCTGGACCGAGCAGGCGCTGGCGAAAATGGATTACGCGCTGCTCTGCGCGCACACCCATCCGGACTGTGACGGGCCGTCCCTCGATCTGGTCACGGACTGGTACGTGTGGGTGTTCTTCTTCGACGACGATTTCCTCGCACAATTCAAGTACACCCGCAACACCGAGGGTGCGAAGGCCTATTTGGACCGCTTGGAACTGTTCATGACCGGGCCGGGGGAAAGGTCGCCCGAACCGCGGAATCCCGCCGAAGCCGGGCTCGAGAACCTTTGGGCGCGCACCATTCCCGCGATGTCCGAGGCCTGGCGGCGGCGGTTCGTCACCAGCACGCACAACCTGATGGTCGAATCGCTCTGGGAGCTGGACAACATCGACCGCGGCCGCATCGCGAACCCCATCGAATACGTCCAGATGCGGCGACGCGTCGGCGGGGCGCCTTGGTCGGCGAACCTCATCGAGTTCGCCGTCGGTGCCGAGGTGCCGGACAGGATCGCGGCGACCAGGCCGATGGAGGTGCTGCGCGACACCTTCGCCGACGCCGTCCACCTGCGCAACGATCTCTTTTCCTACCAACGCGAAGTGCGTGAAGAGGGCGAGAACTCCAACGCGGTCCTCGTTTTCGAGAAGTTCCTCGACTGCCCGACGCAGGAAGCCGCCGAACTCACCAACGACCTGCTGACCTCGCGATTGCAGCAGTTCGAGAACACCGCGCTCGTCGAGGTGCCGGCGTTGCTCGCCGAGCGCGACGTCTCGCTGCCCGAGCAGATCGCGGTCGGCCTGTACGTCAAAGGGCTGCAGGACTGGCAGTCCGGCGGGCACGAATGGCACACCCGGTCGAGCCGGTACATGAACGAGGGCGCGGACTCCGGTGCCGACGAGCTGGGCCTCGGCCGTCGGCACCGGCAGCAGGCGCCGCCGCCGTTCGCGAAGACCGGACACCTGCCGTTGCCGGAATTCCGCATGCCGTACGCCGTGCGCACCAGCCCCCATCTCGCCGCGGCGCGCGAATACGCCCCCGGCTGGGCGCGCGGGATGGGGATGCTCGAAGGCGGGATCTGGGACGAGCGCCGGTTTCGCGGCATCGACCTGGCGCACTGCGCCGCGATGATCGATCCGGACTCGGACATCGACGGGCTGAAGCTGTCGACCGACTGGCTCACCTGGGGCACGTACGGCGACGACTACTTCCCGTTGGTCTTCGGGACGAAACGGGACGCGGTCGCCGCGAAACTGTGCAGTGACCGGCTTTCCCTGTTCATGCCACTCGAAGGTGAGCCGGTGCCGAAGCCGTCGAACCCGATCGAGGTGGGCCTCGCGGACCTGTGGGGCCGCACCGCGGGACCGCTGTCCCCGCACGCACGGGCGGGCTTCCGGCGGGCGGTCGAGAGCATGACCGCCAGCTGGGCCTGGGAGGTCGGCAACCAGGCGCAGAACCGTGTCCCCGATCCGGTCGACTACGTGGAGATGCGACGCCGCACGTTCGGCTCCGACCTGACCAAGAGCCTCGCGCTCCTCGAACTCGGCGACGTCGTGCCCGCCGAGCTCTTCGGGAACCGCGTGCTGTTCGAACTCGACACGGCGGCGCAGGACTACGCGGCCTTCTCCAATGACCTGTTCTCGTACCAGAAGGAGATCGAATACGAGGGCGAGGTGCACAACCTCGTGTACGTCGCCGAGCGGTTCCTGGACGTCGGCCGGCTCGAGGCCCGCGACATCGCCGCCCGGCTGATGAACGCGCGGATGACGCAGTTCGAGCAGCTCGCCGACGAGGACCTGCCGCGGATGTGCGACGACCTCGGGCTCGGCGACGACGTCCGCGCGGCGGTCACCGGATACGCGGACCACCTGAAGGACTGGATGGCCGGAATCCTGGAATGGCACCGGAAATGCGTGCGGTACACGCCTGAGGAGCTGGCCCGCGTCCACGCTCCCGAGCCGCCGGCGTTCTCGCTCGTGCCGAGCGGGATCGGTATGTCGGCTTGGCGGATCGGGAGCGGGGCGCGTTGACGGGCCCCGTGAGCGTGTTGCGAAAGCCGGTCGTGAGTGGCGATTCGGGTTCTAAGCCGAAACGCCACTCACGACCACCGGGTTGGGGGTCTTCACGCGCTGCCGTGGTGATTGCTGTGGTTGCTGGTGCAGGTGAGCTGCAGTGGCGATCTCTGAAGGTAGGGAAGGCCTCTTTCACTACCTTCAGGGTAGGCAAGGAGGCCTTCACGGACCCGACCCGTGTTCAGCCACAGCTAAATTCAGTCGGTATTTAGGGCACCCTTCGCCCTAGCCCGAAACACCACTCACGACCGGGGCTGAAGGCTCCGGTCGCCGCATCAGATGCGGTGAAGGGAGCCTTCAGCCCATGCACGGCAGCAACGAAATCACCCGGATAGACGCCGAGCAGGCAATACGCCCCGCCTGAGGCCGAACCGTCAGAACGCCGTCAGGATGATCCGCGCGGTCCGCGGGTCCCCGTCGTGCACCAGCGACTCGAAGTGCCCGACGTCGTCGAAGGCGAAGCCGTACGCCTTCCCGTCGACCATCTGCTCGTGCACGATCCGCGAGTAGTGGTCGGTCACGGACTGCTTGTAGAACTGGCCCGCGTCGTACGTCGGCTGCGTGTGCAGCGAGCCGAGCGTCGAGCGGTGCAGCGCCGCGCACAGCGTCCGCGCGATCGGGCCGACGACCTGGTCGTTCGGCGCGTGCAGCCGTCCGTCGCAGTTGAAGACGTCGCGGGTGCTCGGCTTGCTGAACGACGCCACCGGGGCGCCCGAGGCGTCGGTGAAGCGCAGGACGTCGTCCCCGCCGGTCCGGCCGGTGAACTTCTTGCCGGGTTCGGCCTCGAACGGGACCACGGTGAGCGGTGTCGACTTGTAGGTGTTCCAGGCGCTCGTGACGTAACCGTCGAGGTAGCTGCCGCTGAACTTGCCGGTGTCGAGCCCCTTGCCCGGCGCGAGGACCCGCAGCCGGTTGTACACCAGGTTCGAGAACCCGGCCTGGCCTTGGACGGCGTTGAAGATGTTTTCGCGGCCGCCGGGCTTCAAGCGGCCGGCCTCCTTGCTCGCGCCCGCCCCGTTGGTCAGCCCGACGGCGTGCGGCACGCTGAACATGTCGACCTGCGAGCTGTTGATGAACAGCCCGCTGTTGTCGTAGGTGAATTCGCTCCAGTCGAACAGGATGTCGCGGTTCGGGTCGCCGTCGGCCCACGGCGCGGGCTGCACCAGGCCGTCCGGGGTGAGGAAGAACTTGATCTTCTGCCCGAACGACATGTAGACCCGGCCTGAGAGCATGCGCGGGATCCGCAGCGTGGTCGAGCCGCCGTTGCCGGGGCCCGCGATCGAGACGTCCGGCGCGGGGCTCGGCGGGTTCGCGCCCGGCGGCCACGGCGTGAAGGCGCCGGCGGCGTTGACGTAGCCGAGCTTCCCGGTGTTGAGGTTCGTGCCGAGCACGTAGAGGTGGACCGCGTCGGAGCGGTTCGAATTGTTCGTCACGGTCAGCGGCAGCGGATCGGGGCCCGCGGCGGCCGCGGTCGGCGACGAAAGCGCCGAAACACCGGTGACCAGGGGGAGGGCGACCGCCAACGCGGTCAAAACGCGCCGGACTTTCTTGCGGATGCGCACAGTTCACTCCTCGGCGGAATCCCGCCGCGGAGCGTGGACGCGCCGCGGCGGTGCTTGCGGGTGTCGGCCGGGGGCGCGTTCCCGGCCTTGGCGTGACCTTGGCGAGGGGTCTCAGCACGGGAAGTTACGTCGCGGGATGCCGACATGTCCAGACCACTGGTGGGAATCTGTCCGGTTTTCCGCCGGGACGGACAATTCGTCGCGGGCCCTTCGCCGATTGAGGTGGCCGGATTCGTCGACTACCGTTGTCCGGGTTCCGTCCTGGACCCCGGCGGCCGGGTTTTCTCATCCGTGGGGAGCGGGACATGAGCGACGAATTTCCGATGCGAAGAACCGGCGGCGGCGAGACGTGGATTTCCGCCGCCGGCTGGGACGGCCTCGCCAAGGCCGCGGCGGACGGCGAGCCGCACGGCATGGAAGACCTCATGTCCGCCGTCGCGGCGTGGGCACGGCAGTACGCCGAGACCCGCCTCGGCGGCCGTGAGCTGACCTACCTCGAACCGGCCGACGTGGCACAGGAGATCTGCCTCGCGGTCCTGGTCGCCGTCCCCGGGTACGGCCTGCGCGGCGGTTCGTTCCTGTTCCTCCTGCGCGCCATCGCGGCGAACAAGGTCGCCGACGTCTTCCGGAAGGCGGCGCGGAGCAGGCAGGTGCTCACCGGCGAACTCCCCGAACGGCCGGCGGGGGCCGCCGACGAACCCGAGCAGCGCGCGCTGCGGACCGATCTCGGGGTCCGGCTCGGCAGGCTGATGCGGATGCTGCCCGTCTCCCACCGTGAGGTGCTGGGGATGCGGGTGATCGGCGAGCTGACGTCGAACGAGACCGCGGCGGCGCTCGGTACGACGTCGTCACGGGTGCGGGTGACCAAACATCGCGCGATCAGCAGGCTGCGTGCCTGCGCTCAGCGCCAGGACGCCTTGAGCTGAATACGGATCAGCAGCCGGAACAACGGATTCCCCCGTTTGGCACGGGTTTCGAGAATGCGAACGCACATGGCCCCTCCAGAGCTCGCCGTCGAGCACGATCGCCGAGGGCCGGGGCGAACGGTCTCGGCTTCCACCCTAGGCCCGGTCCGGGGAGCCGGAACCGGCTGAACGGACCATTGACCGCCAACGGGACCGGCCATACGGCTCTTCGGGCTACTGCATTGGTGCCGAGAAGTCGTCGAAAGCGCGGCAAAGAGCCGAAACCGTGCGAGGATGGTGGTGGCGCGCGAGCGCTGTTCGCTCATGCTCCCGGCGGTCTCGTCCGAATCCGGACACGCCCGGGAGGCAAGCCATGACGTTGCGACGGCATGATCGCGCCGCCCAGGTCTGGTCGAAGATGCGTTTCCTCGCTTCGGAAACCGATTCGGTGGTGACGGTGGAACACGCCTGCGTCGTTTGCGGGGAAATGCTCGAGGCGGCGGGTGCGGGGCTCACGCTCGCCACCGGGACGGGTTTGCCGGAGCCGGTCTTCGCCACCGATGCGCGAAGCCGTGAATTGGAAGAGCTGCAGTTCACCTTGGGTGAAGGACCGGCATTGGACGTTTCCCGCGGCGGTATGCTCGTCGTCGTAACCGATGTGACCAGTTCGGAGGCGACACTCCGATGGCCGATGTTCGCGCCCGAGGCCATCGACTGCGGCGTGAAATCGATCATCGCTGTGCCTGTTCAGGTCGGTGCGATCACTTTGGGTGCTGTCGACTGTTATCGCGAATTCGCCGGGCTCCCCTCGCGGGAGGGGCTGGAGAAGGCGCTCGTCTGCGCGGAAGCGGTCATCACCCTGGCCTTGGCCGATACCGGTGCGCCGGTTCTCGGCGAATTGATCGATCGTGAATTCACCGAACATCGCGCCCGGGTGCATCAGGCCGCGGGCGTGGTGTCGGCCCAGCTCGAGATCGGGCTTCCGGACGCGCTCGCCCGCCTGCGCGCCTATGCCTACCTCAACGACCGCAAGCTCGACGAGGTCGCCGAGGACGTGGTGCGGCGCCGGGTCACGTTCCGGCCCGAACCATGACGGATGTGTGCGATAAGGAGACAGCGGAAAGATGACCGACCTGGCGGCCGACCTGAGGGAAACCTTCGTGCAGCTGGCCGACACCCTGATGGACGACTTCGATCTCGTCGAATACCTCGACGTACTCGCGTTCAGATGTGTCGAGCTGCTCGGCGTCTGCACCGCGGGCCTGTTGCTGACCGACCCTCGGGGCAGGCTCACCATGGTGGCCGCCTCCGACGAAAAAACCCGGCTGCTCGAACTGTTCCAGTCGCAGAACTCCGAAGGGCCGGGCCTGGACTGCTACCGGGACGTCGAGCCGATGGCCTGCCCGGACCTCGTGCGTGCGCGGGGAAAGTGGCCGAAGTTCGCCCGGGAGGCGGAAAACGCCGGATTCCGCTCCGTGTACGCGTTGCCGATGCGGTTGCGGGAAGAGGTGATCGGCGCGCTGAACCTGTTCGGCACCCGTCCCGCCGTGCTCGACGACGAGGGATTGCGGCTGGGGCAGGCACTGGCGGACGTCGCCACGATCGGCATCCTGCATCACCGGTCGCTGCAGCGGCAGGAGATCGTCACCACGCAGCTGCAAACGGCGTTGAACAGCCGGGTGATCATCGAACAGGCGAAAGGAGTGCTGGCCGAACGGCTCCACGTTTCGGTGAGCGACGCGTTCGGCGTATTGCGCGCCTACGCGCGGAGCAACAATCGCAAGATCGTCGCGGTGGCGGCGGGGATCATCGACCGCACGGTGGAAATCCCGCGCTGAGCGATACCGGTTCGGCGCTTGTCCGGCCCTTGCCGATTCCTAGACTGGATGGGTGTTTTCCCTGGAGCAGCTGGTGAGTTTCGTCGCGGTGGCCGAGGAACTGCACTACGGCCGGGCGGCGGAGCGGCTCTCGATGACCCAGCCGCCGTTGAGCAGGCGGATCCAGCTGCTGGAGCGCGAACTGGGGGCCGAGCTCTTCGACCGGGCGCACCGCACGGTCCGGCTGACCCCCGCCGGACGGGTTTTCCTCGCCGAGGCAAGGAAGATACTGCGCTCGTCACAGGAAGCGACGTTGTACGTCCGCCGCGTGAAGAAGGGCGAGGTCGGCGTCGTGACGCTCGGGTTCACCGCCACGGCGGCGTATTCGTATCTCGACCGGGTCATCGCCGCGGCGAACGCCGAAGTGCCCGGCGTCGATCTCGTGCTCCGGGAGATGGTGACGGCGGCGCAGGTGGAGGAGCTGCTGGCGGGCGGGATCGACCTCGGCATGATCCGGCCGCCGGTCGCCGGCGCCGACATCGTGACCCTGCCGCTGTGGCGCGAACCGCTGCTCGCGGCGCTGCCGTCGGCGCATCCGTTGGCCCGGCGCAAGAAGAATCCCGAAGTCAAGGATTTCGACGGCGAACCGTTCATCATGTATTCGCCGTCGGAAGGCCGGTACTTCCACGATCTGCTCGTGGCGGTGTTCCGCGCCGCCCGGGTGACGCCGGAGTACACGCAATACCCCTGCCAGGTGCATACGGTGCTCGCGCTGGTGAAGGCGGAACTCGGGGTCGCGCTGGTGCCCGCGGCGGCGGGCACGCTGCGCTTCGAAGGTGTCGTCCTCCGCCCGGTGGACGGTGTCGAGGGCCGTCCGGTGGAACTCGACCTGATGTGGCGGCGAGGCAACGACAATCCGGCGCTCGGCGCGCTGCTCACCGCCATCGGCAATCCGGCGCGGCGCCGTCAGTCCACTGTGGAGTGATCGGGCCAGGCGTCGCCCCATTCCGCGTCGCGGGCCGCGCGGTAGGCCGGGCCGTGCCGTTTGGTGACGATCCTTTCGGTGAGCCCGGAGTCGGCGCAGAGGGACAGGCTGACCATGCCCTTGCGTTTGGCCGGATGCCGCAGGACGCGGGCGTCGGCGCGGTCCGGCGCCGTGCGGGAGGCGACGACGTACGAGAACTTCTCGTCCTCGAAGCCGAGCGTCCCGGCCTTGAGCTGGCGGTGCAGGCCGGTGCGCGGGAGGCGCGCGGAGAAATGGCACCAGTCCTTGCCGCGCGGGATCGGGCAGGCGCCTTCGTGCGGACAGGGCGCGACCAGGGAGAGCCCGAGTTCGACGAGCTGATCCCTCGCCGCGACGATCCGCTCGTAGCCCGCGGGGGTACCGGGTTCGATCAGCACCAGCATCGAGGTCTTCGCCGAAAGCCAACGGACGGTGTCGGCCCGGCGTGCTTCGGGCAGCTCGCCCAGGACATAGGAGAGGGTCACCAGATCGGCCTCGGGCGCGGGCGCCGCCGGGTCGATCAGGCCGCGCCGCCAGGTCGAGCCCCGGACGGCCTTGTCCCCGGCGTTCTCCGCGAGCCGCCGCCCCAGCGCGATCGCGCCGGGTACCTGCTCGACGACGGTGCTCTCCTCCAGCGACGGCCACACGTCGGCCGCCGCCCAGATCGCGGCACCGGTTCCGCCGCCGATGTCGATCTGTGTACGCGGAGCGAACCCAGGGGCGCGAAGGGCTGCTTCGGCGAGAACGGCGTGGACAGCCGCGTACGTGGCCGGCATCCGGTAGCCCGCGTACGCCGCGACGTCCGCTTCGGAGGAGAGGATGGGCGCGCTCGCGGGGGCGTTCTCGCGGTAGCGCGTGCTGAGCCGCTCGACGGACTGCGTCAGCCTGTTCTGCGGGTACTTGCCCAGCTCTTCGTCGAGGGCGGAGCGGAGGGCGTCGGGGAGTGCGGACACGATCGCAGATTCTCTCATGTGGGCTTGACCTGCGGTTTTCCGGCTGCTCGAATACTCGCGGAAAAAAGTTCGGGGACCGTGTCGAAACCTGGGGTGCCCGATCGACGCGTAGATGTGGCAGGGACGAGCCCCGCCGGGAACGGAGACTTCGATGCGGTTCATGGTGATTGTCAAGAGCGACGAGAAGACCGACGTGGCGGGCGCGCAGCCGAGCGCCGAAGAGCTGCAGGAGATGGGGAAGTTCAACGAGGAACTGGTGAAGGCCGGCGTCATGCTCGCGGGTGAAGGCCTGCTCCCCAGCGCCGAGGGTTTCCGCATCCAGTACTCCGGCACCACCGAGGCGCGCGTCGTCGACGGGCCGTTCGCCGAGAGCAAGGAACTCATCGCGGGTTTCTGGATCCTGCAGGTCAAGGACCGGGCCGAAGTGATCGAATGGATGAAGCGCGCGCCGTTCCGCGAGGGCGAGATCGAGATCCGCCGGATCGCGGAGATGGAGGACTTCGACAACGCGACCCCGGAGATCGTCGAGCACGAGCAGAACCTGCGGAAGCAGGCCGAGGCGAATTAGGCCGCGTCCGGCGAGTCTTGTTCGCGGTCTTCGCGCCCAGGTGGTCCCTGACGGCACGGGCGGACGCGCCCGAGTACGACCCGGTACGAGGGCGATCCGCCCGCACCGTCAGGAACCGCCTGGATCACGAAGCCCATCGAACAAGCCTCGCCGGACGCGGCCAGGGTTGCGGTCGTCGCGCCGACGATGTTGATTGGTCGGCGTGACGGCAACGACAGACTCCCGTTCGGCGATCGACGCGGTGTGGCGGATCGAATCGGCCCGCCTCATCGCCGGTCTCGCGCGGATGACGCGCGACGTCGGCCTCGCGGAGGAGCTGGCGCAGGACGCGCTGGTCGCCGCGCTCGAACAGTGGCCTGAGTCGGGCGTCCCGAGGAATCCGGGCGCCTGGCTCATGACCACGGCGAAACGCCGGGCGGTCGACACCTTCCGGCGCAACGAGCGGTACGAGAAGAAACTCGGCGAGATCGGCCGCGAGCAGGAGTACGAGGAGGAACCCGACTTCACAGCGGGCCTCGACGACCACATCGAGGACGATCTGCTGCGGCTGGTGTTCACCGCCTGTCACCCGGTGCTTTCGACCGAGGCCAGGGTGGCGCTGACGCTGAAGATGATCGGCGGGTTGCAGACGCACGAGATCGCGCGGGCGTTCCTGGCCAAGGAGACCGCCATCGCGCAGCGGATCGTGCGCGCGAAGAAGACGCTCGGCGACGCCAAGGTCCCGTTCGAGGTGCCCGAGGGGGCGGACAGGGTCGCGCGCCTTTCTTCGGTGCTCGAAGTCATCTACCTGATCTTCAACGAGGGCTACTCGGCGACGGCGGGCGAGGACTGGATGCGGCCCGCGCTGTGCGAGGAGGCGCTGCGGCTCGGGCGTATCCTCGCCGGGCTGATGCCGAAGGAACCCGAGGTGCACGGGCTCGTCGCGCTGATGGAGATCCAGGCTTCGCGGTCCGCCGCCAGGGTCGGGCCGAGCGGCGAACCCGTGTTGCTGATGGATCAGGACCGGACGAAGTGGAACCGGCTCCTGATCGGCCGCGGCCTCGCCGCGCTGGAACTTTCCGAGTCGCTCACGGGCGGCGCTTTCGGCGTCTACGCGGCGCAGGCCGCCATCGCCGCCTGCCACGCGCGGGCGCGGACGGGCGAGGAGACCGACTGGGCGCGCATCGCCGTCCTGTACGAAGGGCTCGGGAAGCTGAACCCGTCGCCGGTGATCGAACTGAACCGCGCGGTGGCGCTGTCGATGGCCGTCGGGCCGGAGGCGGGCCTGGAGATCGTCGACAAGCTGACGTCGGACCCCGCGCTCAAGTCGTATCACCTGCTGCCGAGCGTGCGCGGCGACTTCCTGTCGAAGCTCGGCCGCCTCGACGAGGCCCGCGCCGAGTTCGAGCGCGCGGCGGAGATGACCGGCAACGACCGGGAGCGCACCCTGCTCCTGAACCGCGCCGCCGACTGCACCCCTCGCGATTAGTCCTCTGAATGCGATGGTTCGTGGTGCGAACCACCGCATCCAGAGGACGAAACGCGTCAGGCGGGGGCGGGGCGAAGCGCGGTCAGCGCACGGTGCTGCCCCAGCCGGACCGCCTGGACGGAGCAGCCGAGCGCGAGCGCGGTGTCGTCGGCGGAAAGCCCGACGAGCGACCGCAGCACCATGATCTCGCGCTGCTGACCCGGCAGCCCGGAAAGCGGGTTCGGCAGTTCGGCGGTGGTCCGGTGGAAGTCGTCGACCAGACCGTGCGTGACGTCGTAGGCGAACGCGAGCAGGGCGCGCGCCCCGGCCGAACCGGCGACGATCTCGCGGCAGCTGTCCTTGGCGATCGCGTCGGCGATGTCGTAGGTGCCCGAACGACGGCCGATCCGCGCCCGGCAGTAACGCACGACCAGGACGCGGACGGCGTCGACGTGTTTCGAGGTCGTCTCCATCCGCCCGCCGGCCTCCTCCGGCCGTCGTGAACCGTGTCCTTCCATCGGCTCCCTCTCCCACCTTTCAGATGAGCACGGCCGCAGGGGAGGGAGGTACGGTCTTTTTGCCCACACGTGTGGGTCAGGCCTCGATGAAGACGATCCGCTCCGGCTCGACCGTCAGGCTCACGGTCTGCCGCTTCACGCTCACCAAGGTCTCGAATTCCGTCGCGTGCCCGTCCGGGACGGTGAACAGGCGGTCGTTGCGGGAATCGAGGAAGTCGGAGAAGCCGGTCAGCGAGACCCCGCCGCTTTCGTCGAGCGCGAGGTAGTCGACGAGCCGTCGGAACAGTTTCGGCAGGATCACCAGTTCGTCGGCGAGTTGCCGCCGCGACGCGAGCTTGAACCCGGAGTTCGTGACGTCCTGAGGCCACAGCCCGAGCCCGTTCTGGCGGGCTTTCACCGCGGCTTCGGCCAAGGCGTCACGGAGATCGGGATAAAGCAGTGAATAGAACGTCGGGTAGACGAGGCCGTCCGCGACCTGCCGGTAGTTCGCGGAGTTCTTCAGCGTTTTGACGTCGAGATGGACCTTGGAAAGGTCCGCCGACCGGCCCGGCCGTTGCCCGGGAAAGGCGAACGCCACGGCTCGTCCGTATTTGTCGGCGAATCGCGTCAGTATGTGACCGGCTACCTTGATCGGGGTCGACGAGGTGACCGTTCCCCGCTCGTCGCGTTCGACCGTTTTGAAGCCGAGGCACTTCAGCAGGTTCGCCGCGGCGGCGTCGGCGAATTCCGCGGGCTGGTGCCACATCCCGCCGGTTCCCCTGGCCTGGTAATGCGTTTCGAGCGCGTCGATCGCGTCGAGCCGCAACTGCATCCCGCCCCGCGAATTGAGCCGGACCTTCAGGCCCGCCTTCTTGGTCGCCTGCGGGTCTTCGGGATAGAACCGCACCGAATCGCCGTCCGGTGAGGCTCCGACAAGCTGGAACGTACCTTTGATCAGCGTCATGGGCATGGGGACAACGGTAGTTCCCATTCCGGTGAACGGATCCGGTGTTCATCCATCCAGCCCAATGGCCGGTTAAGATCGGATGACCATTGTGGACATTCTCGAATTCACGTTCACGACGGGATCATGAACCGCAGCACGGTCGCCTGGAGCAACGAGATCACCCCGACCACGCCGGTCAGCGCCACCGACCACAGGAACGTCTGCCGCAGCAGCGCGCCTTCCTTCCCGGACCGGCCGATCGCGGTGGCGCCGATGGACAGGTTCTGCGGCGAGATCATCTTGCCCATCACGCCGCCGGAGGTGTTGGTGGCGCCGGCGAGGATCGGGTCGACATGCAGTTGCTGCGCCGAAATCACCTGCATCGGCCCGAAGAGACTGTTCGTCGACGCGTCCGAGCCGGTGAGGAAGACACCCAGCCAGCCGATGTAGGCGGAGAACAACGGGAACAGCACCCCGGTGGTCGCGAGCGCGAGGCCGAGGGTCTGTGTCGCACCCGAGTAGTTCATGACGAACGCGATCGCGAGGATCATGAAGATCGTCGCCAGCGCCCATCGCATCTGGTGCAGTGTCCGGCGGTAGGTCGCCAGCAGCAGCCGCGGTTTCGCGCCCATCGCGAACCCCGCCACGATCGCCGCGATCAAGGCCACCGTTCCCGGCGAATAAAGGAAGTCGACGGTCAGCGTCGCCGCGTACGGCGTGTCCTTGGGCGTGATCGGCGCGTGCTGGACGACCTCCTTGTGCAACCCCGGCCACGCGAACACCCAGTCGGCCTTGTGCAGCAGCTTCGTCAGGTCGAGCCATTCGGGCAGGTTCTTGAAGATCGTGCCGATCCGGGAAAGGAAGATCGCCGCGATCAGGACGATGTACGGCGCCCACGCGTACAGCGCGCCGCGTCCGGCTTTCGCCGCGCCGAGGCTCGCGCCGGTCTTCACCGGTTCTTCGCCGTCGAAACGCCAAACCGCCGACGGCTGCCAGAACCGCGTCAGTATCCACAGTGAGGCCATCGCGGCGAGCGCTGCGACGACGTCGACGAGGCTCGGGCTGATGAAGTTCGAGGTGACGAACTGCATGACCGCGAACGACAGCCCGGCCGTCAGCACGGCGGGCCAGACCTCGATCATCCGCTTCCAGCCCGCGAGGACCACGATCAGGAAACCGGGGACGATCAGCGCCAGCAACGGAAGCTGGCGCCCGACCATCGACGAGAACAGCTCCGTCGCCTGTTCCTGTTTCATCCCGAGGATCGGCGCGGTCAGCCTGCCCAGCACGATCAGCGGATTGCCGAGGCCGCCGAACGCGACCGGCGCGGTGTTCGCCAGCAACGCGAGCACGACCGCCTTCACCGGCGGGAAACCGAGCGCGGCCATCATCGCCGCGGTGATCGCGATCGGCGAGCCGCCGCCCGCGATCCCTTCCAGCAGCGCGCCGAAGCCGAACGCGATCAACAGCGCCTGGAGGCGGCGGTCCTCACTGAATCCGGCGAGGACCGCCTTGATGTCGTCGAATCGTCCGGTCGCGACGGTGACGTTGTGGAAGTACACGGCGTGGAACGCGATCCAGGCCACCGACCACACCCCGAACACCAGCCCCATGGCGGCCGAATCGAGGGCGAGCCCGGCGGGCATGCGGTAGAGCAGCACCGCCACCAGCAGCGCGGTGATCAGCGCCAGCGCCGCCGAGAGTTGCGCCGAGCGGCGCAGGACTCCCAGCGTCACCAGCAGCACGATGATCGGCAGTGCCGCCAACGCGGCCGACAGCCACAGCCCGCCCGCCGGCTGGTAGTCCTGGAGCCAGCCCACCTCAGCCCCTTTGCGCGCGCACGTAACCCAGGCGGAGCGACAACGCGGCGGCGGTTCCGGCCACCGTCGCGCCGAGTTCGTCGGTGCGGCGGAGTACACGGCCGGCGGGGCCAGCGACGCTGATCGCGGCGATCGGCCGTCCGGTGTGGTCTCGGACGGCGGCGGCCACGCAGCCCACGTCCGGTTCGTTTTCGACGTCGTCCACAGCCCAGCCGCGACGGCTCGTCCTGGCGAGATCGTCGAGCAGCCGGACGGGATCGTTGATCGTCTTGAGCGTGAGACTGTCGAGTTTCATCCGGCGGATGCGTTCGACGCGGTCCTGTTCGGGCAGTGCCGCCAGCCACGCCTTGCCCAGCGACGTCGCGTGCTGCGGACGGCGGGTGCCGAGGCGGCAGGCCAGGGTGACGGCGTTGGCGCTGCGTTCGGTGGCGACGTAGACCATCGTGTCGTTGTCCGGGACGGCGAGATACGTCGTCTCGCCACTCCGCTCGGCGAGCGAGGCGAGGTAACGCGGCGCGCAGCGGTGGAGGTCGGTCGCCGCCATCGCGCGGGCGCCGAGTTCGACCAGCCGGGTACCGAGCCGCACACGGCCGGTGGCGCGATCGGCTTCGAGGTATTCGAGGTTCTTGAGGGTGCCGACGATGCGGTAGGCGGCGCTCCGGGAGAGACCCAGTTGCCTGGCGATCGCGTTGGTGGAAATCTCCTGGTTCTGGCCGACGTGCTCGAGAACCGCGAGACCCCGCTCGAGTGTGCCACTGGAATCCAGCCCGCGTGGTGTGCCCACTTCGCCCTCCGTAGGACCGGGGTGCCGATCATCGGCACCTGTTTCCGCTAAGCGGATTCGGACGTTAACAGTTCACCGGACCCTTGGGAAGGTTTCTTAACAAACTGACGACCGGACAAGTTTTCCCAGCTCGCGGGCTTCCCGTCAAGATCACCGGTTTGGACCAATCCCTTCGGCGGGTCCGATTCGGCGTATGACATCAGGGGTCATTTTTCTGTTCACGGATATGAAAGAACCCTCGCCGGAAAATCGCGGCGAGGGTTCGGCCCGGGGTCCGTTTCTAACGCACCGAGAGATTCGCGACCGCTCGGACGACGGCGGTGCAGCGGTCTTCGACGTAGTCCAAACCGGCTTCTTCGGCGATCCGGCGGGACTCGGCGGAGACGATGCCCTGCTGGAGCCAAAGCGCCTTCGCGCCTATCGCGACGGCCTGTTCGGCGATCGGCGGAGTGTCTTCGGACGGACGGAAGACGTCGACCAGGTCGACGGGTTCCGGGATGTCGGTGAGCGAGCGATAGACCTTCTCGCCCAGCAGTTCGTCGGCCGACGGGTGGACGGGGATGATCCGGAACCCGTGTGCCTGCAGTACGGCGGCGACCCCGTGCGAGGCCTTGGCCGGATCGCGGCTCAGGCCCACGACGGCGATCGTCTTCGATCCGGCGAGGATCTCGGTGGCGCGATCGGTCATACCCCGTACAACCGCCACCGGCCCCGGGGAATTCCTAAAGCTTCCAGAGCCGCAGCCCGCGCACACGGTACACCGGCCAGACCACGTGCCAGAAGCGGCGCCGCAGGAAGACCGCGGAACAGGTGAGGACACTGCGCGCGGATGTCGTCGCGACGTCGTGGCGGTCCGGCCAGATCTCGCCGTGCCGCCCGGCGGCGATCCGGAAGACGTTGACCAGGCCGCGGCCCTGCAGGTCGAACTTCGCGCCGGTGTCGCCGGAATCCGGGGTCAGGGAAGCGATCTCCGGCCCGAACGCGGCCGAGGGCGCCGGCCCCGCGTCGGCGGGGAGATCACCGACGGTCGCCGACACGGCCTTGCCGTAGAGACGCCGGGTGTAGCGCTGGAGCAGCAGCCGCTCCCACAGCGGCAGGACCCGGCGGTGCTTGAGCAGCGCCGAACACTCCGCGTGCCCGATGGCGAAGATGTCGGTCAGCTCGTCGTAGGCGTTGTGCGCGGTGGGCTCGTTGAGGTGCACCCGCACCTCGTAACGGATGCGCGCGGTGAGCTCGTCGAGCTCCTCGCGACGGTCGATCCTGGCCTTCGCCCTGGAGAGCGCCCAATCGGACATGGGAGCAGGCTAGGTGATGATCGGGGTCGTGCGAGACCCTTTCGGCCTAATCTCGTCGTACCGGCCAGTGGAACGGCCGTCTTGTGCGGGCCGGAGTGACGGGGCAGAGTCCGACTGGTCGGAAGGAGCCCATGGACGCCAGCACGCTGCAGGAGGCCGCGGCCGCGCTGCTCAGCGCGTACGAGACCGGTAAGCCGATCGCGCCCCTCATCGAGACCTATCCCGCCGCGACGCTGGAGGACGCGTACCGCGTCCAGCAGCGGCTCGTCCGGCACTGGGCCGAGCACGGCGACGGCGTGCGCGGGCACAAGGTCGGCCTCGCCTCCGCCGCCATGCAGCGGCAGATGGGGGTCGACCAGCCCGACTACGGCCATCTGACCGCTTCGATGTTCCACCTCGAACACCAGCCGATCCCGATCGGCGGATTCCTGCAGCCGAAGATCGAACCGGAGATCGCGTTCGTGCTCGGCTCGCGGCTGCGCGGCCCCGGCGTCACGGTGGCGGACGCGCTGCGGGCGGTGGACTTCGTCGTCCCGGCGCTGGAGATCGTCGATTCCCGGATCCGGGACTGGAAGATCAGCATCGTCGACACCATCGCGGACAACGCGTCTTCGGGCGGTGTCGTCCTCGGCAGCAGGCCGACCGCGATCGGCGACATCGACCTGCGGCTGGTGGGCTGTGTCCTGCACCAGAACGGCGAGATCGCGGCGACCGGCGCCGGTGGCGCGGTGCTCGGTTCGCCGGTGAACGCGCTGGTCTGGCTCGCGAACACGGTCGGCCCGCTCGGTGTCGCGCTCGAACCGGGGCATGTCGTGCTGCCGGGTTCGATGACGCGGGCGATCCCGGTGAATCCGGGTGACACCGTCGTCGCGACGATGGCGGGGCTCGGCAGTGTGACCGCGAAGTTCTCCGGGGAGGAACGGCCGTGAGCCTTGACGTGCGCGAGACGGCGGAAGCCCTGCTGTCCGGGGAAGAACGCGAACCGCTGACCGACGCGTGGCCGGAGCTGGACGTCGACACCGCGTACGCGATCCAGGACGAGGCACTCCGGCTCAGGCTGGAGCGCGGCGAAACGCTGATCGGCGTCAAGCTCGGCCTGACCTCGCGGGTGAAGCAGCAGCGCATGGGCATCGACTCGCCGTTGCTCGCGTGGCTCACCGACGCGTTGGTGCTCCCCGCCGGGGTGCCGGTGCCGTCGCTGCTCCATCCGCGTGCCGAGCCGGAGCTGGTTTTCGTTCTGGGACAACGTCTTTCGGGGCCTGGCGTGACCGCGGCGACCGCGATGGCGGCGGTGGACCGGGTCTACGGCGGCATCGAGATCATCGACAGCCGCTACCGCGACTATCGCTTCGAACTGCCGGACGTCGTGGCGGACAACGGTTCTTCCGCCTACGTCACGCTCGGTCCGGTGGGCGCACAGCCGTCTTCGCTGGATCTCTCGCTGGAGGCGGCCCTACTGGAAGTCGACGGGGCGATCGTCGACACCGCCACCGGGGCGGCGGTGCTGGGGCATCCGGCGGAGGCGCTGGCGCTGGCGGCCAACGTCCTCGGCGCGCGCGGGCGCGCGCTGGAGCCGGGCTGGCTCGTGTTCACCGGCGGGATGACCGACGCGGTCGACGTGGGGCCGGGTGCCCGGGTGGCGGCGCATTTCTCGAATCTGGGCTCGGTCACGCTCGCCGGGGCTTGACGTCGGCGCGGCCTCGACTGTCTTCGCAGGGTGGCGTGTTGCGAAAGCCACTTTCGCAACCTTCAACGTTGCGAAAGTGGCTTTCGCAACGTCAGCTGGCGGCGCTCTGAAAGCCCGCCACGGCTTGCCTCATCTCTCGATGACGTCGGCGCGGTCGGCCGTCCGGAGCAGGCCGCGCGTCAGCCGGGGCCAGATCGCGCGCGGCAGGTCGTGACCCATGCCGGCGACGATGTCCACTTCGGACTCCCGCAGTGCGCGGGCCGTCGCCCGGCCGCCGGAAACGTGCACGAGCGGATCCTTCGAACCGTGCACGACGAGCGCGGGTACGTCGAGTTTCCGCAGCGCGCGGAAGCGGTCCCGGCTCGAAACGATCGCCGCCAGCTGCCGAGCCGTCCCGCCGGGGTTGACGCCACGATCGAACGACCGCTCCGCGCGCTCGCGCATCCGGGCCTCGTCGAAGGGGTAACCGGGCGAGCCGATCACGCGGAACGTGCGCACGAGTTGCTCGACGTACTCCTCCCGGCCGCGCGGGGGCGCCGAAAGCAGCATCGCCATCGCCTTGGCGCTCGGCCGCCCGACGAACCGGTTGCCGGTGGTCGACATGATCGACGTCAGCGACCGCACCCGTGATGGATACTCGATGGCCAGCGTCTGCGCGACCATCCCGCCCATCGACGCGCCCACGACGTGCGCGCTCGCGACACCGAGCTCGGTCAGCAGCCCGGCGGCGTCGCCCGCCATGTCCGCCAAGGAATACGGCGCCGTGCGCAAGGCGTACGCGAGCGGCAGGTTCACCCGGCCGGTCATCCGGCTGGACCGGCCGGCGTCGCGGTTGTCGTAGCGGATGACGAAGAACCCCTCGGCCGCGAGGTTCTCGCAGAGTTCGTCGTCCCACCAGATCATCTGGGAGGCCAGGCCCATGATCATCAGCAGCGGCCTGCCGTCCGGCGAGCCGAACGTCTCGTGGCACAGCTGGACGCCGTTCACCTCGGCGATCTTCTCCGGCATCACGCCAGTGTGCCTACTCGCCGCGATACGCGCGAGCCTGGATTTCGTAAAGTTCGTGGTAGAGCCCTCCTTCCTCGATGAGTTCGGCGTGCGTGCCCTGCTCGATCAGCCGCCCCTTCTCCAGCACCAGGATCCGGTCCGCGGAACGGATGTTGGCCAGCCGGTGGGTCACCAGGATCGTCGTGCGCCTGCTCGCGTGCCGCAGACCGGCGAAGACCCGGGCCTCGGCCTTCGCGTCGAGCGCGGCCGTCGGCTCGTCGGCGACCAGGACGGCGGCGTCGCGGTAGATCCCGCGGGCGATCCCCATCCGCTGCCATTGCCCGCCCGAGAGGTCCTGCCCGTCGTCGAACTTCTTGGACAGCACCGTCTTCTCCTTGGCGGGCAAGGATTCGATCACCTCGTCGGCGCCGGAGGAGGTGATCGCGTCCTGCCAGGCGACTCGCTCCGGATCGTCTCGGCCGAGCCTGCCGACGGTCACGTTGTGCTCCGCGGTCATCGGCCATTCGGCGGGATCCTGGGCGATCACCGCGATGTTCGCGTGCACGGACTCGTGATCCGCGCCCGCGAGATCGACGTCGTCCCAGTACACCTTTCCTTCCGTGGGCGGGTAGAGCCCGGTGAGCAGTTTGCCGAGCGTGGTCTTGCCCGAACCGTTCTCGCCGACGAGGGCGATCACCTCGCCGCGCCGGATGGTCAGCGAAACCTCGCGCAGTGCCGGGGTTTCCTGGCCGGGATAGGTGAACCCGACACTCTCCAGCCGGATCTCCGCGGGGTCTTCGGGAGCGGCGACGCCACCCTTCACCGGGCCGCGTTTCACGGATTCCACGAGCAAGCGCTGGAAGAAGGCGATGTAGAAGGACTCCTCGTACAGCGAGTTCACCGCGTGCATCGTGATGGACAGCGAATTCGACGCCGTCCGCATGGCGAGCGCGGCCGTCCCGGCGAGGGCGAGCTCCATCTGCCCGCCGTAGAGCAGGAGACCGAGCACCAGATAAGCGATCGCGGTGCCCACCCCGGCCGCCGCGCGTCCGGCCAGGCGGACCATGTTGCTGCGATGCGCGAGCCGGACCTCTTCGCGCATCAGGCTTTCGGTGATCCGCCGGTACTCCCGGAGCAAGGGCTCCTGCAGGGTGAGGGCATGCCGTTCAAGGGCGAACTGGCGCCACGTGGCGACCTCTTCGACGATCCCTTTCCGGATGTTGCGGCCGACGGTGTCGAGGTAATGCCGGTAGTTCAGGCGCGCGACCTTCGCCGCCGCCCAGCCGTCGGCCACCGCGGCGAGCAGCAGCACCGGCGCGAGCCACGGGTTGAGCAGACCCGCCGCCACCAGCGCGGCGACCAGCGAGATCAGCGCCGACGTCAGATCCGCGAGCCAGCGCAGGCTCATCTCGATCGACCGGACCCCGTACCGCGCGCCCTGCCTGGCCAGCTCCCGGAAATCGGCGTCCTCGAAGGCCAGCAGCCGCACCCGGACCATCGCGGCGGTGACCTCGTCGCCCGCCGAAGTCACGATCCGCGGCCGGAGCGCGCCCTCGACCGCGGCCACCGCCGTGTCGAGCAGCGCGCGCAAGCCATACGTGCCGACGACGACCACCAGCGCGGGCAGCGACTGCAGCACGCGTTCCGGCGTCGGCCCGCTCTCCAGCAGCGCGATGAACACGTTCGCCGTGGCCAGCAGGCCGAACGCCGTGACACAGCCGGAAAGCAGGTGGACGACGCCGGCGAGCAGGGTCAGCCGCGGCGAGGTCCGCCACGCCAGCCGCAGCACGATGGCCACGGCGGACGGGAGCGTGCGGATGGCCTTGACCATCCCCGCTTCGGCCACGGTCTCGTCGACCGCGGCCCACTCGGGCATCTTGAGGTTCTCGACCCCGATCAGGGGCACGGTCGTTTCGGGCACTCCTCCTTCTCTACGCGCACCCACCGACATTTCCGAGAGCCGAAGCGGTGCTCGGCGCCGGTCCTTCACGTACTTGGGAAGAAAGTGCGTCGGCAGCCCTTGTGACTACTGGTGCATGTGGCGTGAACGTGGCGATCGCCCGGTCCGTGAGGGCCTCCTTGAAGGACCCAGAGTCCCTCAAGGAGGCCTTCACGGACTTGCCTTCTCAGAGTCGCGGCTCGATGCGGCGCCGAGACAACGCAGTCCTCATTCAGTGCGCCCAATGTGGCATCGGAGACGCTCAGCGTCCCCAATGCCACATTGGGTGCCCTCGTCCGCCGGAACCTGAGGGAGGTTTAACGGACTTGCCTGCCTAGCCCTCACAGCCAGTCAGCATCGCTACGCAGAGTGCAGGGTGTGTGGAAATAGGGACACTCAACGTCCCTATTTCCACACACCCCGCCTTGGGCTACTCTCTCGCTAGAGCGATCTATCAAATCGCAAGGGGGCGAACATGGAAGCTCTGCAAGCCCGCGGTCTCACCGCGCTACGCCTGATCCTGGCCTTCACGCTGCTGACCACCACGTTGCACTACGCGCACAACGTGGTCAGGGCGGCGGACTACCCGCAGGTCGAGGGGATTTCGGTGGGGGCCGCCGCCGCCTTGGTCGTCGTCGCGTACGTCCTCTTCACCGCGTTCGGCGCCGCCGGCTACCGCGACTACCTGCGCGGACGTTACTGGCGGGCGCTCGCGTTCCTGATGGTCTACTCGTTGTCCGGTCTCGCGAGCCTCGGTCACTTCCTGATCGCCGTGCCGCGGATCCCGGCCTTCTGGTTCGCCACGATCTACACCGACCTGGCCGCGGCGCTGCTGCTGTGGGCCTTCGTGACCTGGGCGGCGACGAAGCTCAACCGCGTTCCCGTGGCGGTCGGCTCCCATACGTGATGCGGTGGGGCGCGGCGACCCGGTTGATCTTCACCGGGTCGATCGCACCTTCGGTGAAGACGGCCGGTCCCGCCTCGAAGAGGTCTTCCAGGTAGTGCTCCCAGCCGCCGGGGGACGAGATCTGCAGAACCCGCGGCGGCTCGGAGACGCGGCGCAAGGCATGGGGAACTCCGCGCGGTAGCAGGACAAAAGTGCCCTTCGTCGCGATATGGGTCTCGTCGTCGAAATCGATCCCCAGTTCGCCTTCGAGGACGTAGATGCACTCGTCGGCCTCGTGGTGCACATGCCGCGGGATGTCCATGGCGACGGTGACTTCGAGCAGCGAGAACCTCGTCTCGGTGTCCTCGGTCATCGCCTTGACGCTGAACGCGGGCGGCAGCGGTACGCGGCCGGGCCGGGCTTCGCCGGGTTTGAGCAGGAGAAATCGGTCCTTCGACATGCTATGCTGCCCTTCAATCGGAAACGGACTCCGTTTCCACTTAATCGCGAGGGAGGCGGGTTGTCAACCAAGCCGCGAGCGGACGCGGAGCGCAACCGGGCACGGGTGATCGACGCCGCGCGCGCGTTGTTCGCCGAGCGCGGGGACGATGTGCAGATGCCGGAGATCGCCCGTGCGGCCGGGGTCGGCGTGGGGACCGTGTACCGGCACTTCCCGGATCGCCAGGCTCTGGTCGAGGCGGCGGCGGAGCACCGGTTCGCGGAGATCGAGCAGTACGCCAGGGCGCACTGTTTCGGCGAGGAATCCGGTCTGGAGCGCTATTTCCGGCACGTCGGCGAGGTGCTGGCGGGCGATCGCGGTCTCACCGCCGCCATCGACTCGGCCCGAGGGCGGCCCGGGAGCGAGCCGCGCGGCACCGCCCGCGAGGGCCTCGAAACGGTGGTCGCCGAGATCATCGCCCACGATCAGGCCGCCGGCCGCCTCCGCGCGGATTTCACGGTCGCGGACGCTTATCTCCTGGTCGGAGCCCTGTCGTCAGTCATTCGCAAGGGGGCCGACTGGGCCCGTTTCCTCGACCTGCTCCGTGACCAACTTTCTACATAACATTGACGCTGATCAGTGCAATGTAGACAATTGGAAGGGTGACGCGGACCACATCGGTGACGTTCGAACGTCATCCCAGCGGCTACCGGCACTGGAAACTGACCACCGACGGCGACGTCGCGTGGCTCGAACTCGATGTCGACCCCGACGGCGGCCTCGTCCCGGGTTACGAGCTCAAGCTCAACTCGTACGACCTCGGCGTGGACATCGAGCTGTACGACGCCACGCAACGCCTGCGGTTCGAACATCCCGAGGTCCGCGTGGTCATCGTGACCAGCGCGAAGGACAACGTCTTCTGCGCCGGCGCGAACATCCGCATGCTGGCGTCGTCGTCGCACGAGTGGAAGGTGAACTTCTGCAAATTCACCAATGAGACCCGCAACGCCATGGAGGACGCCGCCGCGCACTCGGGTCAGGTCTACGTCGCGGCGGTCAACGGCACCTGCGCCGGCGGCGGCTACGAGATCGCGCTCGCCTGCGAAAAGATCCTGCTGGTCGAGGACAACTCCTCGACCGTCGCGCTGCCGGAGGTGCCGCTCCTCGGCGTCCTCCCCGGCACCGGCGGGCTCACCCGGGTGGTCGACAAACGCGGCGTGCGGCGGGACCTCGCCGACGTCTTCGCCACCCGCCCCGACGGAGTGAAGGGGCGGACCGCCGTCGACTGGCGCCTCGTCGACGAACTCGTGCCACGGCAAGGGTTCCGCGAGGCCGTGCTGGCCAAGGCGAAGGAATTCGCGCGGACGAGCGAGCGGCTCGACGGCGAAGGTGTCGAACTGAAGCCTCTCAAGCATCGTTATGTCGACATCGCCCGCAGTGGGAGCGAAGCGACGATCACCGTCAAGGGCCCCGAAGACGACGACGGCTGGCTGCTGGACGTCACGCGCGAGCTGGACGACGCGATTCTCCGTCTGCGCACCAACGAACCCGAACTCGGCACATGGGTGCTCCGCACGGAAGGCGATCCGGCGAAGGTCCTCGAACACGAACGCGCCGTGTTCGACGCGAAAGACTGTCTGAGCAACGAAATCGTCCACTACTTCAAACGGACGCTGAAGCGGCTGGACGTCACCAGCCGCAGCCTGATCGCCCTCATCGAGCCGGGAAGCTGCTACGCGGGGCTGCTGCTGGAACTCGCGCTCGCCGCCGACCGCCAGTACATCTTGGACGGTCCGCCGATCGACGACGAAGACAGTGAAGAACGTGCGGCGATCACGTTGTCCGAAGCCAACTTCGGCCGCTTCCCGATGGGCAACGGCTTGACCCGCCTCGAATCCCGTTTCTTCGGGGACCCGGAGCACGTCACCAGGCTCGCGGAGGTGCGCGGCAAAGCGCTGACCCCGGCGGAGGTGAACGAACTCGGCCTGGTCACCGACGCCCCGGACGACCTCGACTGGGAGGACGAGATCCGGATCGCGCTGGAAGGACGGGCTTCGCTCAGCCCCGACGCGTTGACCGGGATGGAGGCCAATCACCGGTTCGTGGGTCCCGAAACGGTGGAAAGCAAGATCTTCGGCAGGCTCGCCGCCTGGCAGAACTGGATCTTCACTCGTCCGAACGCATCCGGTCCCGAGGGTGCGTTGCGTCGCTACGGTACTGGTCAGAAGGCCGTCTTCGACAGGAAGCGGGTTTGAACAGCGTATGCCCACCAAGATCGATTACGACGCCAAGATCCCCAACAACGTCGACCTCTCCGACGATCGCCGCCTGCAGCGGGCGCTGGAGGGCTGGCAGCCGAAGTTCCTGGACTGGTGGGGCGAAATGGGCCCCACCCTGCGGACACAGGGGGTCTACCTGCGCACCGCGGTGAGTGTCGGACGGGACGGCTGGGCGCATTTCGGCCACGTCAACGTGCCCGACTACCGGTGGGGGATCTTCCTCGCGGAGCCCGACCCCGGCCGCGTCATCGGTTTCGGCGAGCACAAGGGCGAGCCGGCCTGGCAGCAGGTTCCCGGCGAGTACCGCGCCGACCTGCAGCGGCTCATCGTCATCCAGGGCGACACCGAACCCGCGTCGGTCGAGCAGCAGAAATTGCTGGGCCTCACCGCGCCGAGCCTCTACGACCTGCGGAACCTTTTCCAGGTCAATGTCGAAGAAGGCCGTCATCTGTGGGCGATGGTGTATCTGCTGCACGCCTACTTCGGGCGTGAGGGCCGCGACGAGGCGGAAGGATTGCTGCTCCGGAATTCCGGAAGTCCGGACGCCCCGCGGATCCTCGGCGCCTTCAATGAGGAGACCGCGGATTGGCTCGCGTTCTACATGTTCACCTATTTCACCGATCGCGATGGCAAATATCAGCTCGGCACCCTCAAGGAAAGCGGCTTCGACCCGCTTTCCCGCACTTGTGAATTCATGCTCAAGGAAGAGGCGCACCACATGTTCGTCGGCACCACGGGGGTCGACCGGGTGGTCACCCGCAGCGCCGAACTGATCCGCGAGCACGACACCTTCGACATCGGCGGGCACGGCGGCATCCCGCTGGACGTGATCCAGCGCTACCTCAACTTCCACTACACCGTCTCGCTCGACCTGTTCGGCGGGGAGACGTCGACCAACGCGGCGAACTACTACACCGCCGGGCTGAAAGGCCGCTGGCAGGAGCCTCGCCGCAAGGACGACCACAAGCTCACCGACGCCGCCGGATCGCTGTCCCGGCCGAAAGCCGACGGCACCTGGGAGACCGAGGAACACGCGGCCATCCTGCTGCTGAACCTCGACCTGCGGGAGGAGTACCGCGCCGACTGCCAGACCGGGGTCAACCGCTGGAACAAGATCCTGGACGAGGCGGGTATCGACTTCCGATTCGTCCTCCCGCACCCTGGATTCAATCGCGAAGTCGGCATAAACTCCGGCCACCATGTGACGCCCGACGGCACCGTAGTCGACGAGCGGACCTGGCTGGCCGGCAAACGCAAGTGGCTGCCCACTCCCGAAGACCTGACCTTCGTCCGATCGCTGATGCACCCGGTGTACGAGCGAGGAAAGATCGCGAGCTGGGTGGCGCCGCCACGCCAGGGCATCAATGGGAAACCGTTCGACTACGAATACGTTTACCTGAGCTGAGCGATAGAGGTGCGCCCGTGACCGCTGCTGCTACCGGGTTCAACGCGGCGAGCTACCTGCTCGACCGGCATCTGGCGGAAGGGCGGGGCGCGAAGGACGCGGTCGTTTCCCCGCGGCGAAGTCTCACGTACGCGGGGCTGGCGGCCGAAACCCGCCGGGTCGCGGCGGGGCTGAAGGCGATCGGTGTCCGCCCGGAGGAACGGGTCCTGTTCTGCATGGCCGACGACGTCGAGCTGCTCACCGGCATCCTCGGCGCGATGCTGGCCGGGGCGGTCGCGGTGCCGGTGTCCACCATGGTCACGGGGCTGGACCTGGGCAAGATGCTGGCCGATTCGCGGGCCAGGGTCCTGTGCGTCTCCGGCGAGTTCGCGTCGCAGGCGACGGTCGCGCTCGGGCTGGCGCCGGAGGTCACCGACGTCGTGCTGGACAGGGCGAAGGCGGCCGATCTGCCGTCCGGGATCCGCACGCACCAGTGGGGCGATCTGTCCACAATGGACGACGTCGGCTTCGAACCGGCGCCGACCTGGGAGGACTCGCCCGCGCTGTGGCTTTACACCTCGGGGACGACGGGCAAGCCGAAGGGCGCGATGCACCGGCACGCCGGCATCCGCGCGGTTTGTGAGACGTACGCGCGCGGCGTGCTGGACATCGGGCCGAACGACCGGTTTCTCTCCGTCCCGAAGCTGTTCTTCGCCTACGGCTTGGGGAATTCGGCGTTCTTCCCGCTCGCGGCAGGCGGGACGACGCTGCTCGAACCGGCGAGGCCGACCCCGGGACTGATCGCCGCCAGGGCCCGTGCGGAGCGGCCGACGCTGTTCTTCGCCGTCCCGACCTTCTACGCCGCGCTGCTCGCGAGCGACATCCCCGACGACACGTTCGCCTCGGTGCGCCAAGCGGTTTCGGCGGGCGAACCGCTGCCGGCCGTGCTGTACGAACGGTTTCGCGACCGGTTCGGCGTCGAGATCCTGGACGGGATCGGCTCGACCGAGGCGTTGCACATCTTCCTGTCCAACCGGCCGCGCCAGGTCCGCCCGGGCAGTACCGGGACGCCGGTGCCGGGTTACGAGATCGCGCTGCGCGACGAGCACGGCGATCCGGTGCCGGACGGGCAGCCCGGTGAGCTGTTCGTCGCCGGGCCGTCGATCGCGACCGGGTACTGGGCCCGGTACGAGACGACGAAGCAGGTCTTCCAGGGCGAATGGCTGCGAACGGGCGACAGCTTCGTGCGCAACGCCGATGGCAGCTACACCTGTCTGGGGCGCTTCAACGACATGCTGAAACCGGGCGGGATCTGGGTTTCGCCCACCGAGGTCGAGGACAGGCTGCGGCAACATCCGGCGGTCGCCGAGGTCGCGGTGGTGGCCACCTTCGACGCCGACGGCATCGAGAAACCGGTCGCGTGCGTGGTCGGCGTGCCGGGGCACCGGCTCGACCCGGACGAGCTGATCGAGTTCTGCCGGGCCGGGCTTGCGTCGTTCAAACGGCCGCGGGGCATCGTCGAGCTGGGCGAACTGCCGAAGACGGCGACCGGGAAGATCCGGCGCAACGTCATCCGGGAACTGGTGCGGGACATGTACGAGGTCCGGGCCTACCAGCCCGATCCCGCTTCACCCCTCCCCGGCTGATGTCCGTCTGATCACGCGAGTTCGCCCTCTGATCACGCGAGTTCCGCCTCCAATCACGCGAGTTCGCCGATGTGGCACGCCGAGCCGGTGTGACCGGATGGACGACACGCGTGATCAGACGGCGAACACGCGTGATTGAGCGGCGAACTCGCGTGATTGAAGGCGGAACTCAGGAGCCGTTGACGGTGCGGAGGGTGCGCATGGCTTCGGCGAGCGCGTGCGCGTCGTCACCCAGCGGGGTCAGAACGATGCGCCGCAGGATCTCCGCGCACGCCTCCCGGGCCTTTTCCGCGACGTCGAGGCCGTGCTCGGTGAGCGCGGCGAAGGTGACCCGGCGGTCGTCCGGGCTGGGCACCCGGCAGATCAGGTCCGCGGCGACCAGGCGGTCGGCGACCTTGGTGAACCCGCCGCTGGACAACGCCGCCTCGACGGCCAGCCGCGTCATCGGCATCCGGTGCTCGGGTGAGCGCACGAGCCGCAGCAGGATGTCGAACGACGCCGGCGCCAGGCCGAACCGTTCGGCGATCTCGCCCATCAGCTTGTTCTGCGTGGCCAGGTAGCCCTCGATCACCAGGCCCCACCACGTGACCACTTCGTCGTCTTGCGGTTCCTCGGCTGTCACGCGGGCGAGAGTACACCAAGAACTCTTCCAGGAATATATCTTGCGCGCGAGAGGTTATCGGGCTAGCTTGATTTCACCGGCTCCAGAGGAGGGCACCATGTCGATCAAGACTTCGGGCCTGCACCACGTCACCGCCATCGGTGGCGACCCCCAGCGCAACGCGGACTTCTACACCCGGGCCCTCGGCCTGCGGCTGGTGAAGACCACCGTGAACTTCGACGACCCCGGCACCTACCACCTCTACTACGGCGACGCGTCCGGCAAGCCCGGCTCGCTGATGACGTTCTTCCCGTGGAAGGACGCGCCGAAGGGCCGCCACGGCACCGGACAAGCGACCACGACGTCGTTCTCCGTGCCGGAGGCCTCGCTCGGCTGGTGGAAGCAGCACCTCGCCGCGAGCGGTGTCGAGACGAGCCAGATCCGGAACTCCGACGGCGAGGAGACGCTCACCTTCGCCGACCCGGACGGCCTGAAGCTCGCGCTCGTCGCGCATCCGCAGGGCGACCCGCGCGACCCGTGGGACACGAAGCTCGTGCCCGCCGAGCACGCGATCCGCGGCCTGCACTCCGTCACGCTGTCGGTGTCCAAAGAGGACGCGACCGCCGGAATGCTGACCGACGGCCTCGGCCTGTCCTTCGAACACCAGGACAGCAACCGCCTCCGGTTCTCCGCCGGTGAGGGCGGCCCAGGCGCGCTCGTCGACGTCCTCGTGACCCCCGACGCTCCGCGCGGGCTGGTGGCCGCGGGCACCGTGCACCACGTCGCCTGGCGCGCGCCGGACGAAGAGACCCAGGCCGCGTGGCGCGACGAGCTCATCGACGACGGCGTGAACGTGACGTCCATTTTGGACCGTCAGTACTTCCGCTCGATCTACTTCCGCGAGCCGGGCGGCACCCTGCTCGAGGTCGCGACCGACGAACCCGGCTTCGCGATCGACGAGCCGCTGCTCGAACTCGGCCGCGCGCTGAAACTCCCGCCGTGGCTGGAGCCCAAGCGCGAGGACATCGAGGCCATGCTGCCGAAGCTGGACCTCCCGGGCGAGAACAACCCGCGATGAGCACCTTGGAGCACAAGTACGTCGAGGGAGCGACCGACGAGCCGGTGCTGCTGCTCCTGCACGGCACCGGCGGCGGGCCGGACGACCTCGTGCCGCTCGCCCGGCAGCTGAGCCCGGCCTCGGCGCTGCTCGCGCCGGCCGGGCCGGTGTCGGAACACGGTGCGGCGCGGTGGTTCCGACGGCTGGCCGAGGGTGTCTTCGACCACGAGGACGTCGTCTTCCGCGCGAACCAGCTGGCCGATTTCGTGCTCGCCTCGCGGGAGGAGTACGGCCTCGGCGACCGGCGGCTCGTCGCCATCGGGTTCTCCAACGGTGCCAACATCGCCGCCGCGGTGACCCTGCTCCGCCCGGACGCCGTCCGGGAGTCCGCGCTGTTCGCGGCGATGTCGCCGCTGCCGGAGCCGCCGCGGAACGACCTGTCCGGGACGCGCGTCTTCCTGTCGAACGGCGAACAAGATCCGATGGCTCCGCTGGGTTCTGCCGAAAAGCTCGTCCGCGACCTTCGCGAACGCGGCGCGGACGTCGCCGCCCACCGGCACCCCGGAGGGCACCAGGTCACCGGCAACGGTTTGGTAGCGGCCGCGGGGTGGCTCAACGGGCAGCGTGGAGAGCAAAGCACGCGAACGTAAAATCGTCCGATGACCAACGGGGACCTCGTCCGCGCCCAGGCCCTGCTCGACAGGGTCCTCCTCGCGGACGGGCACAACGATCTGCCATGGGAGCTGCGGGTGACGACCGGGCCCGATCCGGTCGAGGCCGTGGCAGGCACGGATCTCACGGTCCGTCAGCCGCATCTCCACACCGACTTCCCGAAGCTCGCCGAAGGCAGGCTCGGGATGCAGTTCTGGTCCGTCTACGTGCCCTGTCAGTTCGAGGGGCACAGCGCGGTGACGGCGGTGCTCGAACAGATCGAGATCGTGCATCAGATGGCCGAGCGCTACCCCGATCGCCTGGCCCTGGTGGACACCGCCGACCAGGCCGAGGCCGCGTTCCGCGACGGCAAGATCGCTTCGCTGCTGGGTGCCGAGGGCGGCCACAGCATCGCCGAATCCCTTGGCGTGCTGAGGATCCTGCGTCGTCTCGGCGTCCGCTACATGACACTGACGCACAACTACAACACCACCTGGGCCGACTCCGGGACCGACGAGCCCGAGCACGGCGGGCTCACCGATTTCGGCCGCGACGTCGTCCGCGAGATGAACAAGATCGGCATGCTCGTCGACCTCTCGCACGTCGCGCCGAGCACCATGCGCGCCGCGCTGGAGGTCAGCTCCGCGCCGGTGATCTTCAGCCACTCCTCCTGCACCGCGGTCAACGACCATCCCCGCAACATCCCCGACGACGTCCTGGAAACCTTGGCGGCCAAGGACGGCGTCGCGATGGTGACGTTCGTGCCGGGCTTCATCTCGCCGAAGGTCGCCGAGTGGGACGACCGGCTGCGCCTGGACATGGAAGCCGCGGGCAAGGACTACCGGAACATCGACCAGCGCACGAAGTTCACCGCGGAGCGAGGCGGTCCCGAGAAGCCGAAGGCGGGTATCGACGACGTCGTCGCGCACATCGAGCACGCGCGCGAAGTGGCCGGAGTCGACCATATCGGACTCGGCGGTGACTACGACGGAGTCGCGACGCTGCCCGAAGGCCTCGAAGACGTTTCGAAGTACCCGGTGCTCTTCGCCGCGCTGCTGGAACGTGGCTGGAGCGAAGAGGACTGCGCGAAACTGGCCGGGAAGAACACCTTGCGCGTGCTGCGCGCGGCGGACGAGGTCACCCGTTCGGACGCTTGAGAGCGCGATCAAGCCCGCTTCGGCGGACACTGTCCAGCATGACGCAGCCGGAGGAGGGCGCCGCCCAGGTTCCCGTCAAGCCGTCCGATACCGCGGGCGGCGCACGCCACAGCGGTAAATTCGAGGCCGGGCCGAAACTCAAACGGACGCGGGTGAGCGGCACCTGGATCGCCGTCATCGTGGCGCTGATCGTGCTGGTGTTCCTGCTCGTGTTCATCCTGCAGAACCAGGACACGGCCACCGTCCACTTCCTGGGCATGTCCGGCAGCATGCCGCTGGCAGTCGCGATGCTGTTCTCGGTGATCGCCGGCGGCGCGCTGGTCGCGCTCGTCGGCGGCGCCCGGATCCTGCAGTTGCGCAAGCAGGCCAAGAAGTCCAGGCATCAGCTGCGCTGAGGGACCCCGCGACGGAACTCGCTGGGATTGACGCCCCGCACGCGTTTGAACGCCGCGCTGAACCCGAAGGCGTCGGAGTAGCCGACGGTGCGGGCGATATCCGAGATGGTCGCGGACTGCTCGCCGGTCAGCAGATCCGCCGCGAGCGTCATCCGCCAGCGGGTGAGGTAGGTCAGCGGCGGTTCGCCGACCAGATCGGCGAACCGCTTGGCCAGCGTCGACCGCGAGACCCCGGCCCGCGCGGCCAGCGAGCCGACCGTCCACGGTGCCGCCGGTTCCGCGTGCAGCAGGCGAAGCGCGTCGCCGACCACCGGATCCCGCTGCGCGGACCACCACGCCGGCGGCTCACCGCCCGGCCGGTCGAACCACTCGCGCAGGGAACAGACCAGCATCCAGTCCAGCAGCCGGTCGAGGACCACCTGCTGACCAGGGGCGTCGACGGCGGCTTCGGCGGCGAGGTGCTCCAAGACCGGGTCACCCGCGCCGCCGGCGTCCACCCTCAGCACGACGGGCAGCGCGTCCAGCAGCGGGCGGCCGATCTCGCCGCGTACCGGATACGCGCCGACGATCAAGGTCGTCTCGCCGCCGGGGTCGTCGACCCAGCCGAGCCGGTGCCGGGTCCCACCCTGCTCGGGCGTCGCGCAGTGCTCGCCGCACGCGAGCGGGGTAGCCGAGGTGCCGATCTCGTCCACGAAGGAGAAGGTCGCGGGACCGCGCACGACGACCGACTCGCCCGCGCGAAGCGGCTCGGGCGGACCATCCTCCGGCACGATCCAGCCCGCCCCGGTGAGCACGGCGCACAGGGTCAGCGGCGCGCCGTCCACGAAGTGCAGATTCCACGGCGGGGACAGCGTCGTACTGCCGAACAAGGAGCCGTGGGACCGCACACCGCGGATCAGGTCACTGAACACGTCCACGCGGCCGAGGTTAGACGAATGGACAGGTGATCCGGGCATTCGCCTATGGGCACGTCCGAGCTCTCCGTATTGAATCGAGCTCATGCTGACTCCCGACGACCTCGAATTCCTTCGCCGCCCCCTGCACGGATTCCTGACCGTGGCCGACGGCCCGGTCCGGCCGGTGTGGTTCGAGGCCACCGCCGACGGCACGATCCAGCTCTTCACGCCCCGCGAGTCACCCAAAGTGCGGCGGCTGAAGAACGATCCCCGCGCGTCGATCATCGTGGCCGCGCCGGTCGGCGAACGAGAGCGCTGGGTCTCCGTCTCCGGCCGCGCCACGGTGGAGCCCGACGGGGCGCACGAGCTGGCCGCCCGGCTCGCCGAGCGCTACTGGGACCTCGAAGACCCGGCCCACGCGGGCGAGCTCGCCGGGATCCAGACCCTCGATCTCGTGCGGCTCGTCATCCGGCCGGAGAAGGTGAGCCGTTACCTGATGTGATGGCGGAGCTGAAGGTGGGCCTGAAAAATGACCGAGCGTGTGAACCCGCCCCGGCCGTAGGCCCCGCTATCGCGGTGGCAGGGCNNCCTGCCGACGTCGATCGCGGACGCGGGTTCACCCACAGACGCTGATGTGATGATCGAAGTCATCCCGAGCAGGGCTGCGCAAACGTTTTCGTCGCCCTCGGCGGTGACGCGGGCGCGGTCCGCCGGGTTCCGGGTGCAGAGCCGCCAGAACGTGTCCGCGTCCGTCGTCACCGAGGCCAGCGGTGCCCGTGACGTCGGCGCGACGCGGTCGAGTTCCCAGCCGTCCGCGGTCCGCCGTGCCGTCCACTTCCCGCCGCCCTGACCGGTGACGGTGTACGCGACCTGCCTGCCGGCGCGGGCGTCGACGTCACGCAGGGTATGCGGCAGCGCCCGCATGAAGGTGTCGACCACCGGCCCGCGGAAGTCCGGATCGTCCAGCGGCCGCGCGCCGACGGCCTCGCGGATCTGCTGCTGGTGCACCCAGAACTCGGTGTACTCGCGGGCGACGTCGAGCCACACCGGCGCGGGCTCGTCCCCGGCCCAGCTCACCGGGTCGCCGACGGCGTCGAGGTCGGCGCGGCCGAACATCTCGGCGATCTGTGAGGTGCTGTCCACCAGCATCGCGAACAGCACTTCGGGTGACAGCCGGCGGCACGCGACCACCCATTCGTCGTTGATCCGGTCGATGAAGTCCCCGAACCGCTCGCCCTCCCGGGGCGCCGTCGTCCGGTACTCGTCGCGATCGCGGGACAGCCTGCCGAGTTTGTCGCCCAGGATGTGGGCGGCGAGATCGTGCACCGTCCAGCCCGTGCACACCGTCGGCGCGGCCCACTGATCCGCGTCCAAACCGGTCAGCACGTCCAGCAGGGCTTGCTCCTCCCGCGCGAACAGCGGGAGGACGTCGATCGGCGGACCCCAGCGCGTGAAGCTCATGGTGACCATCCAAACACCCAGGTCCATCACATTTTCGGCCATTCGGCCTACTCGCAGGTAGCATCAGCGCGAACGCGAGGGGAGTGCCCGTGAGCAACGATCGACCCGCCGGTGAAGACCTGGCCGCTTTCGCCAAACGAGCGGGACAGCTGGCGGGCTGGGCCGCGCGCACGGGTTTCGAGTTCACCCGCAAACTCCCCGGCGTCGAGATCGCCGAACAGATCGTCAAACAGGGCGAGCGGCAGCTGCTCTCGGAGCTGCGCCGCCGTCTCGACGAGGTCGACGACCCGTACCACGCCGCGCTCACCGCCGCGTCCGCGATGAACCGGCCCGACACCAACGGCTCCCGGCCGGTCGAGGCCACCATCACCCTCGTGCACACCCGCGCCCAGCTCGAACCGCTCCGCGCGGCGATGGCCGAACTGCTCAACCACTCGATCGGCTTCGGCCGCGAGCGGGCGCGCGAATACCTCTACGCGATCATCCTGCGGCAGCTCACCCCGGACGAGGCCCGCATCCTTTCCGCGCTCTCCGACGGCTCGCCGTTCCCCGCCGTCGACGTCGCCGAGCGCACCAGCCTCGGCGCCGCCGGGCGGTTCGTGCTGCGCAACGCCTCCACCGTCGGCAAGGCGGCCGGGGTGTCGCTGCCGGACCAGGTGCCCGGCTACCTCACCAGGCTGATCGGGCTCGGCCTGGTCGAGCTGGACGAAGAGGTGCCCGCGCTGGAGACGCAGTACGAGATCCTGCTGACCGACGAGACCGTCCGCGAGGCGGAGAAGTCGGTGAAGCGGGCCAAGTTCGTCAAACGCACGGTCCACATTTCCCGGCTCGGCGCCCAGTTCTGGCAGGCCTGCGACCCGAGCGCCGGTTGACCCCGGCATGGGTGCGTTCCTCGACGGGATCCTCGCCGATTTCGGCGAGCACTGGCCGATCTACGTCTCCATCCCGATCGTCGCCGCCCTGATCGGCTACACCACCAAACTCGTCGCGATCCGGATGATGTTCCAGCCGGTCGAGTTCATCGGGATCAAACCCTTCCTCGGCTGGCAGGGCATCGTGCCCAAACGCGCCGCGCGGATGGCGAGTATCGCCTGCGACACGATGACCGAGCAGCTGATCAAACCGGCGGAGGTCGTCGCCCGGCTCGATCCGCAGAGAATCGCCAAGGAGATCGAAAAACCACTACAGGCGGCCGTCGAGGACATCGTGCGCGACGTCGCCGCCCACTACCAGCCGGGGCTGTGGGAATCCCTGCCGGTGGGGATGCAGCGGCTGGTGATCCAGCGCGTCCAGGCCGAGACGCCGCGGATGGTCGCGGCCGTGCTGGAACTCATCAAGTCCGATGTGGACAGTGTGTTCGACCTCAAGGGCATGGTGGTCACCGCACTGGTCAAGGACAAACGGCTGCTGAACCGGATCTTCCAGGAAGCGGGCGACAAGGAGTTCAAGTTCATCGCCCGCTCCGGCATCTTCTTCGGCGGGCTTATCGGCGTCATCCAGATGATCGCGTGGGTGCTGTTCAAGTTCCCGCTGATCATGCCGCTGTTCGGGCTCTTCACCGGCTGGTTCACCGACTGGCTGGCGCTGCGGATGATCTTCTATCCGATCGAGGAACGCCGGTACTTCGGCGTGCGCTGGCAGGGGCTGTTCCTGAAGCGGCGCGGCGAGGTCGCGGAGGCGTACGGCGCGCTGATCGCGAAGGAGATCATCACCCCGCACAACGTGATCGAGGCGGTGCTGCGCGGCCCGCTGTCGGACCGGGTGCTCGGGCTCATCCAACGGCAGCTCGACGAACAGCTGGGGCGGCGCGTCGGCGTCGGGAAACCGCTGGTGGTGTTCGCCGTCGGCAGCAGGCGGTATCAGGACATGAAGCTGAACATCGCCGAGAAGATCATGGACAAGCTTCCCGAGACCATGCGGTACATCGAGGACTACGCGACCGACGCGATGGACATCCGGAACGTGCTGGTGACGAAGATGAAGGAGCTGTCGCCGCGCGAATTCGAGGGCCTGCTGCGGCCGGCGTTCCAGCAGGACGAATGGATCCTGATCGCGACCGGCGCCGTCCTGGGTTTCGCCGTCGGTGAGGCCCAGGTTCTCCTGCTGGAGCACTTCGCCGCTTGACCCCTTCCCGCATTCAGAGGACGAAATGCGCGGATGGCTGCCTCTTCGGCGGTACACCGGGTCCGCCGTCCGGGCTAGAGTGCCCCCTGCACCAAAGCCTTGGGGAGGGCGCACATGGCCGACGCGGGGAGCCCGTGGCCGCAGGAGATCCGGCTGGCGATGACCATGGTGGGCGGGGCGAGTCTCGCGGTCTGGATGGGCGGGGTCGCCACCGAGACCTCGCATCTGTTGCAGGCGTCGAGAACACCGCAATCGGAGAGCCCGTACCGGGCCTTGCTCGACCTGCTCAACGCCACCGTCTCGCTCGACGTGCTCACCGGCACGAGCGCGGGCGGTATCAACGCGGCGTGCCTCGGGCTGGCCGAGGCCTTCCGGTCGAGCCCGCAGGTGCTGCGCGACACGTGGATCAGCACGGGATCGCTCGACAACCTGATCCGCGACCCCGGTGAGAAGGAACCGCGTTCGCTGCTCGACGGCGACAAGGTGCTGCTCGGCGATCTCAAGGACGCGTTGCACCGGATCACCGACAAGGCGACGGTGAAACCGGACTGTCCCGACATCACCGTGCTGCTCACCGGCACGATGATCGACGGCGAGACGACCCGCTTCGACGACGCGCTCGGAAACCTGGTGCGGGACACCGAACATCGCCTGCTGTTCCGCTTCGACGCTCCTTTGTGGACAGATGACGTCGTCGGTCCGCTCGCGCTCGCCGCGCGGTCCACCGCGTCGTTCCCCGGTGCGTTCGAGCTCTCCCGGATGCCGATCGGCGAGAAGACCGGCCCGCTGCATCCGGACATGACGAAGTACACCGACGTCACGCGGTCGCATTGGCTCACCGACGGTGGTGTCTTGCTCAACAAGCCGCTGCGGCCGGCGCTGCGGGAGATCTTCGAACGGCAGTCGCATTCGGACGTCCGGCGGCTGCTGCTCTACGTGGTGCCGACGGCCGAACGCGAGGCCGAGCGGGTCGCGGTCGATCCCGAGCGTCCGCCGCTGCTGGGCAGCGCGATGAGCAAGGTCGTCGGCACCGTGCTGAGCCAGACGATCAGCGCCGAACTGGAAGACCTGACCAGGCACAACGACGCCGTCGTCCGCACCAGGGGGACCCGGGTCTCCCTTGCCGCGATGGGGGTGCGCGGCGGGCCGGACACGCTGGTCGACCAGCGGCTGATGAACGACTACCGCGACCGCCGGGTGCAGGAGGATGCCACCGCGCTGGTCCGCGAGGCGACCCGCAGGCTTTCACTGTCCGATGTGGAGGATCAAGGCCGCCAGTGGGCGTCCGGCACGGCGGCGCAGCTGCGCGCGGCCGCGGCCGCCGGGCTGCGCGACGGCCTGCCCACCGAGCCGCCGAAGGACACCTGCGACCTCGCGGACCTGGTCGCCTTCCGCACCACCGCACTCGACGATTCGGTGGCCACCGGCCTCCAGCTGGTGAACGCGGGCTTCCGGCTCGATCCGTCGCCGGCGCAGGCGGTGCAGCTCAACCGTTGCCGGGTGCTGCTGCACGAAGCGCGCCACAAGGCCGCGCGCGGGAAACGGCTCGCGGGCTGGGTCGCCGAACAGGGCCCGCCGTCGGCCGACGTCACGCTCGCCGCGTGGATCGAAGGCCTTGCCACGGAATGGGCGGGCCTCGGCCGGTCGGACACGCTGAAGGAGGCGTGGCCGCTCGTCGTCGCCGCGCTCCGGCAGGCGACGCCGATCCTTTTGCCGCTGGCACAAGCGAAACCCGACACCGAGGCCGCCGATACGGTCAGCACGTTGCTGGCCTGGACAGGACTCACATCGGACGACACGAGCGCCGGAGATCCCATCGTCACCTCGCGGCTGGTGCGTCTCCACATCGCGACCCGGGGACTGCTCGCGCAGCCGCCGTCGGTCGACCAGCGGGTCGATCTCGTCCAGGTGAGCGCGGATTCGCGGACGCTGATGGACATGAAGCGCCGCCGCTCCTGGGACAAGCTCACCGGGATGCAGGCCGACTACTTCGGCGCGTTCTACAAGGCTTCCTGGCGCGCGAACGACTGGATGTGGGGCCGCGTCGACGGCGCGGGCTGGCTGGTGCAGTGCCTGCTCGACCCGAAACGCCTGCGGCTGCTGCGGGACGTCGTCGGGCGCGAGGCGTTCCGGGCGCAGGTGCGGGACACCTTCAAGGGGATCGGCTGGCGCCAGCCGGGCACGGAAGACGGTCTGTCCCAAGAGGAAGCGGACGCCCTGCGCGCGCAATTGGCCGGGGAGCTGGCTTTCCTCGGTCTCGACGGCGAACTCGCCGATGTCGAAGGGAAAGCCGCCCTGCCGATCAGCATGCCGGTGACGGCGATGGTGGTCGCCAGGGTGCGGCAGCTGGAGATCGCGCGCGAGGAACTGCCCTGTGTCGGCCTCCATTGCGGACACGACGCGAAAACGGCCAAGGGGAACGGGAAACCGTCGGAACGGTTCCGCCGGATGATCGAGAACGAGCCGGAAACCGACGAACAGACCCAGCGCGCGTTCCAGGCGTGCCAGGTCTCCGGCGAACGGTTCGAGCACGAACGCGGGACGATGCTCCTGACGAAGACGCTGGTCAAGGCGGGCGCCGCCGGGCTCAACGCGGCCGCGGGGGCGACCCGGGTGCCGAAATCGGTCCAGCCCGCCGCGACCTTCGCCAAGGCCGCCGGGCGCAGCGCGTGGTGGATCACGCGGGGTGCGGCCACCCTGCCGTCACCGTGGAACGTGCTCGCCGCGCTGATCACCGTGCTGGCGGGCTTCGTCCTCGGTGGACAGGGCGGCCCGGTCCTGCAGTGGGTCGGCGTGCCGGTCGCCGCGGGCGCCGTCGTGTTCCTGGTGGTCAGCCTGATGACGTTGCGGAAGACGTGGCGGATGGTGCTCACGGTGCTCGGCGTGCTGGTGGTGGCGGCCCTGCTGTTCGCCGCGTTCCTGCCACCGGTGCGTGATCCGCTCTTCGGCTGGCTCGGCGGCGTCGTCGCGGGCTGGCGGCGCGGCGAGGCACCGGTGTGGTGGCTGGTCGTCTGCCTGCTGCTCGTCCTGCCCGCCATCTGGACGCCGATCGGTTCACTCGCCGGTCGCAAGCGCCGTCGTGAATAGCGGAATCGGAACCCGAATCGCGTCCTGACCGTGCGACGAAGTGGTAACGGTTGGTATCGTCACGTGCAGTGAGACCGCACCGAAGCGGCCTTACCCACACGTGCTGCGCTTCAAACGTTACAGTTACCTTTCTCACGTGTGTTTCGAGGTTGTTGCAGGTAGCCGCGTTGCCGCTGCCGCGCGGATCTGACCGCGCCCGAATCCTCGGGTACGTTTCTTGGACATGTCCGGAAAGCACTTGATCGAAACTCCGACCAAGGCAGACGGTGCCGCGCTCTGGAGAATCGCCCGCGATTCGAAGAAGCTCGATCTCAACACGCCTTATGCCTATTTGCTGTGGTGCCACGATTTCGCCGACACCTCGGTCGTCGCGAAAGTCGACGGCGTCCCGGTCGGCTTCGTGATCGGATACCGCAAGCAGGACACCGGCTTCGTCTGGCAGGTCGCGGTCGACGCGTCCCAGCAAGGAAAAGGCCTGGCCGGAGCCCTGCTCGACGAGCTGTTCGGCCGTCTGACCGCCCAGGGCGTGCGGTACCTCGAAACCACGATCACCCCGGACAACGAGGCTTCGATCCGGTTGTTCGCCTCGTTCGCCAAGCGGTGGGACACCACCGTGGAACGCCAGGATCTGTTCTCCGCGACGGATTTCCCGGCCGAGGAAGGAACGCATGAGCAGGAGGACCTGTACCGAATCGGTCCGCTCAGCAGTCAATAGAACGTAAATCCGGGGATCTCAGGGAGAAAGAAAACGTGATGAGCATTTTCGAGGAACTCGAATCCGAAGTACGCAGTTACAGCCGTGGCTGGCCCGTGGTGTTCGACCGGGCCCAGGGGAGCTACCTGTACGACGAAGACGGCAAGGCCTATCTCGACTTCTTCGCGGGGGCCGGCGCGCTCAACTACGGGCACAACAACCCGGCGCTGAAGCGGGCGCTGATCGACTACATCGCCCGTGACGGCGTGACGCACGCGCTCGACATGTTCACCGTGGCGAAACGGGACTTCCTCCAGACGTTCCAGGAGAAGATCCTCCAGCCGCGCGATCTCGACTACAAGGTCGTGTTCCCCGGCCCCGGTGGCGCGAACGCCGTCGAGGCCGCGCTGAAGCTCGCCCGCAAGGTGACCGGCAAGGAATCGGTCATCAACTTCACCAACGCTTTCCACGGGATGACGCTGGGCGCCCTCTCGGTGACCGGCAACTCGATGAAGCGCGGCGGCGCGGGTGTCCCGCTGGTGCACGCCACCCCGATGCCGTACGACAACTACTTCGACGGCTCCATCCCGGACTTCCTCTACTTCGAGAAGTTGCTCGAAGACTCCGGCAGCGGCCTGAACGAACCCGCCGCCGTGATCGTCGAAGGCGTGCAAGGCGAAGGCGGCATCAACGCCGCCCGCATCGAGTGGCTCAAGGCGCTGGACGACCTGTGCAAGAAGCACGGCATCCTGCTGATCCTCGACGACGTCCAGATGGGCTGCGGCCGCACCGGCCCGTTCTTCAGCTTCGAGGACGCGGGCATCAAACCCGACATCGTCTGCCTCTCGAAGTCCATCGGCGGTTACGGCATCCCGATGGCGCTGACGCTGATCCGCCCGGACCTCGACGTCTGGGAGCCGGGTGAGCACAACGGCACCTTCCGCGGCATCAGCCCGGCGTTCGTCACCGCGACCGAGGCGATCCGCGTCTACTGGAGCGACGACGAGCTGGAGAAGTCGACGAAGGCCAAGGGCGAGCGCATCGCCGCCGCCTTCCAGGGCATCGTCGAGGCGTACCCGGACGCGAACCTGTTCGCCAAGGGCCGCGGCCTCGCCCGGGGTATCGAGTTCGCCAACGGCGACCTCGCGGGCAAGGTCTGCGCCGCCGCGTTCGAGCGCGGTCTGCTGATGGAGACCTCCGGCCCCGACGGCGAGGTCATGAAGGTCCTGCCGCCGCTCACCCTGACGGACGACGAGCTCACGAAGGGTCTGTCGATCATCGACGAGGCCGTCGCCACTGTCCTGAACTGACCGCCCCAACCAGGAACGAGAAGGAGTTTTCCGTTGCTTGTCAGAACCCTCGACGAGGTCACCGACACCGACGCCGACATCAAGACCCCGAACTGGCGCAGCAAGCGCATCGTGCTGGCCAAGGAAGGCGTCGGCTTCTCGGTGCACGAGACCACGCTGTACGCCGGGACGGTCAACGACTTCTGGTACGCGAACCACATCGAAGCGGTGTTCATCACCTCCGGTGAAGGCGAGCTCGAAAACACCGCGACCGGCGAGGTCTTCCAGCTGAAGCCGGGCACGTTGTACCTGCTCAACGACCACGACAAGCACCAGGTCCGGCCCAAGACCGAGATCAAGTGCGTCTGCGTGTTCAACCCGCCCATCACCGGCCGTGAGGTACATGACGAAAACGGCGTGTACCCGCTCGTCACCGAACCCTAGAAATCGCTCGAGGAGGCGACTGCATTGACGCTGACCGACACCCGAGTCGACGACAGTTACCCGACCCGCATCACGGGTAAGCCCGAACACCTGCCCAGGACGCACCCCACCGTCTGGGGCACCGAGGCCGACGGTCCGTTGGACGCGGCCACGCTCGCCAACCACGAAACGCGTGGTTACACCGTCGTCGACCAGTTGCTGTCGCCGGGCGAGGTCCAGACCTACTGGCAGGAACTCGTCAGGATGTCGTCGGGGGACCACAGCGGCGACGAACGCGTGATCACCGAGGCCAAGACCGGTGAAGTCCGCTCGATCTTCGACGTCCACGAGACCAGCGAGCTGATCGCGGAACTCGTCCGCGACCCGCGCGTGCTCGACCGGGCCCGGCAGATCCTCGGCTCCGAGGTCTACATCCACCAGAGCCGCGTGAACTACATGCCCGGCTTCAAGGGCACCGGGTTCTACTGGCACTCGGACTTCGAGACCTGGCACGCCGAGGACGGCATGCCCGTGCCCCGCGCGGTCAGCTGCTCCATCGCGCTCACGGACAACTACCCGTTCAACGGCGGGCTGATGGTGATGCCGGGTTCGCAGCGGACCTTCGTGCAGTGCGCCGGGGAAACCCCGGAAGACAACTACAAGAGTTCGCTGAAAGAGCAGCGGGTCGGCGTCCCGAGCGAGGAGGACATCACCGCGCTCGCCGCCGAATACGGCATCGACCAGTTCACCGGGCAGGCCGGTTCCGCGCTCTGGTTCGACTCGAACGTGATGCACGGTTCGTCCAACAACATCACGCCGTACCCGAGGTCGAACATCTTCGTCGTGTTCAACAGCGTCGAGAACGCGTTGCAGGAGCCGTACGCCGCGATCGAACCGCGTCCCGCCTTCATCGCCGGCCGCGACTCGACCCCGCTGACGCGCTGACCCGATTTGCGAAACAGCAGGTCGCGAAGGCCATGACGGGGTGCTTGTAGCCGTCGGTGTGCGCCCTGTTACGTTGTCGCCACGTGAGCGGGCCAGTGGGCTCGCTCACGTAGGTGTTGTCGACGACCGAACGGGTTCTTCGCTCGGGGTGAGCCCACCCGGACGGACGTGGACGCCGATGTCCGATGTGGGTCGCGCCCCCAGGCGGCCCAAGTCGGACATCCCCCGGCTCCGTGCCATCAGATCGGGACTGATGGCACGGAGCCTTTTTTCGTTCCGTGAAGGCCTCCTTGCTTGCGTCTAGCGCAGTGAAGGGGGCCTTCATGTACTTCAGGCGAGCCCCGGCGCTGAGCACCTTTGTCCTGAAGGCCCCCTTTGAGACGTTCAACGTCCCAAAGGGGGCCTTCAGGACACGAGCGCCCCAGCAAGTCCACAGTGGACAGAAGAAATCTGGGGCATTTGTCCGTATCGAGCCTTCACGACCTGCCGCGTTCTGGTTGGCGGGCCCTTCGCGCGGTAGGTTGGCTACTCCGGTAAGGGGAGAGATCGGAGGGAGGGGGGCTTGTCATGGCCGAAAGCGGTTCCCCTGCCCGCTTCCAGCTCCTCGGTCCCGTGCGCCTCCTCGACGGCGACCGGCCGGTCCCCGTCGGCGGACCCGGCGTCCGCGGCCTGCTCGCGCTGCTGGCGCTGAAGGTCAACAAGGTCGTCGCGCTCGACGAGATCATCGACGCGCTCTGGGGTCACGATCCGCCCGCCACCGCCCGCACGATCGTCCACGGCAACGTTTCGCATCTGCGCCGCGTGCTCCGCGACATCCAGGGCGACCACCCGCGCGGCGCCCGGATCCTCACCGCGCCGCCCGGCTACCAGCTCACGGTCGAGCCCGACCGGATCGACGTCCACCGTGCCCGGTCCCTGTTGGAGCGGGCTTCGACGGAGGAGCCGGACAAGGCGTCCGAACTGCTCGCGGAGGCCCTCTCGCTCTGGCAGGGGCCCGCGCTGGCCGGCGTGCCGGGTTCGGTCCGCGCCCCCGAACTGGAGGATCTGCGGCTCGCCGTCCACGGTGCCAGGGTCGACGCGGATCTCGAACTCGGCAGGCACGCGGAACTGATCGTCGAGCTCAGCCCGCTGATTCGCGCGAACCCGCTCGCCGAGCGCACCGCCGGTCAGCTGATGCGCGCGCTGTATCACGCCGGGCGCCGCGGAGACGCGCTCGAGCTCTACCGCACGGTGTCCCGGGCGACGCTGCGCACCCTCGGCGTCGAACCCGGCGCGGACCTGCGCTGGCTGCACGAACGCGTCCTCAACGACGACCTGCCGGTCAAGGTCGTCGCGGAACCGAAGTCCGAGACGGCGCCCGTCCAGCAGCTGCCGCCCGCGGTGCCGAACCTCGCCGGGCGCGAGGCGGACCTGGCCTGGCTCGACGAGCTCGCCGAGCGGGCCGAAGCGGGCGAGACCGCGGTCGGCGTGGTCACCGGGACCGCCGGGATCGGCAAGAGCAGCCTGGTGGTGTGGTGGGCGCATCGGGCGGCCCGCCGCTTCCCCGACGGGATCCTTTTCGCCGCGCTGCGCGGTTTCGACCCGCAGCATCCGCCGTTGGAGCCCGCGGAGCTGCTCACCCAGTTCCTGCTCGGGCTCGGCGTCCCGGCCGAGGGCGTCCCGGAACAGGTCCACGAACGCGTCGCCCTCTACCGGTCGATGATCGCCGGCCGCCGGATGCTGGTGATCCTCGACAACGCCCGCTCCGCCGAGCAGGTCCGGCCGTTGCTGCCGCCCGGTTCGCGGTCGATGGCCTTGGTGACCAGCCGTTCCCGCCTCGACGGGCTCGCCGTGTCCAACGCCGCCAAACTCCGGGTGCTCGGCACGCTCGCGCCCGGTGACGCCGTCCGGTTGATCGAGGAACTCGCCGGGCCCGCCGGCTACGACCTCAACCACGCGCTCGCCCGGTTGTGCGGTTATCTCCCGCTGGCGCTGCGGATCGCGGGGGCCCGGCTCGCCGCCAGTGCGCAGTGGTCGGCGCAGGATCTGGTCGACGAGCTCGGCAACGAGCGCACCAGGCTGGCCGCGCTCGACGTCGAAGGGCCGGACGACGGGGTCCGCGCGGCGTTCGACGTCTCGTTCCGCGGCCTGCCGTCCGAGGTCGCGGACACCTTCCTGCGGCTCGGCGTCGTCCAGTGCGTTTCGGCCGGTTCGCATCTGACGGCCGCGATCGGCGGGATCACCGTCGCCGAGGCGCGGCGGCATCTGCGGGTGCTGGCCGCGCACAACCTGCTCGCCGAAACCGGCCGCGATTCCTTCGTCCCGCACGATCTGGTCCGGCTGTTCCTCCGCGAACTTGCCGAGAACGAACTCGACGAGGCCGACCGGGAGGCCGTGCTGTCGCGTTCGGTGCGGTTCTATCAGGCCGTCGGCGACCGGGCCCGGCGCAAGATGCTCCGGATCGTCGACCCCCTCGATTTCACCGACGTGCTGACCGACGCGCAGACGCCGCCGATCGGTTCCTTCGACGACGCGCAGGACTGGTTCACCTCGGAATGGGAGAACCTGCTCGAAGTCCTCGAAGCCGCCCGCGCCGCCGGACGGCACGACGACGTCTGGCGGCTGGCCAGGGTCGCGCACACCTATCGCGCGGTGTACCCGCTGCTGGACGAATGGACGAGGCTGGTCGGGATCGGGCTGGAGGCCGCCGAGCGATCCGGTGACGTCCTCGGCCGGTGCTGGATGCTGATCTCGCGGTGCGCCATCGCGCTCACCTTCGAACTGCCGCAGGGCTGCCTCGCCGACGCCGAACGCGCGCTGGAACTCGCGAGCGCGATCGGCGACAGCAGGCTGATGGTCTCGGCGAACATCCACCTCGGCTCCGCGCTGACCCTGCTCAGCCGGTACGACGAGGCGATCAGGACGTTGCGGCAGGCGGTCGAGGAGACCGAGCGCACCGGCGACCTCGAACTCCGCGGGCAGGCACTCAACAACTGCGCCGAGGCCGAAAAGCGGGCCGGGCGGTTCATCGAGGCGATCGGGCATCAGGTCGCCTCGCTGGAGATCGACCGGACCCTCGGCGACGACAGCTACGTCGTCGTCTCGCTGAACAATCTCGCCGAACTGAGCATGCGGATCGGCGAACTCGCCGCGGCCGAACGGTACGTCTGGGAGGCCGTGGACCTGACGATCAGCAGGCGGTTCGTCCTCCAGGAGGGTGTACTGCGGTTGACCTTGGGCCGGGTGCTGCGGGCCGGGTCGGATGTGGACGGTGCCCGCGAGCAGTTCGCGCTCGCGCTGAAGATCCTCGCGGACGCCAATCCGAAACTCGCGGCATTGGTCCGTGCGGAACTCACGGACCTCGGCGAAAGTCCGTGAGTGATCCTTAGCGGATTCTTAGTGGCCTCGCCGCACACGCGCGTAGGGTCCGGTTCAGCGTCGATCGAGCCCTAGGGGAGGGGCATGCGGTAGGGATCGGCGCTCGGGCGGGCCCTTCTCGGCCCGTCTGAAGAGCCGCCAGGAGCGGCTCGTGGCGGTCCGGCCGGTGGAGGTGGGGGCGATACCGGCCGGCCGCCAGGCGGGTGGTCAGCCGGTGCCGGCGGTGCACAGGGCGATGGTCTGCCCCTTGTTCTCCGCCACCTTCTGGCCGTTGACCAGGATCGTGCAGGCGATCTGGTTGCTGACCGACGAGTTCCGGGTGTCCGCGGTGACGGTGAGCAGGTAGTCGCCCGAGTTGAAGGACGCCGTGCCGCGCCATTCGTCGGTGCTGGCCGGGGTCGTCTCGGTCCGCTGGTCGTTGAGCGAGCCGAACCGGACGGTCGCGCCGCCCGAGGCGCTGACAACGAACTCGACGGTGTTCTTGTCCCCGGCGACGGCCGGGATGTGCAAGCCCGACTCGCCGGTGGCGAAGAAACTGGTGTAGACCAGTAACCCGCCCGCGGCCAGCAGCCCGGCGATGGAAAGCGCGAGCCCCGCGATCCCCATTCCCTTCTTGTCCGCTTCGCCCTTCTTGATTTTGGTCAAACCGATCACGGAAAGAATCAAACCGATCACGCCGAGCGGCCAGGCGGCGATCCCGGCGACCGGGACGAAGGCGACCCCGAGTGCCGCCAGTCCGACCAGGAAACCTGCGATGACCAGGCCGTTCTTGGGTTTGCGGTGCCGTGTTCCGTGCGCGGCGAACCCGGAGCCGTAGCGGGTGGCAGGCGGGTGCGGGAGAGGTGGATCGGTCGGCATACGTGCCCTTTCGGAGGCTTCCGTCCGAAGACGTTAACCCATCGTTCGGGGCAATGGCCGAAATTGTTACCTGCCGGAAAAAGTCATCATTCCACGATGATCAAGCGGTCATCGACATTTTCTGACGAGAATTGTCGGAAACCCGATCACTGATCGAACAGGTTCACTTCCGGGGTGATCTCCAGCAGTTCGTGCACCGGGCGGCCGCGGCGGCCGTCGATGGTCGTGGTGCGCACGACGCGCAGCCGCGCGGTCACCGGCCGGTCCAGGTTCTCCTTGATCTCGTCGAGCAGATCCGGCGCGACCGCGCCCTGGATCGTGCCGCCCGATTCGCGTTCGAGATAGAAGATCCGGCGCCGGGTCCGGACCCCGTCGAGCCTGCCGCTGACCGTTTCGTAGCCGACGGCCTCGCGCGACTCGCGCAGGCTCCCGGACAGGATCCGGGCCTGCTCGGTGGTCATGCTGCGGGTCAGTTCGTCGCCGGTCGTAGGGGTCAGCGCCATCCCGATCCCGGCGTGTTTGCTGACCGCGTTGACGATGTCGCTGACCGCGTTGCGGACGGTGTCGCGCTGCAGCAGCACCGCGTCCAGCGCGCCGTCGTCGGAGCCGTTGGCCGGCAGGAAGTCGCACAGTTCCTTGACCGCGCGTTCGGACAGCGACTCGATCCCGTCGTGGATCAGCGCGTCGTCGAGCGCCGGTTCGGGGAAGCCGAAGAAGATCGCGTTACCCGCTTGGCCGCGCTGGATCAGCGGGGCCTTCTCCCGGTCCGCGGGCTGCACGAAGGTCACCTCGCCCGACGGATTGCGGATGATGTGCCCGATCTTCGCCGTCGCGTCCTGCAACGCGCGGCTGATGTCGGAAAAGGTGTACGCGTCCAGATGCGATTCGCCGATCACGGACACCCGGAGCAGCGGCGAACGCGACGTCCGCTCGAACTTCGCGTACGCGGCCATCGCCGAAGCGCGGGCGAGGTCGTCGAGCCAGGTGCCGCCGGGGATCTCGTCGGCGATACGCCGGAATTCGTTCCTCACCAGATCACTTCCGGAATTCCCCTGCCACCCGATGCCCACACTTCTTCCCAGATCTCCTCGTCGCCGGGGCGGCAGAGGAAACCGTCGAGCATGCCGCCGACGGGCTGGACCTGGTCGAGATACATCGCGGGCTGGCCGACGATGACCCCGCGCAAGGTCAGCAGCCCGTACAGCGCCGAGCGGCCCGCGTCGTCCAGCCGTTTGAGCGCGCCCCATTCGTCCGGGAACAGCACCACGTCGAGCCCGCGCGGCGGATGCGGGGTCCTGGCGGTCAGATCGCCGCCGATCCACGCGCGGCCGGTCGGCATGATCCGCCGGGCGACACCCAGGTAGCTGTTCAGCGCGCTGAACAGGATTTCACGGTCGTTCTGGTGTGGCGCGTCGAAGACCAGCCGCTCGTAGACATCGGCCAGATCGGCGGGATGGCGGCCAGGAGGCAGCAGGTTGTGCGGCGTCCAATAGGGGAGCGCCAATCGGAGCCTCCTTCGTGTGCCGGAGCTCCCGATCGAAGAAACGTACCCGGCGTCCCGCTCACAGTGCGTAGCCGAATTTACCAGGCGAGTGTCAGCCGCCCTGCCCCGGCCGGTGCTCGGGCGCCTCCCTGGCGGGCGGCCAGTCCTCGTCGCTCGGCCAGACCGGTTCGGGCTCGTGCGCGCCCTCACCGTTGCGGGCGGCCGGTTCCCGCTGCTCCGGGTGGTAGGCCCGCACCGGTTCCGGGATCAGCTGACCCTCGCGGTGGCCTTCCGCCTCCTGGTCGTACGGCTCGTCGTCGTCCTGGATCCGCGCGGGCGGCAGGAACTGCGTCCGTTCGGTGGAGAGCAGCTCGGGCACGGGCTCGGGATCCGGCTCGCGCTCGACCGGGAACTCGCGCACCGGCTCGGGGGCCACCGGTTCCGCCGCGGGCCGCTCGCGTCGTTCGCCGCGCATCAGCAGCCAGGTGACACCGCAGCCGAGGGCGAACGAGATGAGCAGCCACAGCCAGATCTGCCCGAAGAGCCAGAGCATCAGGCCATCACCTCTGTTCCGCCGTGATGTCGACGCGGCGGCCCTCGCCGCTCGCGCCGTCGGAGTTCTTGCGCTGAGGGGAGTACGCCTGGTCGCGTTTGACCCCGTTGCGCTCCAGCAGCCGCTCCACCGTGAGCGCCCGGTTAAGCGCGAGCTTCCGGTCCGAACCGGTCGCGACCGACCCGGTGATCCGGAACTTCAGGTCGCGGGGCGCGTCCGTGAGCAGCTTGGCGATCTCCAGTGCGCCGCGTTCGCCGTCCGGGGTGAGGTCGGTGGTGTCCGGTTCGAAGGTGATCGGCGTGGCCGCGAGCAGGCGGTCGATCTCGGCCTGGAACCCGGCTTTGTCCGTCGGCTTGGCCGAGGTCGGCGTCGTGCTGGGCGGCGGGCTCGGCGGGGGTTGGCTCGACGGCTCGCCGCTGGTGGTCACCGGGCCGGCGGGCGGGGCGGTGTCACCGGAGATCTCGACCGTCCGGACCCCGTCGATCCGCTGGATGGCGTCGATCGCCTGCGCGGCCTTGTCGGGCGGGAAGCCGGTGAGGCTCGCGTCGCGGCCGGAGAAGCTCACCTGACCGCCGGAGACGCCGACGTCGGCGAGCGCGGCCTTCGCGCGCGCGGCCAGCTCGGCCTCGATGTCGTCCGAGGCCGACCAGACGGTGATCGCCGTCAAGGCGAGCGTGACCAGCAGCGCTGTAGGCAGCAAGCGGCTCCAGCGTGTACCGGGCATGAAGGGACTGTAAGCCGCGTCAGGCGTGGGTGCATCGGACGAACGGGACATGACCCGTTCGGGTGATGCCGCCTTAGAAGTACGTGAAGGCCCCCTTCACTGCGCTAGACGCAATGAAGGGGGCCTTCACGTACTTCCGCGGTTCAGCTCGCGTGGTGGTGGATCTCCCGCAGATCCTTGGCGGGGAGGGTGACGGTCCCCGACTCGATCTGCTCCAGCGGGAGCAGCGGTGCGAGCTCGGGGCGCTTCGGGGACAGGCCGTCGCCCATCGACTCACCCTTGAGCTGACGCCGGATCCACGGCAGCAGATGCGCCTTCGTCCATTCGAGGTCCGAACGACGCGACGTGATCCAGGTGCTCGGCTGCTCGGACGCCGGCCACGGCTCACGCCAGTCGTCGGCGACCGGGACGCCGAGGACCTCGGCCGCGCGCAGCGCGATCCGCCGGTGGGCCTCGGGGGTGAAGTGCAGCCGGTCGTCGCTCCAGGCACGGCGGTCGTGCAGCGGGGCCATCGCCCACATGTCGACCATCTTGGCGCCGTGCCGGTCGGCGATCGCCCACAGATGCGCGTTGTAGATGCCGACCTTCCCCCGCAGGACGTGCATCACGGACAGGTACTTCGTGTCCGGCCCGTTGAAGATGAGCACCGGGATCCCGGCCTCGCGCAGCTTGGCGACCCCCGCCTCCAGCCGCGCGGCGACGGCGTCCACGTCCGCGCCGGGCACGATGATGTCGTTGCCGCCCGCGCACAGGGTGACCAGGTCGGGCTTCACTTCGAGGGCGATGGGCAGCTGCTCTTCGAGGATCTCGTCGAGCATCTTCCCGCGGAGGGCCAGGTTCGCGTACTGGAAGTCGGGCCTGCCTTCGGCGAGGATCTCCGCCAGCCTGTCCGCCCAGCCCCGGAAGGTGCCGTCGGGCAAGTCGTCGTTGAGTCCTTCGGTGAAGCTGTCACCTATCGCCACGTAGCTGTCGAATCCGTACACGTTGGGTCCCCTTCCGTCCGTGTGCCCCCGGTTGGTACTTGTACACCACAACTAACAGCTGAGAGCGCCCCTGCAATCCCACCTGGCCGAAACCCGTGGTTCAGCCCGTTGACACAGTCTCTTATTTTGTCGGACGTCCATGCATCTCCATTACCGGGATGTACACTCCTGGGCTGCGGAGATTCCCCTCAAGCGGGCGTAAACCGGACACGGTATGTGGCGAACGTCTCCCCGCCCGGGTGTTCGGGCTCATAGATCCGGCAGGCTGTATGGGTGACCTCACGACCCCCGCGCGAGTCGCTCGCCCAGATCCTCGGCGGGCGGCGTGGCGCCATCGACGCGAGCATCCCGCCCGCGGCCTTCGTCCTGGGCTGGCTGATCGCCGGCCAGTCGATCGCCTGGGGCTCCGGTGCGGCCATCGGGGTGGCGGTGCTGCTCGGCGGGTACCGGGTCGCGCGGGGCGACAAGGCCCGCGCGGTCGTGGTGAGCCTCGCCGCGGTGATCGCCGCCGCGCTGATCGCCCTGCACACCGGCCGCGCCGAAGACTTCTTCCTCATCCAGCTGCTGTCCAATGTGGCCAGCGCGCTGCTGTGGGCGGCCAGCATCGTGGTGCGGTGGCCGCTGCTCGGCGTCGTGGTCGGGCTCGTCATCGGGCAGAAGACCCGCTGGCGCCGCGATCCCGCGTTGCTGCGCGCGTATTCGCGGGCGAGCTGGGTGTGGGTCTTCCTCCAGTACACCCTGCGGGTCGCCGTGTACGGCTCGCTGTGGTGGAGCGGGCAGGTGGTCGCGCTCGGCATCGCGCGGACGGTGCTGTCCTGGCCGCTGGTCGCGGTGACGGTCGCCGTGAGCGGCTGGGTGCTCTACCGCACGCTGCCGCCGGAACATCCCGGTCTTCGGGTGGTGGAGGAAAACGAAAATCCCTCGGATTCCGCGCCTGGTGGGCTGCCCAGGACATAAGGCGGCCCCCGGCGAGGGGGGAGGGTCCGGGGGCCGGGTCCTACGGTACCCGGAGTTCGGCCCCGGAGTCGATGGTTTGGTCTTTTCGGGCTTGTCCCGGGTGTTTTTTCAGGGTGACACCGGCCGCGGTGCCCCTTCGCCGTAGGCGTCGACGGCGGCGAGCCATGCGGCGCCGAGCACACCGTCGGTGCTGGTCAGGACATCGAGACCGGCGAGTTCGGCGCGGACCTTCGCTCCGACCGGGCCCTCCGGTGACAGCACGCCGCCCACCAGGACGACCGGTGTCCTCTCCCCGGGATCCCGCGCGGTCATGACGTTCGTCACCAGCAACGCGGCCGCGCGGGTGGTGATCTCGTCCGCCGCCGGGTCGCCTTCGCGGTAGGCCTCGCTGACGAACGGGGCGAATCTCGCGAGCCGGATCGGTGCTTCGGAATTGGCGCTCGTGATGAGCGCGCGCCACAGCGAGGCTCCGGCCGCGGGGTCCATTGCGGACGGTCCGAGCGCTTCGGTGAGCACGGCGCGCGCGAGCGGACCGGGTTCGCCACCGCGGCCCAGAACATCCAAAGTGGAGCGAACGGCTTCACGGCCGAGCCAGTACGCCGAACCTTCGTCGCCGAGCAACCAGCCGTAGCCGCCGACGGTGGAAACCATGCGCCTGCCGCGGATCCGGCCGGCGATCGACCCGGTGCCCGCGACGAGAACCGAACCGTCGGGCGAGGAGGTCGCCGACGCGTAGGCGACCTCCGGATCGGGAACCGTCCGCACCGGACCGATTCCCGCGTCCTTCCAAGCGGCTTCGAAGATCTCCGCGATGGACGGATCGCTCAGTTTGCTGACGCCCGCCATGCCGACGACGCACGCCGCCGTCGCGGCCGGGTCGAGTTCGCCCAGCGCGCCGGTGACCGCGCTCGCGATCCGCGACGCGGCCTCGTGCGGTGGATGGGAGTTGGGATTCGCCCCGCCCGCGCGCCCGGTGCCGAGGACGGCACCGGAGGCGTCGACGACGATCGCTCGCGTCGACGTGCCTCCGGCGTCCACTCCAACGACGTGACTCACCGGGTCTTGGTCACCTTGAGCAGCCCGCGGGGGCTGTCCGGGTCACCGCCGCGCGCCAGCGAAAGGCCGAGCGCGATCCGCTGGATGGGCAGGATCTCCAGGATCGGGGCGACCTCTTCGGCGGACGGCGCGACGCCGATCCGCAGCGCCGCCGGGACGTCGGCCGAAGCCGAACCGACCGCCAGCACGTCCGCGCCGCGTTTGCCGACGGCCTCGAGGACCTCCTGCATCGCGCCCACTCCGTGGCCCTGGCTCGTCACGGCCAGCACGGCGGTCTCGCCGTCGACCGCGGCGACCGGGCCGTGCAACAGGTCCGCGCCGCTGTACGCGCGGGCCGCGAGGTAGCTGGTTTCCGCCAGCTTCAAGGAACCTTCCAGTGCCGAGGCGTAGGAGTAGCCGCGGCCGGTGGTGAGCACCCGGTCGACGAAGCGGTAGCGGTCCACCGCGCGCTGCACGCCTTCGACGGAGCCGTCGAGGGTCTGCTGTGCGAGCTCGCCCAGCTTCTCCGCGTCCTCGCCCTTGCCGCCGCGGACCGCGTCGATCAGAAGGTAAAGCGAAAGCAAGGTGGCCGAGTAGGTCTTGGTGGCGGCCACGGCCTTTTCCAGCCCCGCGCCGATGTCGACGCCGAGTTCGGCGGCGGCGCGCAGCGGCGATTCGGGGGTGTTGGTGACCGAGACGGTCAGCGCTCCCTGGCGACGCGCGGTTTCGGTGACCTCGATGAGATCCGGAGAACCACCGCTTTGGCTTACTGTGATGAAGAGAACGTCCCGCAGATCGGGACGGGCGCCGTACAAAGTCGCGGTGGAGGGCGAGACGAGACCGCAGGGGAGACCGAGGAGTACTTCGATCAGGTACTTCGCATACAGGGCGGCGTGGTCGCTGGAGCCCCGGGCGGCGAGCAGTGCGAACCTGGGCGGGCGCTTGGAGATGGCTTCGGCCACCTCGGCGATTTCGGCCTGTCGCTCCACGATTCCTGCCAGAATGGCGGGTTGCTGGGAGATCTCCGCGGCCATGTGCTCGCCGGGGCGCTGTTCGGTCATCTCGTTCCCTTCCACCGGGACGTACTTCGTCCCCCGAGTAGGTCTAGACCAATGCTAGCCCGAATGGACGTTTGTGGAGAAGGGTACGTTTCCTAGCGGGGACGGTGCGCGTTCGAGTGGGAAGGCTTAGGGAGTCGGTCATGTTGGAGACAACCACCGCGAGTGAGGCGGGCGCTACGGCGGGGATGCGCGGACAGCGCGAACCCAAGTACTGGGCGCTGAAACAGCATCTGCTCGATCTGCTCGACGCGTTGCCCCCGGGCTCGCCGATTCCGACGGAACGGGCACTGGCGGGGGAATTCACCGTTTCGCGCACCACCGTCCGGCAGGCGCTCGCCGACCTCACCGCCGAGGGCAGGCTCCACCGCGTGCAGGGCAAGGGCACCTTCGCCGCCGAACCGAAACTCGCGCAGCGCCTGCAGTTGTCGTCCTACACCGAGGACATGCGCAAGCAGGGCCTCAAGCCTTCTTCCAAGCTCCTGGAGATCGACGAACTGCCCGTCGAAGCCGATCTGGCGAAACTGCTCGGAATCCGGGTGGGCGCGAAGATTCTTCGCCTTCGCCGTCTTCGGCTCGCCGATTCGCAGCCGATGGCGCTGGAGACCACGCATCTCCCGCTCGGCCGGTTCCGCGGTTTGCGCAAACACGTTTCCGCAGGTGGCTCCCTGTACGCCGTGTTGAGGGAGCACTACGGCGTCGAGCTCGAAAGGGCCGAGGAAACGATCGAGACCGCCCTCGCCGGACCGCACGAGGCGGAGATGCTCGGCGCCGACGTCGGAATGCCGATGTTGCTCCTTTCGAGGCATTCCTTCGCCACCGACGGAAAACCCGTCGAGTTCGCGAGGGCGATCTATCGGGGTGACCGTTACAAATTCGTCACCACGTTGCTTCCCTGACGAGTCAGGTAATTCCGGGAAGGATCGCTTTCCCGGAATCCGCGCCGATTTCCCGGTGGCCGGGGTACCGATCGTCGTGATTCAGTCATCCCATGACTGACACGGCGGCGGGAATCCGGTGGGGGACGCCGGTGGCGCGCGGCGTGCTCGCCACGACCATCGTCGGCTCGGGTATGGCGATGCTCGACGGGACGATCATCAACGTCGCGCTCCCGAGGATCGGCGACGAACTCGATGCGTCCGTCGCGGGCATTCAGTGGATCCTCGACGGCTACCTGCTCGCGCTCGCCGCGCTGATCCTCGTCGCCGGATCACTCGGCGACCGCTACGGCCGCCGTCGCATGTTCATCGTGGGTGTCGTCTGGTTCGGTGTCGCCTCCGGACTGTGCGCCGCCGCGACGACCACCGAGATGCTCGTCGCGACCCGGATCCTCCAAGGGATCGGGGGAGCTTTGCTCACACCGGGCTCCCTCGCGATCCTCCAAGCGTCCTTCGCCCACGACGACCGGGCCCGCGCGATCGGCGCCTGGTCCGGGCTCGGCGGTATCGCGGCGGCGATCGGCCCGCTGCTCGGCGGCGTCCTCGTACAGGTGTGGTCGTGGCGGCTGGCGTTCCTGATCAACCTGCCGCTGGCCGCCGTCTGCGTGCTGCTCGCCCGGCGCTACGTGCCGGAGTCCCGCGACGAGGAGGCGACCGGGCATCCCGACTTCCTCGCCGCCGCCGTCGGCGCGATCGGTCTCGCCGGACTCACCGGCGCGCTCGTGGAGGCGCCCGGACGCGGTATCGGTGACGTCGTCGTCCTGGTGGCGATCGTGCTCGGTGTCGCCGGGCTGGTGGCGTTCCTGGTGATCCAGCACCGCTCGGCCGATCCGCTGGTGCCGCCGAAACTGTTCCGCGACCGGACGTTCAGCCTCGCCAACGCGCTGACCTTCGTCGTCTACGCGGCGCTCGGCGGCGTGATGATGCTGATGGTCATGCAGCTTCAGGTGTCGCTGGGCTATTCGCCGACCGCGGCCGGGCTCGCCGGGCTGCCGATCACCGTCATCATGCTGTTGTTCTCCGGCCGGTCGGGCGCGCTCGCGCAGAAGATCGGGCCGCGGACTCAGCTGGTCGCCGGACCGATCCTGGTCGGCGTCGGCATGCTCCTCCTGATGCGTGTCGGGCCGGGATCTTCGTACCTGGGATCGGTGCTGCCCGCCGTCGTCGTGTTCGGCGCCGGGCTGGCGACGGTCGTCGCGCCGGTGACCGCGACGGTGCTGGCCGCCGCGCCGGACCGGTACGCCGGCGTCGCCTCCGGGGTCAACAACGCCATCGCCCGGTCCGGTGGCCTGCTCGCGATCGCCGTCCTGCCCGCCGTCGCCGGCCTGTCCGGCGCCGCGTACACCGATCCGGTCGCGCTGACCGCGGGCTGGCGGACCGCGTTGCTGGTGTGCGCGGCGCTGGCGATCGGGGGCGGGCTGATCGCGCTCGGCATCCACAACGGTGTCCTAGACACCCCCTCGGCCGAAGACACCGACGAGTCACCGCACCCCGGCGAATGCCTCCATTGCGGGGTCGACTCGCCCCCGACACACGTCCGTCCCGGGCATCACGCGTGATCAGACGGACGACACGCGTGATCAGACGGACATCACGTCGTGTCGTCCACCCAATCACGCGTGTCGTCCTAAGCGAGGAGGTCGGCGAGGGTCGCCGGGTCCAGGTTGCCGCCCGAAACGACCGAAACGACCTTGCCCGGCGGCAGCGCGTCGCGGTGCGAGAGGAACGCGGCGGTCGCGGTGGCGCCGCTCGGCTCGGCGACCAGCCGGGCGCGGTGCGCCAGCGTCCGGACGGCGTTCCGGATCTCCTCCTCCGAAACGGTGACGACGTCGTCGAGTACCGACTGGAGGTGGGCGAAGGTCAGGTCCGACGGCTGGGCGCGCAGGCCGTCGGCGCTGGTCCGCGCCCGCAGGTCCATCGGCCACTCGATCCGCCTGCCCGCGCGCAGGCCTTCGGCGGTGTCGGCCGCCAGCTCCGGCTCGACGCCGATGACCTTCGCGTCCGGCAGCAGCGCCTTGATCGCCGTGCCGACGCCCGAGGCCAGCCCGCCGCCACTGAGCGGGACGAGGACGACGCCGGCGTCCGGCAGGTCTTCCGCGATCTCCAGGCCGACGGTGCCCTGTCCGGCGATGACGTCTGGGTGGTCGAACGGCGGGATCATGGTGAGCCCCCGTTCCTCGGCGACGGCGAGCGCGGAGGACTCCTGGGCGTCGATCGGGACTTCGATGACCTCGGCGCCGAGCGCCTTGGTGGCTTCGACCTTGGCGCGCGGGGCGACATCCGGAATCAGGATCACCGCGGGAATCCCGAAACGCTTCGCCGAGTAGGCGACCGCTTGCGCGTGGTTGCCACTGGAAAACGCGACGACGCCGCGAGCGCGCCGATCTTCGGTCAGCGCGGCGATCGCGTTGTAGGCCCCTCGCACCTTGAAAGCGCCGATCGGCTGAAGGCTTTCCGGTTTGAGCCACAACGGCGCCCACCCTTGTGCCAGCAGAGGTGTGCGCACCGCGACGCCTTTGACACGGCTCGCCGCGTCACGGATTTCCTCGATCGATACCAGATCCATACATCCGATTATGTCAAGGAGTTGTAAGCCTTGGACAGTCCTTTTTGGACAGACGGCGTGGCGCTCCTCACGTGCGGACAACGAAGGGAGCATCCCGTGCGCCTTATTCGTTAGGACGGGTGAGGACCGACTAGCAGCAGAACGGGATCATGACCAAGGAGACCTCGGAGAAAACCGAAAAGACGGAAAAGCAGGGCCGGATCATCCAGGTGACGGCGGCGGCGATGGCCGCGATCACCGCGGCGCTGCTGGGTTCCACGCTCGGCGTGGCCGGAACGGTGGCGGGCGCCGGGCTGGCGAGTGTGATCACGACACTCGGCGGTGAGCTGTACCTGCGTTCGCTTCAGCGGACGAAGGACGCGGCGTTGAAGGCGCGAGTGGTGCTGACCGTGCCGGGACGGCGCCGGGTGCTCGACCCCGCCGAAGCGGAAACCGTCCGGTTGAAACCGTCCGAGGACGAAGAGGAACCCTCCGGCCGGAAGTTCAAGCCACGCTGGGCGGTGATCGCCGGGGTCAGCGTGGTGGCGTTCGCGGTGGCGCTCGTCGCGATCACCGGTTTCGAGGGCGCGACCGGGAAGACCTTCGGCGGCGGGACCGGGACGACCATAGGGAAGATCATCGGCGGCGGGCAGGCGCAGGATCGGCAGGACAAGCACGACACTCCGCCCGCGACGTCGCCTTCGGAAACGAAGGACGACCAGCCGGAGACGACGCCGACGAACACTCCGCCCCCTTCGACGACACCCACCACTACGCAGGCGCCCCCGACGACGCCGACAGCGCCGTCCACCGCGCCTTCGACCTCTCAGGCACCTTCGACGACGCCGTCCGCCCCGCCCGCCTCGAACACCCCCGTGCCCTGACCCCCCTCCCGCATTTCGTCCTCTGAACGCGGTAGTTCGCGATACCAACGACCGCATTCAGAGGACGAAATGCAGGGGGTCAGGAGAGGGCGGAGCGAAGCGTGCGAGCGGCCGCTTCGGGGTCTTCGGCCTCGGTGATCGCCCGGACGACGACGATCCGCGACGCGCCTGCGCCCAGCACCTCGGGCAGCCGCTCGGTATCGATCCCGCCGATCGCGAACCACGGCCGCGTGGTCCCGGACGCGGCCGTCGAGCGCACCAGATCGAGTCCCGGCGCGGACCGGCCCGGCTTCGTCGGGGTCGGCCAGCACGGCCCGGTGCAGAAGTAGTCGACGCCGGGCTCCCCGGCGGCCGCCGAGGCCTGTTCGGCCGAATGGGTGGACCGGCCGATCACC
>NZ_LQMT02000032.1:0-107835 GCF_001620365.2 Amycolatopsis keratiniphila subsp. keratiniphila
TGGCTGCTGTGGTTGCTGGTGCAGGTGAGCTGCAGGTGGCGATCCCTGAAGGTAGTGAAGGCCTCCTTGCCTACCTTCAGGGTAGGCAAGGAGGCCTTCACGGACTACGCGATCGCCACCCGCGGCTCAGCCGAGGCAACTCGACCTTCACACGTTCCCCAAGTACGTGAAGGCCCCCTTCACTGCGTCTAGCACAGTGAAGGGGGCCTTCACGTACTTCAGCTGCGAGCGAAGGGCAGCGGTGGCGTGGTGGGGCGCGTCTCGGGAGTGGCGATTCGGATTAGAGCCGCCCGTGTCCTCGGCACCTCCCGATCCGAAGTCCGTGAAGGCCTCCTTGAGGGACTCTGGGTCCCTCAAGGAGCCCTTCACAGACTTGGAAACACCGACAGGGCGTGCGCGAAGGCGTGATTCGCGTGACTGGGAGGCGCACTCGGGGTGTTCCGCCGCTGATCACGCGAGTCCCGGATTCGATCACGTCAGTGCGATCTCACGACCACCCCGACCCAGGCCCCAGAACGACGGGGGTCAATACGCGCCGCCGTGCTCGAAGAACCGGCGGGGATTGTGCACCAGCATCGTCGTTATGTCCTTTTCGGAAACCCCCGACTCCCGCAAGGCGGGCAGCACATCCCGGGTGATGTGGAGGAAATGCCAGTTCGGTGCCACGGCGGCCATCTTGTCCCGCTCGAACCAGTCGATGAAACACGAGGCATCATGGGAGAGGACCATGCTTTCGGCGTAACCGCGCTCGCACATCGCCGCGACCGTGGCCACCCGGTCGTCGAACGACAGCAACGGGTCGAGCCCGAACCGGTCCATGCCCAGCAGCGATCCCTTGTCGGCGATTTCGGTGAGGTAATCGAGGTCCGTGGTGTCGCCGCTGTGGCCGATGAGGACCCTGCTCAAGTCGACGCCTTCGGAAGCGAACACGGCCTGCTGTTCGAGGCCGCGGCGGGTGGGCGCGTGGGTGTGGGTCATGATCGGCGCGCCGGTCTCCCGGTGCGCCTTCGCGACCGCGCGCAGGACGCGTTCGACGCCGGGAGTGACCCCGGGTTCGTCGGTCGCGCACTTCAGCAGGGCCGCCTTCACCCCGGTGCCGGCGATCCCGTCGACGATGTCGCCGGTGAAGAGGCCGACCAGCGGATCTTCGCCGTCGTCGAAGATGAGGCCCGGTCCGCGGTGGTGGAGGTAGTGCGGGACGTCGTTGTAGGTGTAGAGCCCGGTCGCGACGATGATCCGGAGGTCGGTTTCGGCCGCGACCCGCTGAACGCGCGGGAGGTAGCGGCCGAGCCCGATCACGGTGGGGTCGACGATGGTGTCGATCCCGGCGGCCTTGAGTTCGTCGAGCCGCCGGATCGCGTCGGCGACGTGTTCGTCTTCGCGGAACCCGTCGTGCTCGGGGTGGTTCGCCATGAACTCGGGACTGAGCACGAACAGGTGCTCGTGCATGAGCACCCGGCCCAGCTCGCCGGTGCCGACGGGCCCTCGGACGGTTTCGACCTGCGCCATGCCGCTCAGCCCCTCTCCCGGAGTTCGCGGCGGAGGATCTTGCCGCTCACCGTTTTCGGCAGTTCGTCGAGCACCTCGATCACGCGCGGGTACTTGTACGCGGCGAGGCGTTCCTTGCAGAACGCGACGAGATCCTGGGGGTCGGGCGTGGTGCCCGGAGCCGGGCTGATGTAGGCCTTCACGGTCTCGCCGCGATACTCGTCCGGAACGCCGACGACAGCCGCTTCACGCACCGCGGGATGCGTGTACAGGACGTCCTCGACCTCACGCGGCCAGACCTTGAACCCGGAGGCGTTGATCATGTCCTTCTTGCGGTCGACGACGTAGACCCAGCCGCTCGGCTCCATGAAGCCGATGTCGCCGGTCAGGAGCCTGCCGCCGGGCAGCGCGGCTTCGGTCGCCTCGGGCCGGTTCCAGTAGCCGGGGATCACCATCGGACCTTCGACGGCGATCTCGCCCGCCGTCCCGAACGGCAGCTCCTCGCCGTTCTCACCGAGAATGCGCACGATCGTCCCCGGCACCGGCAGGCCGATCGAGATCGTGCCGGACGCTTCGTCGATGGGCGCTTCGAGACTGCTCGGGACGACGATGCAGCCCGCGGTCGTCTCGGTGAGCCCGTAGCCGTTGTGGATGTAGTGGCCGAACCGTTCGCGGAACGCGGCGACCACGGCGGGCGGCAGCGCGGCGCCGCCGGAGTACAGCAACTCGAACGAGTCGAAATGTTCGCGGCCGACGCCGGGGTGGGCCATCAGCGCCATGTACGCCGTCGACGGGCCCACCGTGTACACGGGCTTGTGTTCCAGGAAGGCGTCGAGCACCACGCCGGGCTCGAACCGGTACGCGAGCGCGAGCGTGCCGCCGATGTCGATCGCGGAGGCGATCTCGCAGACCATGCCGGTGATGTGGAACAGCGGGGCCAGACCGAACAGCGTGGCGCCCTCGCCGAGACCGCTGAACGTGCTGAGCACGGCCGCGTTCGCGCCGAGGTTGCCGTGGGTGTTCATCGCCCCCTTCGGCGTCCCGCTGGTGCCCGACGTGTAGCTGATCAGCGCGACGTCGTCGGGGCCGAGGCGGGGGTCAGGGGGCGGATCTCCCGCCGCCCGCGCCACCGTCAGCAGATCGGCGGCGCCGGGGGTCGGCTCCCGCACGATCCCGCCGAACACCCGCGCGTCGTCGCGGCCCTGCAGGTCCAGTTCGCTGGTGGTCAGCGCGATGGTCACGCCGCTGCCGGGCACCAGCGGGCCGATCCGGCGGTTCCATCCGCTCTGCGAGCAGACGACCGCGCGCACCCCCGCGTCCTCGAAGACGTGCCGGAGTTCCCGCTCGCGGTACATCGGGTTGACCGGGACGACGATCCCGCCCGCCTTCCAGGCTCCGAGCAACGCCAGCACGAACTGCGGGACGTTCTGCAGGACCAGGGCGAGCCGGTCCCCCGGGGCGAAACCGGAGGCCAGCAGATGACGCGCGACGCCGTCGGAAAGCTCGTCGACCTCGCGATAGCTCATCGTCGCGTCGAAGTAGGCGATCGCCGTGGCCTGCGGGGAGCGCCGCACCGCCCGCCGAAAGGACGCGGGGACCGTGGTCGCTTCCGGTGTCCCCGCCGCCTTCATCCGATCTTCGTAGGCGGCCAGCCACGGCTTCGCTTCGTACCGGCTCATGCAGGTTTCCTCCCTGACAAGACTCGACGATCCCGTAAGCATCCGCTTAGTATGTCGATGACGCAAGGAGGTCGACGTGACCGATCAGCTCTCACCGTCCGAAGTGGACACTGCGGACACGGTCCGGTACGCCGTGGACGGCGCCGTCGCCACGATCACCTTCGACAAACCCGAGCGCGGCAACGCGATGGATCAGCCGATGCAGATCCGCTACGGCCGGCTGCTGGGCGAGGCGTCGGCCGATCCCGGGGTCCGTGCCGTCGTCGTCACCGGCGGCGGGCGCTCCTTCTGCCCCGGCGCGGACCTGGGGCTGCTGGAGGACATCTCCGCCAACGGCACGGGCACGCCGGAACGGGAAGGTTTCCGCGACGTCCTCGCCGCCGCGTATGCCGACGTGCCGGTGGTCGCGGCGATCAACGGCGGCTGCGCCGGGCTCGGTTTCGTCATCGCCTGCGCCGCCGACGTCCGGTTCGCCGCGGCGGGCGCGAAGTTCACCACCGCGTTCGCGCGGCGCGGCCTCATCGCCGAATACGGTGTGGCGAAACTGCTTCCCGAACTCGTCGGCCGCGGCCGGGCGCTCGACCTGCTGCTCTCCGGGCGGACCTTCACCGCCGAACAGGCGTACGAGTACGGCCTGGTGCAGGAAGTCGTGTCGCCGGAAGAGCTTTCGGCTCGGGCGATGGCCTACGCCACCGAACTCGCGACGTACAGCGCGCCACGCTCCATGGCGCTCATGAAACGGCAAGTCCTTCGAGAAGCCGGGCTCTCCCTGGAGGATTCCGCCAGGGAGGCCACCTCCCTGATGCTCGAATCCTTCGGCCACCCGGAACTTCCCGAAGGCCTGGCCAGCTGGAACGAACGCCGCCCGCCGGCTTTCCCGCCGTACCAAGGCGATTAGGCCGCGTCCGGTCCCGCGGTGCTCACTCCCCGCTGACCTGCTCCACCTTGCGCTGCAGCTTGTTCATCCCGCCGAGCCAGCGGTCGGTCTGCGTGGCCCGCGCGGCGTAGTAGTCCGCGACCTCGGGATGCGGCAGCACCAGAAAACGGTCCTCCGCGATGGCCTCGAACAACGCGTCCGCGACCTGTTCCGGCTGGATCGCCGACGCGCCCATCAGCAGTTCGCCCGCGGGGCCGGTGTTCTCCAGCATCGCCGTCCGCACGCCCTGCGGGCAGATGGCCTGCACGGTCAGCCCGCGGTGCCGGTACGTCGCCGACAGCCATTCGGAGAACGCGAGCGCGCCGTGTTTGGTCACCGAGTACGAAGCCGAACCGAGACTGGTCAGCAATCCCGCCGCCGACACCGTCGAGATGAAGTGCCCGCGTCCGCGTTCGAGCCACGGCGGCAGGAGCAGCCGCGCCGCGCGCACGTGCGCCATGACGTTGACGTCCCAGATCCGCGCCCAGTCCTCCTCGGGCGCGTCGACGCCGCCCATCGGCGCGATCCCGGCGTTGGCACAGAAGACGTCGATCTCGCCGAGGGTTTCGCGGGCCGCCGCGATCAGCGACGCGACTCCCGCTTCGCTCGCGGCGTCACCGGCGACGGCGGTCCCGCCGATCTCCTTCGCGACCTCGGCCGCGGCGTCCCCGTTCAGGTCGCCGACGACCACGCGCGCGCCCTCGGCGGCGAACCGGCGGGCGAGTACGGCACCGATCCCGCCGCCCCCGCCGGTGACGACGACACCGGATCCGGTGAAGGACGGCGTCACAGGCCACCGGCCAGTGTCACGCCGCCGTCGAGGACCATCGTCTGCCCGGTGATCCAGCCCGCCTCTTCCGAAAGCAGGAACGACACGGCGCTCGCGATGTCCGCCGGGACGCCGAGGCGCTTCATCGGGTACGGCTCCGAGACCTCTTCCTCGCGGCCTTCGTACAGCGCGGTCGCGAACTTGGTCTTGACCACGGCCGGCGCGACGGCGTTCACGCGGATCTTCGGGCCCAGCTCGAAACCGAGTTCCTTGGTGAGCCGGATCAGCGCGGCCTTGCTGACGCCGTACATCCCGATCCCGGGCGACGCGCCGAGCCCGGCGATGGACGCGACGTTCACCACCGCGCCGCCGTGCTCCCCCATCCACGCGTCCCGCGCCCGGCGGGTCCACGAAAGCGGGGCGAGCACGTTGACGGCGAAGATCTTCGCGGCGGCACCGGGGTCGACGTCCAGGGTCGGCCCGAACACCGGGTTGATGCCGGTGTTGTTGACCAGCATGTCGAGCCGCCCGAAGGTCTCGATGGTCTTGGCGACGGCCTCGGCCTGGTGTTCGTCGTCGTCGGCCTTGCCCGGCACGGCGATGGCGACGGCCTCGCCGCCCAGTTCGGCCACCGCCTCGGCGAGCGGCTCCGGCTTGCGCGCGGTGATGCACACCTTCGCGCCGCGCTCGACGAGGTCCTTGGCGATCCCGAGGCCGATGCCCCGGCTGGCCCCGGTGACGATCGCGACGCGATCCTTGAAGGAGTGGTTCACTCTGTCGATCTCCTCTGTGTTCACTAGCGAGCGCATTCACTAAGCGAGCGCTCACTTACAATGGGAAGGTCCGGAGACGCTGTCAAGCCCACACTCCGGTTCGAGCGTCTGGGAGGATCTGCGGATGACCATGTCGCTGTCGGCCGAACTGTGGCCCGACGTCCAGCCGGAGACGGCACGGCGGCTGATGCTGGCCGGCGTCGAATCCTTCGCGCGGCGCGGCTATCACGCGACCACCACCAGGGACATCGCCTCGGCGGCGGGCATGAGCCCCGCGGCGCTGTACGTGCACTTCCCGTCCAAGGCCGCGCTGCTGTTCGCCATCTCGAAGTACGGCCACGAGCAGACGCTCTCCCTGGTCGAGAGTGTCGTGGCGCGGGAGTCCGACCCGGTCGAGCGGATCCGGCTGCTGGTGGAGGACTTCGTGGCCTGGCACGCGCGGAGGCACACCGTGGCCCGCGTGGTGCAGTACGAACTGCAGGCACTGCCCGACGAGGAGTTCGAGATCGTCGCGAAACTGCGCCGCCGCATCGAGCAGGTCGTGCGCGAGGTCATCACCGAAGGCACACAGGCGGGTGTGTTCACCGTCGGCGACCCGCACACCGCGGCCCGCGCCGTGCTCTCGCTCGGCGTCGACGTCTCCCGCTGGTACAGCGAGCGGGCCCGCCAGACGCCCAAGAAGCTGGGCCAGGAGTACAGCGAGCTGGTGCTGCGCATGCTCGGCACGAAACTCTCCTGACCAGTACTGATCGACCTCTCCCGGCGATACCGCCACCAGAGTGACATACCAACTGGTCGGTATCTAGAATTACCCGTTGAGACGTTGACCACATACTAAGCGGTTGTTAACTTGCCCGGACTGCATCGCCGCAGCAGCGCCGAGCGAAGGGCATCCAGATGGCCGACACCGCACCGAACGCCCCCGGAACCGCCGCCGAACCGACGATCACCGTCTCCCAGCGCAGGAAGGCCGCGACCGCGGCGGCACTCGCCTCATCGGTCGAGTGGTACGACTACTTCGTCTTCGGGATCGCCGCCGCCCTGGTGTTCGGGAAGACCTTCTTCCCCACCACCAACGCCGCGGCCGGCGTCCTCGCCTCGTTCGCCACCTTCGCCGTCGGTTTCCTCGCCAGGCCGCTCGGCGGGATCATCGCGGGCAGCCTCGGCGACAAACGCGGCCGGAAACCCGTGCTGGTGCTGGCGATCGCGCTGATGGGCGCGGCGACCACGCTGATCGGCCTGCTGCCGACCTACGATTCGATCGGCATCGCCGCGCCGATCCTCCTGGTGCTGCTCCGGCTCGTGCAGGGGGTCGCCGTCGGGGCCCAGTGGGGTGGCGCGATGCTGCTCGCCACCGAGTACGCGCCGCCCGGGAAACGCGGTCTCTACGGCAGCCTCGTCCAGCTCGGCGTCCCGATCGGGGTCGTGCTGGCGAACACGGTGTTCCTGATCGCCGCGCAGGTCGCGCCGCCGTCCGACTTCCTCGTGTGGGCGTGGCGGATCCCGTTCCTGGTCGGCGTCCTCGTGCTCGGGCTGGCCTGGTACATGCACGTCAAGATCGACGAGACGCCCGAATACCGCCGCGCCGAAGCGAAACTCGCCGCCGAGGAACGCGGGCGGGCCAAGTCGCCGCTGCGCGACGTCCTGCGCCACCACAAGGGCACGGTGCTGCTGGCCGGCGGTTCGTTCATGGTCAACACCGCCACCTTCTACATCCTGCTGAACGGCGTCCTCGACTACGCCACCCGCCATCTGGGCATGTCGCGGACCACCGTGCTCGTCGCGACCCTGCTGATCAGCACACTGCAGCTGGCGATCATCCCGCTGGCGGCGAAACTGTCCGACCGGATCGGCAGGCTCAAGATCTACACCTTCGGCGCGGCGGGGGTCGCGCTTTGGGCGATCCCGATGTTCCTGCTGATCGACACGGCGTCGCTGCCGCTGTTCGTGGTCGCCTCGTTCGTGGGCTCGCTGTTCCTCGGCATCATGTACGGCCCGCAGGCGGCGCTGTTCGCCGAACTGTTCACCGCCGAGATGCGCTACACCGGCGCCTCGCTCGGCTACCAGATCAGCGCGGTCGTCGGCGGCGGGCTCGCGCCGTTCATCATGGTGCTGCTGCTGGAATCCACCGGGACCTCGATGTCGGTTTCGCTCTACATCATCGTGCTGGCCCTGATCTCGCTCGGTTCGATCGGCCTGCTCGCCAAACGGGCGCGGTCCACTTCGGACTCAGACGACCGCGCGCGCGAAGCGGTCGGCGACCAGTCGTAGCTGCTCCTTGACCTCGTCCGGGGCCTCCTCGACGACGAAGTCGACGTCCCAGTGGGCGAGGTAGTAGGGCATCACCGAGAGGTCGTTGGAACCGACCCTGACCCGGCAGGTGCGCTCGTCGATGGCCTCGATCGTCCCGGCGGTCGGGGACACGTACTCGGCGAGCGCCTCCGCCGAGGCGTTGACCCGCAGCACCATCTGGTGCGGATACGGCGAGGACGTGATCCCGCGGGAGACGTAGGCCGCGAGGTCCTCGGCGGGCGGTTCCCTCGGCGTGAACCGGAAGCTCGTGTCCGGGACGCCGTCGATGCGGTCGACGCGGAAGGTCCGCCAGTCGTCGCGATCGAGATCGAACGCGACCAGGTACCACCGGCGCCCGGTGTGCACCAGGCGCAACGGCTCGATGTAGCGCTCGGTGACGTCGCCGCTGTGGCTGCGATAGCCGAACCGGAGCCGCTGATGGTCGCGGCACGCGGACGCGATGACCGTCAGCGCGGCCGCGTCGATGACCGGGACGACGCCGCCGAGCGGGATCATCGCGGCGTTCAGCGCGGTCACCCGGTGCCGGAGCCGGGCGGGCAGCACCTGCTCCAGTTTCGTGAGCGCGCGCACCGAGGTCTCCTCGATCCCCGAGACCGTACCGTTCGCGGCCGTGCGGAGCCCGACGGCGACCGCGACCGCCTCGTCGTCGTCCAGCAGCAGGGGCGGCAGCGCGGCCCCCGCGCCGAGCCGGTAGCCGCCCGCGACCCCGGGCGTGGCATGCACCGGGTAACCCAGCTCGCGCAGCCGCTCGACGTCGCGCCGGACCGTGCGGACGTCGACCTGCAGCCGGTCGGCCAGGTCGGCGCCCGGCCAGTCGCGCCGCGCCTGCAGCAGGGAGAGGAGCCTCAGCAGCCGTGCCGACGTGCCGGTGGTCATCGGTTCGCTCGCTTCATGGGAGGGAGTCTGGCAGACATTCAGGACAGGTCCGGTCCGCATCTTCACGTGACCCAGTGGACGACACGTGTGATCAGACGGACGACACGCGTGATCGGGTGGACGACACGCTCGCGGCCGGGTCGCCATCGCGTGTCGTCCGTCTGATCACGCGTGTCGTCCGTCCAGTCACGCGAAACCGCCCGGTCTGACGCCACTTACGAGCCGTAAGGTGGGCCAGGTGATCGATCCCGCGCAGCTGCTGTCCGTCGCCCGCGAAGAGGCCGAACTCGGCAAGGCCGAGGGCGGGGTCCCGATCGGCGCCGCCCTCTTCGACACCACCGGTGTCCTGCTCGGCCGCGGCCACAACCGCCGGGTCCAGGACGGCGACCCGTCGATGCACGCCGAGACCTCCGCGTTCCGGAACGCGGGCAGGCGGCCGCACTATCGCGACACGATCATGGTCACCACCCTCTCCCCCTGCTGGTACTGCAGCGGCCTGGTGCGCCAGTTCGGCATCGGCCGGGTGATCATCGGCGAGGCCACCACGTTCGAGGGCGGGCACGGCTGGCTCGAGGAGAACGGCGTCGAAATCACCCTGCTCGACGACCCGGCCTGCACCGCGCTGATGACCGAGTTCATCCGGGACCACCCGGAGCTGTGGTTCGAGGACATCGGCGTCCCGGCCGAGGACTAGCTTTCGGCCTCGAAGACGACGGTCCGGTTGCGCCCGGCCCCCTTCGCCGCGCGCATCGCCTGGTCCGCCGCGCCGACGAGCCGGTCGAGCGTCTCGCCGCCGGCGGGATGCGACGACACCCCGATCGAGACGGTCGCCCCGGCGAACGTCCCACCCAGTGAGACGAAGGTCGAGGAGATCCGCATCCGGATGCGTTCGGCGATCGCGTGCGCGTCGAATCGGGTGGTGCCGGGCAGCAGGACGACGAATTCCTCGCCGCCGAACCGGCCGACCAGGTCCGCCGCCCGGACCTCCGCGCGCAAAGTGTCCGCCACCGCGCGGAGGACGTCGTCGCCGACGTGCCTGCCGTGCCGGTCGTTGAGCCGGGCGAAGTGGTCAAGGTCGAGCATCAGCAGCGAAAGATCCGCGCCACGGCCCCGAAGCAGTTCGAACTGGGTGCGCGCACCGTCCAACCAGGACGACGCGGTGAGCAGTCCGGTGCCGGCGTCCGTACCCGCGTGGCCGCGCAGGGCGCGCATCGTCCCCGCCCGGTGGAGTACCACGAGTGCCCCCGCGAGTACCACGGCGACGTACGGCCAATCCGCCGCCGACCACGCGAGCAGCAATCCGAACGCGACCATCGCCGCGTCGAAGGCGAACCCCGACGGTTCCGCCCCGAATTCGGCGGCGGGCGCGGCCAACGCGGCGTCGACGGACAGGAAAATCAGGCCGGTGGCGAAAACCAGGGCGAAACTCTCGAAATCCCTTGCCGCGTCGGCGAACGGCGGCGCCCCCAGCAGTACCGGGATGATCGAGGCACCGAGTGCCGAAAGCATGGTGGCGGAGGCCGCGAACACCTGGCGGTGCGGGATCCCGCGCCGGATCCGGCACCAGCGATAGCCCGCCGAAGCGACGACGAGTACCGCGGCGAGCGCGGGCGGCAACAGCAAAGCGCCCGCGAAAATCCACGCCGCGTCCAGTCCGGCCCCGAGCCGCGTGTCGGCACGGGACCGCTCGACGGGCCGCGAAAGCTCCGAACTGAGGATCATTCCCCCCAGCAGAGCCGAAAACGGGAGCAAGGACGACGGCGCGGGCGGCCGCAACACGAAGAGGTAGGCGGTGGCGGCGAAAGCGGCGAAGTCGACGAGGAGCAGGTATCCGATCAGGCCCCGCCTGGGTAGTTCCCACAGGCTCCAGGACCCCAGGATCCGGCGCGGCGCGGCGAGCCGGTCTCTCCGGCCGCGGCTTCCGGTCGCCATCAGGGAGTCCCCCACCATTTCGGCAAACTAGCCGGTAATCGCGGTGGTGTCGATCCGCTTTCCGGGTCATCACCCCCCTACTAAGGTCGGTCGTTTCCCCCGGGAATCCCGGTGAATTCTTGACAGTCCTCAATGGTCTAGTCCACCGTGAGTGAGCGCACCCTCCCGGTTGATACGCCGCGTCAAGACGGAGGTGCTCCACACCTGCGCGCCTCGCCGCGCGCGTACCAGTTGGAGGACCTATGAAATCCCTACGACGCTGGGCAACACTGGCCACCGCCGCCGGCGCCGCTCTCGCCACGGCCGTCGGCCTCGCCCCCGTCGCCTCGGCGGCCCCGGACCCGGTGCTCGCCTCGCCCTATCTGTACCAGTGGTCGGGACAGACGGACCCGATCGCCGCGATGAACGCCACCGGGGTCAAGGCCTTCACCCTCGCGTTCATCCTCTCCGACGGCGGCTGCAACCCGAAATGGGACGGCAGCCGTTCCCTCACCGGCTCCGACGCCACGCTGATCAACAACATCCGGGCCAAGGGCGGCGACGTCATCCCGTCGTTCGGCGGCTGGTCCGGTACGAAGCTCGGGCCGAAATGCGGTACGCCCGCGGCACTCGCCGGCGCGTATCAGAAGGTCATCGACGCCTACAAGCTCAAGGCGATCGACCTCGACATCGAGAACACCGACGAATTCGAGAACTACACCGTCCAGGACCGGATCCTGAACGCCATCAAGATCACGAAGCAGAAGAACCCCGGCCTGCGCGTGGTCATCACCATCCCGACCGAGGTGAGCGGCCCCAACGCGCACGGGAAGCGGCTGATCAACCAGTCGAAGGCGCTCGGTGCGGGCGTCGACGCGTGGTCGGTCATGCCGTTCGACTTCTCCAGCGGCGGTGACATGGCGGGCAAGACCCGCAGTGCCGTGGACGGGCTGAAGAACGTCGTGAAGTCCACCTTCGGCTTGAGTGACGACGCGGCCTACCGGCGCAGCGGGCTTTCGTCGATGAACGGGAAGACCGACGTGGCTGGCGAGACCGTCAGCGTCGCCGACTTCCGCGCGATCCGCGACTACGCGGCGAGTAAACATCTCGCCCGGCTGTCGTTCTGGGCGGTGAACCGCGACTGCAACAACTGCGCGGGAATCTCGCAGGGCAAGTACGACTACACCAAGATCGTGGCGGGTTACACCGGCTGACTTCCGTTCCCCACCGGTGTCAGGCCTAGGGTGAGCCCTCGGTACAGGTGGTCGTGAGTGGCGATTCGGGTTCTAACCCGAATCGCCACTCACGACTGCATCAGCGGCCACAGTCCGCCTTCGTGTTCAGCGGCCTCCCCCGCGACCACACCAGGTCGACCGGATGCACCGAACCGTCCGGATCGATCGACAGGATCGGCAGCGCCTTGTCGAGCTGGTTCCCCGTCGCCTGGTCGAAAGCGACGAACCCGGTCGCGCCGGGCACCGGGGAGTTGCAGTCGATGCTGCGCAACACGTCCGGCACCGAAACCGGATCCGACGACACGTTCTGCACCGCCGCTTCGACGGCCGCGGCGACGGCGTCGTGTTCGATCATCGCTGCACCGTCCCACAGTTCCGCTTTGGGGAAGCCGTGGGTACCGGTGAATTCGGCGACGAAGTTGTCGTAATTCTTCTTGTACGTCGGATACGCCGGATCGGCGGTGAACATATCCCACTGGTCGGGATACGCGAGGGCCGTGTAGCGGAGCCGGACACTGATGTCCTTGTTCAGCTGCAAGGGTTTCCCGGCGAGCGTGCTCGCGTCGTCCCCGGTCATCACGGTCACCGTGTCGAGCCCCTCGCAGGCGCCGTCGCCCGCCAGCGCCGCCACGAGGGCGCCGAGGTCCAGTCCACGGCCGGCGAAGTAGATCAGATCGGGTCTCGCGCCACAGATGTCGTTGTGCCACCTGCTGAACAGCCCTCGCAGATACGCCTCACGCGAGGTGTCGGTGAGCGGCTTGACGTCGTAGGTCTTCGTGAAGATCACCGGGACCTTCGAGGAGCTCTGGAAGGCTTCGGCGAGCGTCGTCGCGTAGGTGTCCTCTTTGCTGACGCCCTGGATCATCATCACGCGCCGGAAACCGTGCGCGGCGATGTATCCGGCCGCGGCGCGGGCCTCGTCGGTGTTGGTCGGGCCCACGCGGAAGAAGTTGTCGATCCGCACGCCCTTGGGGTCGGTGTTCATGTTGTCCGCGGTGACGGTCGCGCCGATCGTGGCGATCCCGTGCCGGGACAGTTCGGCCACCAGCGCCCGGCTGCTCTCCGTGCTGATGCCGATGTCGGTGACCGCCACGATGCGCTGGGCGGCGGCCGCGGCGACGATCTCCTCCGCGACGACCTGCCAGTGCTCGGCGTTGCTCCCGTAGTTGGCCAGCATGAGCTTGATCCCCGGCGGCCCGTTCTTCGGCCAAGCGGCGGTGATCGCGCCCTGGACCTCCCGCCGGACGAACGGGAACGGCTGGCTGTCGACCTTCGGATCGGGCGCCAGGTTCTCCAGCACCACGATGGTCTTGAAGTTCTCGCCCGCCTTCTCGTTGCGGCTCTTGATGAGCTTCTCCAACGGGTCGAGCGGATCGTCGGCCCGCATCGGACCGGAGTCGAGGTTCAGCCCGACGCAGACGTACGACGAGCCGATCGACTCCTCGTCCGCGTCCACCGCGCGCAGCCCCCGGCCGCAGGATTCCCACGGGCTGATCGACACCAGCGCGGCACCCAGCAGCACGACGACGATCGCGATCAGCAGCACCCGATGGCGGTGGGCCCAGCCGCGTGGCCGCACCGGTGGCCCCGTCGCCGCGCGTTCACGGGCCTCGGACATACGTGTTCTCAACGAATCGAGCCAGGACATGACGGAGTTCCGTTCCGGGTCAGGGGAATTCGCCGCGACGGGCGGCTTCCTTGGCCGACACGAGCGCGCCGACGTCGGGCTGGTGCGAAGTGGTGGCCAGCGCGGCGAAGGCGTTCGCGATCACCTGGTGCTGGGCCTGCCCGCGGACCGCGAAGGGGCTGGCGGTCAGCCAGCCCGCCGCGATGAGCCGGGCGACGTTGTTCCGGATCTCGGACCGGCCGGCCGGGCACTGCGCGTTGTCGAGGTTGACGAGTTCTTCGTACAGTTCCGCGTGATCCCGCTCGGGCGGCAGATCGTCCGGCGCGTTCAGCACCAGTTCGAGCTTCGCGATCCACTCCGCGTGCGGGATCCGGTTGAACTCGCGCTCGAAGAACGTGACCACTTCGCCGATGTCGCCCAGCGCGAGATTGCAGTAGGCCAGCCGCACGGGATCCTGTGCGGTGTCCGGATCGTCGCGCAGTGCCTTGAACTGGCCGGTGTAGGTCGGCCCGTCCCCGTCGCCGCGCCGGGCCAGCGCGGACACCAGGTTCGCCGCGATCCACGGATGCAGGGCGGCCTGGTCGTCGGTCGAACCGGGCGAATTCCTGGCCGTCACCCACAACGACGTGCGCAGTTCGGTCAGGATCCGCCCGACGTGCGGCTGGTCGATCCGGCTCTGCGCGGCGTCCGGGATCAGCCAGGGCGCGGTCGCGAACGGGGCCGCAGTCACGAAGTCGTCGACGTGGACGTCGTCGAGGTGTTCGGTCAGGGCGAGCTTGGTCAGCCTGGTGTAGCAGGGATCCTCCCCGCCGCGCGGATCGGTGGTGAGCAGGTCTCGATCGCCCTCGCGCGCGTCGCTCGCCCGCAAGCGCCCGGTGAGCTGCTCGACCGCCGACGGCAGTCCGCCGGTCGCCCGGTGCGCGAGCGTGACCTTCGGCGTCCGCGCGCCGGAATCGAGGATCCGCGCGATCCGCCCGATCGACTGGGGTGGGATCCGGATCGGGTAGTAGGCCGAGTCGAGGGCTCCGTTGGCCGGGTTCGCCCAGTCGTCGTACGAGGCCTCCTCGCAGTCCACCATCGGCCGGGCCGCGGATCCGGCGCCGGGCACGGGTTTCCACGGCGGCAGCCAGGCGGTGCCCCAGTCGTCGTGCCACCGTCCGCTGGTGGCGATGACCAGCAGCGCGTCGTGTGCCTCGCGGTCGTTCGGATGCTGGACGGCATGCCGTTCCCTGGCGGCGATCAGGTCGGAGAGGAACTCGGTCCCGCCGGGGTGGTCGACGTCGTCGAGCACCACCACCCAGTTGTGCCAGTGCCTGCGCTGCTGCGAGATGTCGCAGGTACAGGGACTCTTCTCCTCCGGCCTGGCCATCCGCGGATGGTTCTCCCGGACGTCGCCGAGGAACGCCGCCATCAGCCACTCGGTGACCGCCTTGGCGTCACGGGCGCTGCCGTGCGCGAGCCGGTTGAGTTCGAGTAGCGCGTCGAACGGGGATCTCCCCTCGGCGTGGGGGAAGTCCGCCAGCGACCGCAGTGCCTTCCCGAGCCGGGGCCGGATGTTCCGCACCAGATGAGGGAACGTCTGGCGGAACAGATCCGCGTACGGGGGCTCGACGAGACCGGTCGCCTTCGCCGTCTCGGTCAGCGTGTCGAGCGTGCTGTCCATCGCCGGTGTCCAGATGATCCGGTCGAGACTGCCGAGCAGCGACTTCAGTTGCGCCAGGTCTTCGTCGCGATTTCGACCGGAAAGTTCCGCCTGGACTGCGATCAGCGCGATCGTGAACCGAATGAACTGCGGTTTCGGTCGATTTCGCCATTTTCTCGACAACGAGTAGGCCAGTTTCGTGAGCACGTCGATCGTGCCCGCCCGGCCGCCTTGCCCGAAATCGAATCCGGCGTGGACGACGCCCCAGCCCAGGTCGCGACGGATCGCTTCCAGTGCCGTGGTCTTCCCCGAACCGACCGGGCCGAGCAGCAACGTCACCGGCTGCGGGCGCGACGGATTCCCCGTCTCGCGGTTGATCAGCATTCTCCGGGCGAACTGCACCGCGGGAGAATGTCGGTCCACACTCATTTTCCTGTTTCAGCCCCTAGCCGTGCTCCGGGAGGAATGGAGAGTGCGAACCATCGTAGGTAAGCGGCCGAAGGCGGGGCACAGGAAAAATGACAAGCAGACACGAACGGACGAAACCGGAGATGAATCGTGATTCTTGTTCGACGGTGAGCGACGCCGTCGATCACCCGATCGGCGCTACCGGCCCCATTGCGGCCAGCGACCGCCTTGATGACCGCCGCCGTAGTACCACTCGTAATACTGCTCGAAGTCGTGATGTCCGGTGCGCGGCTCCGGACGTTCTTCGGGTTCCGGGGTGGGTGTCGGGGACGGCGTCTCCGAGCCGTGCAGCGACGCGGTCATCGGCGGCGGGGGTGCGACACTGCCGCCCGGGGGTCCCGACGGGACGGGCGAGGAGACCGGGGCGTCGATCGCCTGCGGGGCGATGGTCAGCGACGGCGGCAGGAGCGGGGTGCCCGGGACGACGTCGGCCGGGTCGGCCGGGACGAGCACGACGGCCAGCAGCCCGCTGACGAGCACGCCGCCCGCCGAAAGCGCCGAGATCCGCCGGATCCGGCCGGTGCCGGAAGCGGTTTCCGGAGCCCGGTGCTTCGGCCCGCGCGGTCCCCGGCGACGGGGCGCCGCACCGGCTTCCCGCATCAACGTGCTCAGTGTCTGTTGATGAACCCGCTGGCGAGTTCGACACAGCGGGTTCAGGGCGTCCTCACCGGCATCGCGGCGAGCCGTGCGTGCCATCGGCACCTCCCAACCCAGGCCCGTCGCTCGGCGACGGCCTCATCCCGGGGTGGATCCTAGGAACGCGGGACGTGCTTGTAAACGGTCGTCGTCCACTGCGGACAGACGATGCGGTGAAAGGTCAGGCGGCGGCGGTGACCGCGATCGCGGCTTCGCCCGCCTCGGTCAGCTCGGCGGGCACCCGGCCGGTGACCGCGGAGGGTCCGGTGGTCTCGGCGGGGCGGATGTACCCGCCGTGGGCCAGCGCGTGCGCGGTCATCTGGTCGCAGCAGGCGAACCCGTCGATGAAGAGATCCGGCTCGCAGCTGCACGACATCTGGGCACGGCGCGCCGCGACCGCTCGCAGCATCGCCATCGCGCGATGGGACAGTTCGACCTCTGAACCGGACACCGGACTGGACCTCTCTCGATCAGCCACCTGAATCAGCAGCACTCACACCGTGTTATCGGCCGCTGCTCCATCAGTGTTAACAAGATCTCAGACGTCGCCGGTGACTTTTCGGTTCCGTCAGATCTTCGCCGACGCCAAGGCCGGTTCCAGTACCCGCGCCCACTGCGCGACGATCTGCTTGCGCCGCTTCGTGTCGTCGGTCAGCAGGTTCGCCAGGCCCAGGCCGCGGGCGAGATCGAGAGTGGCCTGGACCAGCTCGCGAACGCCCTGGTGGGACTCGTCGACGCCGAGCAGCTCGACGGTCACCCGGTGTGCTTCGCGGCCGACGCGGGCCTCCAGCGGCACCAGTGTCGCCCGCAGCGAGTCGTCGGTCGAAGCCGCGACCCACAGGTGGAGCGCGGCACGGAACAGCGGCCCGCTGTAGAGGTTGAGCACCATGTCGACGGCCCGCTCGATCCGCGACCGGCCCGACGGCAGCTCCGCCGCACGGGCCCGCAGTTCCACGATCTGGATTTCGCCGACGTGCTCGACCGCGGCCGCGACCAGGTCCTCCCTGGTCGGGAAGTGGTGCTGGGCGGCACCACGCGAGACCCCGGCGCGCTCGGCGATCAGCGCGACGGTGGTCCCGTGCCAGCCCAGTTCCCCGATCGTCTCGACGGCGGCCTCGACCAGCCGCCGCCGGGTCGTGCGGCTGCGCTCCTGCTGTGGTTCGCGGATCACGGGGTGCGGCTCTCGACCCAGAAATCGAGCTGCAGGTCGTCCTCCGACCCGCCGATGCGGTACTTCGAGAAGTCCGTGACGCCCTCGGCGGCCAGCACCTCGTCGTCGAGGTAGAAGTTCCCCGTCGCCTCGGTGCTCGGTTTGGTGAGGATCGCGTGCGCGGCGTCGGCCATGATCTCCGGCGTCCGCGATTTGGCCGCCAGCTCCGCGCCGACGACGTTGCGGATCGCCGCGGTGTCGATCGTCGTGCGCGGCCACAGCGAGTTCGCCGCGATGCCGTACTGCCGCAGTTCCGCCGCGAGCCCGACGGTCACCAGGCTCATCGAGTACTTCGCGATGCTGTACGCGAGATGCCCGGCCTGGAACCACTTCTCGTCGAGGCTGATCGGCGGCGACAACGTCAGGATGTGCGCGTTCTCCGCCAGCTTCAGATACGGGATGGCCAGCTTCGACAGCAGGAACGATCCGCGCGCGTTGATGTCCTGCATCAGGTCGTAGCGCTTCATGCTGACGGACTCGGTCGGGGTCAGATCGATCGCGCTCGCGTTGTTGAGCACGATGTCGATGCCGCCGAACTGCTCCGCGGTCCGCGCGATAGCGGCCTCGACCGACGTGTCGTCGCGGACGTCGCCGACGATCGGCAGCGCCTGACCGCCGGCGTCCTCGATCGCCTTGGCCGCGGTGTAGAGCGTGCCCGGCAGCTTCGGATGCGGCTCGGCGGTCTTGGCCAGCAGGGCGATGTTCGCCCCGTCGCGGGCGGCGCGGACCGCGATGGCCTCGCCGATCCCGCGGCTCCCGCCGGAGATGATGAGCGTCTTGCCGTGGAGCGTGCTCATGGACGCCTCCTCAGTAGGACCGGGGCAGGCCGAGGCTGTGCTGGCCGACGAAGTTGAGCACCATCTCGCGGCTCACCGGCGCGATCCGGCCGAGGCGGACGGCCGTGACCAGCGTGCCCAGCCCGTATTCGCTGGCCAGCCCGTTGCCGCCGTGGGTCTGCACGGCCTGGTCGACGGCCCGGATGGCGACCTCGGCGGCGGCGTACTTCGCCATGTTCGCCGACTCGCCCGCGCCGAAGTCGTCGCCGGAGTCGTAGAGCGACGCGGCCTTCTGCGTCATGAGCTTGGCCAGTTCCAGCTCGATCTTGATCTCGGCCAGCGGATGCGCGAGGCCCTGGTGGGTACCGATCGGCGCACCCCACACCTTGCGTTCGTTGGCGTAGCCGACGGCCTTGCCCAGCGCGTAACGCGCGATGCCGAGCGAGAACGACGCGCCCATGATGCGTTCGGGGTTGAGCCCGGCGAACAGCTGCGCGATCGCCGCGTCCTCCTCGCCGACCAGCGCGTCGGCGGGTAGGTGGACGTCGTCGAGGAACAGCCCGAACTGCTTCTCCGGCGAGACGATGTCCATGTCGATCTGCTTGTACTCGAAGCCGGGCGTGTCGGTCGGGACGGTGAACAGCGCGGGCTTGAGCTTGCCGGTCTTGGCGTCCTCGGTGCGGCCGACGACCAGGACGGCGTCCGCCTCGTCGACACCGGAGATGTAGACCTTCCGTCCACTGAGGACCCAACCGTCGGCGTCCCGCTTCGCGGTGGTGGTGATCTTGTGCGAGTTCGACCCGGCGTCCGGTTCGGTGATCGCGAAGACCATCCGCCTGCTGCCGTCGGCGATACCCGGCAGCCAGCGCTTCTTCTGCTCGTCGGTGCCGAAACGCGAGATGACCGTGCCGCAGATCGCCGGCGAGACGACCATGAGCAGCAGCGGGGAGCCGGCTGCGGCGAGTTCTTCGAGCACCGCGGCGAGATCCGCGATCCCCGCTCCCCCGCCGCCGTACTCCTCGGGCAGGTTCACGCCGAGGTAGCCCAGCCGTCCGGCCTCGGCCCACAGTTCCTCGGTCTTGAGCCCGGCACGCGCCTGCTTGGCGTAGTACTCGTACCCGTACTTCTTGCCGAGTTCGGCGACCGCGGCCCGCAGCGCGACGCGCTCCTCGGGCTCGGTGAAGTTCATCGCGTTCATTCGTCGTCTCCTACCACCGCGAGGATAGTGCCCACTTCGACCTGTTGTCCGACCACCACCGGGAGTTCCGTCACGACGCCGTCGGCGGGCGCCGCGATCCGGTGTTCCATCTTCATCGCTTCGAGCCACAGCAACGGATCGCCGGTCTTGACGGTGTCGCCGGCCTCGACCGCGAGCCGGACCACCGTGCCCGGCATCGGCGCCACGAGCGAACCGGCGGCGAGCGCCGCGTCGGGATCGGTGTACCTCGGCACCACGCCCAGTTCGACGGAGCCGTCCGGCGAATCGACGTACACCGTGTCGCCGTATCGGGCGACGGCGAACTTGCGCCGCACCCCGGAGACTTCCAGGACCACGCCGCCGTTCTCGGCGGAAACCAGTTCGACGCCTTCGAATCCGTCGGCGCGCAACCCGTCCCGGCCGAGGCTGTAGCCGACCTCGAGCTCGTCGTCACCGTGACGAAAACGTTTGCGCTGCCCTTGGGAACGGACGTTGCGCCAGCCGCTCGGCAGCCTGCTCTGCACCCGGGCCTCCGAGCGGTTCGCGGCCGCACCGGACAACGCCGCCGCGAGCGCGGAAATCCGTACGGTGTCCACAGTGGCCAGTGGACGGGCCAGGGTGTCGAGTCCGTGCCGGTCGAAGAACGCGGTGTCGGTCTCTCCGGCGAGGAAAGCCTCGTGGCGCAACACGTTCACCAGCAGGTCGCGGTTGGTCACCACACCGTGGATCTCCGCGCCGGCCAGGGCACCGGCCAGTGCCCGCGCCGCGCTCCGGCGATCCGGGGCGTAGGCGATGACCTTGGCGAGCATCGGGTCGTAGTGCACACCGACGGTCTGCCCGCTGACGAAACCCGAGTCGAGCCGGACACCCGGGCCGACCTCGAATTCCCGCTGTGCCGCGGGAAGCTCGAAACGGTGCAAGGTGCCGCTCTGCGGCTGCCAGCCCGCGGCGGGGTCTTCGGCGTAGAGCCGGACCTCGATCGCGTGGCCGGTCGTCGCCGGCTCTTCGATCGGGAGGTGCTCGCCCTCCGCGATCCGCAACTGCAGCGAGACGAGGTCGAGCCCCGTCGTGGCCTCGGTGACCGGATGCTCGACCTGGAGCCGCGTGTTCATCTCCAGGAAGTAGAACCGCCCGTCCGGTCCGGCGAGGAATTCGACCGTTCCGGCACCGACGTAGTCGATCGCCTGCGCGGCCTTGCGCGCGGCGTCGAACAGCGCCTCCCGCATCGCCTCGTCGACGAACGGCGACGGCGCTTCTTCGACGACCTTCTGGTGACGGCGCTGGATCGAGCACTCGCGCTCCCCCACCGCCCACACCGTGCCGTGGGTGTCGGCGAGCACCTGGACCTCGATGTGACGGCCGGTCTCCAGGTACCGCTCGCAGAAAACGGTCGGGTCGCCGAACGCCGACGCGGCCTCAGCGCTCGCGCCTTCGACGGCCTCGGCGAGTTCGCCGAGCGTGCGCACGACACGCATACCGCGTCCACCACCTCCGGCGGAGGCCTTGACCAGCAACGGAAGGTCGGCTTCGGTGACCTCGGCCGGGTCCAATTCGGACAGGATCGGGACACCGGCCTCGGCCATCATCCGCTTGGACTCGACCTTCGAGCCCATGCTCTCGATGGCTTCCGGCGGCGGGCCGACCCAGGTGAGTCCCGCGTCGAGCACGGCGCGGGCGAACGCGGCGTTCTCGGACAGGAACCCGTAGCCGGGGTGGATCGCGTCGGCGCCGGTCTCGACGGCCGCCTTGATCAGCAGTTCGGCCCGCAGGTACGTGTCGACGGGCGCGTTGCCCGGCAGGCGGACGGCGAGATCCGCCTCGGCGGTGTGCGGCGCGTCGGCGTCCGCGTCGGAGAACACCGCGACCGTGCCGATCCCGGCGTCGCGGCAGGTGCGGAACACGCGACGGGCGATCTCACCGCGGTTGGCGACCAGAAGTTTCTCGATCATGCCGCTCACTGTCCTTTACGCGAGATTGCGCGCGTCCGCGATCGGGTCGCCAGGGCGCGACTTCGCGTAGAATCCGCGCGGTTGGTCGACAAGCGCCCTGCCACCCCGATAGCGGGGCCTTCGGCCGAGCGCGCGCCTTTACGTGAATTTGGTTGCCGCGACATCAGTCTGCTCCGCCTCCCGTCACATACGGAAGACGCCGAAGCCCTCGGCGCCCTTCACTGGTCCATTGTGGATCACGGACAGGCTGAGCCCGAGCACCGTGCGGGTGTCGCGGGGATCGATGATCCCGTCGTCGTAAAGCATCCCGGACAGGAACATCGGCATCGACTCGGCCTCGATCTGGCCCTCCACCATGGCGCGCATGGCGGCGTCGTGCTCCTCGTTGTACTCCTGCCCGCGCGACGCGGCGGCGGCACGGGCCACGATCGACAGCACGCCCGCCAGCTGCTGCGGACCCATGACCGCGGATTTCGCACTGGGCCAGGCGAACAGGAAGCGGGGATCGTAGGCCCGGCCGCACATGCCGTAATGCCCGGCGCCGTACGAGGCGCCCATGAGCACCGAAAGATGCGGCACCTTCGAGTTCGACACGGCGTTGATCATCATGGCGCCGTGTTTGATGATGCCGCTCTGCTCGTACTCCTTGCCGACCATGTAGCCGGTGGTGTTGTGCAGGAAGACCAGTGGCGTGTCGATCTGGTTGGCCAGCTGGATGAACTGCGCGGCCTTCTGCGACTCCTCGCCGAACAGCACGCCTTGGGCGTTGGCGAGGATGCCGACCGGGTAACCGTGGATGCTCGCCCAGCCGGTGGCGAGGCTGCTGCCGTACAACGGTTTGAACTCGTCGAAGTCCGAACCGTCGGCGACCCTGGCGATCACCTCGCGCGGGTCGAACGGCACCTTGAGATCGGTGGGCACGATGCCGAGCAGGTCCTCGGCGGAGTACAGCGGCTCGGCGTAGTCCGGCTTCGGCGTCGGGCCCTGTTTGGTCCAGTTGAGCCGTTTCACGATACTGCGGCCGAGCCGGATCGCGTCCTCCTCGTCCGCCGCGAGGTAGTCGGCGAGACCCGACGTGCGGGCGTGCATTTCCGCGCCGCCGAGCGATTCGTCGTCGGATTCCTCACCGGTCGCCATCTTGACCAGCGGCGGACCGCCGAGGAACACCTTCGCTCGTTCCTTGACCATCACGACGTAGTCCGACATGCCGGGCAGGTACGCGCCGCCCGCGGTCGAGTTGCCGAACACCAGCGCGATCGTGGGCACCTTCGCCGCCGAAGACCGCGTGAGGTCACGGAAGATCCGGCCGCCGGGGATGAAGATCTCCTTCTGCGTCGGCAGATCCGCCCCACCGGACTCGACGAGGTTGATCACCGGCAGGCGGTTCTGCGCGGCGATGTCCGCGGCGCGGTAGCTCTTCTTCGCCGTCCACGGGTTGCTCGCCCCGCCTTTGACCGTCGGGTCGCTGGCGGAGATCATGCACTCGACGCCTTCGACCACGCCGATGCCGGTGATCACGCTGGCGCCGACCTGGTAGTCCGAACCCCAGGCCGCCAGCGGCGACAGTTCCAGGAACGGCGAGTCCTCGTCGAGGAGAAGTTCGATCCGTTCGCGGGCAAGCAGTTTGCCGCGTTTGCGGTGCCGGGCGACGTACTTCTCACCGCCACCCGCGATCGCCTTGGCGTGCTCGCCGTCGATCTCGGCGAGTTTGCCGAGCATGGACTCGCGATTCTCCGCGAACTCCTCGCTCCGCGTGTCCACAGTGGACCTGATCGTGCTCATGCGGTGTATCCCAATCGCTTCGCGGCCAAGCCGGTGAGGATCTCGTTGGTCCCGCCGCCGATACCGAGGATGCGCACGTCACGGTAGTGACGCTCCACTTCGGACTCCCGCATGTAGCCGAGTCCGCCGTGCAGCTGCACGGCCTCGTTGACCACCCATTCGGCGGTCTCGACGGCGGTGTTCTTCGCGAAACAAGCTTCGGCGATGACCTCTTCGCCCGCGACGTGCCGCTGGGCGACCTGCCGGGTGTAGGTGCGGGCGACGTCGATCTTGCGGGCCATCTCGGTGAGCTTGTGCTGCACCAGCTGACGGGAGATCAGCGGACGGCCGAAGGTCTCGCGCAGGCGGCACCAGTCCAAGGTCAGGTCGAGTGCCCGCTGCGCGTGCGCGTAACCCTGCACGGCCAGTGAGACCCGCTCGGTGACGAACTGCGTGGCGACCTGCGCGAAGCCGCTGTTCTCGGCGCCGATCAGGTTTTCGGCGGGCACCCGGACGTCCACATAGGACAGCTCGGCGGTGTCCGAGCAGAGCCAGCCCATCTTCTCCAGCTTGCGGGAGACGGTGAAGCCCGGCGTGCCGCGTTCGACCACGATGAGCGAGATCCCGTGGGCGCCGGCTTCACCGGTGCGGACCACGGTGGTCACGAAGTCGGCGCGGCAGCCCGAGGTGATGAAGGTCTTGGCGCCGTTGATGACGTACTCGTCGCCCTCGCGTACCGCCGTCGTGCGGATCCCGGCGACGTCGGAGCCGCCGTCGGGTTCGGTGACCGCGAGCGAGCCGATCTTGGTGCCTTCCAGTGTCGGCCGGACCCAGCGTTCGATCTGCACCGGATCGCCGGCCGCCGCGATATGCGGGACGGCGATACCGCAGGTGAACAGCGAGGCGAAGAGCCCACCGGAACCGCCCGCGTAGTGCAGCTCCTCGGCGATGACGACGGCGTCGAGGTAGTCGCCGCCTCCTCCGCCGACCTCCTCAGGGAAGCCGACGCCGAGCAGTCCGAGTTCCCCGGCCTTGCGGTGCAGATCGCGGGGCAGCTCGCCCTCGCGCTCCCAGTCGTCGAGGTGCGGCAGGATCTCGGTTTCGGCGAACCGCCGGACGGTCTTGCGCAGTTCGGCGCGTTCCGGCGTGGCGAAGGGGTCGGTCACAGGAGGGCCTCCGGGATGTCGATCTCGCGGGAGCGCAGCCATTCCCCGAGCGCCTTCGCCTGTGGGTCGAACCGCGCCTGCGACGCGACGCCCTCGCCGAGGATGCCTTCGACGACGAAGTTGACCGCCCGCAGGTTCGGCAGCAGATGCCGCCGGACTTCGAGGTCCGCGGTCTCCGGGATCAGCAGTTTGAACTCGGTGACGGTCAGCCGGTGAGCGAGCCAGCGCCACGCCTCGTCGGACCGCGCCCAGACGCCGACGTTCGCGTTGCCGCCCTTGTCGCCGCTGCGCGCGCCGACCACTTTGCCGAGCGGCACCCTGCGGACTTCGGCCTGCGTGAACGGCACTGGCAGTCCCTCGAAGTCCACTTCGGACAGAGGCAGGGTTCCGGCGGCGGGCGCGATGTCGCGACGGGTTCCGTCCGGCAGGACGGCGACGTGCGGGACCTCTTTCGCGTCAACGAAAGCGGCACGATAGACGCCGTAGGGCGAGGCGGCCGCGGGCGGCGCGGTGACGTGGAAGCCCGGGTAGCTCGCCAGCGCGAGTTCGATCGCCGCTCCGCTGAACGCGCGCCCGGCGACCTCGGGATCGGCGTCCTTCACCGCGACGTGCAGCAGTGCGCTCGCCTGCTGCTCGGTTTCGGCGTCGGGCCGGTCGGTGCGGGCCAGGGTCCACCGCACGTCGGCGGGTGGCCGGGCCTTGAGCGCGCCTTCGAGCTGTTCCTTGACCAGCGCGGCTTTCGCCTCGATGTCGAGTCCGGTGAGGACGAACGTCGTCTCGTTCCGGAAACCGCCGAGCCCGTTCAGGCAGACCTTGAGCGTCGGAGGCGGCGGCTCGCCCGTGACACCGCTGATCCGGACGCGGTCCGGGCCGTCCTCGGTGACGGTCAGTGTGTCGAACCGCGTCGTGACGTCCGGCCCGGCGTAACGGGCGCCGGTGATCTCGTAGAGCAGTTGCGCGGTCACGGTTCCGGTGTTCACCACACCCCCGGTGCCGGGGTGTTTGGTGATCACGCTGGAGCCGTCGGCGGAGATCTCGGCGATCGGGAATCCCGGGACGCCGATCTCGTGTTCGGTGAAGAAGGCGTAGTTGCCGCCGGTGGCCTGCGTCCCGCATTCGATCACGTGCCCGGCCGCGACCGCGCCGGCGAGTGCGTCGTAGTCGTCGCGCGCCCAGCCGAAGTGCGCGGCGGCCGGGCCGACGATCACCGACGCGTCGGTGACGCGGCCGGTCACCACGATGTCGGCGCCCGCGTTCAGGCATTCCGCGATCCCCCACGCGCCGAGATAAGCGTTGGCGGTCAAGGTCTTGCCGAAGCCGAGCTCCTCGGCACGCTGGATGAGGTCGTCACCTTCGACGTGCGCGATCGCGACGTCGACGCCGAGCTTCGCGGCCAGTTCGCGGAGCGCGCCCGCGAGCCCGGCCGGGTTCAGCCCGCCGGCGTTCGCGACGATCTTGACGCCTTTTTCCTTGGCCAGCGCGAGATTCTGTTCCATCTGACGCAGGAACGTCTTGGCGTAGCCGCGGTTCGGGTCCTTCATCCGGTCGCGGCCGAGGATGAGCATGGTCAGCTCGGCCAGGTAGTCGCCGGTCAGCACGTCGAGCGGGCCGCCGGTGAGCATCTCGTGGACCGCGGAGAACCGGTCGCCGTAGAACCCGGACGCGTTGCCGATGCGGATCGGGGTCATGCGAACTGCCCCGGTTTCCGCCCGGCGCCGGGCGGCCCGGCGAACGCCTGCGCGATCCCGAGCCATTCCTCGACGTCCTTGCCCGCGGCGACCAGGTCGGTGTCGGCGGGGTGACGGCGCTGGGTGATCACGAGACAGAAGTCGGCCGCGCTCCCGGTGAGCCGCTGCGCCGCGTCCTCGGGACCGAAAGCCCAGGTGGTGCCGTCGGGCGCGGTCAGCTCGACGCGGAACTCCCCGGTGGGCGGAGCGAGCGAATTGAGCTTGTAGGCGAAGTCGCGCGTGCGGGTGCCGAACCGGGCGATATGCCAGATCCGGGCGGTGTTCTCCCGCGCGACGCCGAGCGTGTCGAAGATGTCCTGGCCGTGGGCCCAGGTCTCCATGAGGCGTGCCGTCACCATGGACGCGGCGCTCATCGGCGGGCCGTACCAAGGGATCTTCTGCCCGTCGGGCACCGCGGCGAGCGCTTCGGCGAGCTCCGCGCGACCGGCGCGCCACTCCTCCAGAAGTTCGCGGGGCGGCGTCTTCGCCCCCTCGGCGGCACCGTCGTCGACGTAGGACTCGCCCGTCGCGAGCAGCCCTTCGATCTCGGCCTGCCATTCGGCCTCGGATCCGCGCGCCGCGATCAGCGCCTTCTTGTCCGTCCAGGCCAGATGGGCTATCTGATGAGCGATCGTCCAGCCTTCGGCCGGGGTCTGCCGTGCCCAGTCCGACGCGGGCAGAGCCGCCACCACGTCGTCGATGGCCTGCGATTCCGCCGCGAGATCCCCAAGGATCACGCCAAGGTCAGCCATGCCCGCCTCCTCGCGTCTTCCTCAGGCTGGCACCCCGCACCGGAAAAATCAAGCGTGCCTGATTGTTTTGTGGAGAAGCGGTCAGCCGGAGATGATGCCCAGCGCGACGGCACGCCCGCCCTCCAGCGAGCGGATCCCCTCTTCCGCCGCCAGCTTCACCTGCTCCGGTGTGGCCCGCTCGGGACCGAGAAGCGCGGTGATGGACGCGGCGAACACCCGGGCGGGATCGTCGACCGGCAGCCTGCTCCCGATCGAAGGGGCCGCCGTCAGGAAACCCGCGAGGAGGGCCTGCAACGCGAAGGCCTGATCGGCCACCTCCCAATCGGTCCTGGCGAGGTCGTGCCGCCGCCAGATGGGCAGGATGTGATGCAGGAACGCGCCCGCGCCCAGCGTTTCGAGCAGGGTCGCCGACCGGGGGTCCTCGGCGAGGACCCCGAGCAGGACGTCGTCGCCGGTCTGCAGCGCGTTGACGTACGGATGCCGGGCCGCGACCTCCAGCATGTTCGGACCGAGGCGCGACGGCCGGGCCAGCTCGGGGTCCGCGGTGACCGCCGCGACGACCTCGTCGGCGAGCGCGACGAAATCGCGGCTGATCAGCCCGAGCAGCAAGTCTTCCTTGGTCTTCCAGTAGAGGTAGACGGTGCCCTTGCCGACGTGGGCCTTGGTGGCGACCTCCGCGATGGTGACGCCCTTGCTGCCCCGGCTCAGCAGCAGTTCGCCCGCCGCCGCCAGGATGCGTGCCGCTTTGGGCGAGCCGTGTTCAGGCAGTTCCGCCAACAGTGGTCCTCTCCGGTATCGCGCCGACGATATCCGCATTCTTGTACAACGCGATCTCGTCGAGCCGCATGATCCGGTCGGTCAGTCGTTTGCCGAGCTTGAAGCGGCTCAGCACCGGCACCGCGCGCCGAAGCAGAAGCTGCATCCGGTTGTCCAGGACGAAGATCTTCCGGTCGGCGAACGCGCCGTCCTGGTAGTGGTCGACGTAAGGCCGCAGTGCCCGTTCCCAGGCGGAGAGGGCGGTGGCGAGGTCACCGGGGTGCCGCTCCAGCATGCCGCCGAGCAGATCGGCTCCGGTGAGCCCGGACGAGACACCCATGCCGGCGTAGAGCGTCACGCACCAGGCGGCATCACCGATCAGGACGACACGTCCCTTGTGCCAACGGTCCAGGCGCACTTGCTCCACGGAGTCGAACAGGACGTCGCCTGCGGACTCCAGCGCGCCGACGACGTCACCGAGCACCTTTCCCAGCGGCCGCGGGCCGAACGCCGCGCGCACGCGTTCCGCGGGCGGCCGGGTGAACTCGGCGTCGACGTCGTCGGTGCGGTAGGTCAGCATGACCGTCGGGTCGTGGTCGGAGAACGCGAAGACCCACATCGAGCGGTCCGGTTCGAGCAGCGTCGCACCCTGTCCGGGGGCGAGGCCGGCGGGCGTTCCGGTGTACTGGAAGGCCGCGACCATGTAACCCATCCGCCGCAGATACCTCTCGTGCGGGCCGAACACCAGCGACCGCACTGTGGACCGCAGCCCGTCCGCACCGACGACGAGGTCGAAGCGTTCGGTCGTCGCGGTGTTCGAAGCGGTGTCGAGCAAGGTGACGTCGACACCGTCGGCGTCCTGCTCGATGGCCGTGGGGACGGTCGAGTACCGAATCTCCACGTCGTCGGGGAGAACGGCGAAGGCGGCCTTCTCGACGTCACTCCGCAGCATCATCCAGGGCTTGCCGGGCAGGTCGGCGTACGACATCCCCGGACGGCTCGAACCGTCACGGGCGAGGTCGAGGCCCTGCGCGAGCGAGGCCCGGTCGTGGATGGCGCCGGCCATGCCGAGCCTTCGCGCGGCCGCCTGCCCGGCGCCGAACAGCGCGACGAAGTACCCGCCGGACCGCCTTTCCGGCGCTTTCTCGATCAGCACCGTCCGCCAGCCGGCCTTGCGCAACCGCGCCGCCGTCGCGATCCCGCTGACACCCATTCCGACGACGAGTACCCGTCCCGCTTCGCTCCCGGTCATACTTCCGAACATACTGACCAAAATGTTCAGTTGGTCAGTATGTTGTCCGCGTCACAGCCGTGTCGTCCACCCAATCACGCGTGCCGTCCATCCAGTCACGCGTGTCGTCCGCCTGGTCACACCTGCCGTCCGCCCAGTCACGTGAAGCCCCGATTCGTTCCACGGGAGTAAGCCGACGGGGCCCGGTGGACGGGCACTCCGCTCGTGGTCGCGTCGGCGCTCATGGCGCGAAAGCCACTTTCAGGACGTCACGTGTCTCGAAAGTGGCTTTCGCGACACGCGCCCAACCACTCGGGCAAGCCACATGCGTTGCGAAAGCCACTTTCGCAACGTTGAAGGTTGCGAAAGTGGCTTTCGCAACCCCCTTCGCCGCGGCCTGATCCGCTTTACTCCCCCGGCCGCTCGAATTCCCGGATCAGCACCGGATACTGCTCACCCCCGTGCCCGGCGGCGATCGCGCGATCGGCCATCGCCTTGATCAGCTTCGGCAGTTCGGCGTTCACGCCCAGCGCCTCACTCTCCTCGACCATGTGCGCCATCGCGCGCGCGTCGGTCTCCAGCGCCGACACCTCGGCGGGGAAGGAACCCTGGTCGATCTGCTCCGCGTAGCCGGGCAGCCAGTCCGCCACCCCGGCGGCGATCTGCCGCGCGAACGGCGCGTACGTCGCGGCGTCGACACCGGCCGTCTTGAGCATCGCGGTGCCCTGGAGCCACGCGTTCAGCACGCTCCACATCATCGTCAGCCCGGCGACGTCGTACAGGGACGCGAGGCCGGGGTCCTCGCCGAGGTGGCTGACCGTGCCGAGCGCGCCGAGGTCGAAGTCCGGCAGCGGTCCGCTCAGCAGGATCACCGCCTCGTCGGTCCCTATCGACGACGGGATGGCCATGATCGCGCCGTCCAGGTAGCGGGCGCCCTGTTTTTCGGCCCAGGCGGCGGTTTCCCGCGCCTGCGCGGAGTCGCCCGAGGTGAGGTTGACCAGGGTCGTGCCGTCGAGCCGGGCGTCGCCGAGCAGTTCGCGCACGGCGGAATAGTCGGTGAGGCACACGATCGTCACGCCGCCGAGCGCGTCACCGATCGCAGGTGCGAGCCGCGCACCTTCGGCGACCAAAGAGTCCGCCTTGGCGGCGGTCCGGTTCCACACGGTCGTGGGATGTCCCGCCTTCAGGAACGCGCGAGCGAGCGCGGTGCCCATCAGGCCGAGGCCGACGACCGAAATCGGGGTGTTCGTCTTGTCTGTCATGGCACGATCGTCAACGTTGATACCGGTATGAAGGTCAAGTGGGGAAAGCGATGAAGATCGGTGAGCTGAGTCACCGGACGGGCGTCAACGCCCACCAGCTGCGCTACTACGAGGCACAAGGCCTCCTGGAGGCGAGCCGCGGCACGAACGGCTATCGCGAGTACGACGAGACGGCGTTGCTGCGGGTGAGGCAGATCCGTCATCTGCTCGCCGCCGGCCTGTCGTCCGAGGACATCGCGTATCTGCTGCCGTGCGCGATCGGCGAGGAGCCCGAGCTGATCGGCTGCCCCGAGTTGCTGGCCGCGATGCGCGAGCGGCTCGGCCGCCTGGACGAGCAGCTGGCCAAGCTGACGCGATCGCGTGACGCGCTGGCCGAGTACATCGTGGTGGCCGAGCGCGTCGGCGCCGAGACCTACCCGCCGTTCGACGGCACCGCCGCATGAACGAAGCGATCCGGCTACGGGAGGAAGGCACCGACGAGGCACGCCTGCGGCTGATCGAGCTGGCCGAGAAGAACCCGCGGGACGCCGTGATCGCCTACCAGACCGCGTGGGCGCACGATTCAGCCGGCCTGGAAGCCGAAGCCGCCCCGTTCTACGAGCAGGCACTCGCGGGCGAAGGTCTGTCCACAGAGGACAGACACGGCGTGTTCGTCGGGCTCGGCAGCACGTATCGCGTCCTCGGCCGGTACGACGAGTCGCTCGCGACCTTGCGGCGCGGCCTCGGCGAGTTCCCGGACGACGGCGTCCGGCGGTACCGGCGAGCGGTCGAGTACTACGCGGACCATCTGGACGACGTCGAATGAGTCTTGTTGACACCTTGTCAACACTGGCTTACTTTCACGTCATGAGCGCGTACGCCGAAATCACCTACGAGGTCGAAGACCGCATCGCGACGGTCACGCTCAACCGGCCCGAGGCCCGCAACGGCTACACCATCCGCATGGCCGACGAACTCGGCGACGCGATGGACCGCGCCGACCGCGACGAGGACGTCCGCGTGGTGATCCTGACCGGCAACGGCAAGGACTTCTCGGTGGGCGCCGACCTCACGCAGGGCGGTTTCGACTTCGATCCGGAGACCGGACCGGACGCGGCGTGGCAGGAGCCGGCGGGACGCTGCTCGAAACGGATCTTCACGATGAACAAGCCGGTGATCGCGGCCCTGCGGGGCGCGGCCGTCGGCGGCGGCGTCACGATCACGCTGTCGTGCGACTACCGCCTCGCGTCCACGGACTCCCGGTTCGGCTTCGTGTTCGTCCGTCGCGGGATCTACCCCGAAGGCGCGTCCGCGTGGTTCCTCCCCCGGCTCGTCGGGATGGGCACCGCACTCGATTGGATGATCAGCGGCCGCGTCTTCGACGCCGAGGAGGCGAAGGCCGCCGGGCTGGTCCACAGCGTCCACGAACCCGAAGAAGTACTCGGCAAGGCCCGCGAGCTGGCTCGCGAGATCGCCGCGACCACGTCGCCGGTTTCGGTCGCCGTGACCCGCCAGCTGCTCTACCGGATGGCGAGCGCGGAATCGCCGTTCCCCGTGCACGAGCTCGACTCCCGGCTGATCGGCGGCCTGGGCTCCAGCCCGGACGCGGTCGAAGGCGTCGTGTCCTTCCTGCAGAAACGACCACCGGAGTTCTCCATGCGCGTCGACACCGATCAGCCCGACTACCTGCCGTGGCTGGACAAATGACCGCCTATCCCCCGGAACCCTGGAACCTGGCGGGTCAGGCGTACCTGTCGATCTGGCGTGTCCCGGTGAGCGAACTGCCCGCACTGCCCGGCGGCGTCGAGCCGATCGTGATCGGCGGCCGCGCCCAGGTTTTCACCGCCTGGATCGACTACCAGGAGCCCGGGCAGCTCCAGTACCACGAGCTGCTGGCGACGGTCGCGGTCCGCGGCGAGCGCCTCTCCAGCTCCATCACCGACATCTGGGTCGACAGCGAGGTCTCGCTCGCCGGCGGGCGAGCGCTGTGGGGCATCCCCAAGGATCTCGCGGCGCTCGACTTCGCCCACGGGCGGACCTTCACTGCTTCGGCGGCCACTCAGGACGACTGGATCGCGACGGCGGCCTTCACGCCTCGCCCGAGTCTCCCGGTGCGGATGCCCGCGGCCTTCGACGTCGTCCAAATGCTGGACGGCCGTCTCAAAAGGAGCCCCGTCCGGGCGAAGGCGCGACCTTGTCCGGCGGCCGCGGACTGGCGGATCAACGAGTCCGGGCCGTTCGGCTTCCTTGCCGGTCAGCGGCCCGTCCTGAACGCCTGCCTGCGCGATTTCAAGATCGTCTTCGGCGGTTGACCAGCCGCTCAGCGTGATCGTCTAACCCGCCAGGGTGAGCCGACGACACGCCACCCATTGGGGCACGTGCAGCCTCCGACCCCTACATGTAGTCTCTGGGAACCGGCACCGCCCAGCGACGGGGAGACCGCTCGGGAGCGGTGGTCGGACAGCTTTGTGAACGTGCAGCGCACGGCCTTGTGAGGCCTTGTGGTGCTTCAACGCGCCCTTTTGGAGTGACGCATGTCAGTCGATACCGGTCAGCGGCCGCCCTCGTCCTCGGACACCACGCCCGCGACCGTGCGAGTCATCCGGCGGGACGGCAGCGTGTCCCCCTTCGACGCGAACAAGATCTCGGTCGCCGTGACCAAGGCCTTCCTCGCCGTCGAGGGCGGTGACGCGGCCGCCTCGTCGCGGATCCACCACCTGGTCAAGGAACTGACCGAGCAGATCGAGACCACCCTGCTCCGCCACGCCGGTCCCGAGACCGCGCTGCACATCGAGCAGATCCAGGACATCGTCGAGCTCGCGCTCATGCGCGGCGAGCACCACAAGGTCGCCCGCGCGTACGTCCTGTACCGCGAGGAGCGCGCGAAGGCCCGTGAGGCCGAGAAGCCCGCGTCGTCCGACGTCGCCATCAGCGTCAAGGCGGCCGACGGCTCGCTCCGCCCGCTCGACTGGGCCCGCGTCGCGCACGTCGTCGGAGAGGCCGTCGCCGGACTCGAGGACGTCTCGGCGGAGCCGGTGCTGGCCGAGGCCAAGCGCAACCTCTACGACGGCATCAGCGCCGACGAGCTCGCCCTCGCGCAGATCATGGCCGCGCGCGTGCTCGTCGAGCAGGAGCCGAACTACTCCTACGTCAGCGCCCGGCTGCTCGCGGACAAGCTCCGCGGCGAGGCGCTCAGCTACCTCGCGGGCGTGCCGCAGCAGGCCAGCCAGGACGAGATGACCACCCGGTACCCGCAGTACTTCCGGGACTACCTCAAGCGCGCCGTCGAGCTGGAGCTGGTCAACCCCGAGCTGCAGGCCTTCGACCTCGACAAGATCACCGCGGCCATCCGCGCCGAGCGCGACCTCGACTTCGGCTTCCTCGGCCTGCAGACCCTGTACGACCGGTACTTCCAGCACCACGACGGGGTCCGTTTCGAGCTGCCGCAGGCGTTCTTCATGCGCGTCGCGATGGGGCTGGCGATCCGCGAGGACGACCGTGAGGCTCGCGCCATCGAGTTCTACGAGCTGCTCTCGACGTTCCACTTCATGGCGTCCACTCCGACGCTGTTCAACTCGGGCACCACGCGCCCGCAGCTGTCGTCCTGCTTCCTCACCACGGTCGACGACGACCTGGACTCGATCTTCCAGGCGTACAAGAACAACGCGCTGCTGGCGAAGTACTCGGGCGGACTCGGCAACGACTGGACCCCGGTCCGCGGCCTCGGCGCGCACATCAAGGGCACCAACGGTCAGTCGCAGGGGGTCGTGCCGTTCCTCAAGATCGCCAACGACACCGCGGTCGCGGTGAACCAGGGCGGCAAGCGCAAGGGCGCGGCGTGCGCGTACCTCGAGACCTGGCACGTGGACATCGAGGAATTCCTCGACCTGCGCAAGAACACCGGTGACGACCGTCGTCGTACGCACGACATGAACACCGCGAACTGGGTGCCGGACGAGTTCCTGCGCCGCGTCGAGGCCGACGCGCAGTGGACGCTGTTCTCGCCGAACGAGACCCCGGACCTGCACGACCTCTACGGCAACGCGTTCGCCGAGCGCTACCGCGAGTACGAGGCCGCCGCCGAACGCGGTGAGCTCAAGGTGTTCCGCAAGGTCCGCGCGGTCGACCTGTGGCGCCGCATGCTGACCATGCTGTTCGAGACCGGCCACCCGTGGATCACCTTCAAGGACCCGTGCAACCTGCGTTCGCCGCAGCAGCACGTGGGTGTCGTGCACTCGTCCAACCTGTGCACCGAGATCACCCTGAACACCACCACCGACGAGGTCGCGGTCTGCAACCTCGGCTCGGTGAACCTGCTCAAGCACGTCACCCCCGAGGGCCTGGACACCAAGCGCCTCGAGAAGACCGTGCGCACCGCGGTCCGCATGCTCGACAACGTGATCGACATCAACTTCTACACGATCCCGGAGGCGCGCCGCTCCAACCTGCGCCACCGCCCGATCGGGCTGGGCCTGATGGGCTTCCAGGACGCGCTGTTCGAGATCGGTGTCCCGCTGTCCTCGGACGAGGCCGTGCAGTTCGCGGACACCAGCATGGAGCACATCAGCTACTACGCGATCTCGGCCTCGACCGACCTCGCGGAGGAGCGCGGCCAGTACCAGACGTTCGAGGGTTCCTTGTGGAGCAAGGGAATCCTGCCGATCGACTCGATGCAGCTGCTGATCGACGCCCGCCAGGGCGACGCGCTCGACGTCGACACCTCGTCCACTTTGGACTGGGCGCCGCTGCGCGAGCGGGTCAAGACCGTCGGCATGCGCAACTCCAACGTGATGGCGATCGCGCCGACCGCGACGATCTCCAACATCTGCGGCGTCGGGCAGTCGATCGAGCCGCTGTTCCAGAACCTGTTCGTCAAGTCGAACATGTCCGGTGACTTCACCGTGGTGAACCCGCACCTGGTCCGCTCGCTCAAGGAGCGCGGGCTGTGGGACGAGGTCATGGTGTCGGACCTGAAGTACTTCGACGGCAGCCTCGGCCAGATCGACCGCGTGCCGGACGACCTGAAGGCGCTGTACGCGACCGCGTTCGAGATCGAGTCCAAGTGGCTGGTGGACGCCGGTTCGCGTCGTCAGAAGTGGATCGACCAGGCTCAGTCGCTGAACCTGTACATCGCGGCGCCCAGCGGCCGCAAGCTCGACGAGCTGTACCGCTACGCCTGGCACAAGGGCCTCAAGACCACGTACTACCTGCGGGCCCGGTCCGCGACGCACGTGGAGAAGAGCACCCTGCGCGGCACCGACGGCAAGCTGAACGCGGTCTCGGCCACCCCGGCCCCCGCCGCACCCGCTTCGCCGAAGCCCGCCGTCACCCCGGCTCCCGCCGCTTCGCCCGCGCCGTCGGCTTCCGCCGCGGTCCCCGCCGCTGTTCCCGCCGCCAAGCCGGAGCCGAAGGAGATGCCGAAGGTCTCGGACGTCGACTTCGTCGCCACCGAAGGCGCCGCCTGCCGGATCGACGACCCCGACTGCGAAGCCTGCCAGTAACGACATCCTCGTGAGTGGTAAGGGCGGTTCTAACCGTCCTTACCACTCACGACGCCCTCTTGGAGCTCTTTATGACCACCTTTGACGCCTCCACCGACGCCACGGGCCTCGGTGAGATCGAAGTCGGCGCCGCCCGCATCAACGTCGACGACAAGCGGATGATCAACGCCCGCGCCGACGTCAACCAGCTGCTGCCGATGAAGTACACCTGGGCCTGGGAGAAGTACCTCGCCGGCTGCAACAACCACTGGATGCCGACCGAGGTCGCCATGCAGGCCGACATCGCGCTGTGGAAGTCGCCCGACGGCCTCACCGAGGACGAGCGCACCATGCTCAAGCGCAACCTCGGCTTCTTCGCCACCGCGGAATCGCTGGTGGCCAACAACATCGTGCTCGCGGTGTACCGGCAGATCACCAACCCCGAATGCCGCCAGTACCTGCTGCGCCAGGCGTTCGAGGAGGCCGTGCACACGCACACCTTCCAGTACATCTGCGAGAGCCTCGGCCTGGTCGAGGGCGAGCTGTTCAACATGTACCGCGAGGTCCCGTCCATCTCCGACAAGGACGCGTGGGCGCTGAAGTACACGCAGAACCTGGAGAACCCGGACTTCGAGACCGGCACCCCGGAAGCCGACCAGAACTTCCTGCGTGACCTCGTCGCGTTCTACGTGATCTTCGAGGGCATGTGGTTCTACACCGGTTTCGCGCAGATCCTCTCGCTCGGCCGCCGGAACAAGATGATCGGCATCGCCGAGCAGTACCAGTACATCCTGCGCGACGAGTCGATCCACCTGAACTTCGGCATCGACTGCATCAACCAGATCAAGATCGAGAACCCGCACCTGTGGACCGAGGAGTTCCAGGCGGAGATCCGGACGATGCTGACCGAGGCTTGCGAGCTCGAGGTCGCCTACGCCCGCGACACCATGCCGCGCGGCATGCTCGGGCTCTCGGCCGAGCTGATCGAGCAGTACATGCACTTCATCACCGACCGGCGGGCCCAGCAGATCGGCCTCGCCCCGATCTTCGGCGAGACCGAGAACCCGTTCCCGTGGATGTCGGAGGCGATGGACCTCAAGAAGGAGAAGAACTTCTTCGAGACCCGCGTCATCGAGTACCAGTCCGGTGGCGCCCTCGACTGGGACTGACCCCGAACTCGTAACTCGCGTGTCTGAACACGTAACTCGCGTGATCAGACACGTAACTCGCGTGATTGAACGACGAACTCACGTGACCAGATGGACGACACGCCGGGCGGCCTCCGCCCGGCGTGTTCCGTCTCCAGACACGCGAGTTACGCCCCCGATCACGCGAGTTCGCCGTTCAATCACGCGAGTTCGCCGTCTGATCACGCGTGTCGTCCGGTTCGTCACATGTCCAGCGGGGTACTAGCGCGTCTCGGTACGCTCTGGGGTGCTACTGGTTCGCCCGGCCTCCCAGGCCGGTCGAGGTAACAGGGAACCCGGTGCGAATCCGGGACTGCCCCGCAGCGGTATGTGGGAACGAAAGCCGTCACCGTGCGAGACACGGTAAAGCACTGGGACATGGCGTCCCGGGAAGCGACGGCCGGTAGGAGCGAGCGAGTCGCCCACGAGTCCGAAGACCTGCCCGTGGTACGCGCGCCGACGGCGTGCGTGAGTCCGGGCCTCGTGGGATGGGCACGACCGAACGGCGGTCACTCCTGCGCGCTCCGGGCTCGCCCGACAAGCTCGCGAGGAGAGAGCTGTGACCGAAATCGGCACGACAGTGCTGGGCTACCCCCGGATCGGACCGGACCGGGAACTCAAGCGTTCACTCGAACGCTTCTGGGCGGGCAAGATCGACGAGGCCGAACTGCTGGCCACCGGCCGCGCGCTGCGCACCCGCGCCTGGCGGGAACTCAAGGACGCGGGGCTGGATTCCGTCCCCTCCAACACGTTCTCCCACTACGACCAGGTACTCGACACCGCCGAGCTGTTCGGAGCGCTGCCGGAGCGCTTCACCACGCTCGGCCTCTCGCCGCTCGACACCTACTTCGCCGCCGCACGCGGGGTGCAGGACGCGCCGGCGATGGAGATGACGAAGTGGTTCGACACGAACTACCACTACATCGTCCCCGAACTCGGCCCGGACACGGCGTTCTCGCTCACCGGCACCAAGCCGCTCAACGAGTACCGCGAAGCCCGCGCCATCGGCGTCGAGACCCGGCCGGTGCTGGTGGGTCCGGTGACGTTCCTGCTGCTCGCGAAGCCGTCGGAGACCGCGCCGGAGGGTTTCCGTCCGCTGGAGCTGCTCGACAACCTTCTCGACGGCTACGTCGAATTACTGCGTCGCCTGCACGACGAAGGCGTCGAGTGGGTCCAGTTCGACGAGCCCGCCTTCGCCGCGGACCGCAGCGAGCGGGAGCTCAACGCGCTCATCCGCGCCTACCACCGGCTCGCGAAGGAGACCGAGCGGCCGAAGATCCTGGTCGCCGGGTACTTCGGCGGGCTCGGGCGCGGCCTCGGTGTGCTCGCCCGCTCCCCGATCGACGCCATCGCCGTCGACCTCGTCACCGACGAGTCCTTTGTGGACGCCGTCGCCGCCGAACCCGCCTTGCGGGACAAGGAAGTGCTGGCCGGTGTGGTCGACGGGCGCAACGTCTGGCGCACGGATCCGACCCGCGCGCTCAGCCGGGCGGCGATGGTGCTGGGCACCGCGAAGTCGGTCAGCGTGTCGACGTCCTGCTCGCTGCTGCACGTGCCCTACGACGTCGAGCGGGAGGACGGACTTCACCCGCGGCTGAAGGGCTGGCTCGCCTTCGCCAGGCAGAAGGTCGACGAGGTCGTCCTGCTCGGGCGTGCGTTGAAGGAAGAAGGTGTCGACCTCTCCGCCGCACGTGCCGCCGCCACGGATCGCGCGACGGCGGCCGACCTGGCCGACAGCGGGGTCCGCGCCCGGCTGGAGGCGTTGCGGCCGGAGGACACCATCCGCTCCCCCTATGCCCTGCGCGCGGCGGCCCAGCAGGCCGCGCTGAAGCTGCCACCGTTGCCGAGCACGACGATCGGCTCGTTCCCGCAGACCACCGAAGTCCGCAAGGCGCGGGCGGCGCACAAGGCGGGTTCGCTGGACGACACTGGCTACGAAGCCGCGATGAAGGCCGAGATCGAGCGCGTCGTCCGGCTGCAGGAGGACCTCGGCCTCGACGTGCTGGTGCACGGCGAGCCCGAGCGCAACGACATGGTGCAGTACTTCGCCGAGCGGCTGGCCGGTTTCGCGGCCACCGACTTCGGCTGGGTGCAGTCCTACGGTTCGCGGTGCGTCCGGCCGCCGATCCTGTACGGCGACGTCTCGCGTCCGGAACCGATGACCGTCGAATGGGCGCGCTACGCACAGGGCCTGACCGGCAAACCCGTCAAGGGCATGCTGACCGGACCGGTGACGATCCTGGCGTGGTCGTTCGTCCGCGACGATCAGCCGCTGGGCGAGACCGCCCGCCAGGTGGCGCTGGCCATCCGCGACGAGGTGCACGACCTGCAGGAGGCCGGCATCCGCGTCATCCAGGTGGACGAGCCGGCGCTGCGGGAGCTGCTCCCGCTGCGGGCGACGGCGCACGAGGCGTACTTCGCGTGGGCGGTTTCCTCGTTCCGGCTGGCGACTTCCGGGATCGACGACGCCACGCAGATCCACACGCACATGTGCTACTCGGAGTTCGGTGACGTGGTCAAGGCGATCGACGCGCTCGACGCCGACGTCACCAGCATCGAGGCCGCGCGGTCGAAGATGGAGGTCGTCACCGACCTCGGCGCGGCGGGCTTCGGCCGCGGTGTCGGGCCGGGCGTGTACGACATCCACTCGCCGCGCGTCCCCGACGTGGACGAGGTCAGCAGCCTGCTGCGGACCGCCGTCGGCGCCGTGCCCGCCGAGCGGATCTGGGTCAATCCGGACTGCGGCCTGAAGACCCGCGGCTACGCCGAGGTCGGACCGGCCCTGCGGAATCTCGTCGCCGCGGCCCACGCGGTGCGCTCCGAGCTGGCCTGACCGGTCCGTGAAGGCCTCCTTCCCTACCCTCAAGGTAGTGAAGGAGGCCTTCACGGAACTTCCATCGAGGTATTGTCAGGACGTCAATAAGGGTGCGATGGTGGAGCGGTAACCGGTCTCAGCGGGGAGATGGTCACCATGGCGAACGCCGTCGAAAAGGTCACCGGGGCGCTGCGCGAGCGGGTTCCGCCGCTCACCTCGATCCCCCTGCCGCGTTCGGTCGACCAGCGCTGGCTCGGCGCGACCTGGCCGGTCCGCGAACTCGCGCCCGCCCCGCCGGGTCTCAAACCCGTCCTCGGCGACGAGGGCCCGCCGGTCATCGGGCACGCGCTGGACTTCATGCGCTTCGGCATCGAGTTCGGCCTCAAACGCTACGAGACCTACGGACCGGTGTCGTGGATGGGCGCGTTCGGGCGCCGCATCGTCGCGCTCACCGGCCCGGAGGCCACCCAGATCGCGTTGGTGAACAAGGACAAGGCCTTCTCCCAGGAGGGCTGGAAGTTCTTCATCGAGCAGTTCTTCGACCGCGGCCTGATGCTGCTCGACTTCGGCGAGCACCACCTGCACCGCCGGATCATGCAGGCGGCGTTCACCCGGCAACGGCTCACCGGTTACATCGACCAGATGGGACCGGCCCTGCGCGACGGCATCGCCACGTGGGCGGACCGGCCGAACCCGCGGATCTACTGGTCCCTCAAACAACTCACGCTCGACGTCGCGACACGCGTGTTCATGGGCATGAAGTCCGGCGACGACGCGGCCGCGATCAACCGCGCGTTCGTGAACTCCGTGCGCGCGGGCACGGCCATCGTGCGGTTCCCCGTTCCCGGCGGCCGCTGGGCGGCGGGTTTGCACGGCCGCAAGGTCCTCGAACGCTACTTTTCGGCGAACCTGCCCGCGAAACGAGCGAGCGACGGCGACGACCTCTTCACCGCGTTGTGCCACGCCACCACCGAGGACGGTGACCGCTTCACCGACTCGGACGTCGTCAACCACATGATCTTCCTGATGATGGCCGCGCACGACACCTCGACCATCACCAGCGCCGCCGCCGTCTACCACCTCGCCAAGAATCCCGAGTGGCAGGAACGCGCGCGTCAGGAGTCGCTCGCGCTCGGCGACGACGTGCCGGACATCGAGGCGCTGGAGACCTTGACGACACTGGATCTGGTGATCAAGGAAGCCCTGCGGCTGGTGGCCCCGGTCCCTTCCCTGACCAGGAAGACGGTGAAGGACACCGAAGTCCTCGGGCATTTCGTTCCCGAAGGGACACTGGTCGGGATTTCCCCCACCTACAACCACTTCTCGCCGGAGCACTGGACGGATCCGATGCGGTTCGACCCGGACCGCTTCGGCGAGGACCGCCGCGAGGACAAGTCGCATCGCTACGCGTGGATGCCGTTCGGCGGCGGGGCGCACAAGTGCATCGGCCTGCATTTCGGGACGTTCGAGGTGAAGGCGCTGCTGCACGAGATGCTGCGCGCGTATCGATGGTCGGTCCCGGAGGACTACACCGCACGCTGGGATTACGTGTCGCTGCCCGTTCCGGCGGACGGTCTGCCGATCCACCTGACGCCGCGGTGAGACCACGCCACGATCGAGCACTCTTGGTAACTTCCGGTCACCACTCGTGTAGTAGCGATCACCCTTTCAGCCGGTAGACACCCCGGATCGCGCATGATGCCGTGGCACTACACCCGGTCGGCTCATACCTAGTGTGGGTCCATGGGCTCGGACACCCGGTCTGAGCTGGCCATCAACCGCGCATGAAGAGGTGAAGTGTGCCCGAACCTGGTTCCGCGCCAGGGTTGGTGGACGTGGCCCGGAGATGGGCCGAGACGCTCGCTGACACTAAAGGAGTATCGCTTCCCAAGGAGCAACTCGAACAGCTGCTGCTCGGTGTCGCCAAGGACGCCGTCCTGGCCGAGCCCGACCATCAGCCCGCCGTGCTGCGCTTCTCCAAGCTCTATTCCGCCTCCCCCATCGGGATCGCCCTCGCCGACGCCAACGGCGCGATCGTGGAGGCGAACGCCGCGCTCGGCCGTCTCCTCGGCTGCCGGCCGGGCTCGCTGCGCGGCCGGGAAATCCCCGATCTCGGCTCCGCCGAACACGACGTCGCCCGCCTGCGGAACGCGCTCGCCCAGCTCATGACACACGGCCGGCCGACGCAGGAGGAACGGCTGCTGCTGGACCACAGTGAGGAAGGCCCGCTCTGGGTCGACGTGACCCTGACCGATCTGCCCGGTGACCGGCCCGGCTCGGCCTATCCGGTGCTGATGGTCTCCGACGCCAACGAAATCCACCTGCTGCAGGAACAACTGCGGCATCAGAACGTGCACGACCCGCTGACCGGCCTGCCCAACGCCACCGCGTTCGGCAACACCCTCGAAGCCGCGCTGGCCGGGTCCGGCGACGAGCAGGTCGCGCTCGTCTATCTCGACGTCGACGGCTTCAAGGTGATCAACGACGGCCTCGGGGCCGGCGTGGGCGATCAGGTGCTGCGCGGGGTCGCGAACAAGCTCACGTCCGTCTTCGCCGGCCGGTACGACGGTTCGGTCGCCCGGCTGTCCGGCGACGGGTTCGCCGTCCTGCTGCGCGGCGACTTCACCCCGCCCGCAGTGATCTCGCTGGTCGAGCAGGCCTTGGAGGAACTCGTCGAGCCGATCTACCTCGGCGGGCACGGGATCGGGGTCAGCGCGAGCGCGGGCATCGTCGTCCGCTCCGCCGCCGACGGCGGGCCCGAAGACCTGCTTCGTGCCGCGGAGATCGCGCTGCACCGCGCGAAGGAGGCAGGCAAGGCGCAGTGGATGCTGTTCGACCCCGAACTCGACGCGCGTGACCGGGGCCGCTACCAGCTCGGCGCGGTGATCGCGGGCGCGCTGGAGAACGGCGAGTTCTCGCTGATCTACCAGCCGACGGTGAAGCTCGCGAATCCCGACCAGCTGGCGGCCGTCAACGCCGGGCTGCGGTGGAGCCATCCGGAGAAGGGCGAGCTGGACTCCGACGAGTTCTATCCGCTGGCGCAGATCACCGGGATGACCATCCCGCTCGGCCGGTGGCTGCTGGCCGAATCGCTCGCCGCCACCGCGCGATGGCGGCACAGGTTCGGCGAGGCCGCCCCGGACGTCTGCGTGCGGCTGCCGACGCGGCTGGCCATCGAGCCCGATCTGGTGCTGCTGGTCAAGGAACAGCTCGACCGGCACAACCTGCCCGCCCAGGCGCTGCGGCTGTGCACGGACCGCGAGTCCGTGCTCGACTCGGGCGGCGAGGTGCTCGACTCCTTCGCCGTACTGGCTGATCTGGGCGCGCAGCTGGTGCTGACCATCTCCGGTTCGGACGATCTGGAGCTGATCCCGCGGCACGGGCTGCCCGTCCGCCACGTGATCCTGTCCGGCCCGGTCGTCGACGCCCTTGCCGACGGCGAGAACGAGGCCGACGTCCGTCACCTGTGCCAGCTGGTCGCCAGGGCCAAGGAGCTGAAACTGCGCATCGGCGCGGAAGGCGTCCAGAGCCACGAACAGGCCGAACGGCTGCGGCGGTACGGCGTCCTCGCGGCGCGTGGTTCGTTCGTGGCGGATTCCGCGACCGGGGACGAGGTCGACGAGCTGATCGAACGGCACGCCCACTGACGTGACAGGATCGCTCCATGGACCAAGGTGACCTCGCCCCGGACTTCACGCTGCCCGACGACAAGGGCGAAGAGCGCACGCTGTCGGACTTCCTCTCGTCCGGTCCGGTGGTGCTGTTCTTCTACCCCGCCGCGATGACCAGCGGCTGCACCGCGGAAAGCTGCCATTTCCGCGACCTGGCCGCGGAATTCGCCGAAGTGGGCGCGCACCGCGTCGGCATCAGCCCGGACGCCGTCGCCAAACAGCAGGAGTTCTCCGCCAAACACGGCTTCGACTATCCCCTGCTGTCCGATGTGGACGGTGTGGTGGCGAAACAGTTCGGCGTCTGGCGCAAATTCAGCCCGCTGCACGCCAAACGGCACACCTTCGTCATCGACACCGACCGCAAGGTCCTCGAAGTGATCAAGAGCGAGCTGAAGTTCACCGTGCACGCCGACAAGGCGCTCGCGGCCTTGCGTGAGCGCAAGACTAAGGACGCTTGAGCCGCCAGAACCGGTTGACCCCCGCACAGGCGGGGGCGAGCGGCGGTTCGGCGGGCTCCTCGCCGATCATCGTGAACCCCAGCCGCGCGGGCACGGCGGCGCTCGCGAGGTTCTTCTCGTCGTGCCGGATCTCGACCTCCGGCGCGCCGAGCCGGAAGGCCTCGTCGGCCAAGAGCTTCGCGGCCCTGGTCACGTAGCCGCGGCCGGTGTGATGGCGGCCGAGCCAGTAGCCGATCTCGATGCGGTCCGGATGCGTGATCATGCCCGCGCCGCCGACGAGCTCCTCCCCGGCGAGGATCGCGAAGTCGTAGGTCTTGCCGTCGGCCCAGTTCTTCGCGCTCCGCTCCAGGAAGTCGGCGGCTTCGCGACGGCCGTAACCGTAGGTGGCCCAGATCATCCAGGCGCCGAGGTGTTCGGCGGAGTCGCCTGCGACGGCGGCGAGGGTTTCGAGCTGCTCCGGCTTCCAGCGGCGCAGGGTGACGACGTCGTCGGCGAGGGTTTCGGCGGGCGCTTCCATCCGCCCATGGTGACTCGCCTTCGCTCCGGGCGCCTCCGGTTTTCGGCGCCGAACAGGTTTCGCCAGATGTCATGAAAGGGTCGTTCAGGACACTTTTCGTCCTGAACGACCCTTTCATGACATCTGGCCGGAGGCAGCGGACACCCGAGGCACACGAAGGCTCCCGAACGCTATGAACGGACCGTTCCTTGCAAATTTTGCAAGGAACGGCCCGTTCATAGCGCCTGAAGATCAGGTCAGGATCGCGCTGTCCGGGATCTCCGTGTCGTTCTTCAACGCGTCGAACAGCAGCTTCGACTTCGTCTTGTCCCAGTTCTCCGCCGAGCCGCTGGTCACCGGCACCGTCGTGGTGACGACGCCGCCCGACGAGATCCCGCGCATCGCCAGCGCCAGCCCGACCAGGTTGTGCACGTGGTCGCCCGAATCCATGGTCAGCGCGTCCGGCGCGGTCGACAGCAGCGGGAACAGCGTGAACGGGTTCAGCAGCGTGCCGGGGCTGCCGATCTCGCTGACCATCGCGCCGATGAACTTCCGCTGGTTGGCGACGCGGTCGAGGTCTGACCGCGGGGTCGCCTCGCTGTGCCGCATGCGGACGAACCCGAGCGCCTGCGGCCCCTGGAGGTCCTGGCAGCCCGCCGGGATCTTGATCTTGGTGAGGGTGTCCTCCATCGGCTTCTCGACGCACATGTGCACCCCGCCGATCGCGTCGACGATCTTCGCGAAGCCGCCGAAGCCGATCTCGGCGTAGTGGTCGATGCGCAGGCCGGTGGCGCCTTCGACGGTCTGCGCGAGCAGCGTCGGGCCCCCGATCGAGAACGCCGCGTTGATCTTGTTCTTGCCGTGCCCCGGAATGCTCACCTGCGAGTCGCGCGGGAGGCTCAGCAGCGTGGGTTTGACGCTGTTGGACGGGATGTGCGCGATCATGATGGTGTCGGTCCGCTTGCCGCCGCCTGCGGCCTTGGAGTCGCCGGTGACCAGCTTCTCCTGTTCCTCGGGGGTCAGCCCGTCCCGGCTGTCGGAGCCCACGATCAACCAGTTGGTGCCCTCCGCCGCGACAGGGCGGCCGGAGTAGTCGGCCAGCGCGTCGACGCGGTTGATGGAGAACTCCAGGTACACCCACACCCCGGCGAGGAACACCACGAACACGGTCAGCAACGTGAGCAGCACCTTGCCGAAACCCCAGCGCTTACGCCGCCGCGGCGGGCGCGCGTCGTCCATCGGGCGCCCCGGAGGGGGCTGCGGCGGGCCTGGGCGGCGCGGTGGCGGGCCGGAGGGCCGCTCCTGGCCGCCGTGCCCCATCGGCCTCGTCCGCTCGTCGTACGGGCTGCTCCCCCGGCCCGGCAGCGGCATCATCTGCGCGGGCTGATGCCGCCGGGGGCGGCCGGACGGCGGCCGCTGGGGCGGCGGCATCCGTCGCCCTCGGTCGTCGCCTCCATACGTCATGCCGAATCACCCGTCCCGATCTCGCGTGTAGGGCCCAGTCAACCGCAGACCCTAGGTGAAGGACGTCCGGCACCCCGCATCGGTTGGGTGGTGCTCACCGTCCGTTTTCGGCGAATCCGAACTGGTGGACCTTGAGATACCCCGAACGGAACCCCGCTTCGGAGTACGCCAGATAGAACTCCCACATCCGTTTGAAGACGTCGTCGAAGCCCAGTTCGGTGATCTCGCCCCACCGCTGGGTGAACCTCTCCCGCCACAGCCGCAACGTGCGGGCGTAGTCCTGGCCGAACTCGCGCACCCCCTCCAGCCTCAACCGCGCGTGCTCCAGCAGGCCCTGTTCGACGGAGGTGGTCGACGGGATGAGCCCGCCGGGGAAGATGTACTTGTGCATCCAGGTGTACGAACGCGCCGCGGCGAGCATGCGCTCGTGGTCCATCGTGATGGCCTGGAGCCCCAGCCTTCCGCCCGGCTTCAGCCGCTTGCCGATGGTCTCGAAGAACGTCGGCCAGTACGCCTCCCCGACCGCTTCGATCATCTCGACGCTCACCACGGCGTCGTACTCGCCGGAGGAGTCGCGGTAGTCGCACAGCCGGACGTCGACGCGGTCGGCGAAACCCGCCGCCGCGATACGTTCGGTCGCCAGTTTCGCCTGTTCCTCGGAAATGGTCAGTGACGTGACCTGCGCCCCGCGCGCGGCGGCGCGGATCGAGAGTTCGCCCCAGCCGGTGCCGATCTCGAGCACCGTGCTGCCTTCGCGGACGCCGGCGTAGTCGAGGACGCTGTCGATCTTGCGGTGCTGGGCGGCGGTGAGGTCGTCGTCCGGGCCGAACAACGCCGACGAGTACATCATCGACGGGTCCAGGAACGCGCCGAACAGATCGTTCGACAGGTCGTAGTGACGATGGATGTTCGACCGCGCGCCCTCGACGCTGTTCTCCTCGCCGTCCGGGTGACCGCGGTCGACGAACCGGCGGAACCGCTGCAGCAGCGGCGGGATGAGCGTCGCCATCCGCTCCGCGAACGGGGTCAGCACCTCGGCGAGCGCGTCGCTCGTCCAGTCGCCGACCATGTACGCCTCACCGAAGCCGATCTTCGCGTCCACGCCGAGGCGGTGGAAGAACGCGGCGGGACGGTTGAGCCGCATTTCGGGCGCGTCCGGACCGCCCGCGCCCAGGTGCGAGCCGTCGGGCATGCGCACGCGGACGTTCAGCGGGCGCACGGCGTGCCGGAACAACTGCTCGGCGATCCGCGCCCGGAACGGGGAATGCGGCGGGGTGGCCAAACCGGGCCACCTGGTTTCGCCGGGACCGGGAAGGCCGGACGGACCTGCCGTCCGGTCGACGCTCGACGTGGACATGGGTACTCCCTCCCGCCCGGTCTAGACCGGGATCCGCAGCCGCTCCGAGCTCGGCCGATCCCAGGCTCCGCTCAGCGTTTCGTCAGTGCCCCCGGCTTCGATCAGCTCGAGCGCGAATGCCCGTACGAGACGGTTCCAGACGCGAGACCTTCGTAGCATCGCGTGCCCTTCACCATCGATTTCAAACCGCGCCGACCGCGCTGTCACCTTTTCGGCACGTTCGGCGAAAGCGTGTGATGCCACCGGATCCGTCATGCGGTCCTTGGTCCCGTGCGCGATCAGCACGGCGCGGCCGCGGACGGCATCGACGGGTTCACCCGGTGGTGTCCACGGTGCCAGCGCGCAGACACCGATGACGGCCGGATCGTCGGCGACGCGCAGGCCGACCCGTCCTCCCATCGAGTGGCCGACGAGGATCACCGGCACGCCAGGGTGATCGTCGCGGATCCGCGCCAGAGCCCAGCGCGCGTCGGCGAGCGCGTCGGTGCCGTGGTCGTTCCAGCCGTAGATCCGGTTGCGCAGCAGCCGCACCTCGACCCCGTGCCCCCGGCCCGCCCGGTGCACGTCCTTCGCCAGCGGCACCATGCGCTGGTACGCCAGCCGCCACGGCGCCACGCGGGCATGACTGTGCTCCGCGCCGCCGTGCAGTACCAGCACCACGGCTTTGACCTGGCCGCGTGCCCGCCAAGTCCGCACCGCGGGATCAGCCTCGCTCACCCTGGACCCTCCAGTCTCCGAAACCCCGGCCGCAGTGATCGGGTCAACCTCGATCATGACCCCATGTATTCCACTTCGGCGATTGGTCCACGCGATACATTCGTCGCTGATCTCCAGACGGAAGGGCGGATGTGGTGAGCACCACCGAACGTTGTGCAGACGTCGCCGAACGGCTCGCGGAGGCCGAACGGGGTAACGCGGAGCAGATCCGGAAGTCGGCCGAGCTGATCCTGGGGGTCATCCGGGCCGACGCCCTGGTGTTCACCGCCGGTGCCGGTCATTCGCTGGCCGCGGTCGCCGAGACCTTCTACCGCGCGGGCGGGCTCGCCTGCGTCTACCCGATCTACCACCCCGAACTGCTGCCGCTGCACGGCGCGCAGCACAGCACCAAGACCGAGCGCCGCTCCGGGCTCGCCGAGGAGGTGCTCGCCGAGCGCGCGCCGGGGCCGGACGACCTGCTGGTGGTGTTCTCGACGTCGGGCGTCAACCCGTACCCGGTCGAACTGGCCGCCGGGGCGCGCAAGCGCGGGGCGTCGGTCATCGCGGTGAGCTCGGCCGCGTCGGTGGCCGCCGCACCGAAGCGCGCGGCCACGACGCTGATCGAAGAGGCGAGCATCGTGCTCGACTCCCACGTCCGTCCCGGTGATTCGAGCTACCCGCCGGAGGCGCCGCGGACCGCGCCACTGTCCACTGTGATCAACGCGTTCCTCTGGAACCTCGTGCTCGCCGAGGTCGTGGACCTCGGCGCGGCGCAGGGCGTCGACGTCCCGCTGTGGCGCAGCTCCAACGTGGACGGTGGCGACGAGGCCAACGCGGCGCTGCTGGCCAAGTACGGCGCGCGGGTCCCGGCACTGCGGTAGCGACTTCGCGGGGACGGGCCTCTTGACTCGTCCTCGCGGCGCTTCTACGGTCACATACCGACCGGTCGGTGTCCGCACAGGAGGTCCGTGCCATGACCGAGATCCACGGTGAATGCGCGGCGGGCTTCGAACCCGTCCGGGCCGCCTTCGAGGAGAACTTCGCCGCCCGCGGCGAGATCGGCGCCGCGTTCTCGGTGACCCGGCACGGCGAGACCGTGGTCGACCTCTGGGCGGGCTGGGCCGATCCGGACCGGACGATCCCGTGGCGGGCGGAGACGCTCACCAACGTCTGGTCGACCACCAAGGGCATGACCGCGCTCTGCGCGCACCACCTCGCCGACGACGGCGCACTCGACATCGACGCGCCCGTGGCGAAGTACTGGCCGGAGTTCGCGGCCGCGGGGAAACAGGACATCCCCGTGCGATGGCTGCTCTCGCACCGCTCCGGCGTGACCGGGATCGGCCTCGACCGGCCCGTGAAGGTCGAGGAACTCTACGACTGGGACCACGTCACCGGACTGCTCGCCGCGCAGCCGCCGCTCTTCGAACCGGGCACGGCCAGCGGCTACCACGCGCTGTCGTTCGGCTTCCTCGTCGGCGAGGTGATCCGCCGGGTGAGCGGGCAGGACGTCCGCGCGTACTTCGCCGGGCACATCGCCGGTCCGCTGGACGCGGACTTCCGGATCGGCCTGGATTCCGACGACGATCTGGCGCGTTGCTCCACCCTTGTCGAGCCCGTGCTCAGCGCGGAGATGAAGACCGCCCTGACCCAGGCGTTCGCCAACGCCGGCCCCGTCGCCCTCGCCGCACTGGCGAACCCGCGCGTCCAAGGCCGCGACGCCAACGATCCCGGCTGGCGGCGCGCGATCCTGCCCGCGCTGAACGGGCACGGCACCGCCCGGGCCATCGCGACCATCTACGGCGCGCTCGCCTCCGGGCGGCTGCTCTCGGCCGGAGCGCTCGCGACGGCCCGCGAAGGGCAGGGCCGGGAGACCGACGTCGTGGGCGGGCTGGGCAACGAATGGGCGCTGGGGTTCTACCTCGGCAGTGAGGAACGCGGCTTCGGGCCGAACCCGCGCGCGTTCGGTCACGACGGGCTCGGCGGCTCGTCCGGCGGTGTGGATCCCGAGAGCGGGATCGCGTTCGGCTACACGATGAACCGGATGGGGCCGCTCATGCGGGACGATCCGCGGAAGATGGCGCTGGTGAACGCGACCTTCGCCTCGCCCGCCCTCGCCTGACCCGCTCCGGATGTCATGAAAGGGTCGTTCAGGACGAAAAACGTCCTGAACGACCCTTTCATGACACATCAGCAGGAAAGCGAACCACCTCGGTCACGCGGCCGCAGGCTCCTCCGAGAACTGCGTCAGGTACAGCGACGCGTAGCGACCTTCGCGCGCGAGAAGCTCTTCGTGCGTCCCCCGCTCGACGATCTCCCCGTGCTCGATCACCAGGATCTGGTCCGCCGCCCGGACCGTCGACAACCGGTGCGCGATGACCAGCGCGGTCCGCCCGTCCAGCGCGTCGGTCAGCGCCTCGCCGACGGCCGCTTCGGACTGCGAGTCCAGATGCGCGGTCGCCTCGTCGAGGACGACGACCTTCGGCTGCGCGAGCAGGAGCCGGGCGATGGTCAGCCGCTGCCGTTCGCCGCCGGAAAGCCGGTAACCTCGCTCCCCCACCACGGTCTCCAGCCCGTCCGGCAGCTCCCGGATCAGCTCGGCCAGCCGGGCCTTCTCCAGCGCCGACCAGATCTCGTCGTCGGTGACCCCCGGCCGCGCGTACTCGAGGTTCGAGCGGATGGTGTCGTGGAAGAGGTGCCCGTCCTGTGTCACCACGCCGACGGTTTCCCGCAGCGAGGCGAAACTCAGCTCTCGAACGTCCACATCGGACAGACGGACCGAACCGGCGTCGACGTCGTACAGCCGCGGCAGCAACGAAGCGATCGTCGACTTGCCGGCGCCCGACGATCCCACCAGTGCCACCATCTGCCCGGGTTCGGCGCGGAAGCTGATGCCGTGCAACACCTCCTCACCACCCCGGTGATCCAAAGTGGACACGTCCTCCAGCGAAGCCAGCGAGTACCGGTCCGCCGCCGGGTAGCCGAACCGGACATCGGAGAACTCGACCGAGACCGGACCTTCGGGGACTCGCCGCGCGTCCGGCTTCTCCTCGATCATCGGCTTGAGGTCGAGCACCTCGAAGACCCGCTCGAACGACACCAGCGCGGTCATCACGTCCACCCGGACGTTCGCCAGCGCGGTCAGCGGCGAGTACAGCCTGGTCAGCAGCAACGCCAATGCCACGACGGTGCCCGGCGCGAGTGCCCCGGTCAGCGCCAGGTAGCCACCCAGCCCGTAGACCAGCGCCTGCGCGAGCGCGGAGACCGTGGTCAGGCTGGTCAGGAACCAGCGCGTCAGCATCGCCGTGCGAACACCGATGTCGCGCACCCGTCCGGCCCGCGCGCCGAACTCGCCGGTCTCGCGCTCCGGGTCTCCGAACAGCTTCACCAGCGTCGCGCCCGGCGCGGAAAACCGTTCGGTCATCTGCGTGGTCATCGACGCGTTGAGCCCGCCGGCCTCCCGCTGCAGCCCGGCCATCCGCCGCCCGAGCCGCCGCGTCGGCAGGATGAACACCGGCAGCAGCACCAGCGCCAGCAGGGTGACCTGCCAGGACAGCGTCACCATGACCACCAGCGACAGCGCCAGCTGGATCACGTTGGTGACCAAGCCCGACAGTGTCGCGGTGAACGTGCGCTGCGCGCCGATGACGTCGTTGTTGAGCCTGCTCACCAGCGCGCCGGTGCGGGTGCGGGTGAAGAACGCGACCGGCATCCGCTGCACATGGCGGTACACCGCGAGCCGCAGGTCGAGGATGATCCCCTCGCCGATCCTCGACGACTGCGCCCGTTCGGCCAGCCCGAGCCCGGCGTCGATCAGGGCCAGCGCCGCGATCACCACGGCGAGCCACACCACCAGCGCGACGTCGCGCCCGCCGACGATCGCGTCGACCACCTTCCCGGCCAGCACCGGCGTGCTCACCGCCAGCACCGCCGAAACGACGGTGAGCACCAGGAATATCATCAATCTCCGCCAGTGTGGCCTGGCGAACCGCGCGACGCGGCGGAGCGTCCCCTTGTGCAGCCCCTTCGGAACGTCGGCGGATCTCATCGCCGAGTTCATCAGCGCGTACGTGTTGTCCATGAGAACCCTCTCTCAGCCCCCAAAACCTCGATATTAGTCGAGAGTTTTCCCGGATATAAGCAAGACCAACACCGCGGCGCGCCGGATGCTTCCCGGTTTCCGCGTCCTCTTTCCGGCGGGCGTGGCCGCGTCGGTAGCCTGAGCCGGTGACCAAGGACCCAGACCTGCGGCGACTGACCATCGACCTGGTCTTCTACACGGGCTGCCTGATCTTCGCCGTCGTGAACACCGCCGTCGCGGAATTCTACGGTTATCGCGTGTGGGCGAACTTCGCCGTCGCGGGTTACGGCCTCGCCGTGGTCCACACCGGCTGGCTGACGATCGCCGCGCGGCGCGGCAAGGCGCTGCCCGGCGCGCTCGGCTCACGGTGGATCGGTATCGGCGCCATCGGGCTGTTCGCCATGATCCTTCCGTTGGGAATGCTCGTCATTCGCCGTCTGACCGGAGTGGACTGGCTCGTCACGCCGAACTCGTGGGCCGCGCAGCCCGAGGTCTGGGTCATCGAACGGTCGGCGAAACTCCTTCTGGAGAACGGAACCCCGTACGTCGACGTCACCGCGCTCGGTCGCGCGGTGGAAGTAAACGATTACACGCCATACGGTCCCGTGATGACGGTCTTCGGCCTGCCGCGCGCCCTGCTGGGCGGCGGGCCGGTCGCGAACGCCCTCACCGACGCGCGCTGGATGTTCTCGCTGGCGGCTGTCGCGTGTGTACTGCTGACGCTGCGGCTGCTGAAGTGGCCGAAAATCCCGGTCAGCGCTGCACAACTCGCGCTCGCCTGCCCGCTGACCGCGCTGACCTGGGCGGTCGCCGGTCCGGATCTGGCCATCGTCGGGCTGCTGGTGCTGTCCTTCGCGCTGGCCGCGACGGGCCGCGCCGTCCTGTCGGGTCTGGTGCTGGCCTTGGTGGTCAGCGCGAAACTCATCGTCGCGCCGGCGATCGTGGTGCTGGGTGTCCTGTTGATCACGCGGCGTGGTCCCCGCGCACTGGGCGGATTCGCCGCGGCACTCGTGGTGACGACCCTCGTCCTGCACGTACCCGTCTATCTGGTGGACCCCAAGGCGTTCGTCGAACACGTCTTCCGGTTCCCGATGGGAATCGGCGTGATCAAGTCACCGGCGGCGAGCCCGCTGCCCGGCCACCTCATCGCCTCGCTGGGCCCGGTGGGCACGGCGGTTTCCTTCGCCCTGCTCGGGATCGCTGCCGTCGCGATCCTGGTCTGGCTGCTGCGACGCCCGCCCGCGACCGGTTCCGACGCGTTGCTGCGCATGGCCGTCGGGCTCGTCGCACTGATCATGCTCACTCCGGCGACGCGGTACGGCTACCTGGTGTATCCGCTGGTCCTGCTCGGTGCCAGGCTGGTCTTCATCTCCAGCGAACACTGCCTGGCCGCGGAAACCCGTGAAACAGCGGTCCCTGGAAAGGGAACTGCGCCCCCCGCGCAGCAGTCCGCTACTTCCTCGTGACTACTTCTTCTTGACCCTGGTGGCACCGCCACGGCCGCGCAGCTGGACGCCGGACTCCGAGAGGACCCGGTGCACGAACCCGTACGAGCGACCCGTGGACTCCGCGAGAGCGCGGATGCTCGAGCCCTTCTCGTATTTCTTCTTCAGGTCAGCGGCCAGCTTGTCACGCGTGTTGCCGGTGATCCGCGCGCCTTTCTTGAGATCAGCCACGTCGATCGCCTTCCCGCCGAGAGTGTTCTGGGCCACATAACGGCCCCTGTCGCCGCAATGATCGAACACTGAGCGCCGGAATGCCAGACGACGAGCGCAAAACTGCTGAAACCGCGATCACATTGGGCCATTTCAGTGGCCGGATGGCATCGATCAAGCACCCGAACGGACGCAAGCCTCACGCAAGCTGGACAAGTTCCAGATAATCCGCCGACCAATGGTCCTCGGTTCCGTCCGGCAGGAGGATCACGCGTTCCGGCTCCAGCGCCTCGACCGCGCCCGGGTCGTGCGTCACCAGGACGACCGCTCCGGCGAAGCTGCGCAAGGCGTCCAGGACCTGGGCACGGCTGGCCGGGTCCAGGTTGTTCGTCGGCTCGTCGAGCAGCAAAACGTTGGCAGCGCTGGACACCAGACCGGCGAGCGCGAGCCGCGTCTTCTCACCTCCGGAGAGCGTGCCGGCGGGCTGATCGAGCTGCTCGCCGGTGAACAGGAACGAACCGAGAAGGTTCCGCAACTCCTGCGCGCCGGTGTCCGGCGCGAGGTGACGGATATTTTCCCACACGGACGCATCGTGGTCGAGCGTTTCGTGTTCCTGTGCGTAATAGCCCAAACGCAATCCGTGACCTGGAATGGTCTCGCCGGTATCCGGAGTTTCCATTCCGCCGAGCAGCCGGAGCAGAGTCGTCTTTCCGGCGCCGTTCAATCCGAGCACGACGACCTTCGAACCACGGTCGATGGCGAGGTCGACGCCGGTGAAGATCTCGAGCGAACCGTAGGACTTCGAGAGCCCCTCCGCGGTGAGCGGGGTCCGGCCGCACGGGGCGGGCTCGGGGAACTTGATCCGGGCGACCTTGTCGGCCTGACGGGTCTCGTCGAGCGCGGACAGCATCTGCTCGGCGCGGCGCGCCATGTTCTTGGCGGCCACGGCCTTCGTCGCCTTGGCACCCAGTTTGGCGGCCTGCTGCTGCAGCGCGGACGCCTTCTTCTCGGCGTTCGCGCGCTCGCGGCGGCGGCGCTTCTCGTCGGTGGCGCGCGCGTCGAGATACCGCTGCCAGCCCATGTTGTAGAGGTCGAGCTCGCCGCGGGTCGCGTCGAGGAACCACACCTTGTTGACGACGTCCTCGAGCAGTTCGACGTCGTGGCTGATGACCACGAGACCGCCGTCGTGCTGCTTCAGGAAGCCGCGCAGCCAGCTGATGGAGTCGGCGTCGAGGTGGTTGGTGGGCTCGTCGAGCAGCAGGATCGTCTCGGACTTGCCGCCGGCACCCGCTTCGGCGGCGGCGAACAGGATGCGGGCCAGCTCCACGCGACGGCGCTGACCACCCGAGAGCGTCTGCAGCGTCTGCGCGAGCACCCGGTCGGCGAGGCCGAGGTTGGAACAGATCCGCGCGGCCTCGCTCTCGGCGGCGTACCCACCGAGGGAGGCGAAGCGCTCTTCGAGGCGGCTGTAGCGATTGACCGCCTTGTCGCGTTCCTTCTCGTCCACCAGCTCCGACATCGCGTTCTGCGCCTTTTCCATGTTGCGCAGCAAGGAGTCGAGGCCGCGCGCGGAGAGCACACGGTCCTTCGCGGTGACGGACAGGTCGCCCTCACGCGGGTCCTGCGGGAGGTAGCCGAGCTCGCCGCTGCGGCGGACCTCGCCCGCGTACGGCTCGCCCTCCCCCGCCAGCACCTTGAGCGAGGTGGTCTTGCCGGCGCCGTTGCGGCCGACCAGGCCGATACGGTCGCCCTGCTGGATGCGGACGTTGGTGTCGTCGAGCAGGATGCGCGAACCAGCGCGCAACTGAAGGCCAGAGGCCGTGATCACGGGAACTCCCGGTACAAGGGGTGGATGAGTGGACAGCTTCGACTCGCCGGCCGACGGGCCGGCGAGGAGCTACTCCAAGAGGATGTCCACGCACCCAGTGTACGGGCCGCTGTCGAACGGTTTTATCGGACCGTGCCGGACGTCACGGCCCGGCGAGGGTGATTTCGACCGCGGCGGCCCGTTCCGCCGCGTCTTCGAGCACCGTCCGGCGCGGTTCGGGGATGTCGAGGACGCGGGGCTCGGCACGCTCGAACAACGGTGCCAGCCGCCTGTCCTCGCGCAGGGTTTCCAAGGCGCGGCGGTCACCGCCGAGGACGACCGCGTCCACTTCGGACAGTTGAGGGACGAGCACCTCGAAGGCGTCTTCGGCGGCGGAACGCAGTGCGACGCGCGCCTGTCCTTCCCTGCGCCGCGCGAACCGCTGCTGCGACCATCCGCCCGCCGCGGACCGGCCCTGGACGAGGTGCCGGTCCGTCCTGGACTGGACGACCACTCCCCCGCGCGCGATCCCGACGCTGTGCCCGCCGCGGCGCACCAGCAGGAGCGCGATCCTGCGCGAGACCAGCGCGTGTTCGACGAGCGGGCCGACGGCCAGTCCGTTCGCCGTGCCTTCCGTGTCGAGGGGTCCGAAAGGGACGGTCGCGACGGCGACGACGCCGTTGTCCGCGACGACCGTGACAGTTTCGGCCGTGAGCCGCGTCTCGCGGACGCCTTCGTTGCGGACGGCGAAGCGCGCGTACCAGCCTTCGAGGCGTTCCGGGGCGACCTCGACCGCCCAGCCCCCGCCCGCCACCTGCCGCTCCCTCGCCATGGGTCCAACGTACGGGGCGGGGCCGGATCGGCAACCCCGCACTCGCGTGCGCAGAGGCGTAACTCGCGTGCGGGAAAGCGGAACTCGCGTGATTGAAGGCGGAACTCGTGAGTTCCGCCTTCAACCACGCGAGTTACGTCTCCAAACACGCGAGTTACGCCTTCGCGCCGGCGGAGCCCGACGCGCGTGAAGGCCCCCTTCCCTCGACTCAGCCGAGGGAAGGGGGCCTTCACGCGCATGACCGGAGGATTAGACCGGCTTCACCGGCCCCTTCCCCACCGACTTCCCGACGGCCGCGGGGCGCTCGGCCACCCCAGGCTGCACGAAACCGTTGATGTGCAAGGAGACCGAGCGGATCGACCCGGTGTCGCCACCGGCGACGTCGACCGCGGTGAACTTCCACGTGCCGTCGGCCGCCGCACCGGTCAGGCCGCCGACTGCCTGCGCCGGCTTGTAGGTGCCGGTGAACGGCGCGTTCGCCGCGCTCACCGAACTGAACGCGGCGGCCGCGTTGTCGGCGAACACGACCTGGCACAGGTTGTTGCCCGAGCCGCCGCTGCGCTGGAACACGGTAGCCTTCGCGCCCGCGGGCGACGTCAGCGTGCCGACCAGGTCACCGACGTACGAGTGGTTGATGCCCACGGTCGCCGAGGTCTGGTCGGTGTTGCAGGTCGCGCCGTCCACCGAGAACGTCAGCTTCGACGCGCGCCCGACGCCGCTCACCGTGATCGGCACGGTCACGCCGGTCGGGTCGCTGTCCGGGATCGCCACCGCGTCACCGGCGTAGGCGAAGTTCTGCGTCACCGGCGACGGGGTGCCGACCGGAAGCGAGAACGTCGACGTCGTCGGCGAGTACGAACCCGCGAAAGTGACGCGCGCGTTCAGCACCACCGGCACCCCGAGTTCCTGCGTGGCGGGGACGGTGATGGTGAAGTCGTTCACGCCGGTCTGCCCGGGGCTGATCGTGCCGTACGACTTCGACCGCGGCGCCACCGTGACACCGGGGGTCGGGCTGGAGAGCACGACGCTGGTGGACGTCGCGGTGCCGTCGCCGCGGTTGGTCACCGGCAGGGTCACCTTGGCGGTGTCGCCCGGGTCGAGCGCGGAACCGCCGTCGGCCGGGGTGACCGTCGGCTGCCCCGCGGACGCGAGCGGCTGCGGGCTGGCGCCGGTGTAGGCGAGCACCTTGTCGGCGAGGATGACGCCCGCGCCGCTGGAGTTGTCGCGGCCGGGTGCCAGGATGTCGACGGCGGTGTTGACCAGCGCCTCGCGCACCTCGGCCGGGGGCAGCCCCGGGTTGCCCGAGAGCACCAGGCCCGCGATCGCGGCGGCGTGCGGCGCGGCGGCCGACGTGCCGTAGAACGTGGTGAAGCCGGTGACGCTGGTGGAGACACCGTCGGCCGCGGTGATGTCCGGCTTGTTCCGGACCTCGCCACCGGTCCCGGACACGTTGCCCGGGGTGATCGGGGTGCCGTCGGCCTGGTAGAACATCCGCCGCGGACCGTCCGAAGTGAACCGCTCGACCTGCGAGGCCGGGCCGAACGCGGCCGGGAACGGACCCGCCGGGTTGGCCGGGTCGCCCGGTTCGAGGGCACGGGGGAACGCCTTGGCGGCGGGTGCCGCCGCGACACTGAACGCGTCACGCGCGGCCGAGTGACCCACGGTCACGCCGGGCTTGGTGTAGGCCTTGAGACCGTCGGCCGAATCGGTGAACCGGCCACGCAGCGCGGACAGCGAAAGATAGCGGCCCTCACCGGAGAACTTGACGATGGCCAGCCGCAGCCCGGCGACGCCCGTGGTGTCCACCCGTTCGTAGGCGTCCTGGGTCCCGGTCTGGACGTCCTGACTGAAGTCGACGACGTTGCCCGCCGCGTTCAGCAGGTACAGGTCGTAGTCGTTGTTCGAGGCGCCCAGCGGATCCGACCAGAACAACGTGACCGGCACCCGGCCCGAAGCGTTCGAGAGCGGCTGGAAGATCTGGTTGCCCGCGGCACCGGCGAAGTTGTGCGCGGTACCGGCGTATTTGCCGATGCTCTTGCCGGAGTCGACGAAGTCGCCTTCCCAGTGGCCCGAAGTGCCGTCGGTGACGTTGCCTTCGTTACCGGCCGAGGAGAAGTACAGCGCGCCGTCCGCGGTCACGTCGTTCACGGCCTGGGCGATGATCCAGTCCTGGAACGGGGATTCCTTGAAGTACAGGACATCGTCGACGATGACATCGCAACCCGCGTCGAAGCGCAGTTTGCGGATGTTGTCGGCGAAACTGGCGTCGGAGTTGAACGCGCTGGCGAAACCGAGTGCCGCGTTCGGCGCGAGATCGTGGATGATCTCGAGCATCGCGGTGCCCTCGTCGCCGTCGCCTTCCTGGCCGGGGATCACGTCGACGCCCGCCGGGAGTTCGCCGCGCGCCTGCGAGGTCGCGAGCGAGTCGATGCCGTCGGAGAGCGCGCAGATCTTGGTGCCCACACCGGTGACACCGAACTGCTGGCGCGCGGTGTCGGCGTTGTGCGCGCGATCGCCTTCGCTGTTGGTCGGTCCGGCCGCGATGCCGGGCTGGCCCTTGGCTTCGACGGCCTTCTTCAGCTCTTCCGCGATCCGGGCGGCCTTCTCCTCCTTGCTCTCCCGCTTGCCCGCGGTGGCGGGCTCGGCGAGCTGGCGGGCGGTGAACGCCTCGTTGGCGGTCTCGACCTTCTTGACGTCGGCGCGCGCCGCGATCGCCGGTACCGCGTTCAGCGGCACCTCGGCGCGGACACTGCCGTACCGCTCGGAGACCGCGCGGATCCCCGCACCGGATTCACGCAGTCCCTTGAGGAGTTCTTCCGAGACCTGGCCCCGGATGTCCACGAGTACGGTGCCGGCCGCGGAGACATTCGCCCCAGACCCCAGTGCGGGAACCGCGGAGGCCGACATCCGCTGCGCGCGGAGTTTCTGTTCGACGAGCAATCGGCTGTCCACTTTGGACTCGCCGGCGTTCTGGCTCTTCTTGATCGACTGCAGTGCCTCGATCTGCCGGACGGTGTTGGCCGAGAACGCGTCCGGGGACTGACCGGTTTCCGCCGCCGCGACGGGCGGGCTCACCAGGCCGAGCGCGGTGACGAGGGCCGCGGTGCCCGCGGTCAGGATCGTTCTTCTTCTCCTACTAGAACGGGTTGGACGCACGTGCGCCTCCGATTCCTGGGCGCGTGCCCCGACTCACGCTGACCGACGCCGGCGATCACCGGCTGGATCAAGCTAAGTACCGGGCGCACACCGGCGGCAGGAGCCGTTCGGGTGACGTCGGATGGAGAATTTCCGGATTCGGCCGCAGGTCGTGGGCCGTTCAGGGTAATCGTGTCGTCACAGGACGAACGAGTCCGACCAAGGCTGCGAAGCACGGCCCGACAAACCGTCCATAAGGGTCACCGCCTGCTTGTCCGTCAGCGACGCCACGAAGTCGACGACCGCCCGCCCGCGCGCCAGACCGCGTACGGCGTCGGCACCGGTGACCGGTTCCCCGGTCGCTCCGATGAGCAGCTCCGGCGACGTCCGCGCCAACGCGGAGAACTCGGACTGCGCCAGTTCCACCAGATCGTGCAGCCGTCGCGGGAGCCGGTAGAACTCGTCGCGGTCGAGCAGCCACGCGTCGAGCGCGTCGACCAAGGTGGTCACCAGGCTCGCCTGCCCGCGCTGGTGCAGCGCGAGTTCCGGGCGCAGGAGGACGAACCGCCGGTGCACGAATTTCAGTACCTGCACCTCGTGCCATTGCGCGGGACGCAGCGTGAGATGCCCTGTCCGGGTGGAGGGCGACGCCACCACCTGGACACCGTCGACGAGCCGCGCGGTCCATTTCGCCGAGAAGGCGGCGGTGGCCTGCTCGGCCTCGATGGAACCGTCGAACCCGGTGGCGAGCAGGCCGTCGACGAGTTCCGCGCGCACACGGACGACGGCGCTGGTGAAGGCGTCGTCGTCGACGATCCACCCGTCCTTGGCGTGCATCCGGCGGCGCAGCCGTTCCAGCGAACGGCCGGGCAGCCGCCGTTCGGCGGTCAAGGTCGCTTCGTCCAGTGCGGCCAGTTCCACCGCGTGGTCGACCCAGCCGGTGAACTCGGCGGCGACCGGAGCGTGCTGCAGGACACCGATCCGGTGGAAGTCCTGGAGATCGTGGATGGCGTACGCGATGTCGTCGGCGGTGTCCATCACGGACGCTTCGACGGTCTGCTGCCAGGGTTCGATCCGGCCGTCGAACGGGGCCCGCGCCTGGGTGAAGTCGTCGAGTTCGGTGCTGTAGGCGGAGAACTTGCTCGCGCCGGTGCCGGGGGCGTCGGCCGGTTCGGCGGCGCCGCGGGGCTGGACGGCCATCGACGTCGGATGCGGATCGGGCACGTGCAGCCGCGCCCACGGGTACTTCAGCACCGCGGCGCGCACCGCCGTGGTGAGGTCCAGACCGGACGCGGACGGGCCACGCACGTCGGTGGTGGTGATGATCCGGAACGACTGCGCGTTGCCTTCGAAACCGTCGGCGAGGCCGAACCGGTGCCGGGCGATCCGGTCGAGGGTCTGCTCGCCGAGATGCCCGAACGGCGGATGTCCCAGATCGTGCGCGAGCGAGGCGGCCTCGGCGACGTCCGGGTCACAACCGCCCAGTTTCGCGGCCAGTTCGGCGGAATCGCCGACGGAATTGATCCGCTCGGCGATCGCGCGGGCGACCTGCGCGACCTTGAGGCTGTGGGTGAGCCGGTTGTGCAGGAGCCCGGAACCGCCGGCGCTGACCACCTGCGTCACCCCGCCGAGCCGCGCGAAGAAGGGCGACGCGGCGATCCGGTCGCGGTCGATCCGGAACGGGCTCGTGGCGAGGTCGGTGAACCCGGCGCTCTCGCTCGCCGGATCGCGCCGCCACGTCCTCGGGTCCGTCTGTTCCATGCGCAACACCGTATCCGTCGGGGCGGCGTGATGAGATACGAAGGTGGCGGACGTGGTGATCGCGGGCGGCGGCCCGGCGGGGCGGGCGCTCGCGCGTGCCTGCGCCCGGCGCGGCCTGGCGACGGTCCTGATCGACCCGACCCCGGGCAGACGCTGGCGGGCGACCTACGGGCTGTGGGCCGACGAACTGCCCGCACTGCCTACGAGCGCCGTCGCGTGCGCGCCGTCGGCCACGCTCGCCTTCGGGACCGGACCGCACGTCCTGGATCGTCAGTACCTGGTGGTGGACAACGACGGCCTGCGCCGGTGGCTGAGCGAGGGCTACGACGTCGTCGCCGGGAAGGTGTCCGGCGTGGACCACGGGCGGCAGGGTTCCTCGGTGCGGCTGGAGGACGGACGGACCTTCGCGACGGGTCTGTACGTGGACGCTTCCGGCGTCCGGCCGCGGGGGAACCGCTACGAACAGACGGCGTTCGGCGTGGTCCTCCCCGCCGAGGACGCGCTGCGGCTGGTCGACCGTCCGGACACCGCCGTGTTCATGGACTGGCGGGACACGGAGTCCGGATTCCTCTATGTACTGCCGCTCGGCGACGGCACGGTCCTGGTCGAGGAGACCTCGCTCGCCCGCAAGCCCGGGCTTCCACTGGACGTCCTCGCGGCGCGGTTGCGCACCCGGCTCCGGGCCGTCGGGCTGACGGCGCACGGGCGTGAGGAACGCGTGCGGATCGTGCTCGACCTGCCCGCGCCCCGGCGCGGCCGGACGGTGCCGTTCGGGGCCGCCGGAGCGCTGGTGCATCCGGCGACCGGGTACAGCGTCGCGACGTCGATCCGGCTCGCGGAACCGGTGGCCGACGCCGTGGTCCGTGCTTGGGATCGAGGCCCCGCCGCGGCGGCGTCGGCCGCGCACCGGGCGCTGTGGCCGTCTTCGGCGCGTGCCGTGCACGGGTTGCGACGGTATGGGCTGCGGGCGCTGTGCGGAATGCCGCCCGAACTGGTGCCGGTGTTCTTCGATCGGTTCTTCACGTTGCCCATCGCGCATCAGCAGGCATTCACCAGCGGTCGCGAAGATGTTTCGGGTACCACCGAAGCGATGTCGGCGCTTTTCCGATTGTCACCGTGGCAAGTAAGAAAACACCTGATCGGGTGGCGTGCGTTACGCCGTTCTAGGTAACCCAGGTGCCTTCACGATGAACATCAGTTGACACGTATTTCGTTTCGTGCCGCCACCCGCGAACATTCGCTTGTGACGTTGCAGATCGCTGTCCGCTTCGCTTACCAGCCGTTGTACAGCCTGCACACCGGTGGCGTCGTCGCGTTCGAAGCTTTGGCGCGGCCGGGCCGTGGGACCGCCCACGAGTTGCTCGCCGACGCCCGGCGCAACGGCAGGCTGGCCGAGGTCGACGTCGGGCTGGCCGCCGAGGCCGTGCGGCAGCTGCGTGAACCGCAGGCCGCCCTCCCCCTGCACCTCAACCTGTCCGCGCGGACGGTGGCGGCGCCGCCGTCCCAGTTCGACCCGCTGACCGACGCGCTCAGCCTGGCAGGCCGCCGGACCAGGGACGTGGTGCTGGAGATCGGGCCGCCGTTCACGCAGATCCCCGCCGACCTGCTGCTGACCGGTATGCGGCGGCTCACCGAACTCGGCTTCCGGCTCGCGCTCGACGGCCTCGGCCGCGGCGACCTCCCGCTGACGCTGCTCGCTTCGGCACCCGTCGACCTGGTGAAACTCGACCGCAGCGTGCTGCGCGGCCTGCCGCACGACCCCGCCGCCGTCGCGGTGGTCGAAGCGGTGCTGCACTTCGCGTCGCGCACCGACAACCGCCTGGTCGCGACCGGGCTCGAAACCACGGAGCAGCTGGAGTCCGCGCGGCGGCTCGGGGTGCGGATCGCGCAGGGCAATCTCCTCGCCCCGCCGGACGGCGACCACGCGCCGCTGCCCGCGCCGGACGCGCCAGGGCCGTTCATCCCCGGCACCGCCCGCGCCCGCCGCGTCGGCGACTTCCTCCGGCCCGCGACCACGCTGCCGGAAGACGCGACCTGCGACGACGTACGCGAGGTGCTGGCCGCCGCCGACGGCCCGAGCGGCATCGTCGGCATCGACGACCGGCACCGTCCACAGTGGTCGATCGACCGGACCCGGTTCCTCGTCGCGGTCACCGGGTTGTACGGCCACGCCCTGCACGCCAAACGGCCGGCGTCGCGGCTCGCCGACCGGCCGCACACGATCCACGCCGACGCGAGCGCGCTCGAATTCCTCGAACTGGTCACCGACGCGGACTGGGGCCGGACCGGCGACGACGTCGTGGTGGTCGACGACCGCGGCCGGTGTGTCGGCGTAGTGCTGGTGAACGAGGTCGTCCGCGGGGTCGCGGAGGCGAAGGTCGAGGAGGCGGTCTCGCTGAGCCCGCTGACCCGTCTGCCCGGCAGCGACGCCGTCGCGAGGGACGTCGATCGCCGGATCAACGCCCGGGAGCCGTTCGTCGCTGCCTGGCTGGACGTCGATTCGTTCAAGACGGTCAACGACACCGCCGGGTTCGCGGCGGGCGACGATCTGATCCGCACGCTCGGCCGGACGCTCACCGATCTGGAGGCCCGGCTGCGCCGGATGCGCGTCAGCCACGTGGGCGGGGACGATTTCCTGATCGCCTGCGACGTCGACGAGATCGGTACGGTCGCCGCCGCGCTGCTGGACACGCCGTGGTCGGCCGACGGGCTCCCGGTGACGGTCTCGCTGGCGACCCTGGTGTGCGGGAACGGCGCCATCCGGTCCTACAAGGACGCTTCCCGTCTGCTGGCACCGTTGAAGAAGCAGGCCAAGGAAGTCCCAGGGTCGAGCTGGGTGCTCGGGCGTCCGGGGTCGGACCGGGTCGAGGTGCTGCGCGGGATCACGACGCGCGGCCTGCCCTCGCAGCGCGTCGCCGGCTTCTGACCGTCAGAGATCGTAGGCGGCGCGGTAGGCCGAGAAGCGTTCGTCGACCTCGCCGGCGGTGAGCCCGAAGTCCGCGAGGTCGTACCGGTGCACGGGTTTTCTTTCCCCCGAACGGCTTTCGGCGTGCACGACCGTCATCGCGTCCCGCGCGGCGTCGCTCAGCGGGAGACCGAAATGCCGGTAGACGCCCTCGACCGTGCCGATCGGGTCGCCGACGAAATCCTCATACCGGATATCGCAGAACTGCGCGGGATCGTGCCTTTTCCTTGCCTCCAGTGACTTTTCCGCACCCCGCGCCCAGAGGTCCAGCTGACTGCGGCCGATCACGTCGCCGCGGAAGACGTCGGACCAGCCCTCCGAAGCCTGCTCGTTCAGGCTGCACACCGACGCGACGATGGTACTCGGCGCGCGATGGGTCTGGACGATGAGTGCGTCCGGGTACACCTCCAGCAGCGCGTCGAGCGCGAAAAGATGGCTCGGGTTCTTGAGCACCCAGCGGCGCCCGGCGTCCGGCAGGCCGATGAGCTGCAGGTTGCGCCGGTGCCTGCGATAGGCGTCGGTCCAGCTCTGCCCGTCCAGCCAGCGCGAATACGACGGCACGTGCGCGAGGCATTCGTAGGACACCGATTTCAGCGACTGCCGCAGCAGCTGCCAGCATTCCTCGACCTGATCGGCGGACATGTGGTGCAGCCCCATGAACTCGGGATGCTCGACATGGTGCTTCTCATAACCCGCCTGGATCCCTTGGAAGACCGGGTTTTCCGCCCACGTCTCGCGTGGCGGCCGCGGTTGCGGCACCTCGGTCAGCCAGACCTCCAGCCCTTGGTGCGCCGGATCCTCGGTGAGCAGCCGGTGCAGCGCCGTGGTGCCGGTGCGCGGCAGGCCGGTGACGAAGATCGGCCGTTCGACGGGCACGTCGGCGTACTCCGGGTTCTGCTTCCACGAGGCCTCGCTCAGCGACCTCGCCACCAGCGCCCCGCGCAGGAACGCGCGATGGATCTTGTTGCCGTACGGGGTCAAACCCGCCTCGCGGGTGTACGAATCCAGCAGCACGCGGAGACCTTCGAGATGGTCTTCGCCGCCGAAGTCGTCCAAGCCGGTGAGCTTCGCCGCCGACGCGTGCAGATCGTCCACGGTGCCGATGTTTTCCCGCCCTGGCAGCATGTTCTCTCCTGGATTCAGTGGTGATATTCGCCGGCGTTGACGTCGAGGCACTGGCCGGTGACGCAGCGGGCGAGCGACGAGGCGAGGAACACGACGGTGTCCGCGATCTCGTCCGGCTCCGGCAGGCGGCGCAGGTCGATCGTCTCCGCCGTCTCGGCGTACACCTGCTCCGGCGGCACCCCGCGTTCCTTGGCCAGGTAAGCGAAATACCATTTCAGCGAGTCCGCCCAGATGTAGCCGGGTGCCACGGAATTGACCCGGATCTCCCGCGGCCCGAGTTCCGAGGCGAGGCTCTGCGCGAGCGCGAGCAGGCTGGCCTTCGCCATCTTGTACGCGCCGAACGTCCGCCGGGAATGCCGCAGTACGGCCGAATTGATCATCACGACCGAGCCGCCGCTCTCGGCGAGCGAAGGCGTGAACAGTCGCGTGAGCCGCAGGGCGGCGAGCACGTTGGTCTCGAAACCCGCCCGCACGTCGGCGAGGTCGACGTCGGCGAGATCCATGATCGGCGGGATGGCGAAAGCGTTGTTCACCAAGGCGTCCACCCGGCCGAACGCCGTCAAGGCGGTCTCGGCGAGGTTCGCGGCCGAAGCGTCGTCGGTGATGTCGGTGGGCACGGTGACCGCGCGGCGGCCGAGCGCGTCGACCTCCTTCGCGACCTCGGCGAGCCGTGCTTCGGTGCGGGCGGCGAGGACGACGTCGGCGCCCGCCGCGGCACAGCGCGTGGCGATGGACCGGCCGAGCCCCGGACCGACACCGGAGACCACGATCACCTTGTCCCGCACGAGATCCGTCATCCCAGCATCCTCGCCGCGACGGCGTTCTGACGCGCCGAGATCCGGTCCGCCCATTCTCGCGGGGTCACCCGCGCCTCGTCGTAGTACGGCAACCGGTCGGCGAGTTCGCCGAACTTCACCACCTCGACCTCGGGACCGTCGGTTCCGTCGAGCGCACGGGAGAGGCGCTGCCAGCGGATCTGGACGTACCCGCGGTCGTGCCCCGTGCGTTCGAGCCAATTCGCCAGGCCCGGGTCGCGTTCGCTGATCACGAAGCGGATCTTGCCGTCCGGGTCGACCCGCGCCTGGTCGGCGGTGAGGCTCGTCTGATGGTTGATGTAGTCGAGTGAGAGATACCAGACGCTGCCGAGCTGGATGCCCTGATAGGGCGCGTCCGAACGCGGCACCGTCACGATCATGACCTCTTCGTCGCCGAGTTCGTAGTGCCCCGCCGACGAGTACTGCGTGGTCAGGCCGCCCGGCGTGGGGCGCGGCTCGGTCATCGTGTTCACCGGCAGGTTCAGGTAGAACCACTTCGGGAAGGCGAGGAAGGTGCGCAGCCTGCTCAGCAGGATCTTGCCGGTGACGCCGTACCGTTTGGCCAGCCCGTCGCGGGTGAGCGGCGCGGGGGCGCCGCCCGCGGTGTCGGCGCACTGGATCTGGATCGTGCCGCGGCGTTCGGTGGCCCAGTCGCTGTAGACCTCGCGCACCACGAGCATCGACGAACCCGGGCCGAGGACGAAATAATTGGGGCCGGGGTCGGGTTTCGCCGGGCCGAAGCGGAGTTCGAACGTGCCGTCGTCGGCGATTTCGATCTCGCGGTCGTCGAAGGCGGCGAGGCTGTCCGGCACCTCGACGGGCGAGTAATCGCCGTTGAGGACCTGGAAACTGACGTCGGCCGTGCTCCCCCGCGTCCCGGTGACGACGTACTCGCGGTCCTCGCGGATGTTCGCGTTGAAGTACAGCGTGTCCGGGTTGTCCAGGCCCATCTTCGTGTACGGCCCGGTGGACTGGGTGAAGAACGGGTAGTCGCGTTCGTAGGCCCACGCCATCTGCAGGGAGGCGCGGATACTGCCGGCGAGGTAGTCGTACCCCTCGACCAGATCCTGTTCGGTGCGGATGTGCGGCGCCTCCGCGATGACCTTCTCGGCTTCGGCGATCGCGTCCGCGAGCGGTTGAGTGAGCACCGGCGACTCCTCATACTGGTACAAATATGTACCGACTTGGTACGTTCTTCGCACGGTCAGACTAGAACGCGTTCTAAGGATGGGTCAATGGCCCGACACTCCCCGCCCACCGAGCGAGTCGTGCGGCTGCTCGACTTCTTCGCCTCGAACCCCGGCCGGCGCTTCGGTCTTTCGGAGCTCGCGCGCGAGCTCGACCTGGCGAAACCGACCTGCCTAGGCATCGTGACCGAGCTGACGGCGGGCGGCTATCTGGTCCGAGACCCCCAGCCGGTCACCTACCGACTGGGGCCCGCGATGGTCACCGCCGGCCGCGTCGCGAGCGAGGGTTTCGGCGCGAGCGAGGTCGCGCGACGGCATCTGGAGGACTTGAGCAGGCGCTACAGCGCGACGTGCACGGCGTCGGCGGTGGTCGGCGACCGGATCCTGATGCTGCAGAGCGCCGGCCCGGGCCGGGTCAAACTCGGCGAGACGTATCCGTTCGCGCCGCCGGTGGGCCTGATGTACGTGCTGTGGGACTCCGACGCGGCGTTCGACGCGTGGCTGGCCAAGCCGCCGGCGGTCCCGGTGCGACTGGACGAAGCGCACCTTCGCCGCGTCGTCGCCGAATGCCGGGAGCACGGCTATCTGGTGGAGAGCCTGACTTCCGCGGGGCGGCGGCTCTACGCGCTGATGGCGGGCGTCGGCGCGGAGGAACTGCCACCGGAAGTGCGGGGCCTCGTGGGAGAACTCGTGTCGAGTCTCGGCGAGCGCGTCTACCTCGGCGCCGATCTGGAGCCGCGGCGCAAGCACGCGGTGAGCCTGCTGGCCGCCCCGACGTTCGACGCTTCGGGACGGCAGGAACTGGTGCTCACGCTGTCGGTCGGCGAACCGATCACCGGTGCGGAGATCGCGCGCCGGGGCGCCGCGCTGGTCGCGGCCGCCGATGCCGTCACGGCGGAATCCGGGGGCCGCCACCCCACGCGTTTAGTCCTCTAAATGCGTCGGTTGCTCGCGCCGCCCGGCGTCCTGAAGGGCCCCTTCAGGACGCTCAACGTCTCAAAGGACCCCTTCACGACACGCGAGCCACGCCGCATTTAGAGGACGAAATGCGAACCACGAGCGCCACACCCAGGATCAGCCGCCACCCGGCGTCCCCAATGCCACATTGGGGGCACCGAACGCGCCGCGACACCTGACGCATTTCGTCCTCTAAATGCGTCGGTTGCTCGCGCCGCCCGGGTGTCCCGAAGGACCCCTTCAGGACGCTCAACGTCTCAAAGGACCCCTTCACGACACCCGAGGCCACGAACGCATTTAGAGGACGAAACGCGGGTCAGGAGGACCACCGGTTCGCGGTGAGCTTCAGGCTCGGCACGTCGTCCATCGACATCATCGTTTCGTACAGCCGGTCGTACTGGGTGGACGCGGTCAGCCACACGCCGTCCACCCGCCGATAGGTGTCCTCGTAGTACGCCGCCCCCTCGATGATCACCCGGTGCTCGGGCACGATCACCTTGTCCCGCATCAGCCAGGTGCCCGTCGCGGTGTCGCCGTCGACGTCGATCTCCGGCTGCCCGGCGAAGTGCACCGTGGTGACGCCTGGGCCGACAGCGTTGCGGAAGAACTCGACGATCGCTTCGCGGCCTTCGAAGGTCAGCGGTTTGCCATATGACGGCGTTCCGTATCGCGCGTGCACGTCGGCGGTCAGGGTCCCGGCCATCTCGTCCCACAGCTTGAGGTCGAGGCAGCGGAGGTAGCGGGCTTTGAGGCGTCGGATCTCTTCGAGTGCGACCAGGTCCATGCCGACAGCGTCCTCCTCCCCTTGACCAAGCACAAGAACTTGTTCTACTTTTCTGATCTCGAACGACGGAGGTCACGATGGCGTCCCCGGCCTACGAGCTCACCCATCTCGAAGCACTCGAAGCCGAAGCCGTGCACATCTTCCGCGAGGTCGCGGCGACCTTCGAACGGCCCGTGCTGCTGTTCTCCGGCGGCAAGGATTCGATGGTGATGCTCCACGTCGCGGCCAAGGCGTTCTGGCCGTCGCCGCCACCGTTCCCGGTGATGCACGTCGACACCGGGCACAACTTCGACGAGGTCATCGAGTTCCGGGATCGCACGGTCGACAGGTACGGGCTCCGGCTCGTCGTCTCCAGCGTCCAGGACGACATCGACGCGGGCCGGGTCGTCGGAGACCCGAAGGCCGGCCGCAACCGGCTCCAGACCGTCGCCCTGCTGCGGGGAATTCGCGAGCATTCCTTCGACGCGGTCTTCGGCGGCGCCCGGCGCGACGAAGAGAAGGCCCGCGCGAAGGAACGGGTCTTCAGCTTCCGAGACGAGTTCGGCCAGTGGGATCCGCGCAATCAGCGGCCGGAGCTGTGGGATCTGTACAACGGCAGGCACCGCAAGGGTGAGCACATCCGCGTCTTCCCGCTGTCCAACTGGACCGAGCTCGACATCTGGCAGTACATCGAAGCGGAGAATGTCGACCTGCCCTCGATCTACTACTCACACCAGCGTCCGGTCGTCCAGCGGGACGGCATGCTCCTCGCGCACACGCGCTTTCTCACGGTGAACGAAAGCGAAAGTCCTTACGAGGCAACGGTTCGCTTCCGCACCGTCGGCGACGCGACCTGCACCGGCTGTGTCGAGTCGGTGGCGACGTCACCGGGCGAGGTGGTCGCCGAAGTGGCGGTCAGCAGGCTCACCGAACGCGGCGCCACCCGCGCCGACGACCGGATCTCCGAGGCGGGTATGGAAGACCGGAAGAAGGAAGGCTACTTCTGATGGGCGCTTCACTGGTCCGCCTCGCGACCGCGGGCAGCGTCGACGACGGGAAGTCGACGCTGATCGGCCGCCTGCTGTTCGATTCGAAGACGGTGTTCACCGACCAGCTCGAAGCCATCGAACGCACCAGCCGCGACCGCGGCGAGGCGTACCCGAACCTCGCGCTGCTGACCGACGGTCTGCGCGCCGAGCGCGAACAAGGCATCACGATCGACGTCGCCCATCGCTATTTCGCCACGCCACGGCGGAAGTTCATCATCGCCGACACGCCGGGACACGTGCAGTACACCCGGAACATGGTCACCGGCGCCTCCACGGCGGATCTCGCGCTGATCCTGATCGACGCCCGCAAAGGCGTGCTCGAACAGTCGCGACGGCACGCGTTCCTGGCCAGCCTGCTGGGAATCCCGCATCTGGTGCTGTGCGTCAACAAGATGGACCTGGTCGGCTGGTCGCAGGAACGCTTCGAAGAGATCCGCGAGGAGTTCCGCCGCTTCGCCATGAAGCTTCAGGTGCACGATCTCACCTTCGTGCCGATGTCGGCCTTGCACGGCGACAACGTCGTCCACCGGGGCGCCAGTATGCCTTGGTACGAAGGGACTTCCCTGCTGCATCATCTCGAACAGGTGCACGTGGCCTCGGATCGCAACCTCATCGACGCGCGATTCCCCGTGCAGTACGTGATCCGTGAGCACAGCCGCGACTTCCGCGGTTACGCGGGCACCATCGCGGGCGGGGTGTTCAAACCCGGTGACGAGGTCGCCGTCCTGCCCTCCGGCTTCACCTCCACGGTACGCGCGATCTGGGGCCCGGGCGGCACCACGGTCACCGAGGCCTTCGCCTCGCAGGCCGTCACGATCGAACTCGAAGACGACCTCGACCTCGGCCGCGGTGACCTGATCTGCCGCCCCGGCAACCGTCCCCACACGAGCCGGGACGTCGACGCGATGGTGTGCTGGTTCTCCGAACAAAGCTCGCTGACACCCGGCTCCACCTACGTCGTGCGGCACACCACCAGGGAGACCAAGGCCGAGATCCGCGACCTGGACTACCGGCTCGACGTCACCACCCTGCACCGCGACGAGACCGCGAAGTCGTTGTCGCTCAACGAAATCGGCCGGATCCGGCTGCGTGCCCGGCAGCCACTGCTCTTCGATTCCTACCGCCGCAACCGCTCCACCGGAGGTTTCCTGCTCGTGGACGAGCATTCCGGCGCGACGGTCGCGGCGGGCATGATCACCGGGCCGAGCGTGACCGCGTCGAACGTCGTCTGGCATACCGCCGCGGTCACCAGGGCGGAACGCGCGACACGCGGGCTCACCGTCTGGCTCACCGGGCTGTCCGCGTCCGGGAAATCGAGTGTGGCCGTGGAACTGGAGCGGCGGCTGGTGGCTTCAGGCAGGCCCGCGTACCTGCTGGACGGCGACAACCTGCGGCACGGGCTGAACGGGAACCTCGGCTTCAGCCCCGCCGATCGCGCCGAGAACGTCCGCCGCGTCGCCGAGGTCGCGAAGCTGTTCGCCGACGCCGGCGTGGTCTCGGTGGTCTCCTTGATCAGCCCGTACCGCGCCGACCGCGAACTCGCCCGCGCCACGCACGAGGCCGCCGGGCTGCCGTTCCTCGAGATCTTCGTCGACACCCCGCTGGAGGTCTGCGAAGACCGCGACCCCAAGGGGATGTACGCGAAGGCGCGGGCCGGCGAGATCAGCGGGTTCACCGGGGTGGACGCTCCCTACGAGCAACCCGAGAGCCCGGATCTGGTGCTGCGCCCGGAAAACGGGGATCCCGCCGCGATGGCCGCGCTGATCCTCGCCGCCCTCGACTGACCTGGTCCGCTGAGGACAAGTCGCGTTGCGAAAGCCACTTTCGCAACCTTCAACGTTGCGAAAGTGGCTTTCGCAACGTCAGCGCAGGTCTGCGGAGACTGACGGTCAGCCGCCGTTGGCCGCCCGGTACGGAGCGGCCGCGTAGGTGCGTGCGGTGGCGGCCGTCAGCTTCTCGACCGAGCGGAACATCGTCCTGCCGAGCCTCGCCCGCGCCCGCAACGCCGGATGCGTCGCGGCGAAGTCGTCCTTGTTCACCGCGGGATCACCGGCGAACGCGCCGGAAGCGAAGAGCGCGTAGGTGAGGATCGGCTTGCCGTCCGCGCTGAACATCACGCCCGCCTCGTTGCGGCCGTCGTTGAACCAGCCCGCCTTCGTCGCGACCCGCAGCCGCTCGGCCGAGGTCAGGTCGAGCCGCACGCCGTCGGTGAACGCGCTCAGCGAACGCAGGATGTTCAGCAGGTACTCGGTGGACTTCGCCGAGAGCAGGGTCCCGTCGACCAGTTTCCGCAGCAGCGTATGCGTTTCGGCCGGGGTCGTCTTGCCGAGGAAGAACCGGTTCGGGTTCGCCACCGGAACGACCTGCGTGTGCACGAAACCCTTGCCGCGCAGGATTTCGTTGAGTTCCGCGGCGGGGCAGACCAGTCCGCACAGACGGACGGCGGTGTTGTCGGACAGCGTCAGCAGCGCGGCCATCGCGTGCCCGAGCGTCACCGAACTCGGGTACGCGCCGTCGAGGGCGAAGATGCCGTCGGTGTCCTTGATGACGATGTCGGCCGTGACGTCGACCCGCTGGTCCAAAGTGAGCAGTCCGCGGTCGATCTTGTCGAGCACCGCCGCGGCGACGGCGATCTTGTTGACGCTGTAGGCCTCGACCACGTCGTCGGCCCGCTCGGAGACGGCGGGGACCGGGTTCCCGGCGGAATCCGCGACACTGACATAGGAAGACCAGGTGCCGCCCGCCTTCGCGGTTTCACGGGCGTAGACCTGGGAAATCCGGCGCGCGGCGGACGCGGCGTCGACGGCGGCGATGTCCTGATCGGACTCTTCGGCGGCTTGGGCGACCTGCGCCGTCCCGAGCACCGCGCCCGCGGCGGCGACCGTGCCCAGCCCCAGCAGGCGACGACGATTGACGTTGGTATCCACGCCGGAACCCTACCGTGTTCAGCCCGCAGGCGTGACGAATCCGGTGTCGTAGGCCTTGATCACCGCTTGCGTCCGGTCCCGCGCGCCGAGTTTCGCGAGCACGTTCCCGACGTGCGTCTTGACCGTCTGCACGCCGAGGTACAGCTCCCCCGCGATCTCCACATTGGACAGTCCGCCCGCCATCAGCCGCAGCACCTCGCTTTCGCGTTCGGTGAGCCCGGCACCGGCCAGACCGTCCAGTGGTCCCCGGTTCGCCTGCTGCGCGGCCAGCCGCCGGATCGCCGCCGGGAACAGCAGCGACTCCCCCGCCGCCACGGTGCGGATCGCCGCGACGATCTCCTCGGGCTTGGCCCGCTTCAACAGGAAGCCGCTCGCCCCGGCGAGCAAGGCGTCGTAGACGTAGTCGTCGTTTTCGAAGGTGGTCACCACGATCACCTTCGGCGGATCATCCATAGTGGACATCAGATGCGTGGTCGCGCGGATCCCGTCGACCGAAGGCATCCGGACGTCCATCAGCACGACGTCGGGCCGGAACCGCGACACCAGGCCGGGCACCTCGGCGCCGTCGGACGCTTCGCCGACGACCTCCAGATCGGGCTCCGAGGCGACGATCGCCCGCAGCCCCGCCCGGATGAGCTGTTCGTCGTCGACCAGCAGCACCCCGATGCTCATCGCCGTTCCCCCCATGGCACCGCCACCTCGACCTTCCAGAATCCGTCCGCGCGGCCCGCGGTGATCGTGCCCCCGAGCACTTCCACCCGTTCCGTCATTCCCCTCAGCCCCCGGCCGCCCCCGTCCCGTGACGGCGGCGCGTCGCCGAGCGGATTGGACACCCGCACCCGCAACAGCTCCGCCCCGGCGTCGACGAGGACCGCCACGGGCACCTTACCGGCGTGCCGCAACGCGTTCGTCAGGCATTCCTGCAAGATCCTGTACGCCTCACGCGAGACGACCGGCGGCACCGCGGACGGATCACCGCGCATCTCCGCCGACACCTCGGCGCCCGCCAGCCGGGTGGCCTCGACCAGCGCGGGCAGCTCCGTCAGCCCTGATTGCGGCGTCCTGGACGACGCCTCGTCGCGCAGCAGGCCGAGCACGTGGTCGAGATCGTCCAGCGCGGCGCGGGCCGAATCCTCGATCGCGGTCAGTGCCTGCTCGGTGAACTCCGGATCGGACCTCAGCGTGCGCCGCGCCGCGCCGGCCTGGATGGTCACGACGCTCAGCGCGTGCCCGACCGAGTCGTGCAGTTCGCGCGCGAGCCGGTTGCGTTCGGCGAGCTGTTCGGTGCGCTTCTCCAGCTGGGCGATCCGCTCCGCGGCCGAGACCCCCAGCAGGCTCTTCGCGCAGCGGGTCAGCACCGCGCCCGCACCCCACACGACGTAGGCCAGCGCGACGACGCCGAGCAGGCACGCCAGCGGGATCCACGCGCTCGCCCAGCCCTTCGGCACCTCGATCGCGCTCTCGTCGGTCAGGGCGATCCGGCCGCTGAACGGGGCCGCGATCGTGAAACCGAACGCGACCGGGACGAACAGGCTCACCAGGCTGACGACACACCCGGTGCTCACGTGCAGCAGGAACATCGCGGTCGAACGCAGGCGGACGGGCCAGTTCCCCGCGGGACCGAACACGACTCCCGGCACGGGATCGTCCAGCAGTTCCCGCACGGCCGCGCCCTCCAGCACGCGGACGGCGGGGATGAACGAAGACGCGATCATCACCACGACGACGGTGATCAGCCCGATGACGGTCCCGCGTTCCAACGTCACGACGAGGGGCAGCAGCGACGGCACCATGATGGCGGCGAAGAGCAGATAAGGCACACTCAGTGCGCCGCCGAGGATGAAGTAGACCCATCGACGATAGGTCGCCCGATCCAGGAGCGGGCCGAAAAGTCGCATGGGGTCTTTCTAGCGTGTGCCGGGTTCGCGCGGATCCCTCATCAGTATCTCCGCGATCTCCCTCGCGAGCGTGACCCGATGCGCGTCCCCGTCGATGCCGGTGTGCGCGACGGCGCCTTCGAGCAGGAGGAAGAGCTGCTCCGCGAGCCGCTCGGGATCGGCCGCGCCCGGGACGTCCTCGCGGAGGAGTTCGGCGAACTTCGCCCGCACCGCCGCCTTGTGCCGCCGGATCACGTCGAGCCCGGGATGCCCGGCGGGCAGTTCGGCGGCCGCGTTGAGGAACGCGCAGCCCCGGTCGCTCCCGAGCTTGGGGTGGTCGACGTAGGCGTCGAAGACCGTCAGCGCCCGCGGCGCTTCGGCCTCCGCCAGCCGCTCTTCGAGGTACGCCCACCAGATGTCGTGACGGCTTCGCAGGTACGCGATCGTGAGCTCCGTCTTCGACCCGAAGGACGCGTACAGCGTCTTCTTCGTGACGCCCGCGGCCTCGGCGATGGCCGCGACGCCCACGGCGTTCAGGCCCTCCTGGTAGAAGAGCTCGCTCGCGGCGCTCAGGACGCGCTCGCCGGCCGGTGTCAGCATGCCTCGACTATACCGATCGGTTGACCCGAGCGCGAAATGCGGGAATACTCCAGATGTATACCGCTCGGTATACCCCTGGAGGAGAGCTGATGGTTTCTTCGTACAAACGCGAACTGACCTTCACCGCGGCCGGGTTGTCGCTGATCGCGGTCTCGTACGGGCTCGCGAGGTACGCGTACGGCCTCTTCGCGCCTACGCTCCGAACGGAATTCGGCCTCGACGGCGGCACGCTCGGCGCCATCGCGGCGGGAAGCTACGTCGCGTACTGCCTCGCGGTCGTCGCTTCGACCGCCGTGACGACCCGCTGGGGCGCGCGGGCGGGGGCGCTCACCGCCGGGATGGCCGCCACCGCGGGAACGTCCCTGATCGCGGCCGCGCCGAACGCGGGCGTCCTCGCGCTCGGCGTCGTCCTCGCCGGAGTCAGCACCGGCCTGGCTTCCCCCTCGCTCGCCGACGCGGTCGCCCGCGTCGTCCGCGTGACCCGCCGGGACCGTGCCCAGTCCGTGGTGAACGCCGGGACCGGACTCGGCGTGCTCGTCTCGGGCCCGGTCTCCCTGCTCGCCGTCGGCGACTGGCGGATGGCCTGGTGGGCCTTCGCCGCGGCCTCGGCCTTGGTGACCTTGTGGATCGCGCGGGTCGTGCCGCCGGTGAAGGACGACCGCGCGCGAGGACTGCCGTCGCCGCTGTTCCCGCCCGCCACCGGACGGCTGCTGCCCGCCGCCGCGACCCTCGGCCTGGCCAGCGCGGCGATCTGGACGTTCGGCCGGGACATCGCCGTGAGCGTCGGCGGCCTGGACGAAACCGCCTCGACGGTGGTGTGGATCGTGCTCGGCGCGGTCGGCCTGGCGGGTGCGTTCACCGCCGAACTGACCTCCCGCGCGGGACTGCGCCGTGCCTGGTCGGCGGGCATGGTCCTGTTCGCCGCCGCCACGGCCCTCTTCGCGCTCGCCACCCGCTCGCTCCCGGCGCTCGTCGTCGCGGCGGCGCTCTTCGGGGCCGTCTACATCGGACTGACCGGGGTGCTGATCCTGTGGGGCACCAGGGCTTACCCGGCGGCGCCCGCCTTCGGTGTCGGCGTGGCCTTCCTGATGCTGGCACTCGGACAGGCCGCCGGAGCACCGCTCATCGGCCTCCTCGGCGATCTCCTCGATCTTCGTGCCGGCTTCCTCGCCGCGGCGGCGATCGCCGTCCTCGGTGTCCTGCTCGCTCCCAAGGGGGCGACCACCACCTACAACTTCGGGGTCCGCTCCCTCTCAGTGCCTGTCGGTGAACCCGCGTCCGCGATCGACGTCGGCAGGACGCTGCCCGGTCATCCAAGTCGCGGACGCGAACAGGGCGCCCTGCCACCGCGATAGCGGGGCCTGCGGCCGGGCGGGTTCACGCATTCGGTCACCTTCGCGGGGCCGACTTCGGGGTCCGCTCCCTCTCAGGGGTGAGCACCGTCCCGCCCCAGCGGGAATCAAGCGCGGGCCGCGCGTGATGTCCTCTTCGGCATGAACCTGCTGCTCGGCCTGCTCACCCTGCCCGTCTACGCGCTCATGCTGTGGCCGCTCGTGGTCGCCGCCCGCCGCGTGCTGGGGGTGCGGATCGGCCTGATCCGCGCGGGCTGCGCCGCCGGATTCGGCTGGCTGGTCGCGGGTGGCATCATCGCCGCGTTCCCGCAGGCGATGTACGCGGGGAACGCCTTCGCCGGGCTGGTCATCCCCGTGGCGGGCAGCGCCTTCCTGGCCACGCTGATCTTCCTGTTCGTCGCGGAACTCGCGCTTCCCGCCGGTTCGGGTCTCGGGCTGATCGGCAGGATCCGGTCGATGCGCCGCCGCGCGGCGCGGACCCGGCGCTACTCCCAGATCACCCGGATCGCGATCAAGCACGGCCTCGGCCGCTACCTCACCGGCCGCCGCGAACCCGGCCTCGCCCAGGTCCGGCACGCCAAACTGGCGCGCTCGCTGCGGCGCGCGCTGGAGGAGGGCGGCGTGACGTTCGTGAAACTCGGCCAGCTGCTCTCGACCCGCTCCGATCTGCTGCCGCCGGTTTTCGTCGACGAACTCAGCAAACTCCAGGACCAGGTCGCCTTCGCCGACGCCGACGAGGTCGCGACGGTGCTGCGGGAGGAGCTGGGCGGGAACCCGGAGGAGATCTTCGCCGAATTCGACCCGGAACCGATCGCGGCCGCGTCGATCGCGCAGGTCTACCGGGCGAAGCTGCGGGGCGGGCAGGACGTGGTCGTCAAGGTGCAGCGGCCCGGCGTGCAAGCCCTGGTCGATCGGGACCTCGACATCGTCCGCCGGGTGGCGGCCGCACTGGACCTGCGCGCGGGCTGGGCACGTTCGCTCGGCGTCGTCGACCTCGCCGAAGGATTCGCCGACGCACTGGTCGAGGAGCTCGATTTCCGCACCGAGGCCAGGAACATCGAAGCGGTCACCGCCGCGTCCCCGGACACCGAGGTCGCTCTCCCGACCGTCCACAAAGAACTGTCCACCGAACGTGTCCTGGTGATGCGGCGGCTCGACGGCAAACCGCTCGCCGCCGCCAAGGAGCAGGTGCCGGTCGCGGAACGGGCGAAACTCGCGCGGTCGATGCTGCGGTGCGTGCTCGGCCAGGTGATGGGCAGCGGTGTCTTCCACGCCGACCCGCATCCCGGCAACGTCCTGCTGCTCGCCGACGGCAGGCTGGGCCTGCTCGACTTCGGCTCCGTCGGCAGGCTCGACTCCGGCCTGCGCGGCGGACTGCAGAACCTGATCCTCGCACTGGACCGCGGAGACCCGGCAGCGCTGCGCGACGGCCTGCTGGAGATCGTCGACCGGCCGGACGAGATCGAGGAGCGGCGGCTGGAGCGGGCGCTGGGTGCCTTGGTGGCCAAGCATTTCAACCATGGCCAGGCCCCGGATCTGGACATGTTCACCGACCTGTTCCGGGTGATCGCCGACTTCAAGCTCAGCGTGCCCCCGCCCATCGCCGCGGTGTTCCGCGCCCTGGCCACCTTGGAGGGAACGCTGGCCGCGCTGGCGCCGGGATTCAACATCGTCGTCGAATCCCGCGCCTACGCCGCCGAGCAGGTCGGTGCCGGATTGCGCCCGGAATCGCTGCGCTCCACGGCCACCAACGAACTGATGGCGCTCCTGCCGGTGCTGCGACGGCTACCCCGCCGCGTTGACCGGATCGGCGACGCACTGGAGCAGGGCAGGCTTTCGGTCAACGTCCGGCTGTTCTCCGACGAACGCGACCGCGACGTGGTCACCGGGCTGGTGCACGAGATCCTGCTGGCGTTCGTCGGCGTGGCCACCGGCCTGATGGCCGTGCTGCTGCTGGGCAGCGCGACCGGCCCGGAGGTGCTGGCCGGGGTCACGCTCCACCAGATGTTCGGCTACAACCTGCTGGTGGTCAGCGCATTGGTGGGATTGCGGCTGCTCTTCGTCGTTTTCCGGCGGAGCGGACAACGGTCACGATCGCCCCGATGACCCCGACGGCGACGAGCCCGGCCCCGCCGAACGCGAGGTTGCGCGAGGTGCGGAACCCGGTGTCGGACACCGGATCGCCGGGCAGCCCGGCCTCGACGAAGGCGGTGGTCTGCGGGAAGGGGTCGGCGGCGAGGACACTCCCCAAGCCGACGACGACTCCGACCACTTTCGACAGCGGCACGGCGCCGTCGCCCGGCATGCCGACGTAGAGCCGTGAGTCCCGGGAATTGTTCCGCTGGTCGCCCACGACGAACACGGCGCCCGGCGGAACCTGGACGCTGAACGGCCGGTACTCCTTGCGGCCGTGCCCGTTGTCGTCCTCGGTGTAGGGCTCTTTGACCGGTTTCCCGTTGACGGCGATCAAGTTGTCGTTCGTACAGCACACGACCTGGTCGCCGCCGACACCGATCACCCGCTTGACGATCCGGCCGTCGGCGGGGCTCGAATCCGGGAACGCGGAAACCTCCATGAGGACCACCGCGCCCGGCTGGATCGTGGGCGCCATCCCGCCGCCGGGGACGCTCACCATGCGATAGCTCAGCAGGGTCCAGAACCCGTATCCGCCGGTGCCCACGCCGACGACGGCCAGCAGGACCATCACGAGCAGGAGCGGGGAGAATCTTCGCTTCGGCCCGGGTCTGTCGGCGGGCGGCGCGGGAAGTCGGTTTCGGTCACAGCGCAGAGTAGCGCCGCTCAACCTCGGGGCGCGTACATGATGACCCCGACCCCGGCCAGGCAGATCAAGGCGCCGATCACGTCGTAGCGGTCCGGGCGGTAGCCGTCGGCGACCACGCCCCACGCCAGCGAACCCGCGACGAACACTCCGCCGTACGCGGCGAGGATACGGCCGAAGTTCGCGTCGGGCTGCAAGGTGGCGACGAAGCCGTAGAGGCCCAGTGCGACGACACCGGCACCGATCCAGAGGTAGCCGCGGTGTTCCCGGACGCCTTGCCAGATCAGCCAGGCGCCGCCGATTTCCAGCAGGGCGGCGAGCGCGAAGAGCGCGATGGACCGGATGATCATCCCGGCAGCTTATTGCCGCGTGGTCCGACCCTCATGTCCTGTGCTTGACCGGACGACTCGCGTGATCAGGCGGACGACACGCGTGTCTGGATGGACGACACGCGCCCGGCCGGGCTTCGCTGCGAGTCGTCCGCCTGATCACGCGTGTCGTCCGCCCGATCACACGCGTCGTCCATCCAGACACGCGAACCCGCGCTACCCGCACCCAGCGGCGCGGTATAGGCCGTTATACGCTCGGCGCCCTCTACCCGCCCCCGAGTGCAATGAACGGTCCTTTCCTTGCAAATTTCGCAAGGAAAGGACCGTTCCTAGCACTCGAAAGGAGCGAAGCGAGCCTCAGACGGTGAAGCCGAGCGCCCGCAGCTGTTCGCGGCCGTCGTCGGTGATCTTCTCCGGACCCCACGGCGGCATCCAGACCCAGTTGATCCGGAAGTCCTTGACCAGCCCCGTTCCCCCGCCGACGAGCGCGGCACCGGTCTGGTCCTCGATGACGTCGGTCAGCGGGCAGGCCGCCGACGTCAGCGTCATGTCGATGGTGGCGGTGTTGTCCGCCTCGACGCGGATGTCGTAGACCAGCCCGAGGTCGACGACGTTGATGCCGAGTTCCGGGTCGACGACGTCGCGCATCGCCTCTTCGACGTCCTCGACCTTCGCCACGTCGGCGCTGTCCGGGGCGGCGGCGGTCTCGGCGTCGAGGTCGGCGGCCGTGCGCCCCTCGCGGGTTTCGGTCTGCTGTTCGGTCATGCCGTCTCAACTCCGTTGGTCGTGCGGGCGACGGCGTCCTTGAACGCCATCCACCCGAGCAGGGCGCATTTCACGCGGGCCGGGTACTTGGCCACGCCGGCGAAGGCGATGCCGTCCTCCAGCACGTCCTCATCGGGTTCGATCTGCCCTTTGCCCTGCATCAGCTCGACGAAGGCGTCCATGGTGGTGAACGCCTCCTCCACGGTGTGCCCGACGACGAGATCCGTCAAGACCGACGTGGAAGCCTGGCTGATCGAACAGCCCTGTCCCTCGTAGGAGACGTCGGCGACCTTCCCGTCGTCGACCTTCACCCGCAGCGTCACCTCGTCGCCGCAGGTCGGGTTGACCTGGAACGACTCGGCGTCGTACGGCTCGCGCAGACCGCGGCCGTGCGGGTTCTTGTAGTGGTCCAGGATGATCTCCTGGTACATGCTTTCGAGGTTCATCACGCCACCCCGAAGAACTTCTGCGCCTCACGCACCCCGTTCACCAGCGCGTCCACTTCGGACAGTGTGTTGTAGACGTAGAACGACGCGCGCACGGTCGCGGGCACCGAGCAGGCCCGGTGCAGCGGCCACGCGCAGTGGTGCCCGACGCGGACGGCGACGCCGAGGCTGTCCAGCACCTGCCCCGAGTCGTGCGGGTGGACGCCGTCGATGACGAACGACACCAGTCCGCCGCGGTCGGCCATGTCGGTCGGGCCGATGATCCGCACACCCGGGATCTCGCCGAGCCCGGCAAGCGCCGCCTCGGTGAGGAGGTGCTCGTGCGCGGCGACCCGGTCCATGCCGATCGCCGACAGGTAGTCGGCGGCCGCGCCGAGACCGACGGCCTGCGACGTCATCGGGGTGCCGGCCTCGAATCGCTGCGGCGGCGCGGCGAAGGTGGTCTGCTCCATGCGGACCAGCTCGATCATCGAGCCGCCGGTCAGGAACGGCGGCATCGCTTCGAGCAGCTCACGCCGGCCGTAAAGGACACCGATGCCGTACGGGCCGACCATCTTGTGCCCGGCGAAAGCGGCGAAGTCGACGTCCAGCGCGTGCAGGTCCACCGGGAAGTGCGGCACCGACTGGCAGGCGTCCAGCACGACCAGTGCGCCGACCTTGCGGGCCTTCTTCACCAGGAACTCGACCGGGTTGATCGTGCCGAGCACGTTGGACTGGTGCGTGAACGCCAGCACCTTGGTCCGCTCGGTGATCAGCTCGTCCACATTGGACAGATCGAGGCGGCCGTCCGCGGTGACGGAGAACCACTTCAGCGTCGCGCCGGTGCGCTGACAGAGCTGCTGCCAGGGAACCAGGTTCGCGTGGTGCTCCATCTCGGTGATGACGATCTCGTCGCCGGGTCCGAGCTTGAACCGCTCGGCCTCGGGACCGGCCGTGGCGGCGTTGCTCATCGCGTAGGCGACGAGGTTGATGCCCTCGGTGGCGTTCTTGGTGAACACCAGCTCGTGCGGGGAGGCGCCGACGAACTCCGCGATCCGCACACGGGCGGACTCGTAGGCGTCGGTCGCCTCCTCGGCGAGCTGGTGCGCGCCGCGGTGCACCGCGGCGTTCGAGGTCTCCAGGAACCGGCGCTCGGCTTCGAGCACCTGCGCCGGCTTCTGGGACGTCGCACCGGAATCCAGATACACCAAGGGTTTCCCGTCCCGGACCGTGCGGGTCAGGATCGGGAAGTCGGCCCTGATGGCCGCTACGTCCAGCGGAACAGAGTTAGCCGTGGTGGTGGTCATCGGGCCAACTCCTCTCGGTGTAGTCGTGAAGTTCAGTGATCAGACGGCGGCGGTCTCGGCGGAGCCGGTGTACTTGACGTACCCGTTCTCCTCGAGCTCGTCCGCGAGTTCACGGCCGCCGGACTCGACGATCTTGCCGCCGGCGAAGACGTGCACGAAGTCGGGCGTGATGTGCCGCAGGATCCGCGTGTAGTGCGTGATCAGCATGACGCCGGCGTCGTTGTTGGCCTTGAACTCGTTGACACCCTCGGACACGACGCGCAGCGCGTCGACGTCGAGGCCGGAGTCGGTCTCGTCGAGGATGGCGATCTTCGGCTTGAGCAGCGCCAGCTGCAGGATCTCGTGGCGCTTCTTCTCGCCGCCGGAGAAGCCCTCGTTCACCGAACGCTCGGCGAACTCGGACGAGATCTCCAGCTTGCCCATCTCGTCCTTGACCTCCTTGACCCAGTGGCGCAGCTTGGGGGCCTCGCCACGGACCGCGGTGGCCGCGGTGCGGAGGAAGTTGGACATGGACACGCCCGGCACCTCGACCGGGTACTGCATGGCGAGGAACAGGCCCGCGCGGGCGCGCTCGTCGACGCTCATCTCCAGCACGTCCTCACCGTCGAGCAGGACCTGCCCGGAGGTGACTTCGTACTTGGGGTGACCGGCGATGGCGTAGGACAGCGTGGACTTGCCCGAACCGTTGGGGCCCATGATCGCGTGGGTCTCGCCCGACTTGATGGTCAGGTTGACGCCCTTGAGGATCTCCTTGGGGCCCTCCTCGGTCGTGACCGAGGCGTGCAGATCCTTGATTTCCAGCGTAGGCATTTCTTTCCTAAAAGTCTGATGTGGACGGACGAGGGCTCAGGCGCCCACGGCTTCGAGTTCGGCTTCGATCGCGGCCTCGAGACGCTCGCGCACCTCGGGAACGCCGATCTTGACCAGGATCTCGTGGAAGAACCCGCGTACGACCAGGCGGCGCGCGGCGTCTTCGCCGATTCCGCGCGACTGGAGGTAGAACAACTGCTCGTCGTCGAACCTTCCCGTCGCGCTCGCGTGGCCGGCGCCTTCGATCTCGCCGGTCTCGATCTCCAGGTTGGGGATCGAGTCCGCCCGCGCGCCCGGCGTCAGCACCAGGTTGCGGTTGAGCTCGTAGGTGTCGGTGGCCTCGGCGGCCGCCCGGATCAGCACGTCGCCGACCCACACGGTGTGCGCGCCATCGCCCTGCAGCGCGCCCTTGTACATCACCCGCGACTTGCAGTTCGGCACCGCGTGGTCGACGAAGAGCCGGTGCTCCTGGTGCTGGGCTTCGTCCGCGAAGTACAGGCCGAGCATCTCGACGTCGCCGCCCTTGTCGGCGAAGGTCGCCGTCGGGGAGACACGCACGAGGTCACCGCCCAGGGTGATGACGATGTGCTTGAGGCTGGCGTCGCGCCCGAGCTTGAGGTGCTGCTCGGAGACGTGCACCGCGTCGTCGGCCCAATCCTGGACGCTGACCACGGTGACGTTCGCCGAGTCGCCGATGACGAACTCGACGTTGTCGGCGTAGGTGCCCGAGCCGACGTGGTCGAGGACGATGACGGCCTCGGAGAACTGCTCGGCGCGCACCTGCACGTGCCCGTAGGCGACCTTGCCCTCGCCGGGTCCGGTGATCTTCACCGTCGACGGCTTCGACGTCTTCGTCTCCTTGGGCACCGTGATGACGGTGGCCTCGGTGAACGAGGAGTAGGCCTGCGCGGCGATCCGGTCGCTCGGGACACCCGCGGCGCCGAGGCGCTCGTCGTCCCGGCCGACCGTCTCGATCTTCAGTTCGGGGGCGGCGTCGGCGTCCACGGTGGCCGAACCCGAGGCGGCGGCGGACCCGTCGTGCAGGCCGCGCAGCCGCTTCATCGGCGTGAAGCGCCAGTTCTCCTCACGACCGCCGGGGACCTCGAAGGCCTCGACGTCGTAGGAGGTGAATCGCTCCGCGCGAGAGGTGGCCGGAACGACCACCCCTTCGCGCATCGCTTCGGAAACGTTGTTCTCGGTAACCGACATGACTAGCCGACGGACCCTTCCATCTGAAGCTCGATCAGGCGGTTCAGCTCGAGCGCGTACTCCATCGGCAGCTCACGCGCGATGGGCTCGACGAACCCTCGCACGATCATCGCCATGGCCTCGGCCTCGTCGAGACCGCGCGACATGAGGTAGAACATCTGGTCTTCGCTGACCTTCGAGACGGTCGCCTCGTGGCCCATGGAGACCTCGTCGTTGCGGATGTCGACGTACGGGTACGTGTCCGACCGCGAGATCGTGTCCACCAGCAGCGCGTCGCAGACGACGCTGGAGCGCGAGTGGTGCGCCCGCTTCGCGACCTTGACCAGGCCGCGGTACGAGGTGCGGCCACCGCCGCGCGCCACCGACTTCGACACGATGGTCGAGGAGGTGTGCGGCGCCAGGTGCTCCATCTTCGCGCCGGCGTCCTGGTGCTGGCCCTCGCCCGCGAACGCGACCGAGAGGACCTCGCCCTTGGCGTGCTCGCCCATGAGGAACACGGACGGGTACTTCATCGTGACCTTGGAGCCGATGTTGCCGTCGATCCACTCCATGGTCGCGCCCTCTTCGCACTTGGCGCGCTTGGTGACCAGGTTGTAGACGTTGTTCGACCAGTTCTGGATGGTCGTGTAGCGGCAGCGGGCGCCCTTCTTCACGATGATCTCCACGACCGCCGAGTGCAGCGAGTCGGACTGGTAGATCGGCGCGGTGCAACCCTCGACGTAGTGCACGTAGGCGTCTTCGTCGACGATGATCAGGGTCCGCTCGAACTGACCCATGTTCTCGGTGTTGATGCGGAAGTAGGCCTGCAGCGGGATGTCCACCTTGACGCCCTTGGGCACGTAGATGAACGAACCGCCGGACCACACCGCGGTGTTCAGCGCGGAGAACTTGTTGTCCCCGGCCGGGATCACGGAGCCGAAGTACTCCTTGAAGATCTCCGGGTGCTCCTTGAGCGCGGTGTCGGTGTCCAGGAACAGGACGCCCTGCGCCTCCAGGTCCTCGCGGATCTGGTGGTAGACGACCTCGGACTCGTACTGCGCGGCGACACCGGCGACGAGGCGCTGCTTCTCCGCCTCGGGGATGCCCAGCTTGTCGTACGTGTTCTTGATGTCCTCGGGCAGGTCTTCCCAGGAAGTGGCCTGCTTCTCCGTGGACCGCACGAAGTACTTGATGTTGTCGAAGTCGATCCCGGAGAGGTCCGCACCCCAGTTGGGCATCGGCTTCAAGTCGAAGAGCTTGAGCGCCTTCAGTCGCGCTTCGCGCATCCACTCCGGCTCGGACTTCTTCGAGGAGATGTCGGTGACGACGTCCTCGTTCAGTCCGCGACGGGCCGTTGAGCCCGCCTCGTCGGAGTCCGCCCAGCCGAACGCGTACTTGCCAAGGGACTCGATGGTCTCTTCCTGGCTCATGGGCGCGGTGGTGGGAGTGCGCTGCTCGGCAGCGGCAGTCATGCGGGTTTCCCTCCATTCGGGATCCGTGCTGTGCGCCCTGGGGAGGGCGCCGTGCTTCCCGGCCCGGGTGTGGCCGGGTGACCCGCCGAGACGACGGGTACGTGTGTGGTGCACGCGTTGTCACCGCGTGCGATGGTCGCCAGCCGCTGGACGTGAGTACCCAGAAGTTCCGCGAAAGCCTCGGTCTCGGCTTCGCACAACTGAGGGAACTCGGCGGCGACGTGGGCGACCGGGCAATGGTGCTGGCAGAGCTGTTCGCCGACACCGACCTGACGGGTCGACGCAGCGTAGCCCTCCCTGGTCAGCGCCGCAGCGAGAGCCTCGGCACGCGCGGCCGGATCCGTGTGCTTGGTGATCGCGTCCTGGTGCGGGCCGACCAGCGAAGCGACACGAGCCTCCGCGAAGGCCTTCACGGCGTCTTCCCCGGCGTGTTCGGCGAGGAAGCGGATGGCCGAGGACGCGAGGTCGTCGTAGGCGTGCCCGAACCGGGCCCGGCCCGCTTCGGTGAGCAGGAAGTTCTTGGCGGGACGGCCTCGCCCGCGGGGGCCGCGGCGGGGCGCGTCCCGGGTTTCGGCCTCGCCGTCGGCGAGCAGGGCGTCGAGATGACGGCGGACGGCGGCGGCGCTGATACCCAGCTGCTCGGCCACCACGACGGCGGTCATCGGACCCTGTTCCAGCAGCAGGCGGGCCACTTCGTGCCTGGTCCGGCCCTCGGGGCCGACCTGCACGGGGACAGGCTGGACCTCGGCGCGGGGCATGTCGCCACCGGCCTCGTCCTGCGTCCCCGTCTTTTTCACAACACAAGTGTGACGTATTTCCGGAGCGACGGCAAAGAGGGGTGCCTCACGGAGTGGCGTGGGTCACTTCGGCTGGGCCGGGCGCAGGGGTAACCACGTACTCGCCCGGTCTGTTCCCGGCATCGCTACCCTTCGTGCGTGGCAGTGGGCGATCACCCGGCACAGCGGGACACGGACGAAGACCGGGCTTCAGGGCCCGTGGCGACGCTCGTGCCCGGGCGCCCGCACGATCCGGAACCCCTGGACGACAAGGAACTGCGCGGGCTGAACGTGGTCCGCCGGTTCGGCGCGGTCGGCTCCCTGTTCCTCGCCCTCGGCTCGCTCGGCGCGGGTGCCGCCCCGGTGATCAACCCGGTGCAGGAGATCCCGGTCCTGCGGCTGTTCACCCGGATCCCGATGGTCTCGCTCGCGATGGGCCTGGCCGGGATGGCGATCATCGTGCTCAGCTGGCTGCTGCTCGGCCGGTTCGCGCAGCCCGCGCGCCGCCGCCTCGCCACCCAGGGCCAGCTCGCCCGCACGATCGCGCTCTGGTGCACGCCGCTGCTGTTCATCCCGCCGCTGTTCTCCCGCGACGTCTACAGCTATCTCGCGCAGAGCGAGATCGTCGCCCGCGGGATGGACCCGTACTCCCTCGGCCCGGCCGAAGCGCTCGGCGTCTCCGACCCACTGACCTCGGGTGTCTCCAACATGTGGCGCGAGACCCCGGCGCCCTACGGCCCGCTGCTGCTGCGGCTCGGCGGCTGGCTCGCCCCGCTGAGCAGCGGCAACATCGTCACCGGCGTGCTGCTGCAACGCGGGCTCGCGCTGATCGGCGTCATCCTGATCATCTGGGCGCTGCCCCGGCTGGCCCGGCGGTTCGGCGTGCAGCCCGCGACCGCGCTGTGGCTCGGCGCGGCGAACCCGCTGCTGATCTTCCACTTCGTCGCCGGCGCCCACAACGACGCGCTCGCGATCGGGCTCATGGTGGCCGGTCTGGAGGTCGGCCTCCAGCGGATGCCGGTGCGGTTCAAGAACGACGAACCACCGCCGCTGGCCAAGGGCGAACTCCTCTACATCGGGCTCGGAGTGGCGCTCATCACGCTCGGCGTAGCGGTGAAGATCAACGCGATCCTGGCGCTGCCGTTCTTCACGGTGATGGTGGCCAGACGCTGGCACGGCCGGATCAAGGACCTGCTCACCGCGGCGGTGCCGATGGCGTTGCTGTTCGGCGTGACCCTGGTGGCGGTCTGTTACGGCACCGGTCTCGGCTTCGGCTGGGTCGGCGCGCTCGGGACGCCCGGACTGGTCCGCTCGTGGATCTCGCCGACTTCGGAACTCGCCGCGCTCGGCGGCGTCCTCGGCATCGCGCTCGGTCTCGGCAACCACACCAACGCGATGGTGCCGATCCTTGGCGCGCTCGGCTATCTCGTCGCGGGCGCGGTGACGGTCAAGTTCCTCTGGGACAGCTTCAAATGGCGCTACCGGCCGATCATCGGCCTCGGTGTCTCGCTCGGCGCGGTGATGGTGCTGCACGTCGCGCTGCAACCCTGGTACCTGCTGTGGGCGATCATCCCGCTCGCCGCGGCGGCGGGGACCTCGCGGTTCCGCATCGCCGCGACGATCGTCACCGCCGTCCTGCCGTTCCTCCTGCCGACGACGGGGAGCACCTTCGAGGGCCGCGGGTTCGTCCTGCCGTTCGCGTGGGCGGCGGCCGGGGTCGTCACGCTGCTGGGGCTGTTCATCGTCCACCGCCTCTCACCACTGCTGCTGTCCAGACCGTCCCCGGAGCATTCGGTCCCGGCGTGAGGCCGTATCGTGACCTGTCGTGAACGCCCCCGCCGTCGAGATCACCGGGCTGGTGAAGCGCTACGGATCCACCACCGCCGTCGATGGACTCGACCTGCGGATGGAACGTGGCACCCTGCTCGCTCTGCTCGGCCCGAACGGGGCCGGCAAGACCACCACCGTCGAGATCTGCGAAGGCTTCCTGCGGCCTGACGACGGCGAAGCCCGCGTGCTGGGCCTGAACCCGGCGCGCGACGGCGCGGCGCTGCGGCCGCGGATCGGCGTGATGCCGCAGGGCGGCGGCGCGTATCCCGGCGTCCGCGCCGACGAGATGCTCGGCCTGGTCGCCGCGTGCGCCGCGAACCCGCTCGACCCGGCCTGGCTGCTGGACGTCCTCGGGCTTTCGGGAGCGAGGAAGACGCCGTTCAAACGGCTTTCCGGCGGGCAGCAGCAACGGCTCTCGCTCGCCTGCGCGCTCGTCGGGCGGCCGGAACTGCTCTTCCTCGACGAGCCGACGGCCGGCATGGACCCGCAGGCCCGGCGCCTGGTCTGGGATCTGCTCGAGGCACTGCGCGCCGACGGGGTCAGCGTGCTGCTCACCACGCATCTGATGGAGGAAGCCGAAACGCTGGCCGACACCGTGGTGATCGTCGATCACGGCAAGGTCGTCGTCGAAGGCTCCCCCCAGTCGCTGACCGTCGAAGCCGGCGAGACCGCGCAGCTGCGATTCAAGGCGCGTACGAAGCTCGACACCGCGCTGCTGACCGCGGCACTGCCCGAGGGACACCTCGTCCACGAGTCGGCGCCGGGGACGTACCTCGTCGAGGGCGCGATCGACCCACAGGTGGTGTCGACGGTGACGGCGTGGTGCGCGCAGCAGGGTGTCATGCCGGAGGAACTCCAGGTCGGCAGGCGCACGCTGGAAGAGGTCTTCCTGGAACTGACCGGACGGGAACTGCGCGCATGACGACTTCCACGCCTCGGTTCCCCGCGGGCACGTTCACCCCGGCCCCCGGTCGTGGTTCGCTCGGCAAGATGCTGCGCACGCACGCGAAGGTCGAGGCGAGCCTGACGCTGCGCCACGGCGAGCAGATCCTGCTGACCCTGCTCATCCCGCTCGCGCTGCTGATCGGCCTGTCGCTGCTGGACATCCTGCCGTCGTCACAGCTCGGCGGTTCGTCCAAAGTGGACTGGATCACGCCGAGGATCCTGGCACTGGCGGTGATGTCTTCGGCGTTCACCGGACAGGCCATCGCGCTGGGTTTCGACCGCCGTTACGGCGTCCTCAAACGGCTTTCCGCCACCGCGCTCCCCCGCTGGCTGCTCGTCGCGGGCCGGGTCGCCGCCGCACTGGTGGTGGTCGCGCTGCAGGCAGTGATCCTCGGTGTGGTCGCCGCGCTGCTGGGCTGGTCGCCGTCGCTCGGCGGCATCCTCGGTGCCATCCCGTTCCTGCTCGTCGGCACGCTCGCGTTCGGCGCACTGGGCCTGTTGCTCGGCGGGGCGCTACGCGCGGAGGCCGTACTGGCGCTGGCGAACATCGTCTGGTTCGTGCTGCTGCTCGCCGGCGGCATCCTGCTGGCTCCGTCGACGATGCCGTCCGGCGTCGCGTGGATCGTCGAACTGCTGCCCTCGGGCGCGCTCGCCGAAGGCCTGCGCTCGGTGCTGCTGGACGGTTCGTTCGGCTGGGGCCCGTTCGCGGTGCTCGTCGGCTGGGGTGTCGTCGCGGGCGCGGTGGCGAGCAAGACCACTCGCCTGACCTGAGGCGGCCGACACACCGCGTGTGGCCGGTGGAACGCTCTCAGGAACGGCGTTCTAGCATCGGACGGTGCCGTTCCAGAGCCTTGTAGCGCGTCTGCCGTATCCCTCGTTCGCGGTCCAGCGAGCGGTCGCGATAGCGGCGGTGATCGCACAGGCGGGTATCGGCGTCACCGGCTCGGTCGTCCGGGTCACGGGTTCGGGCCTCGGCTGCCCGACCTGGCCGCAGTGCGTCGAAGGCAGCATCGTGCCGGTCGCGCACCCCGAGTTCGACGCGCTCACCCAGTGGATCGAGTTCAGCAACCGGATGCTGACCGGGGTGGTCATCCTGGTCGCCGCGCTGTGCGTGATCACCGCGTGGCGCGTGCAGATCGAGCACCCGAGCCGCCGTCGCCTGGTGAAGCTGGCCTGGACGATGCCCGCCGGCGTGATGCTGCAGGCCGTCGTCGGCGGGATCACCGTGCTCGCGAAACTCGAATGGTGGACCGTCGCGCTCCACTTCCTGGCCTCCACTCCCCTGGTCTGGCTCGCGGTGCTGCTGCTGCGGGCGTTCAAGGAGGGTGACGAGCCCGCGCGCTGGCTGATCCCGGACGCGGGCCGCAAGACGCTGATCGTGCTCGCTGCGGCCATGTGGGCCGTCCTCGTCGCGGGCACCGTCGTGACCGGCGCGGGCCCGCACGGCGGCGACCCCGGCACCCACCGGCTCCAGGCGCCGATCGAGACGCTCACCCAGGTCCATGGCGGACTGCTGGTGGTCTACCTGATCGTGCTGGCCGTCTTCGGGCTCCAGTTGATGCGGGGCGAGACGCCGAAGCCGGTGTGGCGGCGGTACACGATCGTGTGGGTCGTCGCGCTTTCCCAGGGCGTCCTGGGCTCGGTGCAGTACGCGCTCGGCGTGCCGGAGGCGCTGGTCTCGCTCCACGTCCTCGGCTCCGCGTTGGTGATCATCTCGACGGCCGCACTGTGGTGCGGTTCACGCGATCGTGGCTCCGCGCCGGTTTCGCCCGTCGCCGACCGGGAACTCGCCACTTCGAACTGACCCCGTGGCAAACCGGACGTAACCCCCGGGCGGCGTGCTCGCCAGACACTGCCCTTACGCTGCGCTCGGTGCCCCACTCGGGGGTCACCACCGAGTCGAGGCACGAGGTGTCGCATGACCGCCAGCACCGAGCCGGACGCACCGGCCAGTCCGTCCAAACCCCTGATCTCCCACCGCCGGGGTTCCGGCGAGATGCTCATACTCAAGACCTTCCTGCTGGTCCCGTTCGTCGCGCTGCTCGCCGCCGTGCCGATCGTGTGGGGTTGGGGCATGACCTGGGTCGATCTGGCGCTGGCGGCGGTGTTCTACACCCTCGGGACGCTCGGGGTGACCGTCGGCTACCACCGCTACTTCACCCACGGCGCGTTCAAGGCCGGGCGCCCGCTGCGGGTCGCGCTCGCCATCGCCGGGAGTTTCGCGGTGCAGGGTTCGGTGATCTTCTGGGTGGCCAGCCACCGTCGCCACCACGCCTTCGCCGACCGTGAAGGCGACCCGCACTCCCCCTGGCTGTTCGGGACGTCGCCCGGAGCGCTGCTGCGCGGCTTCTGGCACGCGCATATGGGCTGGATGTTCAGCCGCGAGGTGACCAACTACGACCGGTTCGCGCCGGATCTGGTGGCGGACAAGGATCTTCGCGTGGTGAACCGCTACTTCTGGCTGTGGATCACGCTGAGCCTCGCGCTGCCCGCGGTCCTCGGCGGACTGATCAGCTGGTCGTGGTGGGGCGTGGTGACCGGGTTCTTCTGGGCCGGGCTGGTCCGGATCGCGTTCCTGCACCACGTCACCTGGTCGGTGAACTCGATCTGCCACCTGGTCGGCGAGCGCCCGTTCGCCAGCCGGGACAAGGCGGCGAACTTCTGGCCGCTGGCGATCCTGTCCATGGGCGAGTCGTGGCACAACTCCCACCACGCCGACCCGACCTGCGCGCGGCACGGTGTCCTGCGCGGACAGGTCGACGTGTCCGCGCGGGTGATCTGGCTGTTCGAGAAGTTCGGCTGGGCGCGGGACGTGCGGTGGCCGAAGCCGGAGCGCCTGGCCGCGAAACTCGTCAAACCCGCCTGACCCCCTAGCGCGCTATGAACGGGCCGTTCCTTGCAAATTTTGCAAGGAACGGCCCGTTCATGGCATCGGGTCAGGCGAGTTGCTGGCGGACGGCGGAGGCGAACCGCCAGGCCGCGGCGGCATCGGTCTGCCGGAACCCGAGCGAAGGCTCGACGAGCTCCAGCTCCAGTAGCAGTGGCCTGCCGTCCGGCCCGGCGACGAGGTCCACCCGGGCGTAGAGCAGCTCCGCGCGCAGGATGCCCAGCAGCGCCGCCGTCGCGTCCAAAGCGTCTTCGGCCAGCGCGCGGAATCCCGCGGCCGGCTGCACGGGCGCGAGTTTCTCCGTCACGTACAGCCCGGATTCGTCGAGTTCCCGGCCCAGCATCGCGGCCTTCGAGAACGCGTGCGAGTACACGCCGCCGAAGTACACCAGCGCGATCTCACCCGCACTGTCCACACTGGACTGATAAGGCTGGAGCAGCACGGTGTTCCCGTCCGCCTGCAACCCCGACAGGTGCGCGGCGGCCGCGTCGCCCTCGGTGAACCGGCCCGCTCCGCGCGAACCGGCGCCGATGGCGGGCTTCAGCACGAACTCGCCCTTGGGCCAGCGCGGTGCCTTGTCGTCCGGCGCGATCAGCGTCGTCGGCACGACCGCCACCCCGGCGTCGCCGAGTTCGGCAAGGTAGGACTTGTCGGTGTTCCAGCGCACGACTTCGGCCGAATTGGACAACGACGGCACGGACTCGGTCCAGGACAGGAACTCGTCGTGGCGCTCCGCGTAGTCCCAGGTGGCGCGCAGCACGACGATGTCCGCGGCGCCGAAGTCGACCGTCGTGTCGTCCCAGGCGGCCCAGCGGGTCTTGAAACCGAGGTCGGCCAGCGCCTCGGGAACGGCGTGTTCGTCGCCGTCGCCTTCCGGCAGCGTGGAGCAGGCGACGAAGATCGCGGAGCCGCTCACTTCCCCGCCATCCGGCGACGGTGCTCGGCGCCGATCTTGGTGGCCTTCACGGTCTCGCTGTCCCACTCGGCGGGCTCGAGGTCTTCGACGGCCTCGACCAGCGCCTCGCCCGCCTCCACGGAGGCGACGACGACGTCGCCGAGCGCACCGTCGGCGCCCACGAGCACGACCCGCGCGCCGGCCCGGCCGATGTTCTCCACCACCGCGCGCGACGGCTTCCCGTGCCGCTTCACGAAGTCTCGGGCGGCCGCGACCTGGCGCGACGTGGGGGCGGCGGTCTCGGTCTTCTCTTCGGTCTCAGCCACGCGCCGAGCTTAACCGCGAAAGGCCCGGGACGCGGAATAACCGTGGCGTCGGCCATAGTTGTCCCGGTCGGAACGACCTTGAACGAGGAGGATGTATGCCCGCGGCAGTACAGATCCGGCGAACCGGTGGCCCCGAAGTCCTTGAGCTGTCGGAAGTCGAGGTCGGCGATCCCGGTGCCGGGGAGCTGCTCGTGGACGTCGCGGCGGCGGGCGTCAATTACATCGACACCTACCACCGTGAGGGCATCTACCCGGTCGACACGCCGTTCATCCTCGGCATGGAGGGTGCCGGCACGGTGGCCGCGGTCGGCGCGGACGTGACCGGGTTCGCCGTCGGCGACCGGGTCGCCTGGCAGGGTTCGCTGGGCAGCTACGCCCAGCGTCGTCTTGTCCCGGCCGCGATCGCGGTGAAGATCCCGGACGGCGTGTCCGAGGAGACCGCCGCCGCCACGATGCTCCAGGGGATCACCGCGCACGCGCTGATCGCCTCGACCTACGAGGTCAAGGCCGGTGACGACGTGCTGATCCACGCCGCGGCGGGCGGGATGGGCCTGCTGCTGGTCCAGCTGGCCAAGGCGCGCGGTGCCCGGGTGATCGGCACCGTCTCCACCGACGAGAAGGCCGAACTCGCCAGGCAGGCGGGCGCGGACGACGTCATCCGCTACGACCAGGTCGACTTCGCCAAGGCCACCCGCGACCTCACCGGCGGCAAGGGGGTCGAGGTCGTTTACGACGGCGTCGGCAAGTCCACTGTGGACGGCAGCCTGGCGAGCCTGAAGATCCGCGGCCTGCTCGCCCTCTACGGCGCGGCCAGCGGTCCGGTGCCGCCGATCGACCCCCAGCTGCTCAACCGCAGCGGCTCGGTGTACCTCACCCGCCCGACCTCCGCGCACTACGTGCTCACCCGCGAGGAACTGGAGTGGCGCGTGAACGAGCTGTTCGCCGCCGTTCAGGACGGCTCGCTGAACATCCGGATCGGCGGCCGCTACCCGCTGGCCGACGCCCGTCAGGCGCACGAAGACCTCCAGGGGCGCCGCACCACCGGCAAGCTCCTGCTGATCCCGTGACGGCGCTCTGGCCGGAGGAGGTCCGGCTCACCGGCGAGGGGCTCGTTCTGCGGGAGTGGGCCGAGGACGACATCGCGTTCATGCCGGGGCTGTTCGACAACCCCGCGGTCGCGCGGTTCACGCCGCTGCCCTCCCCGTTCGACGAGGTGGCGGCGAAGGCGCACTACGAGAAGTACGTCGCTCGCCGTACCGAGGGCACGGGGCTGCGGCTGGCCATCACGGCCGACGGCGGCGAGCCGCTCGGCGAGGTGGTCCTGTTCCTGAAGGACGGCGCGGCCGAGCTCGGGTACGCCGTCGGGCCCGCCCACCGCGGGCGGGATCTGGCGGCGCGGTCGCTGCGGGTGCTCACCGCGCACGCGCTGGACCTCGGGCTGGGACCGCTCCAGCTGAAGATCGACGCCGAGAACGCGGCCAGCGCGGCCGTCGCCCGCCGCGTCGGTTACGCCCTGACCGACCTGCCGCCCGAGGCGAAGGTCGAGAAGGGCTTGGAGATCACGCTACTCACCTGGGAGTACCAAGGCTGATGGGAAGTCCGTGAAGGCCTCCTTGAGGGACTCTGGGTCCCTCAAGGAGGCCTTCACGGACTTCAGGTCATCGCACGCGGACCCAGAGCGCCCGCAGCCGGAACTCGTCCTGTTCCGCGTGCTCGACGGTCAGCTCGACCTCGTCGCCCACGTCGAGCTTCCGGAACTCGCCGGGGCCGAAGCCCTCCAGCATCGAGTAATGGACCCAGATCGGGTCGGCGAAGTCAGCCGACTCGACCACTCCCCAGCCGTCGTCCACCAGCCAGGAACGAACCCGGCCCCGGTGGACACGGCCGTCGGAGGTCCCCATCAGCCCTTGTCGGTCGGGACGCTCACCGCGTCGGTCACGAACACCAGCGTCTCGTTCGGCTCGATGCCGTTCCCGCCCTGGCCGTAGCCGAGGTCCGGCGGGATGATCAGCAGCCGCCGCGCGCCCTGCTTGATCCCTTCGAGTCCCTGGTCCCAGCCCTTGATGACGTCACCGGCGCCGAGTGTCAGCTCGAACGGTTCGCCGCGGTCGAACGAGCTGTCCAGCTTCTGCTTGTTGGACCAGGTGACCAGCGAATAGTTCATCTTCAGCTTCGCGCCCGCCTTGGCGCCCTCGCCGGTGCCGGGCTCGAGGTCCTTGGTGATGAGCTTCTTCGGCGGATCGCAGTCGTCCGGGATGGTGATGGTCGGCGCCTCGCCGAACTTCCCGGTGGTCTTCACGTCCTCGGCCGTGCATTCCTTGCCCTTCGGGGCGGCCGGAGCCGACGACGCCTGCGACGCGGGGGCCGCACCGGAGGTCTGGGCCGAACCTGCGGTGTTCTGTTTCTCGCCACAGGCCGCCAGGGCGAGGACGCCCGCGCCGATGACCACGATCTTGCCGAATGTGCGCATGCGGCCGACCTTAGCCAAGACCCTCCAGCGCGGGAACAAGGTCACCGGTCTGCACTACGCCCATCCGACGGGTCGCCCTGGTCAGGGCCACATAAAGATCGTTGAGCCCGCGCGGCGACTCGGCGACGACCTCGTCCGGGGCGATCAGCAGGACCGAGTCGAACTCCAGCCCCTTCGCCCGCTCGACCGGCATCACCGAAACCCGGTCCCCCGACTCGCCGAGCGTCTCCGTCAGTGTCGGGACCAACGGCGACGGACACAGCACCGCGACCGTCCCACCGTCCACAGCGGACAGTTCGGCGTCGACGAGACCGGGCAGTTCCGCGACGAGCTCCGCCGGGTCCACCGCACGCAGCCAGGGCTCGAAACCCGTCTCCCGCACCGAAACCGGCGCCTCCAGCTCCGGGTTGACATCGGCGAGCACCCGGGACGCGACGGCCATGATCTCCGCCGGGGTCCGGTAGTTCACGGTCAGTTCTTCGAGCCGCCAGCGGTCGGCGACGTACGGCGAAAGCGCCTCTCCCCACGACTTCGCCCCACCGGCCGCGCCGGTCTGGGCGACGTCGCCGACCAGCGTCATCGACCGGTTCGGCGACCGGCGCATCAGCAGGCGCCAGTCCATCGCGGTCAGTTCCTGCGCCTCGTCGACGATCACGTGCCCGAAGGTCCAGGTCCGGTCCTGGGCGGCCCGCTGTGCCGCGGTCATCTCGCTGCGGCGCTGCTGACGTTCGGCGAACAGTTCGGCGTCGAGGACGTCGCCCACCCGCAGCAGTTCCTCGTCGACGATCTCCTCGTCCTGTTCGAGGATGTCGAGCACACCTTCCGCGTAGGCGCGGTCCTCCCGCTCGCGGCGGGCGGCCTCGGCGCGGGCTTCGGTGTCGTCCTCGCCGAGCAGTTCGGCGAGCTCGTCGAGCAACGGGACGTCCGACGGGCTCCACTTCGCGTCCGTCGGGCTGTAGAGATGCTCACGATCGGTGTCCGACAAGGCTTTCCCGGCCGCGCTGCGCAGCCGTTCGCGGTCGGCGAACAGCTCGTCGAGCACGATCTCCGGGGTGAGTTTGGGCCACAGCCCGTTGATCGCGGCGGCCACGTTCCCGTCCGCGGCGACCTCGGCCCGGATGTCCTGGACGTCGCGCGCGTCGAGCAGGTCCTCCCCCAGTTTGCGGGCGGCCTGCCTGGTCAGCGCGTCGAGGAGGTCCGAGACGAAGATCCGCCGCGCGAGGTTGTGCGGACGGCGCGACCGCCGGGCCCGCGTCCGCGCCTCGGTGCAGGTCTTGCGGTCGAGCATGAGGATCTCGCGCTCGAATTCGATCTCCAGCACCGGTTCCGGCACACGCTGCCGGTCGCGGACCGCGTTGGCGAGCACGTCGGCCATCACGGGACGGCCCTTGATCTCGGCGGCCTCGCGGGTGACCGGTCCGGTGGCGTCCAGGCCGGGGTACAGCTGCCCGATCGTGGCCAGCAGCACCCCTGTCTCACCCAGCGACGGCAGGACCTGCCCGATGTAGCGGAGGAACGTGCTGTTCGGCCCGACCACCAGCACGCCACGTGTGGTGAGCTGCTGGCGATGCGTGTAGAGCAGGTACGCCGCGCGGTGCAGCGCGACGGCGGTCTTGCCGGTGCCCGGCCCGCCCTGGACCACCAGAACGCCGTTCGGCGACGCGCGGATGATGCGGTCCTGCTCGGCCTGGATGGTGGCGACGATGTCGCTCATCTCGCCGGTGCGGCGGCGCTCCAGCGCGGCCAGCAACGCCGCCTCGCCCGCGAGCCCGAGGTCCTGGCCCTGGTCGGCGGCGGAGAGGTCGAGGATCTCGTCGTCGACGCCGACGACCTTCCGGCTCAGCGACCGGATGTGACGGCGCCGCCGGACACCTTCGGGCGAGGCCGCGGTGGCGAGGTAGAAGGGCCGCGCGACCGGCGCGCGCCAGTCGACCAGCAGCGGACGGTAGTCGTCGTCCTCGTCGAACAGCCCGAGCCGTCCGATGTAGGTGGTCTCCTCCGCGTGGTCCGGCAGGAAGTCGAGGCGGCCGAAGCACAGGCCCTGCTCGACGGAGCTCAGCTGGGCCAGCCTGTCGGTGTACAGCGTCGTGGCGACGTCGCGTTCGGTGCGCGCCTGCGGGGTGCCGCCGGTCTGGCGCAGCGTCTCGTCGAGCCTGCGCTGCGCGTCGACGCGTTCGGTGTCGAGCTTGCGGTAGAGGGTGGTGACGTACTGCTGCTCGAGCGCGACGTCCTGCTCGAGCGCGTCGAGTTCCCGGTCCGGGGACACGGACAAAAGCAGCCTGCTTTCGAGAGGTGGGACAGGGGCCGAACGAAGTACAACGGCGCCCGCCATCATCTCATTCCCGCGCTTTCACCCGGACCAGGAGGAAGGCGCGCCGACAGGTGGGAACGGCGTGGGTTCGAGCGTCCTGAAGGCCCCCTTTAGGACATTCATCGTCTCAAAGGAGGCCTTCAGGACAACATCTTGGCGCCCCGAATGTGGCATTGGGGCCGTTGAGCGTCCCCAACGCCACATTGGGAACCCCGACACGCGTGAAGGCCCCCTTCCCTCGGCTCAGCCGGGGGAAGGGGGCCTTCACGCGCTACAAGATCAGAAAGGCAGCCCGATGGCGGGAAGCCCGATCGCCGAGTCCACCGCCAGCGCGACGAACACGATCATCAGGTACGTGTTCGACCGGTGGAACAGCGACATCGGCTTGGTCTCCTCGCCGCGCCGCACCGCCGCGTTCAGGCTGTGCGCGTAGAAGAGGAACCAGCCGCCGGCCAGGATCGCGAACGTCGTGTAGATCCAGCTCGTCACCGGGACCAGCAGCAGCGTCCACGCGACCATCACCCACGAGTAGATGACGATCTGCCGCGCCACGTGCTGCGGGGTGGCCACCACCGGCAGCATCGGCACGCCGGCGCGCTCGTAGTCCTCGCGGTACTTCATGCCCAGCGCCCAGGTGTGCGGCGGGGTCCAGAAGAAGATGACGCCGAACATCACGAACGCGGGCCACTCGACCGTGCCGGTGACGGCGGCCCAGCCGATGACGACCGGCATGCAGCCCGCCGCGCCGCCCCAGACCACGTTCTGTGACGTACGCCGCTTCAACACCAGCGTGTAGACGAAGATGTAGAAGAGGATCGTCACGATCGCGAGGATCGCCGAGAGCAGGTTCACCGTGAAATAGAGCACGACGAACGACAGGACGCCGAGCACGAGACCGAAGATCAGCGCGCCTCGCCGGGGAACGGATTCCTTCACCAGCGGCCGGCGCTTCGTGCGATTCATCACCTTGTCGATGTCCGCGTCGATGACGCAGTTCAAGGCGTTGGCGCTACCGGCGGCCATGGTGCCGCCCACGAGCGTCGCGAGGACCAGCCACGGGGACGGGATTTCCCGGCCCGCCAGGAACATCGCGGGAATCGTGGTGACGAGGAGGAGCTCGATCACCCTGGGCTTCGCGAGGGCGGCGTACGCGCCGACGACCTGGCGGATTGTTCGCCGGCCACCGTGCGGTCGTTCACCGGTCGGATGTACGGCGCTGGTGCTGTCACTGCGTCCGTGCGCAGCGTTCACCAACGACATTTCACTCCCTGCGTCAGTTTTCGGGGCGGGGCCCACCAGGCTTCCGGGTGATGTGGCGGCCCCGGATCCCGTGTTCTGAACCCTTCCCCGATGTTAGACGTGCTGTTTCCAGAGGGTGATCGCGGGTCCTCGACCGGCCGAACCATTAGGCTGGCCGCGGTAGCTCGCGGCGTGCCCCTGCGAACGGCCCGGACCAGGAATATCGTCCCTTCCGGATCGATTGAGATTAGTAGCGGTACACGTGGGCTATCCACGAGGGAAGAGAAGCCACAACCTGATGACGGGGAGTTCGAGTTCAGTGTCCGAAACCGCCTCTACCAGCGAGAAGAACCCACTCCTCCGGCGCAACGTGCCCGCCGACTGGACCGAGAACGACACGCGGGCCGTCGACACCGTGCGGGTGCTCGCCGCGGACGCGGTCGAGAACTGCGGCAGCGGTCACCCCGGCACCGCGATGAGCCTGGCGCCGCTCGCGTACACGCTTTTCCAGCGGACGCTGCGTCATGACCCGGCGGACCCCGAGTGGCCCGCCCGTGACCGCTTCGTCCTCTCCGCCGGTCACTCGAGCCTCACCCTCTACATCCAGCTGTACCTCGCCGGGTTCGGCCTGGAGCTGGAAGACCTGAAGCAGCTGCGCAAGTGGGACTCGAAGACCCCGGGTCACCCGGAGTACCGCCACACCAAGGGCGTCGAGACCACCACCGGCCCGCTCGGACAGGGCCTGGCCAACGCGGTCGGCATGGCGATGGCGGCCCGCCGCGAGCGCGGCCTGCTGGACCCGGACACCCCGCAGGGCGAGAGCATCTTCGACCACTACATCTACGTCGTCGCCTCCGACGGTGACATCGAAGAGGGCGTCACCGCCGAGGCCTCCTCGATCGCCGGCCGCCAGGAGCTGGGCAACCTGATCGTCTTCTGGGACGACAACGAGATCTCGATCGAGGACGACACCAAGATCGCCCTCTCCGAAGACGTCGTGAAGCGCTACGAGGCCTACGGGTGGCACACCCAGGTCGTCGAGGGTGGCGAGGACGTCGTCGCGATCGAAGAGGCCATCAAGGCCGCGAAGGCCGAGACCGAGCGCCCGTCGTTCATCGCGCTGAAGACCGTCATCGGGTACCCGGCGCCGAAGAAGATGGGCACCGGCAAGGCCCACGGCGCCGCGCTCGGCGCCGAAGAGGTCGCCGCGGTCAAGGAGATTCTCGGCTTCGACCCGGAGCGGAGCTTCCAGGTCGACGACGAGGTCATCGCGCACACCCGCCAGGCCGTCGACCGCGGCAAGACCGCCCGCGCCGAATGGCAGGAGAAGTTCGAGGCGTGGGGCGCGGCCAACCCGGAGCGCAAGAAGATCGCGGACCGGATGGCCACCCGCTCGCTGCCCGAGGGCTTCGCGGACAACCTGCCGACGTGGGAGCCGGACGCCAAGGGCATCGCGACCCGCAAGGCCTCCGGTGAGGTGCTCAACGCGCTCGCCGAGCCGCTTCCCGAGCTGTGGGGCGGTTCCGCGGACCTCGCGGAGAGCAACAACACCACCATGAAGGGGGCCGACTCGTTCGGCCCGGAGAAGGCTTCCACCGACATGTGGAAGACCAGCCCGTACGGCCGGACGCTGCACTTCGGCATCCGCGAGCACGCGATGGGCTCGATCCTCAACGGCATCGCGCTGCACGGCGGCACCCGCCCCTACGGCGCGACGTTCCTGATCTTCTCCGACTACATGCGCCCGCCCGTGCGGCTGGCCGCGCTGATGAAGGCGCCGGTCACCTACGTGTGGACGCACGACTCGATCGGCCTGGGCGAGGACGGCCCCACCCACCAGCCGATCGAGCAGCTCTCCTCGCTGCGCGCGATCCCCGGCCTCAACGTCGTCCGCCCGGCGGACGCCAACGAGACCGCGTACGCGTGGAAGGCCGTCCTGGAGGACGTCCACCACCCGTCGGGTCTCGCGCTCACCCGGCAGAACGTGCCGGTCCTGGAGGGCACCAGCGCCGAAGGCGTCAAGCGGGGCGGTTACGTCCTCGCCGAGGCGTCCAACGGCAGCCCCGAGGTCGTGCTGATCGCGACCGGCTCCGAGGTCCAGCTGGCCGTCGAGGCCCGCAAGACCCTCGAAGCCGACGGCATCCCGGCGAGCGTCGTCTCGATGCCGTGTGTCGAGTGGTTCGACGCGCAGGAGCAGTCCTACAAGGACTCGGTCATCCCGCCGTCGGTCAAGGCACGTGTCTCCGTGGAGGCCGGTGTCGCCCAGTCGTGGCACCGCTTCACCGGTGACGCCGGGGTGAACGTTTCGATCGAGCACTTCGGTGCGTCGGCCGACGCCGCCACACTGTTCCGTGAGTTCGGTTTCACCGCGGAGGCAGTCGTCGAGGCCGCCCGTCGCTCGATCGCCAACACCAAGAACTGAAGGGGAAAGCATGAGCAACGACAAGCTCGCTCAGCTGTCCGAGGCAGGCGTCTCGATCTGGCTCGACGACCTGTCCCGTGAGCGCCTGAACACCGGCAACCTCGCCGAACTGATCCGCGACAAGCACGTCGTCGGCGTGACCACGAACCCGACGATCTTCGCCAACGCGATGTCGAAGGGCGAGGCGTACGACGAGCAGACCCGCGAGCTCGCCGCCCGCGGCGCCGACGTCGAGGCCACCATCCGGGAGCTGACCACCACCGACGTGCGCAACGCCGCGGACCTGTTCCGCGACGTCTACACCGCCACGAACGGGGTCGACGGCCGGGTGTCCATCGAGGTGGACCCGCGGCTGGCCAAGGACTCCGACAAGACGGTGGCCGAGGCGCAGGACCTGTGGAAGACCGTGGACCGGCCGAACGTGCTGATCAAGATCCCGGCCACCGAAGAGGGTCTCCCGGCCATCACCAAGACCCTGGCCGAGGGCATCAGCGTCAACGTCACGCTGATCTTCTCGGTGGAGCGGTACCGGGCGGTCATCGAGGCCTACTTCGCCGGGCTGGAGCAGGCGAAGGCCAACGGTCACGACCTCAAGGGCATCCACTCGGTCGCGTCGTTCTTCGTGTCCCGTGTGGACACCGAGATCGACAAGCGGCTCGACGCCATCGGCACCGACTCCGCCACCGCGCTGCGCGGTGAGGCCGCGATCGCCAACGCGCGGCTCGCGTACGCGGCGTTCGAGGAGCTCTTCGCTTCGGACCGCTGGAAGGCGCTCGCCGAGGCGGGCGCGAACCCGCAGCGTCCGCTGTGGGCCTCCACCGGTGTGAAGGACCCGCAGTACTCCGACACCCGCTACGTGGACCAGCTCGTCGTCAAGGACACGGTCAACACGATGCCGGAGAAGACCCTCGACGCCGCGGGCGACCACGCCGAGATCACCGGTGACACGGTGACCGGCAAGGGCCCCGACGCGCAGGTCGTCTTCGACAAGCTGCGTGTGGTCGGCATCGACATCGACGACGTGTTCCTGACGCTGGAGAACGAGGGCGTCGAGAAGTTCGAGAAGTCGTGGACCGAGCTTCTCGAGACCGTCACCGGACAGCTGGAAAAGGCGAAGGACTGATCTGGACCATGGCAGGGGAAACGACCGGCGTCGAAATCGTCGACGCCGCCCTGGCCGGCGAAGCCGCTCCGTTCGCGGAGCGGCTCGTCGCCGACCAGGTCGCATCGAAACTGGCGTCTCAGGACGCCACACTGTGGGGTCCCGAAGCCGAGTCCGAAGCGTCGATCCGTCTCTCGTGGACGACGCTGCACAAGTCCTCGCGGCCGTTGATCGGCGAGATCGAGGCACTGCGGACCGACCTGCGTTCCGAGGGCGTCGACCGCGTCGTCCTCGCGGGCATGGGCGGTTCGTCGCTGGCCCCCGAGGTCATCACCGCGACCGACGGCGTCCCGCTGACGGTCCTCGACACCACCGACCCCGGACAGGTCGCCGACGCGCTGGCCGGTGACCTGGAGCGCACGGTCATCGTCGTGTCGTCGAAATCCGGCGGCACCGTCGAGACCGACAGCCACCGGCGGATCTTCGCGAAGGCCTTCGCCGACGCGGGCATCGACGCGGCCCGGCGGATCGTGGTCGTCACCGACCCCGGCTCGCCGTTCGCGGAACTGTCCGAAAAGGAGGGTTACCGCAAGGTCTTCCTCGCCGACCCGAACGTCGGCGGCCGCTACTCGGCGCTGACCGCGTTCGGGCTCGTCCCGGCCGGGCTCGCCGGCGCGGACGTCGCCCGCCTGCTCGACCAGGCCGCCTCGGTGGCCGACGAGCTGGCCGCCGACTCCGTCGACAACCCCGCGATCAAGCTCGCGGCGGCGTGGGGCGCGGCGCACGAAAAGGGCGCCGAGAAGGTCGTCATCGCGGACACGGGATCAGGCATCAAGGGCTTCGCCGACTGGGCGGAGCAGCTGATCGCCGAGTCCACCGGCAAGCAGGGCACCGGTCTCCTGCCGGTCGCCGTCGAAGGCCCGGACTCCCCCGGTTTCGCCGACGCCAAGGGCGACGCCACCCCGGTGGCCGTCGGCGCGGCGGAAGGCGCGGCGAAGATCTCCGTGACCGGCTCGCTCGGCGCGCAGTTCCTGCTGTGGGAGTTCGCCACCGCGCTCGCCGGGCGGCTGCTCGGGATCAACCCGTTCGACCAGCCCGACGTCGAGGCCGCCAAGAAGGCCGCGCGTTCGCTGCTCGACAACCCGGACAAGCTCAAGGGCGGCGAAGAGCCGTCCACTGTGGACGGCGCGGTCGAGGTGTTCGGCTCGGAAGGCGTTTCCACGGACGGGAAGCTCGCGGACATCCTGCGGGCTTTCTTCGACTCCGCCCCGGAAACCGGCTACATCGCGGTGCAGGCGTACCTCGACCGGCTCGACGACGCGTCGACGGCCGTCCTGCGCGGCGAGATCGCCAAGCGGACCGGACGGCAGACCACCTTCGGATGGGGGCCGCGGTTCCTGCACTCCACCGGGCAGTACCACAAGGGCGGGCACCAGAACGGTGTCTTCCTGCAGATCACCGGCGCCGTCGAGGACGATCTCGACGTTCCGGACCGGCCGTACACCCTCGGCGTCCTGCAGCACGCGCAGGCGCTGGGTGACGGTCAGGTGCTCGCCGAGCACGGCCGTCCGGTGCTGCGCCTGCACCTCACCGACCGGGCCGCCGGCCTGGCCGGACTGGTCCGCGCGGTACAGGAGGCCGGCGAGTGACACGTGCCTGGAACAACCCGCTGCGCGACCCGCGCGACAAGCGGCTGCCGCGGATCGCCGGGCCGTCCAGCCTGGTGATCTTCGGCGTCACCGGTGACCTCGCCCGCAAGAAACTGATGCCGGCGATCTACGACCTCGCCCACCGCGGACTGCTGCCCGCCGGGTTCTCCCTCGTCGGGTTCGCCCGCCGGGACTGGGAGCACCAGGACTTCGGCGAGCTCGTGCACGACTCGGTCAAGGAGCACGCGCGGACGCCGTTCAAGGAGTCGGTGTGGAACCGGCTCGCCGAAGGCATCCGGTTCGTGCAGGGCACCTTCGACGACGACGACGCCTTCGACAGGCTCGCTCAGACGGTCAAGGACCTCGACGCCGAGCGCGGCACCGGGGGCAACACCGCGTTCTACCTGTCGATCCCGCCGAGCGCGTTCCCGGTGGTGACCAAGCAACTCGCCCGCTCCGGCCTCGCCGAGGCGAGTGAGGACACCTGGCGCCGCGTCGTCATCGAGAAGCCGTTCGGCCGCGATCTCAAGAGCGCCAAGGAGCTCAACGAGATCGTGAACGACGTCTTCCCCGAGGAGTCGGTGTTCCGCATCGACCACTACCTCGGCAAGGAGACGGTGCAGAACCTGCTGGCGCTGCGCTTCGCGAACCAGCTGTTCGAGCCGATCTGGAACGCCAACTACGTCGACCACGTGCAGATCACCATGGCCGAGGACATCGGCCTCGGCGGCCGCGCGGGGTATTACGACGGCATCGGCGCCGCACGCGACGTCATCCAGAACCACCTGCTGCAGCTCCTCGCGCTGACCGCGATGGAGGAGCCGGTCTCGTTCGCTCCGCGCGCTCTCCGCGCGGAGAAGGTCAAGGTGCTTTCGGCGACCAAGCCGCTGGCGCCGTTCGACGAAACCACCGCGCGCGGGCAGTACGCGGGCGGCTGGCAGGGCGGCATGAAGGTGCCGGGACTGCTGCAGGAAGGCGGTTTCGCGAAGGACTCGACCACCGAGACCTACGCCGCGGTGACGCTGGAGGTGCAGAACCGCCGCTGGGCGGGCGTGCCGTTCTACCTGCGCACCGGCAAGCGGCTGGGCCGCCGGGTCACCGAGATCGCCGTGGTGTTCAAGCGGGCGCCGCATCTGCCGTTCGACTCCACCTCGACCGAGGAGCTGGGCCAGAACGCGCTGGTGATCCGGGTGCAGCCCGACGAGGGCATCACGCTGCGGTTCGGGTCGAAGGTGCCGGGGACCACGATGGAGGTCCGCGACGTCACGATGGACTTCGGGTACGGGCACGCGTTCACCGAGTCGTCCCCGGAGGCCTACGAGCGGCTCATCCTGGACGTGCTGCTCGGCGAACCGTCGCTGTTCCCGGTGAACGAAGAGGTCGAGCTGTCCTGGGAGATCCTGGACCCGATCCTCGACCACTGGGCCAAGAAGGGCGCGCCCGAGGCGTACCCGCCCGGTTCGTGGGGACCGCCGTCCGCCGATGAGATGCTGGAACGTACCGGCCGGAACTGGAGGCGTCCGTGATCATCGACCTGCCGTCGACCACGACGTCGCAGCTGAACAAGAAACTCGTCGAGATCCGCGAACAGGGCGGGCAGGTCGCGCTCGGCCGCGTGCTGACGCTGGTCATAGTGGCCGACGACGACGACAAACTCGAAGAGGCGATCGAGGCCGCCAACGAGGCCAGCCGGGAGCACCCCTCGCGGGTGATCGTGGTGGCCAAGGGCGCGCGGACCGCGGCACCGCGGATCGACGGCCAGATCCGGGTCGGCGGCGACGCCGGCGCGAGCGAGGTCATCGTCCTGCGGCTCTACGGTCCGCTGGCTTCGCAGGGGCAGAGCGCGGTCGTTCCGCTGCTGCTGCCGGACGCGCCGATCGTCACCTGGTGGCCGGGTACCGGTCCGAAGGCTCCGGCCAAGGACCCGCTCGGTGAGCTGGCGCAGCGCCGGATCACCGACTCGGCGGCGGAAAAGGCGCCCATAAGGGCACTCACCACGCGGGCGAAGTCCTATGTGGAGGGTGACACCGATCTGGCCTGGACCCGGCTGACCCGGTGGCGCGCGCAGCTGGTGTCCGCTTTGGACCTCCCGCCGTACGAGAAGGTCACCGGCGCGACGGTGACCGGCGAGGCCGACTCGCCGTCGACCGAACTGCTCGCCGGCTGGCTGGCCGAGTACCTCAAGGTGCCGGTGAAGCGGGTCAAGAGCAGCGGTGCCGCGGGCATCATCTCGGTGACGCTGGACCGGCGTTCCGGGCCGGTGGAACTGCACCGGCCGGACGGGCGGGTCGGCATGCTGACCCAGCCGGGCCAGCCGACGCGCCGGATCGCCCTGCAGCGGCGGGACAACAAGGACTGCCTGATCGAGGAGCTGCGGCGGCTCGACCCGGACGAGGTCTACGAGGCCTCGCTGAACGGGCTCGGCAAGATCTCGTCGGGCACCGCGAAGCCTGCTCCGGCGAAGAAGGCGGCTCCGGCGGCGAAGAAGGCTCCGGCCGCCAAGACCGCGAAGAGCGCCTCATGAGCAAGACCGAGGTCGTCGTCTACGAGAACCCGGACCTCCTGGCCGCCGCCGCGGCGGCCAGGCTGGTCACCCGGATCGTGGACGTCCAGGCCGCCAAGGGTTCCGCTTCGGTGGTGCTCACCGGCGGCGGCACCGGGATCGCGATCCTGCGGGAGCTTCGTGACTCCAGTGCCCGCGACGCCATCGACTGGTCGCGTCTGGACGTCTACTGGGGAGACGAGCGCTTCGTCCCGGCGGATTCGGACGAGCGCAACGAGAAGCAGGCCCGTGAGGCACTGCTCGACCACGTCCCGCTCGACCCGAAGCGGGTGCACGCCATGGCACCTTCGGACGGCGAGTTCGGCGACGACGTCGACGCGGCGGCCGCCGCGTACGCGGAGATCCTGACCCCTGAGGTCCCGGCGTTCGACATCATGCTGCTGGGCCTCGGCGGGGAGGGGCACACCGCCTCGATCTTCCCGGACAGCCCGGCGGTGCACGAGAAGGAACGTTCGGTCGTCGCGGTGCGGGACTGCCCCAAGCCGCCGCCGACCCGGATCTCGCTGACCCTGCCCGCGATCCGTCGCGCGCAGGACATCTGGCTGGTCACCGGCGGTGACGCCAAGGCCGACGCCGTCGCGCAGGCGCTTGCCGGTGCGGGTGAGGTCGAGATCCCGGTCGCCGGGGCACGCGGCTCGCGTCGCACGCTCTGGCTGCTGGACCGAGGCTCCGCCTCGAAACTCACGAAGGTCTACCAGCCCCCTACAGGCTGACGCTTTCGCGCGTGAAGGCC
>NZ_LQMT02000032.1:107884-124971 GCF_001620365.2 Amycolatopsis keratiniphila subsp. keratiniphila
CGCGAGTTACGCCTTCAATCACGCGAGTCACGTCTTCGATCACGCGAGATACGGGTCTGATCACGGGGATGCGGCGGTGACACCCCCATGGCGGAAGTCCGTGAAGGCCTCCTTCCCTACGCTGAAGGTAGTGAAGGAGGCGTTCACGGCATCACGCCTTCTGTAACCGTCTGGGGGCGGAAAGTGACAAAGATCAACTCTTGCCGACTTCGGCATCAGAACCGGTCCGTTCGCGCGTCGGAACGATCAACGGACCACCGAGCCCGGGTGGTCCGGTCCGCGCCTTGACCGACCGAACGTTCATGCACTTGTCCGCAGAACGGACAGTGACCGACCAGTCGCTAGCCCGACTGGGGGAAACTTACCGCCCTTGTACATCCACCCGTTAGCATCCGCACATTTGTTCGTTCCTGCGCGTCCCGATCGGGCGAAGAACACGTCTCACCATTCAAGTCCACAAGACGAGTGAGGTCGCCAGCGATGAGCACAGAGGGTCTCTCGATGCCAGGTATCTCGGTGGGCGGCTCCGGAGCGGACGCCGCCGACCGGATGCGCCGTGCCGCCGGGGTCATGTCGTTCGCCAAGATCAAACGCCCGGCGCTGGTCGCGCTGGGCATCGACACGCTCGCGATCTTCCTGGCCGCGCTCGACGTCTGGCTGGTGATCCCCGAGAAGGCCCAGCCGTACTCGATCTACCTGTCCGGCGCCGCGTGCCTCGGCCTCGCCTTCCGGCGCAAGCTGCCGTTCCTCGCGGTGATCGTCACCGTCCCAGGCTTCCTGGCGGGGTGGTCGCAACTGGCCGCGATGATCGCGCTCGGCTTCCTCGCCACCCGCAAACAGATGCATTGGCAGACCTGGACCGGGTTCGCGCTCGTCTTCACCTGCCGGTTCGTGCAGTGGCCCCTGGCCGACTTCGTCGAGCTCAGCTGGCGCGAACACGTCCTGGACGGCATCTACGGCGTCATCGTCGCCGGCATGCCGGTGGCCATTGGCCTGCTCATCGGAGCGCGGACCGAGATCTCGCAGAAGCTGTCCGAACTCGCCGCCAGCCGCGACCGCGAGCGCCGTTTCCACGCCGACGCCGTCCGCGCGGAGGAACGCGCCCGCCTCGCGCGGGAGATGCACGACGTCGTCTCGCACCAGATCACGCTGATCGCGATGCAGGCCGGCGCGCTGCAGGCGCAGACCACCGACGCACGGTCGCTCGAAACCGCGCAGGTCATCCGGAAGCTGAGCACCAAGACCCTCGAAGAGCTGCGTTCACTCGTGAGCGTGCTCCGCTCGGGCTCCGAAGACGACGGGCCGCGGCCGGGGATCAACGAACTCGACCGGCTGATCCGCGGCTCGGACGTCCCGGTGCACCTCACCGTGGAGCGGATCCCCGACCTGCTGCCCAGCCAGGTTTCGGCGGCGGCCTACCGGACCGTGCAGGAATGCCTGACCAACGTGCACAAGCACGCACCGGGGGCCACCGCGACCATCCGCATCCAGGGCGAGCACGGTTCGCTCAAGGTCGAAATACGCAACGAGCGCGCTCGGACCCCCGGTGCGGCCCTGCCCTCGGGAGGGCACGGGCTGACCGGGCTGGCCGAACGCGCTCGACTGCTGGGTGGGAGCTTCGAAACCGCCGACACCGAGGACGGCGGGTTCCGGGTGCGTGCCCGGTACCCGCTCGACCGGTGAGCGAAGGCTAGATCTCCCGGCGCTGGCGCAACCGCTCCAGCGCCTCGGCGAGGATGGCCTCGCCGTCGGCGTCGGAACGCCGTTCCTTCACGTACGCGAGGTGAGTCTTGTAAGGCTCGGTCCGCGGCGCGGCAGGAGGGTTCTTCTCGTCCTGCCCACCGGGGAGCCCGCAACGCGGGCAATCCCACTCGTCGGGAATCTCGGCGTCCATCGAGAACGAGGGCTGTGCCTCGTGCCCGTTGGCGCACCAGTAGGAAATCCGGCGCCGCGGCGCCGACTCACCCCGCTCCGATTCGCCCGAAGGCCCGGCACCCACACGGGTGCCCCGAATCGCGTTACCGCCAACCATGAATCCTCACACCTATAGGGATCGGCGGCGCGCCCCCCATAGGCACGCCGAAACACCTGGATCGATCAGACCTTGAGCAGGAGCCCGAGGCCGATGATGCTGATCAGCCACACCGCGCCCAGCAGCAGCGTGATCCGGTCGAGGTTCTTCTCGGCCACGCTCGAGCCGGAGAGGCTCGACTGCATACCGCCACCGAACAGCGAAGACAGACCGCCACCACGGCCGCGGTGCAGCAACACGGCGACCACCAGCAGCACGCTGGAGGCGATCAACAGGATTTGCAGGAACAGCTTCATGTCATCCTCTGCGCTCTTGGAGAATGCAGGAAAACGGTGTGCCACCAGCGGCTCTTGACCGCCAGAACACACCGTACTCCTGGACTCGTCCACTGCTGTGTGACGGACCGGATACCCAGGTTACCCGGTAGGTGCCCCGATCAGGGCAGGGGCCCGCCCGCGGCGAGTGCGCAGAGTTTGGTGAACTCGTCACCATCCAGGCTGGCACCACCGACGAGCGCACCATCGATGTTCTCGCAGGCGACGAGGTCACTGATGTTGTTGGCCTTGGCCGAGCCGCCGTAGAGCACGCGGACCGAGGACGCGACCTCGGCACCGTACTTCTCGGCGAGGGTGGCACGGATGGCTCCGCACACCTCCTCGGCGTCCTGCGGGGTCGCGACCTTGCCGGTCCCGATCGCCCAGACGGGCTCGTAGGCGACGACGACGTCCTTGACCTGCTCGGCCTTGAGCCCCTTGAGGCCCTCGACCAGCTGGGTCGTGGTGTGGGTGATGTGCTCCCCGGCCTCGCGGACCTCGAGCTTCTCCCCCACGCACAGGATCGGCGTGATGCCGTGCTTGAGCGCGGCCTTGACCTTCTTGTTCACCAGTTCGTCGGACTCGCCGTGGTACTCACGCCGCTCCGAGTGCCCGACGGTGACGAAGCTGCAACCCAGCTTCGCCAGCATCGGGCCCGACACGTCACCGGTGTAGGCGCCGGAGTCGTGCGGCGACAGGTCCTGGGCGCCGTAGGTGAGCGACAGCTTGTCGCCGTCGGTCAGCGTCTGGACGCTGCGGATGTCGGTGAACGGCGGCAGGACCGCGACGTCGACCTTCGCGTAGTACTTCTCCGGCAGGGCGAAGGCGATCTTCTGAACCAGCGCGATGGCTTCGAGGTGGTTCTGGTTCATCTTCCAGTTGCCGGCGATGAGCGGTTTGCGCGCCACTAGTCGTTCTCTCCCAGCACAGCGACTCCGGGCAGTTCCTTGCCCTCCAGGTACTCCAGCGACGCGCCGCCGCCGGTCGAGATGTGCGAGAAGCCGTCCTCCGGCAGGCCGAGCTGCCGCACGGCCGCGGCGGAGTCGCCACCGCCGACCACGGTGAAGGCGTCGCTCTCGACCAGCGCTTCGGCCACGGCACGGGTGCCGCCGGCGAAGGACTCGAACTCGAACACGCCCATCGGGCCGTTCCAGAACACGGTCGCCGCGTCGGCCAGCTTGCCCGCGAACAGCTCACGCGACTTCGGGCCGATGTCGAGCCCCATGCGCCCGGCCGGGATGGCCGTCGCATCGACGACGTCGAACTCCGCGTCGGCGGCGAAGCCCGTCGCGGCGAGGACGTCCACCGGCAGGATCAGCTCGACGCCGCGTTTCTCCGCCTCGGCGAGGAAGCCGCGGACCTGCTCCAGCTGGTCCTCCTGCAGCAGCGAGTTCCCGACCTCGTGGCCCTGGGCCTTGAGGAAGGTGTACGCCATGCCACCGCCGATGAGGAGCCTGTCGACCTTGGTCAGCAGGTTGGCGATGACGCCCAGCTTGTCCGACACCTTCGCGCCGCCGAGGACGACGACGTACGGCCGCGCGAGGTCCTCGGTGAGCTTCTTGAGGACGTCGACCTCGGCCAGCACGAGGCCGCCCGCGTACGCCGGAAGCGCCCGCGCGATCTCGTAGACCGAGGCCTGCTTGCGGTGCACGACACCGAAACCGTCGGAGACGAACGCGCCGCCCGGGACGAGCGCGGCCAGCTCGGCGGCCAGCTCCTGACGCTCGGCCTCGACCTTGCTGGTCTCGCGCGCGTCGAAACGCACGTTCTCCAGCAGGGCCACCTGGCCGTCGGTCAGACCGGCGACGGTGGCCTTGGCGGACTCGCCGACCAGGTCACCGGCCAGCGGGACGTCGACGCCGAGCAGTTCGGTGAGCTTCGCGGCGACGGGCGCGAGCGAAAACTTCGGGTCCGGCTCGCCCTTCGGACGGCCGAGGTGCGCCGTGACGACCACCTTCGCGCCCGCCTCGGCGAGCCGCTTGAGGGTCGGCAGGGCCGCGCGGACGCGGCCGTCGTCGGTGATCTTGTCCCCGTCGAGCGGGACGTTCAGGTCGGAACGCACGAGCACGTACCGGCCTGAGACGTCCTCGCCCAGCAGGTCTTCGAGGTTCTTCAGCGCCATGGCTCAGGAGAGCTTGGTGCCGACGAGCTTGACGAGGTCGGCGAGGCGGTTGGAGTAGCCCCACTCGTTGTCGTACCAGCCGACGACCTTGACCTGGTTGCCGATGACCTTGGTCAGCGGCGCGTCGTAGATGCAGGACGCCGGGTCGGTGACGATGTCGGCCGAGACGATCGGGTCGTCGCTGTAGCGCAGGATGCCGGCCAGGGGGCCCTCGGCTGCGGCCTTGTACGCGGCGTTGATCTCCTCGATGGTCGCGCTCTTGGAGAGCGTGACGGTGAGGTCGGTGGCCGAACCGGTCGGGACCGGGACGCGGACCGCGTAGCCGTCGAGCTTGCCGTTGAGCTCCGGCAGGACCAGGCCGATGGCCTTGGCGGCACCGGTCGAGGTCGGGACCATGGACAGCGCGGCGGCGCGGGCGCGGCGCAGGTCCTTGTGCGGCGCGTCCTGCAGGTTCTGGTCCTGCGTGTACGCGTGGATCGTGGTCATCAGGCCCTGCTCGATGCCGAAGGCGTCGTTGAGGACCTTGGCCAGCGGGCCGAGGCAGTTGGTGGTGCAGGACGCGTTCGAGATGATCGTCTGCGAACCGTCGTACTTGTCGTCGTTGACGCCCAGCACCACGGTCAGGTCCTCGCCCTTGGCGGGCGCGGAGATGATGACCTTCTTGGCGCCACCGGCGATGTGCGCCTTGGCGGCGTCACCGTTGGTGAAGAACCCGGTCGACTCGACGACGACGTCCACGCCGAGGTCGCCCCAGGGCAGGTTGGCCGGGTCGCGCTCGGCGAGGGCCTTGATCGTCTTGCCGTCGACGACGATGCCCTCGTCGCTGACGCTGACCTCGCCCGGGAAGCGGCCGAGGATGGAGTCGTACTTCAGCAGGTGGGCCATGGTGGCGACGTCGCCGAGGTCGTTGAACGCGACCACCTCGATGTCGTGACCGGCGGCCTGCACGGCCCGGAAGAAGTTGCGGCCGATGCGGCCGAAGCCGTTGACACCTACGCGAACCGTCACTGCTGCCACTCCCTTGAGACTCGTCCGGGATCGCCCCGGTAAGACGTCCTTTACTCGGGCGCAACCCTAGCGTGCGTGCTCGGGCCACCCTCTTTGCCCTGACGAGACTTCCACCACTCCGTGGGTCAGGTCAAGAATCGATTAAGTGCGTCGCTACCAGGACGTCTTGGGAAAACTCTCAGCTTCACTGTGCTAGCCGTCGCTCCAGTGGCGTGCGCATGCGTGGCGTGACTCGCACCTCCCCGAACCACTCGGCCAGGTGGTTCGCCTCCGCCTCGACGGCCCGTTCGACGTCCGCGCCCACGTCCTCCAGGAGGTGATGGACGACCTCGCCGTCCGCCCGTTGCGCCCAGCCGCCGACGATGCGGCCGTCGGCCCAGACGGTGGGCCCGATGTTGCCGGTGCCGTCGAACAGCGGCGCCTTGTGCGGGCCGAGGTACCAGTCGCGCTCGATCCACCCCATCGCCGTGGGGTCGAGGGACGGGAGCAGGGCGACCCAGGGCTCCGGCTCCGCGACCGGCTCCAGATCGTCGGCGAGCACCACGCCGGGGACACCGTCGAGATCGACCTCGACCGGCTGAATCTCCGCGAGCGCCTTCTTCGTCTGGCCGATCGTCCAGCCCGTCCACCAGCGGAGGTCCGCGATCGGGGCAGGCCCGTAGGCGTAGAGCCACCTTCGGGCGAGCTCGACCCTGGCGGCGCCGGCGTCCCAATCCGCGAGGCCCTGCGGCAGCCAGCCCGCCATCGGCGCCCAGTGGTACTGGCTGCTGATCCAGCTGCCGCGCGGGCGGCCGCGCACGATGCGGCCGTCGACCGCGAGCTGGAACAGGACGCGACTGGTGACGTTGGCGATCGCCTCGTACGGCTTTCCCTTCGCCATCAGGAGTTGCTGCTTCAGGCGCGGCTCGTCCTGGGAGAGCTCCTGCGCCGTTGCGGAACCGCGGGCCTTCAGCGCGCGCTCCGTCGCGTCCTCGACCTCGGCGAGCCAGCGTTCCGGCTCCGGCACGTTCTCCGGATGGCCCTGCGTGGCGAGGTGCTGTTCGAGCAGGCGGCGCTGCTTCTTGGCGATGTCGGCGGAACACGCGGCCTGCACGAGGGCCGCGTTCTCGTGCCCGAGGACGAAGACCGTGCGGCGCATGCCGAGCATCCGGATCAGCGTGCGCTCCTCGTAGAGCGCGCTCTCCAGTTCGGCGACGCCGTCGCCCTTCACGCGCGCCCACGCCGAGAGGTGCACCGACGCCGGATCTGTGGCGTGCAGCGCGACGACCGCGTCCGCGGCGGCGAGCACCGACTCGGCGGGCGTGGTGAGGCGATGACGCGTCGCGAGGCGGGCGCGGCGCTGCGCGGTGTCGATCTTGGGGGTCACGGGTCGGTTCTATCACCGGGGTCCGACAAAAGCGCCGGATCGGCGTGGGGCTCGTGAGTGGCGAGGACGGCTAGGGCGAAGGGTTCCATGAGTACCTACTGGACTTTGGCCGCGGCTGATCGCGGGTCGGGTCCGTGAAGGAGGCCTTCACGACCTTCAGAGATCGCCACCCGCAGCCCACCTGCACCAGCAACCACAGCAATCACCACGGCGGCGCGTGAAGGCCCCCATCACTCGGCTCAGCCGAGGAAACTCGACCTTCACACCTTCCCCAAGTACATGAAGGCCCCCCTTCACTGCGTCTAGCGCAATGAAGGGGGGCCTTCATGTACTTCAGGGACCCAAACCGGTGGTCGCCCGTGGTGAGGACGGTTATTGAGGGGAAGGTCAAGAGTGGCGTGCCACTAGACGTTCTTCGCCAGCTGCAGACGGGAAAGAAAGCCCATGCGACGTGAGTCTGGACTGGCGATGCAGACAGGCCTGATCCCGAGTGTCCACAAGGGACATATCGCGTCGATCCGGCATCCACTTGATGCCTTTATGCCCGTTTCTGGACGGGGGTCGTGAGTGATAATGAGGGTTAGAACCACCCAAATCACTCACGCCCCCTGCACAAAGTGGCCAAATCGGGCATTTTGCCTCTGAATGTGTCTCTTGTGGACAGTCAAGAGCGCGCCAGGTCTCTGTGGTGAGCATGCTCTCGCCACCAACTCCGTCACGCCACGTTTGACTTACCTCTCATCAGAACCGTCCTCACCACTCACGACGGGCTAGACGCGCTCCAGTTCGAACACCGGGATCACCCGGCTGGTCTTGCTCTGGTACTCGGCGAACTGCGGCATGACGGCCGACTGCCTGGCGTAGACCTCGTCGCGCTCGGCGCCGGAAAGGACGCGTGCGCGGACCGGGAAGGTCTCGGTGCCGAGCTCGACCTTGGTGTCGGGGTTGGCGACCAGGTTGTGGAACCACGCCGGATTGTCGTCGGCGCCGCCCTTGCTCGCGAAGATGTAGATCCGGTCGTCCTCGAGGAGCGGGACGAGCGGCGCGATCCGCTCGGTGCCGGACTTCGCGCCGGTGTGGTGGACGAGCACGAGCGGGTAGCCCTCGAACATGCCACCCGCCTTGCCGCCCGTCTCGCGGAACTCGGCGATCACGCTTCGGTTGATCTTGTCGAAGTCGAACGTGTCTGTCATGACCTCGATCGTATGACGCACACAGTGACCGTATCGATGCTCAAAACCGCCATGAACATATCCATCTGTCGCATTACCATCGCCTTCATGGACCTCTTGGCCGAAGTGCTCGCCGTGGGCGGTGTCCGGGGAACAGCCGGCGCACGTATCGAGGCGTCCGGGCCGTGGGGCATCCTCTGGCACGGCATCACCCGCGCCGCCTTCTACGCCGTGACCTGCGGGACGGCCTGGCTGGAACTGGCCGGGCAGCCACCGCGGCAACTCATGCCCGGCGACGTGGTGCTGTTGCCGAACGGGCCGGAGCACACCCTGCGCAGCGCCCCGGGCGTCGCGATCATTCCCAACCTGTGCACCGCGGCGGAAAAGGCACGGGACTGCGGCGGCGTGCTGCGTCTCGGCTCCGGGGAGGTCGAGACACACGTCCTCGGCGCGTCCTACGACTACGACCCGGCGGTGTCCACCCAGGTGCTCGCCACCCTGCCGGAGGTGGTCCACATCCGCGCGAACCGCGGCCGCGACGGGCTGGACGACACCGTCCGGCTGCTGTCGCGGGAACTGGCCAGCCCGCAGATCGCCACCGACTTCGTCCTCAACCGGCTCGTCGACATCCTTCTGGTTCAGCTGCTCCGCGCTTGGCGGACCGAGAAACCGGCCGAGACGCGGGGAACCTGGCTCGGTGTCCTCGGCGACCCGCTGATCAGCGTGGCCTTGGCCAAGATCCACGAGGAGCCGGCGAAACCGTGGACGACCGACGTGCTCGCGGCGGAACTGGCGACGTCACGCAGCACCTTGACCCGCCGGTTCCGTGAGACCACCGGGCGGACGCCCGGGGACTACCTGACCCTGTGGCGGATGGACCTGGCCGCGGTCCGGCTGCGCGACACCGACGACACGGTGGACACCATCGCGCGCTACGTCGGTTACACGTCGGTGTACGCGTTCAGCCGGGCGTTCCGGCGCGCCCGTGGCCACGCACCCGGGCAGTACCGGGCCTCGATTCGGGCGTGCCTCACGCCGGCCGGGTGACCGGAACGACCTCGAGAAGCTCCTTCAAGCCTTCGAAATCCTGCGGATTCGTTGTATAGAGCGGCATTCGGTGCGCGACGGCCACGCTGGCGATCATCAGATCAGCCACCCGGCGCCGAGGTGTCCTGCCCATCGCGAGCACGGACGCCGACACCCGGCCGAAGATCCTGGCCGCCTCGGTGCCGAAGGGCAGCGGGTCGAATTCGGACTCCACCCGTTGCAGCAGATCCGTACGCCGGGCCCGCTCGGCCGGATCGGTGGCGTAGTGCGGACCCGCCGACAGTTCGGCGAGCGTGATCGTGCTGATCGACATCAGATCCGGCAGCTGGGCGTGGTCGATCGCCCGCCGGAGGATGAGGATGTTCGTGTCGAGCAGGCCATGGACCTCAGCGGCCATAGGGATCTTCCGCCTCCCCTTCGAAAGCGTCTTCGAGGTCGGCGCGGAACCTGTCCGGGTCGATGAGCGGAGCGTTGGCCGAGCCGGCGGCGAACTGGTCCCGCGAAACGGCATGCCGGCGACAAAGCGGGACCAGCTGGGCGATGGGCGAGCCGCTGCGGGTCACGGTGAAGGTCTCGCCGTGCTCGACCGCGTCCATGATCTCACCGGACCGGTTCCGGAGATCGCGCTGGGAGATCTCGTGCTGAACGCTCATGACCCGAGGATAGCGCAGGGTGGCACGGTGTGCCACCCTGCGCGTCAGGCCGTCTCTTCCTCCTGCTCAGGCTCCTCGGACGGCCGCGTGAACAGCCGCGTCGCCGACAGCCGCGCGACACCGTCCGGCTCGCCGAGTTCGTCGGTCGCGTTCCGGATCGTCGCGTCGACGGACAGGTACTTGCGCCCCGCCCGCAGGTCCGCGTCGTTGCGCAGCCGCACGATCAGCGGGAACTCGCTCAGCGCGCCGGCGTCGAACAGGCCGGTGGTGTAGATCAGCTGGACCCCCAGCGCCTCCGCGACCGCGCGCTGCAGTTCCAGCAGGTAGCCCGCCGACGCGCGGCCGATCGGGTTGTCGAGGAACAGCACGCCCGAATGCCGGTTGCGGGCCTTGCCGCGGTTGTTCGCCCGCAGTGCGGCCAGGGTGCAGTACAGGATGATCGCCGCGGTCAGCTGCTGCCCGCCGGAGAACACGTCCCGGATCTCGGAGACGCGCTGCCGTTCGGTCCGCAGCACCGAATCCGGCTTCAACATGTCGACCCGGAAACCCTTGGGGGCGGCGGCCTGCACGCCGCGCAGCACGAGCGAAAGCCCGTCCCGTTTGACGTCCCGGCCGTCGGAGGTCTTCCCCACCGCGGCCTCGTCGACGACCTCGCCCAGTTTCTCGGCGAGCACGTTCTCTTCGAGTTCGGTGAAGCGGATCCGCAGGAACTCCTGGCCCGACCAGTCGCCGAGACCGTCCGGCAGCCGTGAGACCCGTTGCGCCGCACGGAGTGTGCGCAGCGCGCCGTCGACCATGCCCTGCAGGCGGGTGATGATGCCGCCGCGGTGCCGGTCGATCTGCGCGAGGTCGTCGGTGAGCGTCCGCAGCCGGGGCCGCAACGCCTCCGCCCATTCCCCGGCGTGGGCGGGCAACTGGTCGCGGCGGACCGAGATCACCTGCTGCCGCACCGGTGTGCTGAGCTTTTCGAATCGCTTGTCCGTGGCGTACTGCGCCAGCTGGTCGGCCGCGGCCCGCACCCGGCGGTCTCCCGCGTCGGCCGCGTCCTGAGCCTCGGTGAGCGCCGTGTTGAGCCGGGAGTGCTTGGTGCGCGCGGATTCGACGTCGCCCTCGAAGGGCGCTTGTTCGTCCTCTTTGGACAACAGATGCGCCATCGATTCGGCGAGCAGACCGAACCCGGACGCGGACGTCTTAGCGGACTCCAGCGTCGCTTCGGCCGCGGCGCGGCGCTCCTGCAGTTCCTCCCATTTCCGTGCGGCGGCGGACACTTCGAGACCGGCTTCGTCGATCAGCTCCAGGCCGTGCTCGATGTCCTTCGGCCTCGCGTCGAGGGCGAGCGCAGACGGCTGTTCCGGAAGCTGGCCCAGCTCCGCCTTGCGGGTCGCGACCAGGCCGACAATCTCGGTGCGCTCCTCCTCCAGTACCGCGACGGCCCGGTTCGCCCGCGCCTGCGCCGCGGCCCGCGCCGAAGCGTCGGAGCCGTCCGGCGTCTCCAGCAGCGCCGAAGCCCGCTCGCGGACGGCGTCGTCCAACGCTTCGAGAGCCGCCCGCGCGGACGCCTCGACGCTTTCGGCCTGGTCGAGTTCGGCGCGGAGATCGCTGCCGACCTCCACCTTCGCGTACGCCTCGGAAGCCGACGCGAAGGTACGCCGCAACGCGTCCACCGGTTCGGCGGGCACGGCGTCGTCCTCGGTGACGTCGCTCGATCCCGGCACCTCGGCCAGTTCCGCCTTCGCGGTCGTCGCCGTGCGCCGGTGCCCGTCGGCGGTGCGTTGTTCCTCGCCCGCCTGCTCTCGCAGCCGGGACGCCTTCACCGCGGCTTCGGACGCCGTGGCCTCGGCCCGCTCGGCGATCTCGGTCGCGCGTTCGACGTCGTCCGTCCACTCGGGGATCTTCGCGGCGCGTGTGGCGAGGGCTTCCAGCCCGCGAACGCGCTCCCCCGCCTCGGCCGAGGCGGTGCGCAGTTCGGGGATCCGTTCCCGCAGCCCGGCGGCCTTCTCCCCGAGCCGCTGGAACTCCTTTTCGGCCTGCTCCAACGCCGTACACGCCGTCTCGTGCGCGGTGCGCGCGTTCTGGAGCTGCTCGGCGAGCGTCGCGATGCTGCCGGGCGGGTAGTCCTCGCGCCAGGTCTTGAGCTTCCACGACAACGCGCTGTCGTCGGCCAGCGACGTCGCCAGCGCCTCCAGCCGCCGCTGGCGTTCCGCGTGCCGGAGCGCGATGGCCTCACGCTCGGCGTCGGCGGCTTCCTCGTCGTACATCGCCGGGTTGGGCGGCACGAGGAATTCGATCCCGGCCTCGCCCGGCAGACGGTCGGTCGTGGTGGCCTCGGTGGTCGCGACCGGGATGATCGTGCTGGGCAGCAGACGCCGCTCCGCCAGGACCTTCTCGGCGAGGCGCACCTGTTCCGGTTCGTTCAGCAGGATCCCCGAGACCAGCTGGGGAGCGCGGGCCAGCACGGCCGCCCGCCGCTTCTTGTCCAAAGTGGACAGATAGCGCCAGCCGGACCACGCGTTCATCCCGGCGGCCTCCAGCGCGTCGAGCGCGGCCTGGACCTCTTCCGGAGCGGGCAGGAGGCCTCCCGAACCGAGCGCGTTCAGCGCGCGCTCGTCGACGGATTCCTCCATCCGCAACGCGGTCTGTTCCTTCTCCGCGGCCGAACCGGCCTCGCGAAGGCGCTCCAGCAGCACCGGGAGATCCGTCTCCAGCGTGACGTCGTCCGCGCCGAGGAGTTCGCTCAGCCGGGGTTCGACGGCGAGCGCGTCGGTGCGCCGGTTGGCGCGGTCGAGTTCGTCGGCCGCGCGTTCCAGCCGGTCCTTTGTGGACCCCGCGAGGCGGTGCGCGTCGTTGACCGTGGCCTGCGCGGCACGAAGGTCCTCGGCGACGCGTTCGAGTTCCTGTTCACGGCGGACGAGTTCCGCGGCGGTCGTCTCGGCCTCGGCCCTGGCCGCGCGTGCCGCTTCGGCGACGTCCTCCCCGGCCTTGAGCGCGCCGGACCGGACGGTTTCCGCGATCTCGTCCCGGATCTCGGCGATCCGCGCACCCAGCCCGCGAGCCTCCGCCCGCCGCGAGGCCGCGAGGTTCGCCGACTCGTCGCGTTCCGCCTGCGCCTTCTCCGCCTCGGCCCGCAGGGCGCCGACATGGGCTTCGGCTTTCGCCGCCTGCTCGGTGGCGTTCTTGGCCAGCCCCAGCAGTCCCCTGGCGAGCGCGCCCGCTGCGGCGTTGCGCGCCTGCAGCGCGGGCTGCGCCTTCTGCTCGCGAGTCCCCACCAGTTCCCGGAAATCGCGTGCCTTGCGGGCGGCGTTGAGGTGGTTGAGCACGGTCGTGCATTCACGCCACGCCTCGGCGGCGGTCTTGGCCTCGGCCAGCTCGCCGTCGATCCGCTTCTTGCTTTCCTGCGCCTCGTCGAGCCGCAGTTTCCCGACCAGGCGGCGGAGTTCGGTGACCCCGGCGGCGAGACGGCGGTGGTCGCCCTCGGCCAGTTTCTCCGCGGACTTCACCTCGTCGACATGCTGTTCGAGCCCGCTCAGCCGCTCGTTCTCCAGCTTGTCGCGGGCGGCGACCTGGGCGGCCAGCGTCCGCATCTCGGCGCGGGCCGCGTCGGCGAGTTTCCGTGACGCGGCGGCGACGCCTTCCTCCTCCGCCAGCGGCGTGAGCAGATCGAGCGCGCCCGCGACGAAATCCCGCTCCGACAACAGATCCCCGCGCTGTGCGAGGTTGTGCGCGTAGGTCGCGACGACCTCGGCGAGGTCCTTCGGCTCCTCCTCCGAAAGCACCGCGCGCAACAGGAACTCGACGAACGCCTCGTCGGTGCTGAAGGCGAAGGCGTCGGCCGCCTCGCCCTCACCGGCGTTCATCGCGCGCTGGTACCGGAAAAGCTCGGTGTCGAGGCCGAGACCGTCGAGCCGCGACGTCCATTCGTGGTGCCGCCGGGTCCAGAACAGCTCCAGTTCCGGCTCGCCGCCGTGCACCTTGTCGAGCTGGTCGTGGAAGCCGGACATCGTCAGCAGCCTGCCGTCCGACGTCAGCGGCAGCGAGTCCAGATCGAGCGAAGGCGTCGGCCGGAAGCAGTACCAGGAATCGACGAGGTTCTCCGAGTCCGCCGACACCACGTGCCCGCGCCATTCCGACACCTTGCCGGTGATCACCCGGTGGCCGGTCTCGACCTGCAGCCACTCCAGTACGACGTGCGAAACGTCCTTGGCGGCGACGAACTTCTCCAGCACCTTGGTGTTCGTCGTGCCGACGACCTGGCGGCGGCCGGGCAGCATGACCGAGAAGATCAGCTTGATCAGGACGGATTTGCCGCCGCCGTTCTCCAGGAACAGCACGCTCGCCGGCGACGGGCGCCGCGGCGGCCCCTCCCCCGCCAGGTGGATCCCGGCGCTGAACAGCGCGTCCTGTTTGGGCGCGGTGATGGCGGCGCCGACGCCGCTGAAGTCCAGCACGACGTCCTGGTACCGCGCGCCCGCCGGGCCCACCGAGTGCAGGCGAACCCGCGAAAGCTCGTACATCGACTCCCCTTGTTAAAGCGTGTCCGAAGCGGCCGCGCGCAACGTCCCGCCACCATTGGCGACCGAGACCACGTTCAGTTCCAGCAGGTCGTCGAAGGCCGCGTCGGCGGCGAGTTCCCGCACCTGCACCTGGTAGCGCGGTGTCGTCCGGTAGGTCCCGCCCTGCTCTCCGCTGACCTGGACGAGAAAGCCTTGATCGGCGAGGAAACGCAGGGCCCGCGCGACCATGCCGCGCGTGGTGTCCGAGGCCAGCCTGCCGTCCTTGGTCGCGGCGGCCGCCGGGCGCCGGGCGTAGGCCCGCCATGCCTGTTCGAGTTCGGGCGCGTCGGCCAACGGGTCGTTGTTCGCTTCGGCCTCCGCCGCGCGCTCGTCGAGGATCCGGCAGGCCTCGCGCACCATCGCGTCCACCTGCTCGACACTGACGCGGCCGATGTAGGTGTCGTTGGCGAGGTCGTCCGGCCGCGGGTAGCCGAGCGCGGCGGTGGCCAGGTGGACGAGCCCGTGCAGGACCTTCTCGGTCTCCCGGCGTTCGCGGATCTTGCTCTGCCGCGCGTAGCTGTCCATCTTGATCTCGAAGACGGACTCGTCGGTCGCCGCCAGCACGGCACCCGCCTGGAGGTTGACCTCCAGCACCATCAGCCCGAGCCCGGCCGCGACCGCGTGCGTGAGCTGCTTGAACGCCCTGTCCTCGCCGTAGCGCCGGACGAGATCGCCGTACACGACGTCCCGTGACGGGAGCTGCTTCGGGCGCATGCCGAACGAGACGAGCCGGGCCGCGGATTCGACGTCCCCTGTGGTCGTCACGCGACCTCCTCCTCTTCTTCGTGGCGATCGACCCTGGCGGACGAGAGCAGGAGATCCGCTCCGCCGAACTCGGGGTCTTCGAGCAACGTGCCGTCGTCGACGGCCAGCAGCACCTGGCGCTCCCCCTGCCGGAGCGCCGCGCCGACCTCGGGACTGTAGGCGTGCACCGCCCGCAGTGCGACCAGGGCGGGCAGCCCGGGATCGATCCGGCGGGCCTCTTCGAGCAGCCCGGACAGCCGTCGCGGCACCTCCGGGAGGTCGAGCAGGTCGTCGGCGAGGCGCCACTGCTCGTCGCCGAACTTGTCGGTGACGTCGGCGGGCATCAGCTCGGGCTCGGGGATCTCGCCGACGAGCTGATCGCGCTCGGGCGCGGGCCGCAGCAGCAGCGACACCAGCGAGGACAGCGACGGCACGGTCGGCGGGGAGATCCCGGCACCGGCGTGGAAGAACGACTCGGCGGGCGCGACGGCCTCGGCGATCGGCAAGCCCAGCGTCGGCATCAGGAGCTGGCCGAACAGGTCGATCGTGGCGCGCTGCGGCGGCCCGGAGAACTGCTGGCGGTCCTGTTCGGCGCGGAACACCGCGCCCGCGTCGGCGAGCCGCGACTGGAGCCGCGTGTGGCGGCGGATGCAGTCGCCGACGATGTCGACGAGTTCGGCGGCGCGGCGTTTGCGGTCGAGGTCTTCGGTCTCGTCCCGTGACGCGGTGATGTTCTTGAGGATCGCGTTCTCGGCGCGGAACCGGGACTCGATATGGGACAGCGCCTGGTCCAGCAGATCCGGGACCTCACGCTCCCAGTCGACCGCGCGCACGTCGCGGCGGGTGGCGTCGAGTTTGGCGCGAAGGGTCTCGCCGTACTGGACGGTGCGGTAGCGGGCCTGTTCGGCGGCGAGCTTGGCGTCGGCGAGGCGGCCGCGGTTGATCAGGTTCTCCAGTTTGACCTCGGCCGCGATCTGCGCGGACTCGACGTCGGTGTCCAGCGCGCCGACGAGCACGTTGATCGCCTCGTCGGTGGCCCGCAGGTAGACCTCGCCGTCGGGCGCGGCCAGCTCGACGAGCAGCTTGAAGTCGAACTGGCGGCGCTGGTAGCCGCCGCCCGGTCCGATGGAACCGTAGACGCGGCGGAACCCGCGATCGGTGGTGCCGACGTTGATCAGGTTGTCGAGCACCCAGCGGGCGACCTTGGCGTGCTCGTCCGGTGTCCGGCCGGGTGCCTGGAGGGCGACGAACGGCAGCAGCCGCGCGATCACCTGATCGTGGTCGGCGCCGGTGTCGAAGTCCATCGACACGGTGACCTGGTCGATCGTGTGCAGGGCGATCTCGGCCATCTGGTAGATCGTGGCGTCCGCCCAGTCCAGCTTCGACTTGCGCGCGTCGAGGTCGTGCAAGGGCGCTGTGCAGGCCAGCGCCTTGAGGCGGCGGGTCAGCCCCTCGTCGGCCAGCCCCATCCCGGTCAGCTCGTCGTCTCGCACAGCAGGCCAGGCTAGTCGCCGCCACCGGCACCCCGCACGGGTGACCTGGGTGCCCGGCCCCCAAGGCGGCGGTAGCGTCTGGTTCATGCGTGAAATGAACAGGGACGAATGGTGGAAGTTCGCGAGCGCGGGGACGCGGACGGGCATGCTGGGCCTGGTCCGGGCGAACGGGGCGGCGATCGTGACGCCGGTGTGGTTCCTGCTGAACGAGGGGCCGGACGGTGACGAACTGATTTTCACCACCGGCACGGACACCCTCAAGGGGAAGGCGCTGCGGCGCGACCCGCGGCTCTCGCTCGCCGTCGACGACCAGAAGCCGCCTTACTCGTACGTGCAGTTCACCGCCGAAGCCGTGTTGCACCACGACCTCGACGAAATGCTCGAATGGGCGACCAGGCTCGGCGGCCGGTACATGGGCGAGGACAAGGCCGAGGCCTACGGCAAGCGGAACGCCGTACCCGAGGAGTCCTTGGTGCGCGCGCGGATCACGAAGGTGATCGCGCGGGCCGACATCGCCGGCTGACGCTTCTGTCTCCGCGTGAAGGCCCCCTTCCCTCGGCTGAGCCGAGGGAAGGGGGCCTTCACG
>NZ_LQMT02000032.1:125076-314439 GCF_001620365.2 Amycolatopsis keratiniphila subsp. keratiniphila
CGCATCCAGAGGACTAAATGCATTCGGGGGCGTGACCCTCCGTGTTGATGTTGGTCAAGTATTGACACGAAGCACCCACTGGTGTGTGATCTGAACCATAGATAGGAAAGTTTCCTAACTAAAACTCCACCCTCCCCGCCGGGCCCCGCCCGGTCCGCCGTTGTACCTCCCGACCCCCGAACTTCACGCATGGAGGCTCCAGTGGCACCCCGACCACCGTGGCGCGCGCTGCTGACGTGTGCGGCCGCGACGGCGATGACCATCGCCGCCCTGCCGGCCCCATCCGCCGGCGCGGCACCGACCGATCACGAAGCCGAAGACGCGACGATCTCCCAAGGCGCCGTCGAGAAGAACCACGCGGGCTACTCCGGCACCGGGTTCGTGAACTTCGACAACGTCGTGGGCAGCTATGTCGAGTACACGGTGAACGCCGCGCAGGCCGGAACCCAGACCCTGACCTTCCGCTACGCCAACGGAACCACGATCGACCGGCCGGTCTCCCTCAGCGTCAACGGCACCGCGGCCGGGACGCTGTCGTTCCCCGGCACCGGCGCGTGGACCACTTGGAAGACCGTCACCAAGGACGTCGCGCTGGCCGCCGGGGCCAACAAGATCCGCACCACCGCGACGACCGCGAACGGCGGGCCCAACGCGGACAAGCTCACCGCGAGCGGAGTGACCGACGCCGAGGCGCCGACCCCGCCGAAGAACCTGGCGGCCAAGGACATCAAGGCCCGCAGCGCCACCTTCACCTGGGAGGCCGCGACCGACAACGTCGGCGTGGTCCGCTACGACGTGATGCGCGGCGGCAACGTCCTCAAGACCGTCGACGGGAACACGCTCACCACGACCGTCGACAACCTGCAGCCGAACACGGCCTACGACATCTCCGTCGGCGCCTTCGACGCGGCCGGAAACCCTTCGCAGCAAAGCAATGTCGTCCAGTTCACGACACCGCCCAGCGGTGACACCACACCGCCGACCGTGCCGGGGAACCTGCGCTCGACGTCGGTGACCGCGAACAGCGTCTCGTTGGCGTGGAACGCTTCCACCGACGACAGCGGCACCATCGCCGGTTACGGCGTGTACCAGGGCACCACGAAGGTCGCGACGACGCCGTCGCTCGAAGCCACGGTCACCGGGCTGACGGCGAACACTTCGTACACGTTCACGGTGAAGGCACGCGACCTCGACGGCAACGCTTCGGGCGCGAGCAACGCGCTGACCGCGAAGACGAGTGGCGCCGCGGGTGGCGGGATTCCCGAGTACGACAAGGACATCACGAAGGTGGACCTCGCCTGGTCCGTCGACTTCCTGCCGGACGGCACGGCACTGGCGACCGAACGGGACCGGTTCGAGATCCTGCGGATCACGCCGTCGGGCGAGAAGACGACGGTCGGCAAGGTCCCCGGCGCGGTCGGCACCAACGGCGAGGGCGGCCTGCTCGGCATCGCGATCTCGCCGAACTACGCCACCGATCACGCGATCTACCTGTACCACACGGCATCCGGCGACAACCGGATCGTGAAGATGACCTACGACAACGGAAAGCTGTCTTCGACGTCGACGCCGGTACTCACCGGGATCGCCAAGAACCGTTACCACAACGGCGGAAGGCTGCGGTTCGGTCCGGACGGCAAGCTCTACGCCACCGCCGGCGACGGGCAGAACAAGGACACCGCACAGAACAAGGGCTCGCTCAACGGGAAGATCCTGCGGGTCAACCCCGACGGTTCGGCGCCGAGCGACAACCCGTTCTTCTCCACCGGCGGCAACGCCCGCTACGTCTGGAGCTTCGGTCACCGCAACCCGCAGGGCCTGGCCTGGGATTCGCGCGGTCAGCTGTGGGCTTCGGAGTTCGGTGACGGCAAGCTCGACGAGCTCAACCTGATCCAGAAGGGCGGTAACTTCGGCTGGCCCCAGTGCGAAGGAACCGAAGGATCCTGCGGTGGCACGGTCGCGCCGAAGAAGACGTGGCCGACCAGCTCCGGCGGGCCGAGCGGGATCGAGATCGTCAACGACTGGATCTACGTCGCGGCGGTCACCAGCCAGCAGCTCTTCGCCACGCAGATCAACGCCTCGGGCAACGGTGTCGGCTCGGTGCAGTCGCTGTTCTCGGGCCGCTGGGGCAGGCTGCGCTCGGTCACCAAGACGCCCGACGGCGGGCTGTGGGTCACCTCGACCAACGCGGACAAGAACGGCGGCACGCCGAGCGGGATCGACAACGTGGTGGTGCGGCTGAAGTTCCCCGGTGCCTCGCAGCCGGGAGCGTTCAAGCTGACCAGTTCCGCGTTCGCCGACAACGCGACCATCCCGGACAAGTTCACCTGCGCCGGTGACGGCACCGCGGGACAGGACACCTCGCCGCCGCTGGCGTGGAGCGCCGGGACCACCGGCGCCAAGGGATACGCGATCGTCTTCGCCGACGTGGCCAACAACGGCAACAAACTGCACTGGGCGATCTGGGACATCCCGGCATCCGCGGCGTCGCTGCCGGAAGGCCTCGGCTCGGGCTTCACCGTCCCGAACCAGAACGGCGCCAAGCAGAAGGCCATGGGCAGCGGGGCGAACTCGCAGAAGTACTTCGGCCCCTGCCCCGGCGGCTCCAGCCATCCCTACACCTTCACGCTCTACGCGCTGAAGTCGGCGACGGTGCCGGGGTTGTCCTCGTCCTCGACGATGGCGCAGATCGAAACGGCCATCAAGAACGCTTCGACGGCCAACGTCAAGCTGCGCGGCAAATCCAGCGCCGCGTCCTGAGCACGGTCGGGGTGTCCGGAGCGGCGCCGGGCACCCCGACCGTATCCACCGGGACGGGTCGGGTATCCGTCGGTCTACGGCGAGGTCGACCACCCTTGTAAGCCCGGTCGGAGTGTTTTGCCCGGGGTCGTGAGTGTCAAAGAGTGTTCTAACCCGAATCGCCACTCACGACTCCACCTCGGAACCGCACAGTCGAGAAGGTGCCCGACCGCGATTTGTGAGCTTCAGGCCCGGCGCGTGTCGCGATCCGTCACCAGCCGAACAGGTTCCGCATGATCCGCGAGCAGCGTTCGGTCATCGCCGCGGCGTCCTGATCCGGCTGGTCGATCCACCAGCTGATCAGGGAATCGACCACGCCGGTCCACACCTGGGCGATCGCCTCGATGTCGCGATCGTCGTCCAGCCCGCGCGAGTGCATCAGCTGGGCGGCGCCGACCAGCGCGAACCCGTCGAGCCGGTAGCGGTAGTCGACCGCGACACCGGCGATCTCACCGGTCGAGGGCACCGTCGGGTCGCGTAGCAGCTTCCAGGCGTACCGGTCTTTGTCGAACGTCTCGAAGATGGCCGAGAGCACGGCGAGCGGCATCCGTTCCGGCGGCTCACCCTCCTCCGCCATCGTCTCGGCGACGCCTTCGGTCAGCCGGTCCCCCGCCCGGTGCAGGCAGGCGAGATACAGCCCGTCCTTCGAGCCGAAGTACTGGTACAGCAAAGGTTTCGTGACACCGACCCGGCGGGCGATCTCCACCATCGACGCCCCGGCGTACCCGTTCTTGCCGAACTCCTCCGTCCCGGCGCGCACGATCTGGGACTCCCGCTCTTCGCGGGGCACCCCCTTCGTGCCGACGGCCCTTGCTTCTGTCACGGCGGTTATCTTACCCTGAGGTAAATGACCCCAGGGTAAGTTACCTGATGGTCAGATAACCGGGGGCGAGACAGGGAGAGGTGCGGTGGCGGATTTTCTTGCCCATATGAGGGACCCGGTGCTGCTGGCGACGCCGGTGTTCCTGCTGTTCGTGGCGATCGAGATCCTCGCGCTCCATGTGCTGGGGCACGACGACAACGTCATCGGCTACAGCGTCAAGGACACCCGCACCAGCATGTCCATGGGCGCGGTGGCGGTGGTGATCAACGGCGTCTTCCGCATCGCCATGCTGTTCGTCTTCGCCGCGCTCTACGAACTCGCGCCGGTGAAGTTCAGCCCGCACGACTGGTGGACCTGGGTCCTGATGCTGCTGGGCCAGGAGCTCGTCTTCTACGCGTACCACCGGGCGAGCCACCGCGTCCGGCTCATGTGGGCGGGCCACCAGGTGCACCATTCGAGCGAGCACTACAACTTCTCGACGGCGTTGCGGCAGAAGTGGACCCCGTACTTCCAGCTGCCGTTCTGGTCGATCCTCGCCCTGGCCGGCATCCCGCCGTGGATGATCCTCACCGGCCTGTCGATCGACCTCGTCTACCAGTTCTTCGTGCACACCGAGAAGATCCGGAAGCTGCCACGCTGGTTCGAGTACGTGTTCAACACGCCTTCACACCATCGTGTGCACCACGGCAGCGACCAGGAGTACCTGGACGCGAACTACGGCGGCATCCTGATCATCTGGGACCGGATGTTCGGCAGTTTCGTACCGGAGGGCAAACGCCCGACCTACGGGCTGACCAAGAACGTCGAGTCCTACAACCTGCTCAAGGTCGGCTTCCACGAGTACGGCTCGATCCTGCGCGACGTCCGCGCGGCAGGCTCGTGGCGGGACAAGCTGGGATACGTGTTCGGCCCGCCGGGCTGGCAGCCGAAGGAGGCGTTAAGCGCTCCTGCGCAAGGCGGGTGAGTTCTCCGGGCGGATCTCCGGCGGAAGGCTCTCCAGCGGCGGCCGCTGGGTGAGGGTCACGTCGGTGAGCACGAGTTCCCGCTCGACGGCCTCCCCCGCGCCACGCCGGAACTGGGCGAGCGACGTCGACGGCGGCGCCGCGGAGATCACCCGGCCGCCGCGCTCCAGCCGGTCCATCAGGGTCAGCATGATCTGCGCGGCCATCCGGCCGAGGGCCTGGGTGCCCTGGTGCCGGTGGGTCCGGTGGCCGAGGTCGACCTGCGCGAGCGCGTCGAGCCCGTGCAGTTCGAGCAGGTCGATCAGGTGGCCGACCTCGACGCCGTAATGCGTGACGAACGGGATGCCTTCGAGCACTTCGCGCCGTCCCGCGTACTCACCGGCGAGCGGCTGGACGAAACCGGCCAGCTCCGGCCAGTACATGTTGAGCAGCGGACGGGCGACGAGTTCGGTGACCCGGCCGCCGCCGTCGGGTTCGACGCCCGCCGCCCCGGTGAGCGGACGGTGGTAGAACCCTTTGACGTAGGCGATCCCCGGGTCGGTCAGCAACGGTCCGAGCAGTCCGGTCACGTAGTCCGCGGTGAAGTCGCGGAGATCGCCGTCGACGAAGACGACGAGGTCCCCGCTGGTTTCGGCGACGCCCTTCCAGAGCGCTTCTCCTTTGCCCGTCAGGCTTTCCAGCTCCGGGAACACCGAATCCTGCGCGACGACGTCCGCCCCGGCCGCCGCGGCGACCTCGGCGGTCGCGTCCGTGGAATGGCTGTCCACCACCAGGATCTCGTCGACGAGGGGAAAGCGTTCGACGAGTTCGCGCCGGATGGTGCCGACGATCGCGCCCACCGTCTCCGCCTCGTCGCGGGCCGGGATCACCACCGAAACCCGGGTCCCGCGTTTGGCGGCGACCAGCTCCGCCGCCCACCAGTCACCCGCGCGGCTGCTGCGCCGCGCGAGCCACGTGCCGACCTCCGCCGATACCCGCATGGCTTCCCCTTCCCTCGAAGATCACCTCACCGGTGAGCTTCGACGGAGGCTGTTTCCATCCGTCGTCGCCGCGGAAACCGCCGCGTTACGCCTGCCCGCCGGAGGTTAACGCCCGGGAGAGGACCTCACCGGTGCGTCGCTTGGCGAGGTAGAACGCCGCCTCGTGCGGTTTCGCCCCGTTGTCGACCGTGTAGCCGCTGTCCAGTACCCCGTCGGCGCCGGGGAACAGCCCGGCGAGGTCGGGCCGGGCGGCGACGAGGTCGTCCCGGTCGGCCAGGTTCACCCAGCTCGCGACGCCGGGCGGCACGGACGGCGGCTGCGGGCGGGTCCGTTCGTAGACGACCGTGCGCAGGCCCAGCGGCGAGCCGAGGGTGAGCAGCAGCGGCAGCGGGCGGCCGTGCCGATGGGCGGCCTCGTAGGCGACGACGGAACCGAGGGAATGCCCGATGATCGCCTCGGTCTCCGGTCCGATGTGCTCGGCGACGCGGGCCTGCACGCGTTCCCGGATCGTGTCGTCGGTGAGGTACAGCGTCACCTGCTTGAGCGCCTTGACCACCACGCGTTCGGCGAACGCCACCCCGAGCCGCGCGAACGGCTTCAGCCGCACCAGCGCGTTCAGCACCGGGCGGGCGGCCGCGCGCACGCCCTGGGTCTCTCCCGCCGGACCGCCGAGCAGGTCCAGTTCGGCCTTCGCCCGGTTCCGGTCCGCCTCGCGGGACGCCGAGGAAGCCGCGTTCCGGAGCCATTCCGCCGCCAGCGCTTCGGCGAGCGCCCACTCGTCCGGGGTGAGTTCGTCCGCGCCGCCCTGCTGGCCTTCCGTCCGGAAAAGGTCACCGTAGAAGGCCATCCGCGCGTCTCCGGGCCGGGCGTCCCGCCACAGGGTGTCGGCCAGCGCGGCGTCGCCGGCGAGCCGGACGCCGCCCGCCAGACTCGGCAGCCATTCCGCCTCGAGGGTGTCCGCGGACTTCTGTTCCTGGGCGATGCCGTGCACCAGAACGATCCGAGCCATGGCGCACAGTATCGCGGGCCGCCCTTGCCGGTGGCCGCCCGATGAGACAAAGTGATCTCCGTGGGAGAGCGGAGGTCGTTGGTGGTCGCGTCGCAATGCGACTCACTGAACCTTCTCTCGTTCCTCCCCGACGCGGGCCACCAGGTCTCGACGGCCCTGCTCGATCCCGAGATCGGCGGCTGCGTCCCCGCCCTCGAAGACGGTCGCGGCCTGCTCGTCGACCCGACGATGGTCGAGCTGGACGACGCGCTGGTGGAGGCCTTCGAGCGCGCGTCGGAAGACGAGGCGACGCTCTTCCTCTCCCTCGTCGGGCACGGCGAATACGCCGACGACGACTTCTACTTCCTCACCAAGGACACCGGCCTGCCGGTGGACAGCCGCCGCTCCTTCCTGTTCGCCCAGCGGATCAAGGAACTCCTCGGCCGTCACTCGATGCTCGACGGGCTGGTGATCCTGCTCGACACCTGCCACGCCGGCATCGGGGCGAGGCAGGCTGGCCAGCGCTGGCTGCGGATCGTCGGTGAGGCAGGCAAGCGGTTCGACCTGCTCACCGCCTCGGACGACCGTGTCGCCGCGAACGGGTGTTTCAGCCGGTCTCTGGTCTCGGTCCTGCGGACGGGGCACGCGGAGTTCGGCGAGCGCGTCCGATGCGCGGATCTCAAACGGGTGATCACCGGCCTGTGCCCGGCGCAGACCGCCGTCCACCTGGGTTTCGACGGCACCCGCGAGGTGCCCGAAGCCGATCAGGGCCTGTGGCTCGCGCTGAACTCCTCCCCCGCCTGGCGGCGTTCACCGCTGGCGGGCAACCCGGCCGCGCCCACGATCGAACGGCTGACCGCGGGCTATCAGCCGGATCCGAAGCTCGGCGAGACCGTCGGGCATCTGCTCACCGGTGCCCGGCTGGTCGCGCTCACCGGGGAGGCCGGTGCGGGGAAGTCGACCATGCTCGCCGCGCTCGCCCGGCCTTCGGTGGCCGGATCCTATGTACCGCCCGACTTCCTGCACGCCGTGCTGTTCGCGAGCCGCGGCGACACGGCCGAGCGGATCGCGAGCGAACTCGCCCGGCAGTTGCGGCGCACCGTGCCCGGTTTCGCCGACGCCGAGCAGGCGTACCGAGCCGGTCTCGACGACACCGGCCTGAGCGGTGCGAGCGCTTTCGATCTGGCGCTGCTCGGTCCGCTGCGGAGTCTCGCTCCACAGTGGACCGGAGCCCCCGTGCGGATCGCGATCGACGGGCTCGACGACCTCGATCCCGATGTCCGGGACCGGCTGTGCGGTCTTCTCCGGCACCTGTCGACGGCGCCGGAACTGACCATGGTCAAGACGGTCGCGACCACGCGGGATCCGGCATGCCTTCCGCCCGCGGTCGAGATCTCCCTGGTGCCGGCCGGCGGTTTCGAGCCGCCCGCCGTCGAGCCTGCTCCCGTGGTCCGGGAACCGGAGGGAAACTGGGGCGACCAGCCCGGATACGACACCGGCTCGCCCACCGCGCCGAGGATCACCCCCGCCACGCTGATCATCGACGTCCCCGGGCAGCCGCCCGCGCACCACGAACTGTCCTTCGGGCTCACGACGCTCGGCCGCAGCAGGAACGCCGCGGTCCGGCTCGGCGACTCGCGGGTGTCGCGGCTCCACTGCAAGATCCGCTGGGACGGTACGAACGCGTGGCTGACGGACCTCGACTCCGCCAACGGCACCTTCGTCAACGGACAGCGGGTGCCGAGCGCCCGGTTGGCGCACGGTGACATGCTCCGGCTCGGCGATTCGAAGGTGACCTTCATCAGCGTGGCGCAGGAGGAGACCGACATCGAGCAGGGCACCGGTGCGGTGGCCTCGCCGCGGCCCGGGCACGCGGTCCTGCTGGAGTTGCTGGGTCTCGCCGCCTCCCGCGGGCCCATCCCGATCTCGATCCTCACCGCGGCGAGCGCGGCGGCGGGCGGTCCGGACCGGCGGGTGCGCGTCCGCGATTTCCTGGCCGGGCTCGGTGACTCGGTCAGCCGGACGCGGGCGGGCCTCGCCGACGAAACCGTCCTGTGGACCGGAGAGCCGCCCGTTCTCTCCCCTGACGCGGCGACCCGGCTGCATGCCCGGCTGGCGGCGGCGACCTCGGAGGTGCCACTCGTGACCGGAGACGACGAGCCGACGCTGGAACAGGGCTACGCGGCGGCCACCGAGGCCGAGCACTTCTGGCTCGCCGGGCTCCGCGAAGACGCCCTCGCCGCGTTGGAGCGGCGGGCGTCCCATATCCCCGTCGAGAACCGGGAACGCTGGGCGGCTTGGGCGAACCGCGCGGCCCGGGAACTCGGCGACACCGATCGGATCACGTTGCGCTGTAAGGCACGGCAGGCGACCTGGACCGGCAAGGCGGGCGACGCGGCCGGAGCGCTCGCCCGGTTCGAAGAGCTGTTGCCGATCGCCACGGCCACCCTGTCGAGTGGCGACGAAGAGGTCTTGAGCATCCGCAACAACATCGGGCACCTCCTCGCCGAGCTCGGCCGCTTCGGCGAATCCCGGGCCGAGTTCGAAGCCCTCGTCCGGGACGCCACCCACGCCCTCGGAGCCGATCATCGCGAAACGCTGCACGCCCGGCACTTCCTCGCGGTGGCGACGGGCAAGACCGGCGACGGGGCAGAGTCCCTCCGTCTCTCCCGGGAGCTGCTGCCGCAGGCGAAACAGGCGCTGGGCGACGACGAGATCGTCAGCCACGTGCGGCACAACATCGCGTTCTGGAGCGCCGAAATCGAGCACCCCCCCCCGTTGTTTGGAGTACCGAGGGCTCCTCACCGAAGCGACGGGACGGCTGAGTGAACGGCATCCCAACGTCCTCGACCTCCGGTTCGGTCTCGCGCTCGCCCTCGCCAAGGCTGGCCAGGTCACGGAGGCGCTTTCGACATGGACCCTGCTGCTCGGCGATTCCGTCGAGGTCCGCGGCGAACGGCACGGCGAAACCCGGAAGATCCGCGAGCAGCTCGAGTACTGGGGCACGCGGGAGTGAGCGGTGAGCGCACTGCGGATCGCGCTCCTGACCTACCGCGGGAATCCGCGCAGCGGCGGTCAGGGCGTGTACGTACGGCACCTGAGCCGCGAACTCGCCGCGCTGGGACATCGCGTCGAGGTGCTGTCCGGGCCTCCCTACCCGGAGGTCGATGAGGGCGTGCGGCTGACGAAGATCCCGGGCCTCGACCTGTTCGCGGAGCCGGACCCCTTCCGGACGCCGCGGCCGCGGGAGCTGCGCGATCTGCCGTCGTGGGTGGAGTTCCTCGGCATGCGCCGCGGCGGCTTCCCCGAACCGCTCGCGTTTTCCCTGCGTGCCGCGCGCCATCTCGCGAAACGCCGGGGCGAGTTCGACATCGTGCACGACAACCAGGGACTCGGCTACGGGATGCTCCACTGTGGACTGCCGACGCTCGCCACGATCCACCATCCCATCGCGGTGGACCGGGCGCTGAAACTCGCCACCGTCACCGGCCGGGAGGCGGCGCGGGTCACACGGTGGTACGGCTTCGTGGAAATGCAGCACCGCGTCGCGCGGCGGCTGCCCGCGCTGACCGTGTCGCGGGCCTCCCGTGCGGCCATCGGCCGGGAGATGGGCGTTCCGGAGGATCGGATCCACGTCGTCCCGCTCGCCGCGGACACCCGGATCTTCCGGCCGCGGCCCGAAATCCCGCGCGTCCCCGGCCGGGTCGTGGCCACCGCGAGCGCGGACGAGCCGTTGAAGGGGCTCGAACATCTGCTGGCGGCGTGGGACCGGATCGAAGGCGAACTGGTGATCGTCGGCAAACCGAAACCGGACGGCCCGGCGGCGCGGGCACTCGCCCGGCTCGGCCCCGGTGCCGACGTCCGTTTCGTGAGCGGGCTGACCGACGACGAGCTCGCGCGGCTGCTGTGCTCGGCCGAAATCGCTTGCATACCTTCGCTGTTCGAAGGGTTCTCGCTGCCGGCGGCCGAGGCCATGGCCTGCGGGACGCCGGTCGTCGCGACGACCGGCGGGGCGCTGCCCGAAGTCGTGGGCGACGCGGGGATCCTGGTGCCGCCGGGCGACGTCCCGGCACTCGCGGAAGCGCTCATCAAGGTTCTGGGCGACGAACATCTGCGCGCCGACCTCGCGGCCCGCGGACTGGCGGCGGCGGGGGCGCTGAGCTGGCGGCGCACCGCCGAGGAGACCGCCGCGCACTACCGGCGCGTCCTCGGCCGGGAGCGTGCCGAGTGCTGACCGTCGATTTCGACCGGTTCCCCGTCGGCCCTGGCGACCGGGTGCTCGACCTCGGCTGCGGGGACGGCCGTCACGCCTACGAGGCGTACAAACGCGGCGCGGACGTGGTCGCCGTCGACCTCGACGACACCGCGCTCAAACACGTGCGGGACATGTTCGCCAACCTGGCGGAGGCGGGCGAGGCACCCGCGGCGGCTTCGGCGCTGGCCGTCCGCGCGGACGCCCTCCGGCTCCCGTTCCCGAGCGGCTCCTTCACCCGGGTGATCGTCGCCGAGACCCTGGAACACATCCACGCCGACCGGACGGTGCTCGCGGAGGCGAGCCGCGTGCTGGCGCCGGGCGGACGGCTGGTGGCGACCGTGCCGCGCTGGTGGCCGGAGCGGATCTGCTGGCTGCTCTCGGACGCGTATCACGAGGTCGAAGGCGGGCACATCCGGATCTACCGGCGCCGCGAACTGCTCGGCAAGCTCACCGAGGCCGGGCTGCGGCCGACCGGCGGCCATCACGCGCACGCCCTGCATTCGCCGTACTGGTGGCTGAGATGCGCGGTCGGCCCCGACGAGGAGCACCGGCTTTGCGCGCTGTACCACCGGTTCCTCGTCTGGGACATCATGCGGAGCCCCCGGCCGGTGCGGTTCGCCGAATGGGCGCTGAACCCGGTGCTCGGCAAGAGCCTCGTCGTCTACGCGCGCAAACCGTGAAGGCCACCGCCGCCGCCATCGCGGCCGTGCAGCGGCCGGACGGCGGGATCCCCTGGGAGCCCGGCGGGCACCTCGATCCGTGGAACCATCTCGAAGCCGCGATGGGACTGGACGTCGCCGGGCTGGGAGCCGAGGCCGAAGCCGCGTACGAGTGGCTGATCCGCAACCAGCGCCCAGACGGGTCATGGGCGGCCGGTTACCGCGACGGCCGCGTCGATTTGTCCACTATGGACACGAACTTCACCGCGTACGTCGCGGTCGGGACCCGGCACCACTTCCTGCGGACCGGGGACCACGCCTGGCTGGACCGGATGTGGCCGGTCGTGGACAAGGCCATAGACGCCGTCCTGCGGCGGCAGCAGCCGTCGGGTGCCATCTCCTGGCGCGACGATCCCGAGATCCGGCTGGTCGCGGGCTGCGCCAGCATCCATCACGCGCTGACCCAGGCGCTGGCGCTCGCGTCCGTGCGAGGGCTGGACCGTCCACAATGGCGAGTCGCGGCGCACCGGCTCCGCGCCGCCCTGCTCGGCGAGCCGGGGCTGTTCGCCGCGAAACCGCACGCGATGGATTGGTACTACCCTGTTCTGGGCTCCGTCGTCACCGGCACCGACGCGACGGAGCGGCTGGCGGCGGGCTGGGACCGGTTCGTCGAGCCCGGGCTGGGCGTGCGCTGCGTGCACCACGAGCCGTGGGCGACCGGCGGTGAGACGGCCGAACTGGCGCTCACCCTCGCCACTCGCGGCGACCGTGCCCGCGCGGGTGAACTCCTCGCGTGCCTCGCCCGGCTACGTCACGACGACGGCTCGTACTGGACCGGCTATCAGTTCGTGGACGACGGGTTCTGGCCGGACGAGCGCACCACGTGGACCTCGGGCGCGGTCCTCCTGGCGACCGCCGCCCTCGACGGCGACCCGGCCACGTGCGACGTCTTCGGCGAGCACCGCGTTTAGTCCTCTGAATGCGGTAGTTGCGTGTGCAAGGACCGCATTCAGAGGACTGAATGCGGGTGGGTCAGGCTTCGTCTTCTTCCAGCATTTCCGGGGTGACGGCGGATTCGGTGTCCGGGATGCCTTGTTCCTTCGCCTTCTTGTCGGCCATCGCCAGCAGGCGGCGGATCCGGCCGGCGACCGCGTCCTTGGTCATCTGCGGATCGGACAGCTGGCCCAGTTCCTCCAGCGAGGCCTGCCGGTTCGACAGTCGCAGCTTGCCCGCGGCGAGCAGGTGCTCCGGGGCGGAATCGCCGAGGATGTCCAGCGCCCGCTCGACCCTGGCCGCCGCCGCGACGGCCGCGCGGGCCGAACGGCGCAGGTTCGCGTCGTCGAAGTTCGCGAGCCGGTTCGCGGTGGCGCGCACCTCGCGGCGCATCCGCCGCTCTTCCCAGGCGAGCACGCTCGTATGCGCGCCGAGCCGGGTCAGCAGGGCCCCGATCGCGTCACCGTCGCGCACCACGACCCGGTCCGCGCCGCGGACCTCGCGCGATTTGGCCTGGATGCCCATCCGCCGGGCGGCGCCGACGAGCGCCAGCGCGGCCTCGGGGCCGGGGCAGGTGACCTCGAGCGACGACGAACGGCCGGGTTCGGTGAGCGAACCGTGCGCCAGGAACGCGCCGCGCCAGGCGGCTTCCGCGTCGGCGACGCCACCGGACACGACGGCGGCGGGCAGCCCGCGTACCGGACGGCCGCGCTGGTCGATCAGGCCGGTCTGCCGGGCGAGTCCCTCGCCGTCCTTGACCACCCGGACGACGTACCGCGTGCCCTTGCGCAATCCGCTGGAGGAAATGACGTGCACGTCGGACTGGTGTCCGTACAGTTCGTGGATCTCCTTGCGCAGCCGCCTCGCCACCGAACCGGTGTCGAGTTCGGCCTCCACCACGACGCGGCCGGCCACGATGTGCAGCCCGCCCGCGAATCGCAGCATCGACGCGACCTCCGCGCGGCGCGGGCCGATCTTGGTGATCTCCAGCCGGCTCAGCTCGTCCTTCACGGCGGCGGTCATCGCCATCGCTGCCCCTCCATACCTTCAGCTCCTCCCCCGGTGAGACTCCAGAGCGTCTCGCATACAGCCCGCGAGCGCATCAGGATCATGCCGCCCCGTCACGACCGGGTCAGCCACCGCCCCCAGCAACGCCCGCGCGCCCAGTCTCCCGGCCGCGTCCCGCAACCGGGCTGGTGAGGGCACCGAGTCCCGGTCCGCGATGACCGCGTCCACCCGTAATTCCGGGGCGTGTTCGAAGAGTACGTCCAAATGCTTCTCCGGCGAGAACCCCGCCGTCTCCCCCGGTTGGGGGATCAGATTGAGGATCACGACCTTCGTGGCGTCCGTTCGGAGCAACGCGTCGTGCAGATCCGGCACCAGCAGATGGGGCAGCACACTCGTGAACCACGAACCCGGGCCGAGGAACACCACGTCCGCGTCGAGCACGGCGTCGATCGCCTCGGCACAGCCGCGCGGCGGCCGATCGGCCTGCCCGGTCGGGTGCAGGCTGATCCGGTGCACCTGCCCCGGGGTCGTCGCCACCGCCACCTGACCGCGGATCCGCCGCAGCGCCTCGGGATTCTCGGCGTCCAGCCCCGAAACCTCGCCCTGGATCTCCAGCGGTTCGGGTGACATCGGCAGGACGCGCCCGGAGATGCCCATGAGCCTGCTCGCCTCGTCGAGCGCGGCGACCGGATCCCCGAGCACCTCGAACAACCCGGCCAGCAACAGGTTCCCGACCGCGTGCCCGGCGAGCGCGCCGTCGCCGCCGAAGCGGTGCTGGAACACCTCCGCCCACAACGTCCCGCCGTCTTCGGCGGCGAACGCGGCGAAGGCCTGCCGCAGGTCGCCCGGCGGCAGCAGCCCCAGTTCCCGGCGCAGCCTGCCGGACGAGCCCCCGTCGTCCGCGACGGTGACCACGGCGGTGACCTGCGAGGTCACCCGGCGCAAGGCGGTGAGGGTGGCGTGCAGGCCGTGCCCGCCGCCCAGTGCCACCGCGCGCGGTGCGCTACTCGCGGCCAAGGTCGCGGTGCACCACCTTCACGGCCATACCGTCCTCATTGGACAGACGCTGGGCGAGCTCCTCGGAGATCGCGACGCTGCGGTGCTTTCCGCCGGTGCAGCCGACGGCCAGCGTCAGATACCGCTTGCCCTCGCGTTTGTAGCCCGCGCCGATCAGGCGCAGCAGCTGGTGGTAGCGGTCGAGGAACTCGTCCGCGCCCTCCTGGCTGAGCACGTAGTTGCGGACCTCGCCCTCGAGACCGGTGTGGTCGCGCAGTTCCGGGATCCAGAACGGGTTCGGCAGGAAGCGGACGTCCATCACCAGGTCGGCGTCCATCGGCAGGCCGTACTTGTAGCCGAACGACAGCACGGTGACCCTGGTCTGCGTGCTCGCCTCGGAGCCGAAGGCGTCCTCGATCTTGGCGCGCAGGTCGTGCACCGAAAGCGACGACGTGTCGAGCACGAGGTCGGCCTCCTCCCGCAGCGGCTCCAGGAGCGTGCGCTCGGCGGTGATGCCGTCGGCGAGCCTGCCGTCGCCCTGCATCGGGTGGCCGCGGCGGACGGCCTCGAACCGGCGCACCAGCACCGCGTCGGTGGCCTCCAGGAACAGGACGCGCGGCTTGTAGCCGCGGGCGTCGAGGTCCTTGATGACCGAGGCCAGGTCGTCGGTGAACGCGCGCGAACGCACGTCCATCACCACGGCGACCTTGGTGATCGCGCCCCGCGCCTGCGCGCCGAGCTCGACCATGGTCGCGATCAGCTCGGGCGGCAGGTTGTCCACCACGAACCAGCCCAGGTCCTCCAGGCATTTCGCGGCGGTGCTGCGGCCGGCGCCGGACAGACCGGAAACGACCGCGACCTCCATCCCGGAACCGCGGCCTTCTTCTTGCGCACTCACAATGGTCCCTTCACCGATCACGTACTGGACTCCCCCGCCGCCGCGGACTCCCCTGCGAGCGCCGCGACGACCGCTTCGGCGGTGCGCCTGCCGAAGCCGGGCACCGCCTCGATCTCTTCTATCCGCGCTTCGCGGAGTTTCTTCACCGAGCCGAAATGCTTGATCAGCGCGGTACGACGAGCCTGCCCCAGCCCCGGCACACCGTCCAATGCGGACACCTGCATCCGCTTGGACCGCTTCTCGCGGTGGTACCGGATGGCGAAGCGGTGCGCCTCGTCGCGCAGCCGCTGCAACAGATACAACGCGTCGGAGGTGCGCGGCAGGATCACCGGATCGGGATCGCCCGGCAGCCACACCTCCTCCAGCCGTTTCGCCAGGCCGACCACGGCGATGTCGGTGATGCCCAGCTCGGAGAGCACATCCGCGGCGGCCGTGGCCTGCGGGCCCGCGCCGTCGACGACGAGCAGGTTCGGCGCATAGGCGAACTTGCGTGGTTTGCCGGTCTCCGGGTCGATGCCCGGGCGGTCCGGGTCGACCCCTTCGGCGTTTTCCTTGAGATACCGGTAAAACCGGCGGCGGACGACTTCCGCGATCGACGCGACGTCGCCTTCCTCCGCCGCCTCGCGCAAGGCGAAGCGCCGGTACTCGGACTTGCGCGGGATGCCGTCCTCGAACACCACCAGCGAGGCGACCACGTCACTGCCCTGGATATGGCTGATGTCGACGCATTCGATGCGCAGCGGCGCGGTTTCCAGCGCCAGGTAGTCCTGCAGTTCCGCCAGCGCGGCCGAACGCGCGGTGAGGTCGCCCGCGCGGCGCAGTTTGTGCTGGGTGAACGCCTCGCCGGCGTTGCGGGTCACGGTCTCGGCGAGCGCGCGTTTGTCCCCGCGCTGCGGCACCCGCAGGCTCACCTTCGACCCGCGCAGCCCGGACAGCCATTCGCCGAGGGCTTCCGCGTCGGCGGGCAGCTCGGGGACGAGCACCTCGCGCGGCACCGGGGAGCCGCCGTCGGGATCGTCCGCGCGTTCGGCCTGCTCGCCGTAGAACTGCGTGATGAAGTGGTCGACGAGATCCTTGACGTCCATCTCTTCGGCCTTGTCGATCACCCAGCCGCGCTGCCCGCGGACCCGGCCGCCGCGCACGTGGAAGACCTGGACGGCGGCTTCGAGCTCGTCGTGGGCGAAGGCGACGACATCCGCGTCGGTGCCGTCGCCGAGCACGACCGCCTGCTTCTCCATCGCGCGCCTCAGCGCGCCGAGGTCGTCACGCAGCCGCGCCGCGCGCTCGAACTCCAGCTCTTCGGACGCGGCCGCCATTTCCTGTTCCAGACGGCGGATCAGCGCGTCGGTGCGGCCGGCGAGGAAGTCGCAGAAGTCCTCGACGATCTCGCGGTGCTCGTCGGCGGAGACCTTGCCGACGCACGGCGCGGAGCACTTGCCGATGTAGCCGAGCAGGCACGGCCTGCCGATCTGGCCGTGCCGTTTGAAGACGCCGGCCGAGCAGGTGCGCGCCGGGAAGACCCGGAGCAGCAGGTCGAGCGTTTCGCGGATGGCCCAGGCGTGCGCGTACGGCCCGAAGTACCGCACGCCCTTCTTGCGCGCGCCGCGATAGACGTGCAGGCGCGGGTACTCCTCGTTCATCGTGACGGCGAGGACCGGGTAGCTCTTGTCGTCGCGGTACCGGACGTTGAACCGCGGGTCGAACTCCTTGATCCAGTTGTATTCGAGCTGGAGCGCCTCGACTTCGGTGCCCACGACGGTCCACTCGACGCTCGCCGCCGTGGTCACCATCTGGCGCGTGCGCGGGTGCAGGCCCGTGATGTCGGCGAAGTACGAGTTCAGCCGGCTGCGGAGGCTTTTCGCCTTGCCGACATAGATGACCCTCTTCGTGGCGTCACGGAATTTGTACACGCCAGGGGCGTCCGGGATGCTCCCCGGCGAGGGACGGTAGGTGGTCGGGTCAGCCACGTCGCCAAGCCTATGGGGCACCACCGACAGTCTTACGAGGCCCCGTCCTTAGCCGCGGTCCGGTCAACCCTTCGAGTGGCCATTCCCACCATCCGGTCGGTCTTTCACTACGTATACCGACCTAAGTCGGGTCTTCGGCCGTAACCGACGTTCGTTGGTTCCTACCGGGTGAATCGGTTGATTACTTTCCGTCCCAGTTCCACTTCATTCGGTTCTTCGTCAGATGACGCTCGAAAGGACTCCTGCACCGTGAGCCGTCTTCGTACGCTGGGCGCCGCCACCCTCGCCGCCGCAGCCCTCACCATGACCGCGGGCGCCGTCGCCTCCGCGGGCACCCCCACCGGTGTCCAGCCCAACATCGTGGGCGGCGGCACCGCCCCGACCGTGAGCTGGGGCGCCCAGATCTACGTCAACACCCCGGGCCGTCAGTGGGACGGGTTCAACTGCTCCGGCAGCGTCATCGCGCAGCGCTGGGTGCTGACCGCCAAGCACTGCCTCGACTCCGACGGCAGCGGCATGCGGGTCCGCGTCGGCAGCAACCAGCTCCAGGGCGGCCGTGAGATCGCCGTCGACCGCAAGGTGTCCTCGCCGAACGGCGCCGACATCTCGCTGCTGCACCTGGCCTCCGACGCCGGCGTCACGCCGATCACCCTGGCGAGCTCGAACCCGTCGGTCGGCAGCACCAACCAGCTCTACGGCTGGGGCCGCGAGACCCCGACCGGCCCGCCCGCCTCGGCGCTGAAGGTCGCCAACGTGCGCGTCACCGGCAGCTCGACCGACGCCTACGGTGGCCCGGCCATCCAGAGCGTCGGCATCAACGGTTCGGCTTGGAAGGGCGACTCGGGCGGCCCCCAGGTCTCCAACGGCGTCCAGGTCGGGGTCGCTTCGACCGTGCAGAACCAGAGCGGCTCGAACATCCGCGGCACCAACAACTACGGCAGCGTCGCTTCGGCCCGCTCCTGGATCCGCTCGACCACCGGGGTCTGACCTCCACCCCGGCCGGCCCCTGTCGCGACGTGACCCGTCGCGGCAGGGGCCCTTTCACGTCAGGGTGTCGGTGGGGTGTGGGACGCTCGCGGGCATGCGGATCGCGACCTGGAACGTGAACTCGATCGGGCCCCGGCTGCCGAGGGTGCTGGAGTGGCTCGGTTCGGCCCAGCCGGACGTGCTGTGCCTGCAGGAACTCAAATGCGGCACCGACGCCTTCCCTTTCGACGCGGTGACGGAACTGGGCTATGAGACGGCGGCGTACGGCATCGGTCGCTGGAACGGCGTCGCGATCCTGTCGCGCGTCGGGCTGGAAGACGTGACACGCGGGCTGACCGGCGAACCCACCTTCGAGGACAAGACCGACGCACGGGCCATCGGCGCCACCTGCGGCGGGCTGCGGCTGTGGTCGGTGTACGTGCCGAACGGGCGCGACCTGGAGAACCCGCACTACGGCTACAAACTCGCGTGGCTCTCGGCGCTGGAGGCGACGGTGCGGGAGGAGCAGGCGCGCGGGCTGCCGTTCGCGGTGCTCGGCGACTTCAACATCGCGCCGACCGACGCGGACGTCTGGGACATCGGCGTGTTCGCCGAATCGACGCACGTGACCGAGCCGGAGCGGAAGGCGCTCGCCGCGCTGCGGGACCTCGGCCTGTCCGACGTGTTCCCGCGGCCGCTGAAGTACGACCACCCGTTCACGTACTGGGACTACCGGGCCGGGAACTTCCCGAACAACAAGGGGATGCGGATCGACCTCGTGTACGCCGACGCCGTCGTGGCGGGTGCGGTGACGGATTCCTATGTGGACCGTGAGGCGCGGAAGGGGAAGGGGCCCTCGGACCACGCGCCGATCGTGGTGGATCTTTCGCTCTGAACGGTCTGCGGGGTGGTCCCGGATGTCATGAAAGGGTCGTTCAGGACGTTTTTCGTCCTGAACGACCCTTTCATGACACTTGAGTGAGCCCGGCGAAGGCAGCCTGCCCCGATGCTAGGAACGGTCCTTTCCTTGCAAATTTTGCAAGGAAAGGACCGTTCCTAGCACTCGAAGGAGCCGGAGAGAGCGGCGTCAGCCTCCCTTGGCTCAATTCCGTGAAGGCCTCCTTGAGGGACTCTGGGTCCCTCAAGGAGGCCTTCACGGACTTGCGAGGCGCCACATGCGCCCCACTGATCACAGCGGCCGCACGTGAAGGTCCCCTTCCCTCGGCTCAGCCGAGGAAACCCGACCTTCACTCCTTCCCGAGTATGTGAAGGCCCCCTTCACTGCGTCTAGCGCAATGAAGGGGGCCTTCACGTACTTGCACACCGCAAGGATCGCATTCAGAGGACGAAACGCGCCCGGTCGGGAAAAGGCGAGCGTCAGCCTTCCCAGGCCGCCTTGTGCAGCTTCCGCAGAGCCCGCACCGCCGCCACCGCGCGTTCCCGGTCCACCGCCTGCACCGCCATGACCGAGTAGTACTCGTCCTCAGGCAGCTCCAGCCGCGCCCACGAGGCCCCGTCCGGGAAGCTCACCGAGAGCACCTCGCTCCACGCGAACTTCTTGGTCATCAGCACGTTCCGGACCTCGATGCCGTCGGCGTCGGCCTTCACGCGCGCGGTCGCGAACAGCATCGTGCCCGCGGCGAGCAGGACCCCGATGCCGATCATCGCCGCCTGGTCGGACGGCTGGAAGATCACGCCGGTGTCCGAGCCGCGCAGCAGCACCGCGACGACGACGAACGTCGCCAGCAGGATCACCGCCAGCACGGAGCACATCACCAGGGCGCGGCGGGGCCGCACCACCACGACCTCGGACTCGGTCATCACATCCGCCTCGACGCTCACACGAATCCCCGCTCGGTCCACGGCTGGCGCAGGTTCCGCAGCGCGTGCGCGGCGTCCAGCGCGGCGACCGTCGCTTCGTAGCCCTTGTCCTCGACCGAACCGGGCAGACCCGACCGGTCGAGGGCCTGCTGCTCGGTGTCGCAGGTGAGGACGCCGTTGCCGACCGGAGTGCTCTCGTCGAGCGCGACCCTGGTCAGGCCCGCGGTGACCGCGTCGCAGACGTACTCGAAATGCGGCGTCCCGCCCCGGATCACCACACCCAGCGCGACGACCGCGTCGTGCGTGCGGGCCAGCGCCTGCGCGGCGACGGGCAGTTCGACGGCGCCCGCGACGCGCACGACCGTCGGCTCCTCCTCCAGGTCGGCCACCTTGGCCGCCTCGAGGGCGCGTTCCAGCAGGGCACCGGTGATCTTCGTGTGCCAGCGCGTGGCCACGATCCCGAGCCGGATGTTCTTACAGTCGGACAGGTCGAGTTCGACGTCCGGACGGCCTTCGCCGCTCACCGCGTGCCACCTCCGTTGCCCTGGTCGACCTCGGCGCCGACCTGGTCGAAATGCTCCAGCTGGGACAGGTCGTGCCCCATCCGGTCCCGTTTGGTCTTGAGGTAGCGCAGGTTCTCCGGATTCGGCGAGATCGGCAGCGACACCCGGCCGCTGACCCGCAGGCCGTAGCCCTCCAGCCCGACGCGCTTGGCCGGGTTGTTCGTCAGCAGCCTCATCGAGCGGACACCGAGGTCGCACAGGATCTGCGCGCCGGTGCCGTAGTCCCGCGCGTCGGCGGGGACGCCGAGCTGCAGGTTCGCGTCGACGGTGTCCGCGCCGGCGTCCTGCAGCTGGTAGGCCTGCAGTTTGTGCAGCAGCCCGATACCGCGGCCCTCGTGGCCGCGGATGTAGAGCACGACGCCGCGGCCTTCCTTGGCCACCGCTTCCAGCGCGGCCTCCAGCTGCGGGCCGCAGTCGCAGCGCAGCGAGCCGAAGACGTCACCGGTCAGGCACTCGGAGTGCACGCGGACCAGGATGTCCTCGCCGTCGCCGATCTCGCCGTAGACGAACGCGATGTGTTCGATGCCGTCGAGCAGGCTGTCGTACCCGACCGCGCGGAAGGTACCCGCCGAGAGCGGGATCCGCGCCTCGGCGACCCGCTCGACCTGCTTCTCGGTGCGCCGCCGGTACGCGATCAGGTCGGCGATGGTGATCATCTTGAGGTCGTGGTCCGCGGCGAAGACCTCGAGTTCGTCGCGGCGGGCCATGTCACCCTCGTCCTTCTGCGACACGATCTCGCAGAGCACGCCCGACGGCGAAAGGCCGGCCAGCCGGGCCAGGTCGACGGAGGCTTCGGTGTGCCCCGGTCGCCGCAGGACGCCACCCTGCTTGGCGCGCAGCGGGACCACGTGGCCGGGCCGCCGGAAGTCCGACGCCTTGGACGCCGGGTCGGCGAGCAGCCGGACGGTGTGCGACCGGTCGGCCGCGGAGATGCCGGTGGTGATGCCCTCGGCGGCGTCCACCGTGACGCTGTACGCGGTGCCGCGCTGGTCCTGGTTCGTGTGGTACATCGGCGGCAGGTCGAGCCGGTCCGCCTCGTCCTCGGTCAGCGCCACGCAGACGTAACCCGAGGTGTAGCGCACCATGAAGGCCATCAGTTCCGGCGTGGCCTTCTCCGCCGCGAAGATCAGGTCGCCCTCGTTCTCGCGGTCCTCGTCGTCCACCACGACGACCGGGCGGCCCGCCTTGATGTCGGCGATCGCCGCCTCGATGGCATCGGCGTTCACGGCCACCACCCCGCCCGCACAGGGGGTCAGATCGGCCGACCCCGGAATCGCACTCGTCTCGCTCACGCCCGCTCCTCCGTACCGCCATTGTCCCCCTGCTCGCGCAGGTGCGGCATGGCCAGCTTCTCGACGTACTTGGCGACCACGTCCACCTCGAGGTTCACCAGGTCACCCGGGGTGTTCCGGCCGAGCGTGGTGAGTTCGAGGGTGGTCGGGATCAGGGCGACGGAGAACTCCTCGTCGGTCACCGAAGCGACCGTGAGGGAGACGCCGTCGACCGCGATCGACCCCTTCTCGACGACGTACCGGGACAGCTTCTTCGGCAGCGCGAACGTGGTGAGTCCCTGCTCGTCGCGTTTGAGGAAGACGCCGGTGCCGTCGACATGGCCCTGCATGATGTGCCCGCCGAGCCTGCCGCCCGCCGGCGTCGCGCGTTCGAGGTTGACGACGTCGCCGACGTGCACCTTCGCGAGGCTGGAGCGCTGCAGGGTCTCGTGCACGACATCGACGGTAAACTCACCGCCCGCCACCGCGACCACGGTGAGGCACACGCCACTCACCGCGATGGAGTCGCCGTGTCCGGCGTCGCTGGTCACCAGCGGCCCCCGAACGGTCAGTCTCGCGGCGTTCGGGACCTGCTCGACCGCGGTGACCTCGCCGAGTTCCTCGACAATGCCGGTGAACACTCCTGCTGCCCTCCTCCTGGCTCGCACCGCCGCTGGGAACGGTGCTCCCCTCATCCAACACCCATCGGGGCCGATTCCTTCTCCTGACCCGACGGCGGATCACGAGGCGGGATCAGCCGCGGACGCGCGCCGCCTGCTCGCGAAGCGCCGCGACGGCCTTACCAGGGTCTTCGGCGCCGTAGACGGCGGAACCGGCCACGAAGCAGTCCACCCCGGCCTCGGCGGCCTGCTCGATGGTGTCGGCGTTGATCCCGCCGTCGATCTCGACGACGAGCTTGAGGTGGCCGGTGTCGACCAGGCGCCGCGCGGTGCGGACCTTGTCGAGGACGCCCTCGATGAACGACTGGCCGCCGAAACCGGGCTCGACCGACATCACCAGGAGCGTGTCGTAGTGCTTGAGGGTTTCGAGGTGGTCCTCGATCGGCGTGTTCGGCTTGATCGACAGACCGGCCTTCGCCCCGGCGGCACGCAGGTTCTTCGCCAGCGCGATCGGGTCGTGCGCGGCCTCGACGTGCACGGTGACGTTGTAGGCGCCCGCTTCGGCGTACCCGATGGCCCACTTGTCGGGGTTCTCGATCATCAGGTGGCAGTCGATGGGGACGTCGGTGGCCTTGAGCAGCGACTGCACGACCGGCAGGCCCAGGGTCAGGTTCGGCACGAAGTGCGCGTCCATGACGTCGACGTGGACCCAGTCCGCGCGGGTCTCCCCCTCCCCCGCGACAGCGCGGATCTCGTCGCCGAGCCGGGCGAAGTCCGCGGACAGGATGCTGGGTGCGATCAAAGGTCGGTGAGCCACGCGCCCGAGTGTAGGAGGGCGCCGCTAACGCCCGCTAACCGGCTGTGACCGGCGACCCGGTCTGGAGTATGACGCGAAATGGCACCGCAGTGGGAGGTGCGCGCACGCACCGCCGAATAGCGTTCCCTTCATGGTCAAACCACTCAAGCCCCTCGTGCGGATCGGCAGTTACCGCAGCGTCCCGTTCGGACTCCTCGGCATGGCGATGACGGCGATCCCGTTCCCGATCGCGCTCATCCCCGCCGTCCTCCTCCCGGGTGACGTGTGGGCGAAGCTGATCTACGGCGTGCTCGCCATGGCCGTGCTCGTCGTGCTGGCCGGGTTGCCGGGACCGATGCGCCGGGTCGGTATCTGGTTCTCCAACCAGATGCTGGGCACCCGGATCGCGCAGCCCCCACCGCATACGAAGGTCGCGTGGGCGGAGCGCGGGCGTTCGGCGGCCTGGCTGCTCGCGCACACCGCGCTCGGCTGGGTGCTCTTCGGCCTCGGCTGTTTCCTGATGCTCGGCTTCGTGTTCGCCATCGTGTGGGCGGGAGGCGGCGGCAGCCCCATCGAGTTCTTCGGGGAACGGCTGACGATCGAACCGGGCACCGGTGGACTGTGGACACTGCCGATCGCCCTGGTCACGCTCGTCGTCATCGCCTACGTGCTCGCCGGTTTCAGCAAGCTTTTCCAGTACACCGCGGTCGCCCTGCTGGGCCCGTCCGCCGCCGAGCGTGTCGCCGCCGCGGAAGTCCGCGCGAACCACTTCGAGCAGCGCAACCGGCTGGCCCGCGAACTGCACGACTCCATCGGGCACACGCTGACGACGTCGACCATCCAGGCCGCCGCGGCCGCCGAACTGGTCGATTCCGAACCGCAGCTGGTGCGCCGGGCGCTGGGCACCATCGAGGAGTCTTCGAGGGCTGCGCTCGAAGATCTCGACCACGTGCTCGGCCTGCTGCGGGACGACCGGTCGTCCCGTGAGCCCGAACGGCGTCTCATCGAGGCCGGGACGCTGGCCGAACGCGCCCGCGCGGGCGGCGCGGTGATCGACTACGAGCTGACCGGCCCGGCCGCCGAACTGCCCGCGACCCTTTCGCGGGAGGCGTACCGGATCGTCCAAGAAGGACTGACGAACGCGTTGCGGCACGCCCACCCGGGCCCGGTGACCGTGCGGGTCGCGGTACTCGCCGACGCGCTGCGGATCGAGATCGTGAATCCGCTCATGGAGCACGCGGCCGCCTCCGGCCGCGGCGGCAACGGACTGCCGGGGCTCACCGAACGGGTCGAGGCCCTGCGAGGGGAGCTCGTCGCGGGCCCCGCCATCGACGGGGAACCGTTGTGGCGGCTGGTGACCACGATCCCGCTACGGTCGCACTCATGACCTTGCGTGTCCTGATCGTCGACGACGAACCCTTGCTGCGAGCCGGATTGCGCTCCCTGCTGGACAACCAGCCCGATCTGACCGTGGTCGGCGAGGCGGGCGACGGCGACGAGGTGGTCGACCTGGTGCGGCGGACGCATCCCGAGGTGGTCCTGATGGACGTGCGCATGCCCGGGGTGGACGGGATCGAGGCGACCCGGCGGGTGCTCGCCGAGATCCCCGACCCGCCCAAGGTCCTCGTGATCACGACGTTCGACAACGACGACTACGTCTACGACGCGCTGCTGGCCGGGGCGAGCGGGTTCCTGTTGAAGCGGGCGCGCAAGGAGGAGTTCGCGCACGCCATCCGGACGATCGCCGCCGGGGAGACCCTGCTGTTCCCCGACGCGATCCGCCGGATGGTCACCGCGCGCCCGGCGCCGTCCGGCCTCGCTCCCCGCCCGTCGTCGCTGACGAAACGGGAGACCGAGGTGCTGCGGCTCATCGCCACCGGTAAATCCAATGTGGACATCGCGGCCGAGCTCGTCATCAGTCTCGAAACCGTCAAGACCCATGTGGGCAACATCTTCGGGAAACTGGGCGCGGCCAACCGGAGCCAGGCGGTGGTGTTCGCCTACGAAACCGGCATCGTCGCGCCGGGGCACAGCCTGCGCTGAGCGGCGTGGTGGGGCAAACCTCAGTATGAGCTTGGGGTACACCCCATGGTCACCGCGCCCGAGCGTCCCTAGCGTGGAATCCATGCGAAAATCCTTGCCAGGCAAGAAGATCATCGCCGTCGGCTCCCTGGTCGCGCTGCTCGCCGCGACGACCGCCACGCCGGCGCTGGCCGTGACCCATCCGCGGGACGAAGTCGACAAGGCGCTGAAAACGCTGGTGCAGGACGGCGTCCCCGGCGCGCAGGCGACCGTGTCGGGCCCGTCCGGGCGGACGTGGTCGGAACGCGAAGGCGTCGGGAACGTCGAGACCGGGACACCGTTCCCGCACGGCTCGAAGTTCCGGGCGGCCAGCATCACCAAGACCTTCGTCGCGGTCGTGGTCCTGCAGCTGGTCGCCGAGGGGAAGGTGCGGCTGGACGCGCCGATCGACCGCTACCTGCCCGGTCTCGTCCACGGGAACGGCAACGACGGCACCAAGATCACCGTCCGGCAGCTGCTGCAGCACACCAGCGGGATCTACAACTACCTCCGAGACCTCGACCTCGAAGAGTGGCGCCATCGCGGCGCCGAACCCGAAGAGCTGGTGGCGATCGGGCTCGCGCATCCGCCGTTGTTCGCCCCCGGCACGGACTGGTCGTACTCCAACACGAACTACATCATCGCCGGGATGCTGATCGAGAAGCTCACCGGTCGTTCCGTCGCCGGCGAGATCCGGAGCAGGATCACCGGACCGCTGGGCCTGCGCGACACCTCACTGCCCTCGCGCGGCGACGAAAACCTGCCGTATCCGCACGCCAGGGGCTACGGGCCCGGCCCCACCGACTACACCGAATTCGATCCCTCGGCCGCCGGGGCCTCCGGCGGGCTCATCTCGACCGGCGCGGACCTGAACCGGTTCTACGGAGCGCTCGTCGACGGTCGTCTCCTGCCGCGCGCGCAGCTGGCGGAGATGCAGCGGACCGTTCCGGCGCCCGTCGGGCTCCCCGGCGCGGAGTACGGCCTCGGGATCGCGTCCGTCCCGCTGTCGTGCGGCGGCAGGTTCTGGGGGCACGGCGGGAACATCGTCGGCTACGCGAACCTGTCCGGCGCCGTCCCGCACGGCAGGCGGGTGAACGTCGTGGTGAACCTGAATCCCGCGCCGCCCAAGGTGGCCGACGACCTCGCCAAGGCGCTCGACACGGGGTTCTGCGCCCGCTAAACCGGCGGCAGCAGGTCCAGCACGGAGGTCCACGAGGCCTCCGGGCTTAGCCTCGTGGTGGTGACCCCGGCCGAGGCGAGCGTGTCGAGATGGCGCCGCCACGCCGGATGGTGGATCCGTGTGTCCTGGATCTGGTAGCCCAGCACGATCGTGATGCCCGGTGTGCCGAGGACGTCGCCGAGCAGGGTCAGCGCCTGGTTGTCGGCGATGCCCAGCGCCAGTTTCGCCACGGAGTTGGCGGACGCGGGCGCGAAGAGGAACACCCCGGGATCCGGATGCGGCCGGGGTTCGCCCGGCAGCCGGGAGGTACTGCGGACCGGCAGCCCGGTGAGCTTCTCCAGGTCACCGAGCCTGCCGGTCGTCTCCAGCCAGCGGGCCGCGGTGGGGGTCAGCGTGATCGCGAGCTCCCAGCCGCGGTCGGCGGCCGGTTTCGCGAGCTGCGCGGCGAACCGGGTGTCCAGTCCGCCGCACGAGCTCGCGACCAGGCCGAGGACCCTGCTCACCCGGCGGGGTCCGGCTTCCGCAGGACGGCGCAGAACATCGCGTCGGTGCCGTGGCGATGCGGCCACAGCTGGACGTACGGGCCGTCGCCGAGCTGCGGGACGCCGGGGAAGAACTCCCGCGCGTCGACGATCTGGGCGCCGGCGCGGCGCGCGGTCTCCCCCACGACGCCTTCGGTCTCGGCCAGATGCGGCGAGCAGACGACGTAGGTGACGATGCCGCCGGGGCGGACCAGGTCGAGCGCCGCGGTGATCAGCTGGCCCTGCAGTTTCGTCAGGTCCGAGATGTCGCTGGGCTGACGGCGCCAGCGTGCCTCGGGACGGCGCCGCAGCGAGCCGAGACCGCTGCACGGCGCGTCGACGAGGACGCGGTCGTAGCCCGGCTCGAGACCGGTCTCGCGGCCGTCGGCGACGTGCACGGTCACCGGCAGGTCCTGGACGGCCTTCTCGATCAGCTTCGCCCGGTGCGGGGCCTTCTCGACGGCGTCGACGGTCGCGCCGGCGGCCACCGCCAGCGCGCCGAGCAGCGCGGCCTTGCCACCCGGGCCGGCGCACAGGTCCAGCCATCGCACGTCGGTGCCGGAGACCGGGACCCTCGTGACGGCGTAGGCGCACAGCTGGCTGCCCTCGTCCTGCACCGCGGCCAGCTTTTCCTTGATCGGCTCGAGGTCGCCGGGGTCGCCGGAGCCCGCGGGCAGCCGGACGCCGTAGGGCGAGTACGGCGCGACGTCGCCACCGGTGATGGCGGCCAGCTCCTCGGCGCTGATCTCGCCGGGCCGGGCGACCAGGTGGACGTCGGGGCGGTCGTCGTCGGCCTCCAGGGCCGCCTTCAGCTCCGCTCCCTTGTCCCCCAACGCTTCCGCGAACGACCGCGCGACCCAGCGCGGATGCGCCGTCCGCAGGGCGTAGGCGCCGATCGGGTCGGCGGCCTCGTCGGGGGCCAGTTCGTTCAGCCAGGTCTCTTCGTCCTTTTCGGACACCGAGCGCAGCACGGCGTTGACGAAACCCGCGATCCAGGAACCGACTTCGGCGCGGACGAGGTCCACAGTGGACCCGACGGCGGCGTGCTGGGGGATGCGGGTGCGCAGCAGCTGGTACGCGCCGAGCCGCAGCCCGTCCAGCACGACGGCGTCCACCTTGGCCAGCGGCCGGTCGAGGCAGGCCTCGATGACGGCGTCCAGCATGCCCACCGCGCGGCAGGTGCCGTAGGTCAGCTCGGTGGCCAGCGCGGCGTCGCGGCCGGAGATCCGGCGGTTGCGCAGCAGTTGCGGCAGCACCAGGTTCGCGTACGCGTCGTCTTCGCGGACGGCGCGCAGGACGTCGAAGGCGACCTGACGAGCCGGGTCGATCTGCGGCGGGCGGCTGGGCCCTTCCTTGCGCGGGGCCGGACGGCCTCGCTGCGGCCTCGACGGCCGGCGTTCCCTACGCTCGTTCACTGCAGGCGCTCTCCTTGTTCGATCCTCATACCGCGCGCCCAGTCGGTGGCCGCCATCCGCTTCTTCCCCTGCGCCTGCACCTCGCCCAGCCGCACCGGCTTCGACGCCGTGCCGACCAGCACCCGCTTGCGCTCCACGACCAGTTCGCCGGGCGGGGGCCCCGGCTCGTCGACGATCGTCACCGGGCCGAGTTTCAGCCGCTCGCCCCGGAATTCCGCCCACGCGCCCGGCTCCGGCGTGACCGCGCGGATCTGTCGGTCGACCGCGGCGGCCGGGTCGGCGAACGACACGCGCGCGTCCTCGACGGTCACCTTGGGCGCGTAGCTCACGCCGTCGCCGGTCTGCGCGACCGCGCGCAGCGAACCGTCGGCGATTCCGTCCATCGTGGACACGAGCAGCTTCGCCCCGGACTCCGCCAGCCTGCCGAGCAGCTCGCCGGCGGTGTCGGTATCGGCGATCTGCTCGGTGACCACGCCGTAGACCGGGCCCGCGTCGAGTTCCTTGACGATGCGGAACGTCGAGGCGCCGGTGATCTCGTCCCCGGCGCGGATCGCGGCCTGGACCGGCGCGGCGCCACGCCACGCGGGCAGCAGCGAGAAGTGCAGGTTGACCCAGCCGTGCGCCGGGATGTCCAGCGCGGCCTGGGGCAGCAGCGCCCCGTACGCGACCACCGGGCACGCGTCGGGCGCGATCTCCGCGAGCCGGGCGAGGAACGCGGGGTCGCTCGCCTTCGGCGGGGTCAGCACCTCGATCCCGTGCTCGTCGGCCAGCGCGCCGATCGGCGACCGGACGACCCGGCGGCCGCGGCCCGCCTGTGCGTCCGGACGGGTCACGACGGCGACGACCTCGTGCTGCTCGGACGCCAGCAGCGCGCGCAGCGACGGGACCGCGGGTTCGGGGGTACCGGCGAAGACGAGGCGCATCAACGCACCTCCGCCGGGGGGACGGGTACCTCTGACTGGGCGAACATCGCCGCTCAGTCTAGAAGGAGCTCACCACCCCGGCGCGCTCGCTCTCCCTCTGCGGTGCGGCGGCTGCAATGAACGGTCCTTTCCTTGCAAATTTCGCAAGGAAAGGACCGTTCCTAGCACGCGAGAGAGCTGTAAGAGGCCTTCGCGAGCGAAGTCGTCCTTAACGCGGCGGCCAGGGCAGCACGACGGCCGCCGAGCCACCTCCCCGGCGCGTGGGTTCGGCCGCCGCGAGCCACCGGCCGTCCTTCAGCCGTTCGACGCCGGTCGCCGCCCCGATCTCCGCGGGTGCCGTCGAGAAGCCCTGCCCCTTGGCCTTCAGCGCCGCGAGCACCTCGGTCTGGTCCAGGAACGCCTGCTCCACCTGCGCGGCCGCGGAGTTCCGCTGCGAGGCGCGCGGTTCGGCGATCGCGTCGACCAGCTTCAGCCCGCGGTCGATGCGGCCGGTGAGGATCTGCAGCACCGTGGTGATGATCGACGCGCCACCGGGCGAGCCGACGGCGAGGAACGGCTTGCCGTGATCGAGCACGATGGTCGGCGCCATCGACGAACGCGGCCGCTTCGCCGGGCCCGGCAGGTTCGGGTCGGGCACGCCCGGCGTCACCGGGGTGAAGGAGAAGTCGGTCAGTTCGTTGTTGAGCAGGAAGCCGCGGCCCGGCACGACGATGCCGCTCCCGCCCTCCTGCTCGATGGTCAGCGTGTAGGCGACGACGTTGCCCCACCGGTCGGCGACCGTGAGGTGCGTGGTGTTCTCGCCCTCGTACGGGGTCGGCGCGGGGTTCGTCCCGGCCACGCACGGCGTGGGCTTGCGCGGATCCGCCGGCGCGACCGGGCTGGTCCCGGCCTTCGCGGGGTCGATCAGGCACGCGCGGCTGTCGGCGAACTTCTGGCTGATCAGTTCCTTCGCCGGGACGTCGACGAAGGCCGGGTCGCCGATCCACCGGTTGCGGTCGGCGAAGGCGTACCGGGTCGACTCCAGGAAGTAGTGCAGATAGTCGGCCTTCTCCAGCTTCGAGAGCTTCGTGTTCTCGAGGATGTTCAGCGCCTCGCCGACGGTCAGCCCGCCGGACGACGGCGCGGGCATGCCGTAGACGTCGAGACCGCGGTACTTGGTCTTCGTCGGCTTCCGCTCGACAACGCGGTACTTCGCGAGGTCGGCGGCGGTCATGTCACCGGGACGCACCTTCAGCGTCGACGCGGGGTCGACCGGCGGCTTCCGCACCGTGTCGACGACGTCCGCGCCGATCGGGCCGCGGTAGAGCACGTCGGTGCCCTTCGCGGCCAGCTGCGCGTACGTGCCCGCGAGGTCCGGGTTCTTGAACGTCGAGCCGACCGCGGGCGGCGCGCCGCCGGGCAGGTACAGCGACCGGGTGGACGGGAACGCCGAGAAGCGGGCGGCGTTGTTCGCGATCTGGGTGTTGAAGGTCTGGTCGACGGTGAAACCCTTGCGTGCGAGTTCTTCGGCGGGCTTGACCGCCTTCGCCAGCGACTTGGTCCCCCATTTGCGCAGGGCTTCCTGCCAGGTGGCGGGTGTGCCGGGAACGCCGACGCCCAGTCCGCTGGTGACGGCCTCGGCGAACGGGATCGCCTTGCCGTTCTCGACGAACAGGTTCTCGTCCGCGGTCGACGGGGCGGTCTCGCGGCCGTCGAGGGTGTGCACCTTGCCGGAGCGCGCGTCGTAGTAGACGAAGAAGCCGCCACCGCCGAATCCGGCGGAGAACGGGTCGGTGACGCCGAGCGCGGCGGCCGTCGCGACGGCCGCGTCGACGGCGTTGCCGCCCTCGCGCAGGATCTTCGTGCCGATCGCGGTCGCGTCCGCGTCGATGCTCGACACCGCGCCCAGATAGCCGACGGCGGTGGGCGATTTGGGTGTCGGTGGCGCTGCCGCCGCCATCCCCGGTGCGGCGGTGCCGACCAGGACGGCGATCGCGGTGACTGCGGTGATGCGTACCGGAGTTCTTCTGTGCGCGGCCATGGCGCGAGTCTGCCCCGCCTGTCCACCCCGGACAAGACCCGCCGAGACCTGCGTTCGTCGGTGGTGCGGCCCTGGCGGGATGAGCAGAATGCGGGCCATGAAGACTCCCGGCAGGCGGTGGGGCGCCTTCCTCCCGCTGCTCATCGCTCTTCCCGTCCTCGCTGTCCCCGGTGTCGCGCAGGCAGAAGGCGCTAGCGCCTGCTTCGACGACTCCGCCGCGATCACCGTCGAGGAGAAGCGGCTCACCGCGACCATGCCTTCGGGTGGTCCGGCGGTCGGCCCGGAACTCGTCCGGCTCGCCGGATTCGACAAGCTCGTCTCCGACTTCACGACACGTCTCTGCGCCACGAAGACCGCCTTGCGGGCCGAGAAGCTCGCCGAGACCGCTGGTGACGGGCTCTGGCGCACCGCGGTCGACCGCGCGCAGGGCCGCCGTCCCGATCTCGGCAGTATCGACAAGGCCGACGACCGGCCGCTCTACTGGGCCCGTCTCCAGATGAGCAAGGCGTTGCGGCAGTGGACGCCGCGGTTCCCGCTGTCCGCGCCCGCCCGGGCGGAGCTGCTGAAGACGTTCGATTTCGGCGCGCGGGGGCTCGACGACTCCCGTTTCCCCGCCGGCCCGAAGCTGCGCAGGGTGCTGGTGAGCGGTTTCGACCCGTTCACCCTCAACGGCGCGGGCGTCCGCATCGCGAACCCGTCGGGTGCGGCGGCGCTGCATCTCGACGGCAAGACGATCCAGACGCCGACCGGGCCCGCGCTGGTGCAGGCCGTGTCGTTCCCGGTGGTGTGGAGCTACTTCGACGCCGGCATCGTCGAGTCGGCCTACGGTCAGGCGTTCACGGACCGGTTCCGCCGTCCGGAGCTGATCATGACGATCAGTCAGGGGCGCCCCGGCCGCTTCGACATCGAGCGGTGGGCGGGTGCCTGGCGCGGTGGTTTTCCGGACAACCTCGACGAGCCCGTTCGCGGCCAGGTCCCGCCCGCCGACGGCTGGCCGCAGCCGGACGTCCAGTTCATCGAAACCACGCTGCCGCACGAAAAGATGCTCGCCGCGCCCGCCGGGGCGTACCAGGTGCTGTACAACGAGGCGTTCTGCGTCTGGCCGGACAGCACGAAACCGGGCACGGGGACCGCGGTATGCCGGACGGACGCGCCGAAACCGGGCGAGATCGCCGCTTCGGGCGGGGGCGGCAACTATCTGTCGAACGAGTCCATGTATCGCAGCAACCGGCTCCGGACGGGCCTCGGCCTGACCGGGATCGCGGGCGGGCACCTGCACACGCCCGTCCTCGGTACGCCCGCAGATCCTTCGGCCCTGACCGACGCCGATTTCGAGGCACGGCGGGCGGCGATCTCCTCGCAGATCGTCACCCTGCTCACCGCCGCCCTGGGCGGCTCCGCCACGAAGCCCGCTTCGCCCGCCCCAGGCGCTTCGGCCCGTGCCGACGTCCTCGCGACCCCCGGCACGACCCTCTGACCCCACGCGCTAGATGAGTTCCAGCGGGTCCAGCTGGATCCGGATGGGCTCGGACGCCTTACGCGCGTCCCGGCGGGCGGCCGCGGCGTGGACGGCGGCCGCGAGCGCCTTCCCGTCCGGCCGCGCGACACGCACCAGCGCCCGCTCCCGTTCGGCGTTGCCGTCCTCGTCGACCTCGCCGAGCGGCACCGGGCCCAGCACCTCGCCGGTCTCCGGGAGGGCCAGGTCGTCGAGCAGTCCGGCGACCGCGTCCGGCGTGCCTTCGATACTCGCCATCCGCATCGCGGGCGGGAACCCGAGTTCGCGCCGCTCGGCGAGTTCGAGGCTCGCGTGCCAGCCCGGGTCCCAGCGCACCAGCGCCTGCACCACCGAAAGGCCCGCTTCCGCGCCGACGAACACGCGGCCGCCTTCGGTCCCGGGCCGCACCAGCGCCGCCGCCGCCATCCAGCGGCGCAGGGTCTCCTCCCCCGCGCGCAGGTCCTGCCGCCCCAGCAGCGCCCAGCCGTCCAGCAGCAGCGCCGCGCCGTAGCCGCCTTCCGCGACCGGCTCGGCGCCCGGCGTGCACACCACCAGCGCCGGTTTTCCGGGCACTGAAGCCAAAACCTCCGTCGCGCCCGACGTCCGCACGGGGAACCCGGAGAACGCGCGGCCCAGTTCCTCCGCCGTGCGCTTCGACCCGACGACGACCGCCCGCAGCCGCACCGAACCGCAAGCCGCGCAATGGAAGTTCGTCTCGGGGACGCCGCACCACCGGCAGGCGGGCGGCCTCGGCGCGCCGTCGATCAGCCCGCCCGGCAGGGAAAGCGGACCGGCGCAACGACGGCAGTGCGCCGACGTCCGGCAGTTGCCGCAGGCGAGCCCCGGGACGTACCCGCGACGCGGAACCTGCACCAGCACGGGGAATCCGCCGGCCAGCGACTGCCGCGCCGCCTCGAAGGCGACCGACGGGAGCCGCGCGGCCTTGGCCGCTTCGTCCCGGGCGACGTCGAAGTCCTCGCCGACCGGAGTGACCCGCGGCGCCGCCGCCCGCAGTTCCGGCCGGGCGGCCACGAGAGGCTGCGCCCAGCCCGATTCCACCAGGAACTGCGCCTCCGCGGTGCGCGCGAAACCGGCGACGAGCATGGAGCCCTTCGCGGCGTGCGCGCGATCCATCAGCACGTCGCGGACGTGCGGATACGGCGCGTGCTGGTCGAGGTGGACGTCGTCGCCGTCGTCCCACACCACGAACAGGCCTGGATCGGCGACCGGCGCGAACATCGCCGCGCGTGTGCCGACGACGACGCGCACCGCGCCGCGCAGCACCGCGAGCCAGCGGCGATACCGCTCGGCCGGCCCGAGCCCCGCGATCAACGCGACCACGGATTCGGGGCCCAGCAAGGAAACGCACGCGTCGTGCAGCCGGGTCAGGTCACGATGGTCGGGCACGACCATGACCACACCCCGGCCCGCCGAAGCCGCGACGGCGGCCGCTTCGGCGAGGCGGCGCGGCCAGTCCTCCCCCGGCAGCGCCTGCCAGACCGCGTTGGCCGGACGCCGTTCGGCGACGGCCTCCAGGAACGCCGGACCGCTCTGGTACTTCTCCCAGGCGGTGGTTTCGGGCGGTTCCGGCGTCGGCGCGGGCTCGGCGGGCGGTTCGCCCTCGGCCTTCGCGTGCCGGGACGGGATCGCGAGCCGCAGGACGTCGCTGAGCGTGCCGCCGTAGCGGTCCGCGACAGACCGGCAGAGCGCGAGCAGCGCCGGGGGCAGCACGGGCTCGCTGGAGGTCACCCTGTCGATGTACGCGAGCTTCCCGGTGAACTCCGTGGTGTCGGCGCGCTCGACGAGGTACCCGTCGACGAGCTGACCGGCGAACCGGACCCGCACCCGGCAGCCGGGAACGGCGGCTTCGTGCAGCTTCTCGGGGATGCGGTAGTCGAAGGTGCGGTCGAGATGGGTGAGCGGGATGTCCACGACGATCCGCGCGACCGGGTTCTCGGGCGCGGGGTTCTGCGCCCCACGACGGCTGGCCATTTTCGCGCGCGCCGGTTTGGCCTTCCGCGCGGGCTCGGCCTTCGGCTCCGGAAGGTCCCACAGAGGGGTCGGTTCGGGACTGCTGCTCACCCGGTGATCTCTACCAGACGGTGTCGCCAGTGCCCGCCACCGCGTGCAATGAACGGTCCGTTCCTTGCAAATTTCGCAAGTAACGGACCGTTCATTGCACGCACTGCTGGAGCCATCTCGCTGTGGAGTGCCGTGAAGGACCTCCCGAGTACATGAAGGCCCCCTTCCTTGCGCCTAGGTACAGGAAGGGGGCCTTCATGTACCTCCGGCAAGCGGAGACGCGCCAGCACCACGCAGACCGGGGTCTCAAGCTGGCGGCCTCGCGTGGTTGAAGGGACGACACGTGTGATCCGGCGGACGACACGCGTGACTGGATGGACGACACACGCGCAACAGGGCTCCGACCCCAAGACGCCGTGAAGGCCTCCTTCCCTACCCTCAAGGTAGGCAAGGAGGCCTTCACGGAACGGAACGGGATCAGGCGCCCGCGGCCGACTTCAGGTCCGCGGCCCGCGCCGTGCTCTCCCACGGGAGCGCCAGCTCGGGACGGCCGAAGTGGCCGTACGCGGCCGTCGGCGCGTAGATCGGGCGAAGCAGGTCGAGGTCGCGGATGATCGCGGCCGGGCGCAGGTCGAAGACCTCCGTGATGGCGGCCTGGATCTTCGTCGGGTCGACCGTCTCGGTGCCGAAGGTCTCGACGAAGAGGCCCACCGGGGCCGCCTTGCCGATCGCGTACGCGACCTGGACCTCGGCGCGGGCGGCGAGCCCGGCGGCGACGACGTTCTTCGCCACCCAGCGCATCGCGTACGCGGCCGAGCGGTCCACCTTGGAGGGGTCCTTGCCCGAGAACGCGCCGCCACCGTGGCGGGCCATGCCGCCGTAGGTGTCGACGATGATCTTGCGGCCGGTCAGGCCCGCGTCGCCCATCGGCCCGCCGATGACGAAGCGGCCGGTCGGGTTGACCAGCAGCCGCACGTCGGAGGTGTCGAGCCCGAGGTCCGCGATCTCCGGGGCGACCACGTGCTCGCGGACGTCGACGCCGAGCATCTGCTCCAGGTCGATGCCGTCCGCGTGCTGGGTGGACACGACCACCGTGTCGAGCCGCACCGGCTGGTCGCCCGCGTACTCGATGGTGACCTGGGTCTTGCCGTCCGGGCGCAGGTACGGCAGCACGCCGTCCTTGCGGACCCGGGTCAGCCGCTGCGAGAGCCGGTGCGCCAGCGCGATCGGCAGCGGCATCAGCTCGGGGGTGTCCGAGCAGGCGTAGCCGAACATCAGGCCCTGGTCGCCCGCGCCCTGGCGGTTGATCTCGTCCTCGTCGGATTCCACACGGGACTCGTACGCGGTGTCGACACCCTGCGCGATGTCCGGCGACTGGGAGCCGATCGCGACGTTGACGCCGCACGAGTTGCCGTCGAAGCCCTTGGCCGACGAGTCGTAGCCGATCTTCAGGATCACGTCGCGGACGATGGTCGGGATATCCGCGTAAGCCTCGGTGGTCACCTCGCCGGCGACGTGCACCTGCCCGGTGGTGATGAGGGTTTCGACCGCCACCCGGCTGCGCGGGTCCTTGGCCAGCAGACCGTCCAGGATCGAGTCGCTGATGGCATCGCAAATTTTGTCGGGATGACCCTCAGTCACCGATTCCGATGTGAACAGTCTGCTCGTGGACGCGGTCACGGTGCCCGTCACTCCCTCACCTAGACGTCTGATGCCTAGAAAGTTAGGCACCCCTCAGCTCGAACTCAAGCCTACTGACTATCGCTTTGGGGGCTCTCAACGCTTCATCAAGGTCACAACAGCATCCCACAATGTGGACGCGAGTTCTGCCTTGGCGCCAAGCGGGATCGGGATCTCGGTGCCGTCGGCCCCGAGCAGCCAGCCCGAGTTGTCCTCGGTCCCGAAGGCCTTCCCTTCACCGACGGCGTTCACCACCAGCAGATCCGCGCCCTTGCGCTTGAGTTTGACCCTGGCGTGGTCGAGGACGCCACCCTTATCGTCCCCTGTTTCGGCGGCGAAACCGACGACCACCTGCCCCTGGGCGCGATTCCGCACCAGCTCGGCCAGGATGTCCGCGTTGCGGGCGAGCTCGACGACGGGATCCGGCGCGTCGTCGGACTTCTTGATCTTGTGGTCGGCCCGGTTCGCAGGCCGGAAGTCGGCGACGGCGGCGGCCATCACGAGGACGTCGGCGGAGGCGGCCTCGGCGTGCATGGCCTGGCGCATCTCCTCGGCGGTCGACACGTGGACGACCTTCGCGCCCGCGGGCTCCGGCAGCGCCACGGTGTGCGCGGTGACCAGGGTGACCTCGGCGCCGCGCTGGGCGGCGACGCGGGCCAGCGCGTACCCCTGTTTGCCGGACGAGCGGTTGCCCAAGTACCTGACCGGGTCCAGCGGCTCACGGGTGCCACCGGCCGAAATGGCCACGCGCACGCCTTCGAGGTCGCGCGGGAGGGCCTTCGGCACGGCGAGCAGGAGCCGGGCGAGGTCGACGATCTCGGCGGGGTCGGCGAGCCGTCCCTTGCCGGTGTCCTTGCCGGTCAGCCTGCCGGCGGCGGGTTCGGCGACGACCAGGCCGCGCGAACGCAGCAGCGCCACGTTGTCGCGGGTGGCCGGGTGCTCCCACATCTCGGTGTGCATCGCCGGGAAGAAGGCGACCGGGCACCGGGCGGTGAGCAGGGTGTTCGTCAGCAGGTCGTCCGCGATGCCGTGCGCGGCCTTGGCGAGCAGGTTCGCCGTGGCGGGCACGACGATCACCAGGTCGGCTTCCTTGCCCACGCGGACGTGCTGGACCTCGGGCACTTCGGTGAACACGCCGGTGTGCACCGGGTTCCCGGACAGTGCCTCGAAGGTGGCCGCGCCGACGAAGTTCAGCGCGGCTTCGGTGGGGACCACGCGGACGTCGTGACCGGATTCGGTCAGTCCGCGCAGGACCTCACAGGCCTTGTAGGCGGCGATCCCGCCACCCACGCCCAGAACGACGCGAGGTTTATTCACCCTCGGTGTGCTCGAGCAGACCGCCGTGGATCTCGCGCAGGGCGATGGACAGCGGCTTCTCGCGCGGGCCCGGCTCGACCAGCGGGCCGACGTACTCCAGGAGACCCTCGCCCAGCTGGGCGTAGTAGTCGTTGATCTGGCGAGCGCGCTTGGCCGAGTAGATCACCAGCGCGTACTTCGAGCTGACCTTCTCGAGGAGGTCGTCGATGGGCGGGTTGGTGATGCCTTCGAGCTCTTCGTGCAGCGTGGCCTGAGTCGTCACTCGTGGTGCTCCGAATCTTCGGGTCTAGTTGTCGCCGGTTATCAAGTTTAGCAACTGCTCGGCGGCCTCTCGCACGTCGGCGTTGACGACGCGCTCGTCGAACTCCCCGGCGGCGGCGAGTTCGCGTTCGGCCTCGGCCAGCCTGGCCTTCACCGCGGCTTCGTTCTCGGTACCGCGGCCGGTCAGCCTGCCGACCAGTTCGTCCCACGACGGCGGCATCAGCATCACCAGCCGGGCCTCCGGCATCGCCTTGCGGACCTGCCGCGCGCCCTGGAGTTCGATCTCCAGTATCGCGTTGCGGCCCTCGGCCAGCACCCGCTCGACGGGCCCGCGCGGGGTGCCGTAGCAGTTGCCCGCGAACTCGGCGTGTTCGAGCAGTGCGCCCTCGGCGACCATGCGGTCGAACTCGGCCCGGTCGATGAAGTGGTAGTGCTCGCCGTCCACCTCACCCGGCCTCGGCTTCCTGGTGGTCACCGAGACGCTGAAATAGATCTCCGGATCCAGCTTGCGCAGCTCCTTGGCCACGCTCGACTTCCCGACCCCCGAAGGCCCTGAGACGACCGTGAGCCGGTGCCGGGATTCGACTCCCGCCACCGGCTCACCGCCGCGGTCAGCGCCCGGGTTCACCGGGTGGTCCTGACCGATGCCGCTCACTCGCCGCTGAATTCGGCCAGCAGCGCCTTGCGCTGCCGGTCGCCGAGGCCGCGAAGACGACGGCTGGGTGCGATCTCCAGTCGTTCCATGGTCTGCTGGGCACGGACCTTGCCGACGCCCGGAAGTGCCTCGAGCAGAGCCGAGACCTTCATCTTGCCGAGGACTTCGTTCTCCTCGGCCTGCTTCAACACGTCGACCAGAGTGGTACCGCCCCGCTTCAGCCGCTCCTTCAGCTCAGCACGGATGCGGCGGGCGGCGGCGGCCTTCTCCAGCGCCGCAGCGCGCTGTTCCTCTGTCAGCTGGGGAAGTGCCACGTTTTCCTCCGGTAGTTCTCAAATCTGGGTGGGTGTGGCGACGGTACCCACCCGTTACCTCGGCCCACAATGCGGGGGTGGCTGGTCATGACGGATTCCCGGGCCTGCTATTGGCCGTTTTCCAGGGGACCGAGGGAATCCCGGGTCCGCCGAACGGCCGCACGCAACGCTTCGGGGTCCGGCCCGTGCCTGAGGACGTCACGGGACGACGCGGGCAGCACACCCGGCAGTCCCGGCCCGAAAAGGGCCCGCAAATCGGCCGGAGTGGCCCCCTGGGCCCCGAAACCGGGCGCCAGGATCGGACCGTTCAGCTTGCTCAGATCGAGCTCTCCCGGCGCGATGGTGGCGCCGACGACGACACCGATGTCACCCAGGGGGCCGACGCCCGCGTTGTACGCGGCCGCCGTGTCGACGATGTCCTGCGCGACGGTCTTTCCGTTGGGCAGCAAGGCGTTCTGCAATCCCTGCGCCTCCGGGTTGGAGGTGCGCGCCAGGACGATCAGCCCCTTGCCCTGCGCCTGCGCGACGTCGATCGCGGGCGCCAGCGAACCGAACCCGAGGTACGGCGACACGGTGATGGCGTCCGCCTCGAGTTCCGCCCCGGCGGGCAGGAACGCCGCCGTGTACGCCGCCATCGTCGAACCGATGTCGCCGCGTTTGACGTCCAGCAGGACGAGCGCGCCCGCCTCCTTGCACACCTTCATCGTCTTGGCCAGAACAGCGACCCCAGGAGGCCCGTAGGCCTCGAAAAAGGCCGACTGGGGCTTGATCACCGCGACCTCGGGCGCGAGCGTCTCAGCGGCCGTGAGGGCGAACTTCTCCAGCCCGCCCGCGTCCGCCGGGAGACCCCACGCCTGGAGCAGCCCGGGATGGGGGTCGATACCGGCGCAGAGCGGTCCCTTCTCCGCGACCGCCCGCGCCAGCCTCGCCCCGAACCGCTCGCTCATGCCTTGGCCTTCAGCGCCGCCTGCAGGCTCTGCAGCGACCGCACGCCGATGTCGCCCTTGATGACGGCCTCGATCCCGTGCACGGCCGCCGCCGCGCCCTGCACCGTGGTGATGCAGGGGATGTCGCGGGACACCGCGGCCGTGCGGATCTCGTAGCCGTCGATCCGCGGACCGCTGTTGCCGTAAGGGGTGTTGATCACCATCTGCACTTCGCCGCTGAGGATGACATCCACGACGTTCTGTTCGCCTTCGGCGGAACCCTCGTAGTGCTTGCGCACGACGGTGCAGGCGATCCCGTTGCGCCGCAACACTTCCGCGGTGCCCGAGGTGGCGAGGATCTCGAAACCGAGGTCCGCCAGGCGCTTCACCGGGAACACCAGCGAACGCTTGTCGCGGTTGGCGACGGAGACGAACACCTTGCCCGACGTCGGCAGCGAACCGTAGGCGCCGGCCTGCGACTTGGCGAACGCCTTGCCGAAGGAGACGTCCACGCCCATGACCTCGCCGGTGGACTTCATCTCCGGGCCGAGCAGCGAGTCGACGCCGTGGCCCTCGGGGGTGCGGAAGCGGTGGAACGGCAGGACCGCCTCCTTGACCGCGACCGGCGAATCGGCTGGCATGTGGCCGCCGTCACCCTCGGCGGGGAGGACGCCGGATTCGCGCAGATCCTTGATCGACGAGCCGGTCATGATCAGCGCGGCGGCCTTCGCCAGCGGCACCGCGGTCGCCTTGGACACGAACGGCACCGTCCGCGACGCGCGCGGGTTGGCCTCCAGGACGTACAGCACGTCGTCCTTGAGCGCGTACTGGACGTTCAGGAGCCCGCGGACACCCACGCCGCGCGCGATGGCCTCGGTCGAGCGGCGCACCGTCTCGATGTCGGTCCGGCCCAGCGTGATCGGCGGCAGCGCGCACGAGGAGTCGCCGGAGTGGATCCCGGCCTCCTCGATGTGCTCCATGACGCCGCCGAGGAAGAGCTCGTCGCCGTCGAACAGCGCGTCGACGTCGATCTCGATGGCGTCGTCGAGGAACCGGTCCACCAGCACCGGGTGTTCCGGGGTGACCTCGGTGGCGCGGTGGATGTAGCCGGCGAGGGATTCCTCGTCGTAGACGATCTCCATGCCGCGTCCGCCGAGCACGTAGGACGGCCGCACGAGGACCGGGTAGCCGATCTGGTCGGCGATCCGCTTCGCGCCCTCGAACGAGGTCGCCGTGCCGTACTTCGGCGCGGGCAGCCCGGCGTCGGTGAGGACCTCGCCGAACGCGCCGCGGTCCTCGGCGAGGTGGATCGCGTCCGGGGAGGTGCCGATCACAGGGACACCGGCGTCGGCGAGGCGCTTCGCGAGCGAGAGCGGGGTCTGGCCGCCCAGCTGCACGATGACCCCGGCGACGGTGCCCGACTCCTGCTCGGCGTTGACCACTTCGAGGACGTCCTCGAACGACAGCGGCTCGAAGTAGAGCCGGTCCGAGGTGTCGTAGTCGGTGGAGACGGTCTCGGGGTTGCAGTTGACCATGACGGCCTCGAAACCGGCCTCGCGCAAGGCGATCGCGGCGTGCACGCACGAGTAGTCGAACTCGATGCCCTGCCCGATGCGGTTCGGCCCTGAGCCGAGGATCAGCACCTTCGGCTTCTCGGTCTGCGCGGTGATCTCCGACTGCGCCGCGGGGTCGGTCTCGTAGGCCGAGTAGTGGTACGGCGTCTTGGCCGCGAACTCGGCCGCGCAGGTGTCGACGGTCTTGTACACCGGCCGCACGCCGAGACGGCGGCGCAGCGCGCGGACGCCGTCCTCCCCGGCCAGTTCCGGCCGCAGCGAGGCGATCTGGCGGTCGGAGAGGCCGATCCGCTTCGCGCGGCGCAGCAGCGGCTCGTCGAGCACCTGGGCGTCACGCACCTCGGCGCCGACCTCGCCGATGAGGGCGATCTGGTCGATGAACCACGGGTCGATCCCCGAGGCCTCGTGCACCTGCTGGACGGTGGCGCCGAACCGCAGCGCCCGCTCGACCTCGTAGATCCGCCCGTCGTGCGGGGTGCGCAGGGCCTCCAGGGCGGACTCCAGCGACGCGCCCTCGGGGTCGGGGCGGGTCCAGAAGCCGGTGGCCTTGGTGTCGATGGACCGCAGCGCCTTGCCGAGCGCCTCGGGGAAGCTGCGGCCGAACGACATCGCCTCGCCGACGCTCTTCATCGTCGTGGTGAGCGTCGGGTCCGCGCCCGGGAACTTCTCGAAGGCGAACCGCGGCACCTTCACCACGACGTAGTCCAGCGTCGGCTCGAAGGCCGCCGGGGTCTCGCCGGTGATGTCGTTGCGGATCTCGTCGAGGGTGTAGCCGATGGCGAGTTTCGCGGCGATCTTGGCGATGGGGAACCCGGTCGCCTTCGACGCCAGCGCGCTGGAGCGGGAGACCCGGGGGTTCATCTCGATGACGACCATGCGGCCGTCCTCGGGGTTGATCGCGAACTGGATGTTGCAGCCGCCGGTGTCGACGCCGACCTCGCGCAGCACCGCGATGCCGACGTCGCGCATGTGCTGGTACTCGCGGTCGGTCAGGGTCATCGCGGGCGCGACGGTGACCGAGTCGCCGGTGTGCACGCCCATCGCGTCGAAGTTCTCGATCGAGCAGACGACCACCACGTTGTCGTGCCGGTCGCGCATGAGCTCGAGTTCGAATTCCTTCCAGCCGAGGACGCTCTCCTCGATGAGCACCTCGGTGACCGGCGACTCGGTGAGGCCGGTGGAGGCGAGGCGCTCCAGTTCCTCGTCGGTGTGCGCCATGCCCGAGCCGAGCCCGCCCATGGTGAACGACGGCCGGATGACCACCGGGAGGCCGACCTCGGCGACGGTCGCGCGGACCTCGTCCATGTCGTGGCAGACCCGCGAGCGCGGGACCTCGCCGCCGATCGTGCGGACGATGTCCTTGAACTTCTGCCGGTCCTCGCCGCGCTGGATGGCTTCGACGTCGGCGCCGATCAGCTCGACGCCGTACTTCTCGAGCACACCGCGCTCGTGCAGGGCGACGGCGCAGTTCAGCGCCGTCTGCCCGCCGAGGGTCGCGAGGATCGCGTCGGGGCGCTCCTCGGCGATGACCTTCTCGACGAACTCCGGGGTGACCGGCTCGATGTAGGTGGAGTCGGCGAACTCGGGGTCGGTCATGATGGTCGCCGGGTTCGAGTTCACCAGCGAGACGCGCAGCCCCTCCTGACGCAGCACACGGCAGGCCTGGGTGCCGGAATAGTCGAACTCGGCCGCTTGGCCGATCACGATCGGCCCGGAGCCGATGACCAGGACGTGCTGGATGTCTGTCCTCTTCGGCATTACTTGGCCTTCTTCTCCATCAAGCTGACGAACTCATCGAACAGGGGCGCCGCGTCGTGCGGGCCGGCGGCGGCCTCGGGGTGGTACTGCACCGAGAACGCGGGGACGTCGAACGCGCGGACACCTTCGACGGTGTCGTCGTTCGGGCAGTAGTGCGAGATCTGCGCGGCGCCGAACGGCGTCTCGAACCGCTGGCCCGGCTCGCCTTCGAGGGCGAACCCGTGGTTCTGCGCGGTGATCGCGACGCGTTTGGTGGCCACGTCGATCACCGGGATGTTGATGCCGCGGTGGCCGTAGCGCATCTTGTACGTGCCCAGCCCCAGCGCGCGGCCGAGGATCTGGTTGCCGAAGCAGATGCCGAACAGCGGGATTTCCCGCTGTAGCACCGCTTTCGTCAGCTCGGTCGCGTGCGCGGTGGTCGCCGGGTCACCGGGACCGTTGGACAGGAACACCCCGTCCGCCTCGACGGCGAGCAGTTCGTCCACAGTGGACGACGACGGCAGCACGTGCACCTCGATACCGCGGGCGGCCATCATGCGCGGGGTGTTGGACTTGATGCCCAGATCCAGCGCGGCGACGCGGAATTTCCGCTCGCCCTGCGCTTCGACGACGTACGCCTGCTTCGTGCTGACCTCGCCGGCGAGGTCGGCGCCCTTCATCTGCGGGCTCGCCTGCACCTGCGCGAGCATCTCCTCGTCGGAGCCCAGTGCGTCGCCCGAGAAGACGCCGGACCGCATGGCGCCCTGCTCGCGCAGGTGCCGGGTCAGCGTGCGGGTGTCCACCTCGGAGATCCCGACGACGCCCTGGCGCTCCAGTTCCTCGTCCAGCGTGCGCTTCGAGCGCCAGTTGGACGGGGTGCGCGCGGGGTCGCGGACGACGTAACCCGAGACCCAGATGCGCGAGGACTCGTCGTCCTCGTCGTTCCAGCCGGTGTTGCCGATCTGCGGCGCGGTCTGGACCACGATCTGCCGGTGGTAGGAGGGGTCGGTCAGCGTCTCCTGGTAGCCGGTCATGCCGGTGCAGAACACCGCCTCACCCAGGCTGCGGCCGCGGGCGCCGTACGCGGAACCGCGGAACACCCTGCCGTCTTCGAGGACCAGTGCGGCGGGGGTCCTGGTGTCGTTCGCGGTGCTCATCAGGCACCTCCCTTGATGTCGTTGCGAGTGTCTTGCAAAGCTTCGATCCACTGTGGATAGTCGTCGACCTCGTCGCCGCGGAAGCCGGTGTCCAGCTCGACGTCGCCGGCCAGCCAGGTGATGACGAGCAGCGCGTCGATGCCCATCACCTTCCCGGCCATCCCCTTGTCCTTGCGGACGCCGGTGACCGAGGCGCGCGGGATCCAGAAGTCCGGGGCACCGCCGCGTTCGATGGCGATGCCGTCTTCGTGCAGGCGCCACACCGCGCCGGTGCGCAGGCCGGCGCCGCGCGTGACGACGCGGTCCTGCCAGTGCCCCGCCGTCGTGGTGCTGATGTAGACGCCGGTCGATTCGAGCAACGCCTCGCCGGGGTCCGCGGGGATCTCCGGGAACGGCGGGACCTGGACGCTCTGCGCCCGGGACTTCCGCCGCCAGCCGCGCCACATCAGGAACACGCAGAAGAGGAAGAAGGCGAAGACCGCCAGGGTCAGCAGGATCCGGTCACTCATTGCGCGATCTTCCCTTCCCGCGCGGTGATCCGCCCGCGCAGCAACGTCGCCGTCACCACGCCGGGGAGCCGCATTCCTTCGTACGGGGTGTTGGCCGCGATACTCGCGAACTCGGCGCCCCGCACGGTCCATTCGGTGTCCGGGTCCACCAGCGTCAGGTTGGCGGGTTCGCCGACCTCGATCGGACGGCCGTGATCGGTCAGGTTGCCGATCTCGGCGGGCCGCTCGCTCATCACCCTGGCGACACCCCGCCAGTCCAGCAGGCCGGTGCGGACCATGGTCTCGACCACGATCGACAGCGCGGTCTGCAGGCCGAGCATGCCGGGCCGGGCGTGGCTCCACTCGCAGTCCTTGTCCTGGACCGCGTGCGGCGCGTGGTCGGTGGCGACGCAGTCGATGACGCCCTCGGCCAGCGCGGCGCGCAGCTTCTCGGCGTCGGATTCGGTGCGCAGCGGCGGGTTGACCTTGTTGACCGGGTCGTAGGTCGCGAGCCGCTCGTCGGTCAGCAGCAGGTGGTGCGGGGTGACCTCGGCCGAGACCTTGGTGCCGCGGTCCTTGGCCCACTTCAGGATGTCCGCGGTGCCGGAGGTCGAAACGTGGCAGACGTGCAGCCGCGCGTTCGCGTGCTCGGCGAGCAGGCAGTCGCGGGCGACGATCGACTCCTCCGCCGAGGCGGGCCAGCCGGTGTAGCCAAGGCGGGCGGCCTGCTCGCCTTCGTGCGCCTGCGCGCCGACGGTCAGCCGCGGCTCCTCGGCGTGCTGCGCGATGACCACGCCCAGCGCCGTCGAGTACTCCAGCGCGCGGCGCATGAGCAGCGGATCCGCGACGCAGAGGCCGTCGTCGGAGAAGACCTTCACCCGGGCTTCGGATTTCGCCATGGTGCCCAGTTCGGCGAGCTTCTCGCCCTTGAGGCCCACGGTGACCGCGCCGACCGGGTGCACGTCGACCAGCCCGGCCTCCTGGCCGCGGCGCCACACGTGGTCGACGATCACCGCGTTGTCGGCCACCGGATCGGTGTTGGCCATGGCGAACACCGCGGTGTAGCCGCCGAGCGCGGCCGCGGCCGAACCGGTGGCGATCGTCTCGGTGTCCTCGCGGCCGGGTTCGCGCAGGTGGGTGTGGAGGTCGACGAAACCGGGGAGCAGCACCTGGCCGGCCGCTTCGATCACTTCAGCGTCTTCGGGCGCGTCGAGGGAACCGATGTCGGTGATGACCCCGTCCTCGACGAGCACGTCGACCGGGTCGCCCTCGCCGTAGGGTCGGGCGCCCTTGATCAGGACGGTGGTCATGCAGCGGCTCCTTCACTGGCGAGCAAGTGGTAGAGGACCGCCATGCGCACGTGGACGCCGTTGCGGACCTGTTCGGTGATGGCCGAGGCCGGGGAGTCGGCGACCGCCGAGGCGATCTCCATCCCGCGCAGCATCGGGCCTGGGTGCAGGACGACGGCGTGCTCGGGCAGGAGCTTCATCCGCCGTTCGTTGAGGCCGTAGGCGATCGAGTACTCACGGGCGCTCGGGAAAAAGCCCCCGTGCATCCGCTCGGCCTGGACCCGCAGCATCATGACCGCGTCGAGCGCGGGCAGTTCGGCGTCGAGTTCGTGCGACACGGTGACCGGCAGGCTCTCCACGCCGGCGGGCAGCAGCGTCGGCGGCGCGACGAGCACCACCTCCGCGCCCAGCGCCGACAGCAGGTGGATGTTCGACCGCGCGACCCGGCTGTGCAGGACGTCGCCGACGATCCCGATGCGGCGGCCTTCGAACGAGCCGAGGCGCTCCCGCAGTGTCGCCGCGTCGAGCAGCGCCTGCGTCGGGTGCTCGTGGGTGCCGTCCCCGGCGTTGACGACCGCCGTCCCCGCTTCGGCGAGCCAGCCCGAAAGCCGCTGCGCCGCACCGGAGGCGGGATGCCGGATGATCACGCAGTCGGCGCCGGCCGCGGCCAGTGTCAGCGCGGTGTCCCGCAGCGATTCGCCCTTGTTGACCGAGGAACTGGACGCGGAGACGTTGATCACGTCGGCGCTCATCCACTTCCCCGCGATCTCGAACGAGACACGGGTGCGGGTCGAGTTCTCGTAGAACAGCGTGATGACGGTGCGGCCGCGCAACGTCGGCAGTTTGCGGACCTCGCGGCCCAGCAAGGTGTGCTTGAGCTCTTCGGCGGTGTCCAGCACGGCTGTCGCGAGCGCCGGGTCGAGCCCGTCGGTGGCGAGCAGGTGCTTCACGATCGATCTCCTTCTGGTTGCGCGCGAAGCAGAACCGTGTCCCGTCCGTCCACTTCGGACAGCAGGACCTCGATCCCCTCGGCGCGCGAGGTGGGCACGTTCTTGCCCACGTAGTCGGCGCGGATCGGCAGTTCGCGGTGACCGCGGTCGACCAGCACGGCCAGCTGGACCGCGCGCGGGCGGCCGTGGTCGCGCAGGGCGTCGAGGGCGGCGCGGATGGTGCGGCCGGAGAACAGCACGTCGTCGACCAGGATCACCACCGCGTCGTCGATACCGGTCGGCGGCAGCTGCGAATGTTCGAGCGCGCGGGGCGGGCGGCGGCGGAGATCATCACGGTAGAGCGTGATGTCCAGCGCGCCGGTCGGCGGACGGATGCCGGAGAACTCGGCGATCTTGTCCGCGAGCCGCAGGGCGAGCGGCGTTCCCCTGGTGGGGATGCCCAGCAACACGGGCGGAGTCGAGCCACCGGCACCGAGAGCGGTCTTCTCGATGACCTGGTGGGCCATTCGGGCGATCGTGCGCGCGACATCGCCGGACGAGAGCAGCTCGCGCTCTCCCGCCGGTTCCGCCGCGCCACGCGGGCGTGACGACAAGGCGGACCTCCTTCCCCGCCTCTCTGGACGGGTCCTTAAAGGACGTCGACTTCCTGCGTAGCGAGGAAATCTCCCCGACACTAGCAGGAGCGATGGCTCATTCTTACGAGTGGCGCGCCCCAGGTGACGAAGGCCTCTCGAAAGCACCCGCTTGACCTGGTGACAACTATGCGTAACCATTACTCTGAGTATTCGACTCTAGGAGTCCCCTGGACCGGTCACCCCGACCGGTTGGGGGTGAGGAAACGGAGAACCACCAGATGGGCGATTACGCCAAGGCGCTCGGGGCCAAGCTCCGCGGGATCCGCCAGCAGCAGGGCCTGTCCCTGCACGGGGTCGAGCAGAAGTCCGGAGGCCGCTGGAAGGCCGTCGTCGTCGGTTCGTACGAGCGCGGGGACCGCGCCGTCACCGTGCAGAAGCTCGCCGAGCTCGCCGATTTCTACGGCGTCCCGGTGGTCGAGCTGCTGCCGGAGGGCCGGGTGCCGTCGGGCGCCGAGCCCGCCACGAAGATCGTCATCAACCTGGAGCGTCTCCAGCAGCTCCCGGCGGAGAAGGTCGGGCCGCTCGCCCGCTACGCCGCCACCATCCAGAGCCAGCGCGGCGACTACAACGGCAAGGTGCTCTCCATCCGCACCGAGGACCTGCGTTCGCTGGCGATCATCTACGACATGACCCCAGGCGAGCTCACCGAGCAGCTGATCGACTGGGGTGTGCTGCCGCCCGAGGCTCGACCGTCCAAAGAGGACTAGAGATGGCGACGTTTTCGGTCCGGGGGGACCGGAAACGCCAACCGGCACCACCGAGCACGAGAACGGGCCGTGCCCTCGGCAGAGGACACGGCCCGTTGTCGTACGCCTTCTAGAGGACCGCGCGCAGCCTGTCGGCGATCGTGCCGATCCGGCCGAGCACGCCGTTCACGAAGCGCGGCGAGTCGTCGGTCGACAGCTCCTTCGCCAGCCCGACGGCCTCGTCGATGGCCACTGGGTCCGGCACGTCCTCGGCCCAGAGCAGCTCGTAGACGCCGACCCGCAGCACCGCCAGGTCCACCGGCGGCATCCGGTCCAGCGTCCAGCCCTGAGCGTGCTCGGAGAGCAGCTCGTCGATCTGGGTCTTGCGGCCGGTGACACCCTCGACCAGCGAGATCGTGTAGTCCGCGATCGGGTCGACCTCGACCGAACCGACCCGGTCCGCCAGCAGCGTCACCGCGTCGGCACCGCGCTGGGCGGCCTCGTACATCATCTCGACCGCGCGTTTGCGGGCCTGACGACGGCTGATCGGCCCGCCGCGGTTCGGCGACTTGCCCGATTTGGCTGAGTCGGCCATCAGCTGGAAACGCGGCCCAGGTAGCGGCCGTCGCGGGTGTCGACCTTGATCTTCTCGCCGGTGGTGAGGAACAGCGGCACCTGGATCTCGGCGCCGGTCTCCAGGGTGGCCGGCTTGGTGCCACCGGTGGAGCGGTCGCCCTGCAGGCCGGGGTCGGTGTGCTGGACGACGAGCTCGACCGAGGTCGGCAGCTCGATGTACAGCGGGACACCCTCGTGCACCGCGACCTGGACCTCGGTGTTCTCGAGGAGGTAGTTCGCGTTGTCGCCGACGGTCTCGTTCAGCACGGTGATCTGGTCGTAGGTCTCCGCGTCCATGAACACGAAGTCCTGACCCTCCTTGTACAGGTAGGTCATGTTGCGGCGGTCGACGGTGGCCGTGTCGACCTTCGTCCCCGCGTTGAAGGTCTTGTCGACGACCTTGCCGGTCAGCACGTGCTTGAGCGTGGTGCGGACGAACGCCCCACCCTTGCCCGGCTTGACGTGCTGGAACGCGGTGACGGTCCAGAGCTGGCCGTCGAGGTTGAGGACGAGCCCGTTCTTCAGGTCGTTGGTGGTGGCCACGAGTGTGCAGTCTCCTGTGTCGATCTTCCGGGCCGTCGTCAGACGACCACGAGTTCCTTGGTGCTCAGCGTGAGGAGTTCGGGCGTACCTTCCCGCACGACCAGCGTGTCCTCGATGCGCACGCCTCCGCGTCCGGGCAGATACACACCAGGCTCGACGGTGACGGCCATACCGGCGGACAGTGTACCGACGCCGGTGGTGGCCAGGCTGGGCGCCTCGTGCACCTGCAGTCCGACGCCGTGGCCGAGGCCGTGGCCGAACTCCTCGCCGCGCCCCGCGCCGACGATCACGCCGCGGGCCGCTTTGTCCACTTCGGACACTTCGGCACCGGGGAGGACGGCGTCGCAGCCCGCCGCCTGCGCGCGCTGGACCAGCTCGTAGATCTCCTCCTGCCACGCCGCGGGCTTGCCGATGACGAACGTGCGGGTCATGTCGGAGTGGTAGCCGTCGACCGTGGCCCCGAAGTCGATCTTGACGAACCCGCCGGTCTCGAGCGGCGCCGAGGTCGGCCGGTGGTGCGGGATCGCGGAGTTGGCGCCCGCCGCGACGATGGTGTCGAACGAAGGCCCGGTCGACCCGTGACCGAGCATGCGGTTCTCCAGGTCGCGGGCGACGTCGAGCTCGGTGCGGCCCGGCCGGAGCCCGCCGGCGGACACCAGGTCCTCCAGCGCCCGGTCGGCCGCCGCGCACGCCTGGCGCAGCGCCTCGATCTCCTGCTCGTCCTTGACCAGCCGCAGCTGCTCGACGAGCCCCGGCGTCCGGACCAGCTCGACGCGGTCGAAGCGGACCTTGAGGTCCTCGTGCTGCTCGACACTCACGTGCTGGCTCTCGAAGCCGGTCTTGCCGAGCTTCTTCTCGGCCGCCAGATCGGCCAGCTTCGCCGCGCTCGCGCGGTCCAGCACTCGTTCGAGGTCGGGCACCTCCGTCGCCGACTGGACCTGGTAGCGGCCGTCGGTGCAGAAGATCGTCTTGTCGTCGCCGCTCCCGTGGACGAGGAGAGCGGCGTTGGACCCGGTGAAGCCGGTCAGGTACCTGATGTTGAGCAGGTCCGTGACCAGCAGCGCGTCCACCCCGGAGTCGGCCAGCAGGGAACGCAGCGCCGCGCGGCGGCGAGAGAAGTATTCACGCACGTCATGGAGTTTAGGGGGTGGGCCGCCCGCGGCACGCGTTTCGTCTGCCGCTTGCGTTCACTGTGGCGCGCGGTCGTCGCGTGAAGGCCTCCTTTTGCTTGCCCACGGGTTTGGGCCGAGCCTGAGGGGTTCGGGACGTCGAACGTCCTGACTCCTCCACACAGGGATTCGTTGATGAAGGATTTGGGACGGTGAACGTCCCAAATCCTTCATCGACAACGCTCGCCCCTGTCTGGAACGAATCCCGCTCACGCCCAGTTCAGACGTAGATCAACGAATACCTGTCCGTGAAGGCCCCCTTCACGCGGCTGAGCCGAGGGAAGGAGGCCTTCACGCGCATTCATCGTGGCTACTTGGTGCACCTGGGGCGAATGTGGCGGTCGGCCAGTCCGTGAAGGCCTCCTTCACTACCTTCAGGGTAGGCAAGGAGGCCTTCACGGACTGGAGGACCGAACACCCACCGGCACGTGGGCGCGTAGGTCGCTACTGGCGAGTTAAACTCCCCCAATGGCACCGTGGCTGACTCGTGGACTCGTGATGGCGCTGCTGCACGGCGCGGCCGTCACCGTGCTGGCCAAGTACGAGGTCTTCAACCCCACCGACAAGACCCTCGTCACCTCCCTCGCCCTCGCCGTCCTTGTCGGCGCGGCGGCGGGCTGGGGCGCCGTGGACGCCTGGCAGGGCAAACCCGAACGCGGCAAGAACTGGTTCATCGCGGCGCTGATCGCCGGCCCGGTCTCGGGCGTGCTGTACGTGATCGGCCGCGCGGTGTTCGTCGACCAGACCGGCGCTTCGGAACTCGGCGGCGCGCTCACCGGCGGCGCCGCCTTCTCGGCCCTGCTGGTGCTCATCCCGGCCGGCATCGGCCTGTTCGTCGGCGGCCGCATCACCAAGCCCGATCAGCCCGCGAGCGAGAAACCCACCGGGAAACCGTCCCAGGCCTGATCGCTGATCTCTTCGACGGTCGAGTCGTTCAGCGCCGCCGTCCCCGCGTCCGGCACCGCATACAGCTTGCCGTCGAGCACCACGCCGAATCCGCGACCCGGCGCGTGCACCGTCTTCGCCCCGGCGCTCAGCCGCGCGACCTGCGGGAACTTGTCGACGACCTTGAGCCGCAGGTCCAACACCTCGCCCGCGAGCGCCGCCGCCACCGAGCGCCGGTCGACCCGCACTAGCTTGCCGTCGGCCACCAGATCGATGGTCCGCTGCGGCGAGGGCATCGCGACGCCTTCGAACGAGGTCCGGATCCGGGCGTCGCCCTCGCACGCCCGCGAACCGCGGACGTCCAGCCCGAAATGCTTGAGGTCGGTCGGCGCCCCCGCGCCGCCGACGACCGTGGCGCGGACGACGTCGAAGGGCACCCGATCGCAGACGTCGCCCGACGAGAGCGGCGCGTGCCCGTCGGGCCGCCGGACCAGGCCTGGGCCTTCCTTCCAGGCGCCGGGGATGAGCGACGGCCGGTACGGCTGCGCGGAGAAGTCCCTGGTCCAGAAGGTGAGCGTGGTGCCGGCGTCGGTCTCGTGCGCGATCACGAAGGCGTCGAGCGCACCGACCCACATGAGGTCGGTGCTGAACCCGTCGACCAGCGAGCGGGTGCGCGGCGAGATCGTCGTCGGCTTGGCGACGAAGCCCTGCTCCCCCAGCGTCTCCACGCCCCGGCTGAACGCAGCGTCCCTCGCGCGGAGCAGGAACTGCCCGGCGCCGTTCCACCCGGCGGCCTTGGCCGTGGTGTCGGTGAAGAGCACGTAGAACCAGCCGTCGAGGTACACCGCCGAAGGCTGGCCCGCGCCGTAGACGTTGGCGCGGTGGACGTCGTGCGCGGGTCCGATGATCGGCTGCCCGCCGGCCGCGCGGGTCCAGTTGAGCCCGTCGGGGCTGGTCGCGAGGCCGATCGAGTTGCCGAGGGCGTGATCGCCCGCCGCGCCGGTGTAATACATGTAGTAGGTCGAGCCGACCTTGATCACCGACGGGTCGCAGGTGTGCATCCCGTCGAAACCGCCGGGCGCGCCGGAGAACACCGCCGCCGGTCCGCTGCCGGACGGACCGCTGAAGGGACCGTCGAGCGAGGGCGACTGCGCGTAGAGGACGTCGTCACCGGGCGGCTGGGCGCTGCCGTACTGGCTGCACCACCACATCTTGAGCTTGCCGCCGTCCCGCATCACGGTCGGGCTGTAGTTGTAGACCGCGTCCTGGTCGCCCGCGGCGACCACGCCGCCACTGGCCCGGGGATCGCTCGTCGCGAGCTCGACGTCCATCGGCCGCGGCTTTTCCTGGGGCGCCTGCTGGGCTCCGCCGATCCCGCCGCCCTTGCCGTCGGCCTGGGACTGCACGTTCCCGTCGCTGCACGCCGCGAGTACCGCGCCCGCCGCGACGACGGCCACCACGGCACGGGCGGGTCGCCGACCCCCACGAAAAAGGCGCATGATGGCCGAGTGTAGCGAGGCTTAACCCGGCCGGGTGACGCCAGTACCCGGGAGGGCGACCAATTCCACTTCGAAGCCGTCGGCGTTTTCGAGGTAGGCAGCGTAGTGATGGTCACCGCCCGCATTCGGATAGCGGTCCGCGAACAGGGGCGACCAGCCGTGTTCGACGGCCTTCGAAGCCAGTTCGTCCACCCGATCGCGTGACTCGACATGCAGGGCGAGATGGTTCAGGCCCGGCGCGGTGCGGTCGTGCTTTTCGCCGCTGAGCGCGGGCGAACGCTCGACGACGAGGTAGGTCGCGCCGTGCTTCCAGCTGACGCCGGCGGGCCAGCGCTGGAATTCCCGCCAGCCGAGTTCGCCCAGCAGCCAGCCCCAGCTCTCCTCCGCACGGCCGAGATCGGGCACCCACAGCTCGATGTGGTGCGCGCGGCCGCGGTCCGAAGGCAACGCGACGAAGACGCGATGCGGCCCGCTGCCGTAGTGGTCGCCGCCGCCGACGTCGAGGAAACCCAAGCGCCGCACCAGGTTCTGACTGGCCACATTGGACTCCCCGACCAGCGCCCACACCGACGACAGGCCGAGCCCGACGAGCCCGTGCTCCAGCAGGGCCTTGGCGGCCTCGGTCGCCAGCCCCTGCCCGCCATGCGCCCGCGACAGGTAATAGCCGATCTCCGGCACGTCTCCGGGCAGTTCCTGCGATGGCCGCAGATGCGCGAGCCCGATCACCTCGCCGTCGCGTTCGATCACCCAGTGCCCCATGCCCGCCGGGCCGTCGTAGGACAGCCTGCGCCCGACCATTTCGCGAACGCGGTCCGGCTCGGTGAGCGGCACCGCGAAATGCGCGCTCATCGCCGGGTCGGCGAAGAGCCCGATGATCGCGCCGGTGTCGGCTTCGGTCAGCGCGCGCAGCCACAGCCTCGCGGTCTTGAGCTCGGGAGGGTTGTTCACGCCGCGTTCGCGGCCATCCAGCGCAGGGCCAGGGGGTATCCGTCGACCCCGAGCCCGGCGATCACGGCGGTGGCGATGTCCGACAGCACGCTGTGGTGCCGGAACTGCTCGCGTTTGTGCACGTTGGAGATGTGCAGCTCGATCAGCGGCGCCTTGAGCTGGGCGGCGGCGTCGCGGACGGCGATCGAGTAGTGCGTCCACGCGGCGGCGTTGAGCACCACCGGCCAGCCCGCATCGGCGGCTTCGTGCAGCCAGCCGACCATCTCGCCCTCGTGATCGGTCTGCCGGACCTCGACGTCGATCCCCAGTTCCTTGCCGGTCTCGACGCAGTTGGAGGCCAGATCCGCGTGTGTCGCCGAACCGTAGATCCCGGGTTCGCGCAGGCCGAGCCTCCCGAGGTTCGGACCGTTGAGGACGAGCACCTTCACAGCAGCACGCTCCCGCCCGGCTTGGGGGCCTCGCCCGCCACCACCGAGTAGGCCGCGGCGAGCAGCGATGGGTCCGGCCCTTCCAGCCTTCCGGGCTTCGCGAGCCCGTCGAGGACGACGAAGCGCAGCACACCCGACCGGGTCTTCTTGTCGCCCTTCATCGTCTCCAGCAGCTGCGGGAGCGCGTCCGGGTCGTAGGTGGTCGGCAGGCCCAGCAGCTTGAGCACCTTCGCGTGCCGCTCGGCGGTGGCGTCGTCGAGACGGCCGGCCAGCCTCGCGAGCTCGGCGGCGAACACCAGGCCGACACTGACCGCCGCGCCGTGACGCCACCGGTACCGCTCACGGCGTTCGATGGCGTGGGCGAGCGTGTGGCCGTAGTTGAGGATCTCGCGCAGATCCGATTCGCGCAGATCCGCGGCGACGACGTCGGCCTTGACCTGGATCGAGCGGCGGACCAGTTCGCCGAGGACCTCGCCGGTGGTGTCCAGCGCCGCGGCGGGGTCCTGCTCGACGAGTTCGACGATGCGCGGGTCGGCGATGAAGCCTGCCTTGACCACCTCGGCCATTCCGGCGACGAGTTCGTTGGGCGGCAACGTTTCCAGCGTCGCGAGGTCGACGAGGACGGCGCTCGGCTCGTGGAAGACGCCGACCAGGTTCTTGCCCGCCTCGGTGTTGATGCCGGTCTTCCCGCCGAGGGACGCGTCGACCATGCCCAGCAGCGTGGTGGGCACGTTGACCAGGCGGACGCCGCGCATCCAGGTGGCGGCGACGAATCCGGCGAGGTCGGTCACGGCGCCGCCGCCGAGCCCGACGACCACGCCCTGGCGGTCGAGGCCGATGCGGCCGAGGACCTCCCAGCAGAAGCTGGCGACGGTGAGCGCCTTGCCGTCCTCGGCGTCGGGGATCTCGACCCGGTGCGCGTCGATCCCGGCCTCGGCCAGTTCGTCGCGGATGGCCTCGGCGGTGGTCGTCAGCGTCGGCGGGTGGATCAGCGCGACCTTGGAGGCGTCGGCGAGCTGCTCGGTGAGCTCGCCCAGCAGGCCGCGGCCGATGACGACGTCGTACGGCTTGGCGGTGTTGACGGTGATGCGGACCGGCTCGGTCATCGTTCCCCTCACTTCGGCGGAAGCCGCTTGGCCCTCGCGACCTCGCAGGTGATCTTGCCCTTGACCGGGGTGTCCCCCGGGATCTCTTCGGTCACCTTCTGGCCGGGCGTCATCCGGTTCTTCGCGAACAGCGCCTCACCGGCGGCCTTGCCCTCGGCGTCCTTGATCGCGATGGTGACGGCGTACCGCGCGTCCTCGCCCGTGCTGTTGGTGACCTCGATGGTGATCTTCGGGGTGTAGCTGTTGCTATCGCATTTGGTGACCTTGACGTCGGCCGCGACATCGGGCGCGGCGCTGGTCGCCGCGCTCGTCTGGATCACGTCCGCGCCGGGCGGCTGCTTCTCCTCACCGCACGCGGTCAGGGTCAAGGCCACGACGCCGAGCAGGACGCCGGCGATGGTGCGCTTCATGCTCGTTCCTTGCTGATCTCGGTCAGCCCGATGACGGCGGCCTCGACGACCTCGTCGGCGGTCAGCTGGTCGGTCTCGATCTCGAACGTGGCCACCTCGCGGTACACCGGCAGGCGCGCGTCGAGGAGTGCCTTGTAGGTGGCGCGGGGGTTCACCCCGGCCAGCAGCGGACGCGCCGTCGAGAGCCCCGCGCGCTGGACGCCCGCGGCCATCCCCACGTTCAGGAAGATCACGGTGTGCCCGGCCAGCCGTTCGCGGGTGCCCGGCGTGATCGGCGCTCCCCCGCCCAGTGAGAGGACGCCTTCGTGCTCGGCCAGGGCCTTCGCGACCATCTCCTCCTCCAGCGCGCGGAAGGCGGGCTCGCCCTCCTCGGCGAAGATGTCGGTGATGGGCTTGCCCGCGCTCGCGACGATGTCGTCGTCGCTGTCGCGGAAGGCGAGACCGAGCCGGGCGGCGAGCGCCGGGCCGACCGTGCTCTTGCCCGAGCCCGGCGGCCCGATGATCACCGCGCGAGGAGTCACCAGCGCTCCTCGAGCGCCTTCAGGTAGGCCTCGACGTTGCGCTTGCCCTCGATCAGCGAGTCGCCGCCGAACTTCTCCAGCGCGGCGTCCGCGAGCACGAGCGCGACCACCGACTCCAGCACGACCCCGGCGCGGGGTACCGCGCAGACGTCGGAACGCTGGTGGATGGCCACCGCGGGTTCCCCGGTGGTGACGTCCACAGTGGACAGTGCTTTGGGGACGGTCGAGATCGGCTTCATGGCGACGCGCACACGCAGCGGCTCGCCGTTGGTGATACCGCCTTCGAGGCCGCCCGCGCGGTTCGACCGGCGGGTCACCCCGACCGGGCCGGTGCCGCGGTCGATCTCGTCGTGGGCCTGGCTGCCCCACCGCTTGGCCGTGGTGAAGCCGTCGCCGACCTCCACGCCCTTCATCGCCTGGACGCCCATGAGCGCGCCGGCGAGGCGGGCGTCGAGCCTGCGGTCCCAGTGGACGTGCGAGCCGAGGCCGGGCGGCAGGCCGTAGGCGATCACCTCGATCACGCCGCCGACGGTGTCACCCGCCTTCCGCACGGCGTCGACCTCGGCGACCATCGCGTCGGTCCCCTCCTGGCCGAAGGCGCGGACCGGGCTCTCGTCGATGGCCGGAAGGTCCGACGGCACCGGCAGCGGCCCCTCGGGCGCCGAGGCGCCGCCGATGGACACCACGTGGCTGAGGATCTCGACCCCGAGCAGCTGCTTGAGGTACGCGCGGGCCACCGTGCCGAGCGCCGTGCGGGACGCCGTCTCGCGGGCGCTCGCGCGCTCCAGCACCGGACGGGCCTCGGGGAAGCCGTACTTCTGCATACCGGGCAGGTCGGCGTGGCCGGGCCGGGGACGCGTCAGCGGCTCGTTGCGCGCGAGGCCTTCCAGCTCCTCGGCGGGCACGGGATCGGCCGACATGACCTTCTCCCACTTGGGCCACTCGGCGTTCTCGATCTGGACCGCGACGGGGCCGCCCTGGGTGAGCCCGTGCCGGACACCGCCGGTGAACTCGATGTGGTCGGTCTCGAAGCCCATCCGGGGGCTGCGGCCGAAGCCCAGCCTCCGGCGCGCGAGCTGCTCGCCCACTTCGGCGGTGGTGACCTCGACCCCGGCCGGCATCCCTTCCAGGATGGCGGCGAGGGCGGGTCCGTGCGATTCCCCTGCGGTTATCCAGCGCAACACCTGACAGATCCTGTCACAACCTCCTGACCTTCCTAGGAAGGGTCGGGCTATCCAGGACCGGGCCCGGCGAAGACGGCGAGCACCCATGCCGCGACCAGGAGACCGGGGCCGTGCGGCACCGTGGGATGCCGGGGCCCGCCGACCGCGAGCGCCACGCTCAGTAACGCGGCGGCGACCGCGCCGAGCACGATGGACGGCCAGCCCGTCGCCGCGAGGACCGCACCGAGGCTGCCGGCGAGCTTCACGTCCCCGGCGCCGAGCGAGCGCGGCGACACCGCGTGGACGAGCGCGTGCGCCCCGCCGAAGACCAGCGCGCCCAGCACCGCCCGCCACGCGATGGCGGCCCCTCCCCCGTGCGCGGCGATCCCCAGCGCGACGGCGAGCGCCGGGTACGCGGGCAGGGTGAGGATGTCGGGCAGGCGGCGGTACTTGAGGTCGGCGAGCGTGAGCGGGACCGCGAGGACGGTCAGCACGGCCGGGACCGCGAGCCACCACGACGGCCAGGCTCCCGACTGGTACCTGAGGCAGACCGCGACGAGCGCCACCGCGGTGAGGGCGGCGGCCCATGCCGTGATCGGCGCTCCGGCCCGGCGCAGGCAGGAACGTGTGGCGAGCGCCGACCCGGCGCCCGCCACCGCGAAGGCGATCGGCGTGAACACGAGATCAAGAGTGCGTCCGGTGCTGCACGGACGGCAAGATTTTCTTTTCGTGACAGGGACTTTCACGCACTTTCGGCAGGTGGGGCGGGGGTGCGGAAGTCGTGAACGGACCGTTCACGCACGGATGCACGGCGCGGGGTGAAAGCTCCCTTCACCGCATCTCATGCGGTGAAGGGAGCTTTCGTCGCATGAGATGCGGGGAAAGCGTCCTTCAGCCCGGCCGACGGCAGCGCGCGGAGCGGCCGTTCGCCCGGGTACGTGAAGGCCCCCTTCATGTACCCAGGCGCAAGGATGGGGGCCTTCATGTACTTGGGCGTCCGAAGTTTCCGCGCGAGCGGCAATCCATCCCGTCCCCGGCGCCGAAGTCCTGTCATGACACCGGGATCAGGGGTTCATCCGCAGCAGCGGGAGACCCGACGGCGTGCGGATCTCGAGCGCCTTGATGTCCCCGGTGCGCATCGCGGTGCCGACCACGATGTGCGCGGTGTCCTTGGGCATCGCGCGCCAGGACGCGAGCTCGCTGGTGCCGCCGTCGGCGCCGACGGCGACCAGGATGTAGTCCCCGGTCCGGTTGCCGCCGTAGCTGCACGTCATGTCGACCTTCGTGCCGGTGTCCGTGGCGGACATGGCGATCTCGGCGGTCACCGGGTAGTCGCCGAGCAGGGTCATCGGGTCGCCGGCCGCCGCCGTCGGCCCGGTCAGGACGACCACGAGCGCGACGCCCGCGGCCACGGCCATCCCGGCCGCGGTGGTGGTGATCGCCCGTTGGATCCGCCTTCCCCGGCGGACCCGTTTGAGCACGGTCGGCAGCAGATCCGGCGAGGGCGCCGGTTCGTCCTCCAGCAGGGCGGGGGCACCCGCCTGGGCGAGCAGCCCGGGGATCCCGGCCAGGTCGCGCACGGAGGCCGCGCAGCGGTCACAGACGCGAAGGTGTCTCTCGTAGGCGGACCGGTCTTCCGGGGACAACGCACCGAGCACGTAGGCCGCGTCGTAGGTGGCGAAGGGGTCGGTCATTGAGTCACCCCTCTTTCCTCCAATATCAGCCGCAACGCGCGCAACGCGTAATGCGTCCGCGATTTGATCGTCCCTTCGGCCACACCCAGCCGCTTCGCGGCGTCGGCGACGGAGTAGCCCTGGAAGTAGCACAGGACCAGGACGTCCCGGTGTCTCGGCGAGAGCTCACCGAGCGCTTCGGCGACCAGCCAGCCCTGGACCGCCCGTTCCGTGCCGTCCGTGACCGCCGTTTCGGGCGGTTGACCGGTCACCACCTCCGGATGCGCCTCGGCGGCCCGCCAGTCGTCGATGGCGATCCGTCTCGCCACGGTGAACAGCCAGCCGCGCGCCGAACCCTCGGTCTGGTCGAGCACCTTGGCGTTGCGCCAGGCCCGCAGCAGCGTCTCCTGGACGACGTCCTCCGCGCGAACGCGGTCGCCGCCGGTGAGGTGCAGTGCGTAGGACCAGAGCGCCGCCGCGTGCTCGTCGTGCAGAGCCCGCATCAGCCGGTCCTCCGCGAATTCCTTCACCGATCCGTGCCTTCGCGGTTGATGAGCAGCGGGAGGGCGAAGACCACGCAAGCCACTTCGGTGATCAGGCCCCACAGCTCGGCCTGGGTGGTGAAGCGCTCCGAGACGCCGAAGAATCCCGTAGTCAGCGAGAGCACGTACGCGCCCAGGGTGGCCAGGCCGAAGCCGATCGCCGCGAGCGCGGGAAGCCAGTGGTGCCACGCCAGGACGGCGATCGCGATGACCACGCCAGCCACGACGTTCACCAGGAAGAGCGGGCCGACCACGTCCGTTTCCGAGGCCCAGTCCTGCCATACGACGTAATGCACCCACGCCGAGCCGAGGAGGCCCGCCGCCACCACCGCCCGCAACAACCACCGGATCATGTCCGTATCTCTTTCCCGCGTGTTCGGTTCCCCTATGCCTTTGAACACGGAAAAGAGGGCCTCTCGGTTCAATCCGGCACCCGATGGACGGCGAAATTGAACCGGATGGCCGCTCGGACCGTGTGTATGGGCATGACTGCCGAACTCCACTCCCGCCGCAAGGTCCTGACCACCGGCGCCGCGGTCGCCGGTGCCGCCGCCGGAGCCGTGGCCCTCACCGCCTGCGGAAGCGACAGCGCGCCGTCCGGTTCGACCGCCGCACCGCCCGCCGCGGCGCCGGGCGAGACCCTGACCGCACTCTCCGACATCCAGGTCGGCCAGGCGAAGGCCGCCAAGACCGCCGACGGCAAGGACGTCATCGTCACCAGGACCGCCGAAGGCACGGCCGCCGCGTTCAGCGCGATCTGCACCCATCAGGGGTGCGCGGTCGTCCCCGAGGGCGCGGAGCTGAAATGTCCCTGCCACAACTCGATCTTCGACGCCGCGACCGGCGCGGTCAAAAAGGGACCGGCGGACCAGCCGCTGCCGAAGATCGCGGTCAAGGTCACCAACGGCCAGGTCGTCACCGCCTAGAACACGAGAAAGGTCCCTTTAGGACGTGGACATCGTCCTAAAGGGACCTTCCTGACGAGCTTTCAGCTGTCCCAGGTGAAAATCGGGTCGCCCACCTCGACGTCGCCGCCGGTGAGCAGTCCGGAAAGGACCTCCGCCTTCGCGTCGAGCGCCACCACGGGCACGATCGGTGAGTAACCCGCGGCCTTGACCGCGTCGGGGTCCCAGCCGACGACCGGCTGCCCGGCACGGACGGCCTCACCCTTGACGACGTGGAGGGTGAACCCCTCGCCCTTCTGCTTCACCGTGTCGATCCCCAGGTGGACCAGCACGCCGCGGCCGTCCTCGGTGGCCACCACGAAAGCGTGCGGGTGCAGCGTGACGACCGTCCCGTCCACCGGGGCGACCGCGTCCTGGTGACCGCCCGAGGGCAGGACCGCGATGCCGGGGCCGACCATCGCCTGCGCGAAGACCGGATCGGGCACTTCGGTCATAGCGGTCGTCTTCCCGCTCACCGGGCTGAGGATCTCGAGACTCACAGCAGATCCTCGATCTCACTGGCGATCGTGTCGGCCTCGGGCCCCACGATGACCTGGACACCGGCGCCCATGCGGACCACACCCATCGCGCCGGCGGCCTTGAGCGCCGCTTCGTCGAGCAGGTCCATGTCTTCGAGCTCACATCGAAGCCGGGTGATGCACCCCTCCACCTCGATGACGTTCTCGGCGCCACCGAGCCCCGCGAGGATCTTTTCCGCCCTGTCATCCGCCATCGCGGTCTCCCTGTTCCCTGTCGGTTTCCCACATGCGAACCAGCTCTACTACGCCGTTCGCCGACTCGCACCCGATCCCTGGCCACGAACGCGTAACGGTGGTTGACACCCGCTCGTGCGACGGAGCATCCTGCCCCATCGGATCATTGGTCTAGACCGGAACGTACCAATCTTCCGGACCAGATGCGAGTACGGGTTGCCCGAACAGACCGGCCCGAAAGGACGGTGAACGTCATGAGCGCTTCGGCGCAGCTGCCGCCGTCCGACCGTGTGATCAACGGACCGACGCCCAAGCACGCCCAGCTGCGGGAGATTCTGCGCCGCACGGTGGAGCGTGAGCTACCCCCCGGCTCGCCGATCCCCTCGGAACGTGACCTCGCCGAGACCTACCAGGTGTCGAGGCTCACCGTCCGTTCGGCGATCGGCAAGCTGGTCGAAGAAGGGCTCTTGTCGCGGGTGCGCGGCAAGGGGACGTTCACCGCCGCCAGGCGGATGGAACTGCAGCTCTACCTGATGTCCTTCACCGAGGACATGCGCCGTCGCGGAATGACGCCGACCACGGAGGTCGTCAAGACCGCCACCGAGGTCCCGCCCGCCCCTTCCGCGCACGCCCTCGGCCTGGCCGCCGGGACCCCGGCGCACCACCTGGTCCGGCTCCGCCGTGCCGACGGGGTGCCGCTGGCGGTCGAACGCGGCTGGTATCACGCGGGCCGGATGCCCGGCCTGCTCGACCTCGATCTCACCCGATCGTTGTACGTCCAACTCGCCCAGTCGTACGACCTGCGCCCGGATCACGCGTGGCAGACGGTCTGGGCCGAATCCGCGGACCGCGAAACGGCACGCCTGCTCGGCATGCGCGCCGGCAGTCCGCTTCTCGTCTTCCGCCGGGTCTCCAGCGTCAACGGGGAACCGATCGAAGACATGACTTCCTGGTACCGGGGCGATCACTACCAGGTCACCATGCAGCTGGACCGGAACACCCCGGATTCCGGTCAACATCCTCACTACGGAGGTACCCGATGAGCTCCACCACCGCGGAGGGGGCGAAGGGCAAGGGACTGGCCGGGCTTCAGCGCTTCGGCCGTAGCCTCATGCTCCCCATCGCCGCCCTGCCCGCCGCCGCGCTCCTCAACAGGTTCGGCCAACCCGACCTGCTCGGCAAGGACGGGCTCGGCTGGGACAAGGTCGCCGAAGTGCTCGGCGCGGCGGGCAACTCGCTGTTCAGCTGGCTGCCGCTCCTGTTCGCGGTGGGTATCGCCGTCGGCTTCGCCCGCAAGAGCGACGGCGCGACCGGGCTGGCCGCCGTGGTCGGCTTCTTCGTGTTCACCAGCGTCCTCCAAGTCCTCGCACCGTTCTCCGAGCTCCCCGGCTGGGATCCCGAGAAGCCCGCGGGCCTGATGCTCAACCCGCTCAAGTGGCCTTACAGTGTGCTGGCCGGTGTGATCGTCGGCCTGGTCACCGCCCTGCTGTGGCAGAAGTTCTACCGCATCAAGCTGCCGCCGTACCTGGCGTTCTTCGGCGGCCGCCGGTTCGTGCCGATCATCACCGCCGTGGTCATGATGATCCTCGCGGTGCCGCTGGGCCTGGTCTTCCACTGGGTCAACGACGGCATCCAGGCGGCCGGTGAAGCGGTCACCGGTGCCCCCGTCGTCGGTGGCGGCATCTACGGTGTGCTCAACCGTCTGCTGATCCCGGTCGGTCTGCACCAGCTGCTGAACGTGCCGGTGTGGTTCATCTTCGACGGCGGCGACATTCCGAAGTTCTTCAAGCTCGAGGACCCGACCGCCGGTACCTTCATGACCGGCTTCTTCCCGATCTTCATGTTCGCCATCCCCGCCGCGGCGCTGGCGATCTGGCAGAGCGCGAAGCCCAGCCAGAAGAAGATCGTCGGCGGTGTGATGATCGCCGGTGCGCTGACCTCGTTCCTGACCGGTATCACCGAACCGATCGAGTTCTCGTTCATGTTCGTCGCGTGGCCGCTGTACCTGATCCACGCGGTACTGACCGGCACGTCGCTGGCACTGGTGAACGCGCTCGACATCCACCTCGGCTTCGGTTTCTCGGCCGGTGCGATCGACTTCGCGCTCAACAGCGGCCTGCCCGCGGCGAGCAGCAACGTCTGGCTGCTCATCCCGATCGGTCTCGCCTACGCGGTCATCTACTACGTGATCTTCCGGTTCGTGATCAAGAAGTGGAACCTGCGGACCCCCGGCCGCGAGGACGACGCCATCGAGGCGGATCTCGAAGCCACCGCGGCGAAGCCCATCAAGTAGTTTCAGCTCAGCAGAACCAAAGGCACGAAAGGGAAAGAACATGCCGGAGAAACGCGTCACCGTGGCCAGCAAGGTGGGCCTGCACGCCAGGCCCGCGGCGACGGTCGCCAAGGCGGCCGCGGCGCAGCCCGTCGCGGTGCACATCGCCAAGGCGGGCGGTGACCCGGTCGCGGCCGGCAGCGTGCTGAACCTGATGACGCTCGCCGCCGGTTACGGCGACGAGGTCATCATCAGTGCCGAGGGTGAAGGTGCCGAGGCGGCCGTCGACGCCATCGCCGAACTGGTGGCGACCGACCTCGACGCCTGATCCCGATCCCTGCCGTCCGCGGTGAACCCTCGACCGCGATCGACGTCGGCAGGGCGCCACCTGATCATCCACGTCACGGATGTGGACGAGGCGCCCTGCCACCGCGATAGCGGGGCCTTCGGCCGTGGCGGGTTCACGCGTACGGTCGCCTGAGAGGTACATCTCCGGCTCCGCCCCCGACCTCTGCGAAGCCCGGGCCGCCCCGACCGGCCCGGGCTTCGTAGGGTGTTGGGCATGGAAAGCGTGCGCAGGATCGAACAGTGGCCGGTGGACAACGCCGCCACGGCCGTGGTGACCGCCGCCGGTGACGTGCTGGGCACGCACGGCGACTCGACGAAGGTGTACCGGCTGGCGTCGGTGACCAAACCGCTCACGGCCTACGCCGCGCTGATCGCCATCGAAGAGGGCGTCGTCGAACTCGACACCCCCGCCGGGCCGGAAGGCTCCACGATCCGGCATCTGCTCGCGCACACCTCGGGCCTGGCCTTCAACGAACACAAGGCGATGGCCGCGCCCGGCAACCGGCGCCTGTACTCCAACGCCGGCTTCGAACAGCTCGCCGACGCGCTCACCGAGCATTCCGGCATCCCCTTCGCCGACTATCAGGCGGAGGCGCTTTTCCAGCCGCTGGGCATGAAATCGACCAAGCTGACCGGCTCTCCCGCTTCGGGTGCGGAGTCCACTGTGGACGATCTGGTCGCGTTCGTCGCCGAACTGCAGGCCCCGAAGCTCATCGCCGCCGAAACGGTGCGCGAGGCGACTTCCGTGGTCTTCCCCGGGCTTTCCGGCGTCCTGCCCGGCTTCGGCCACCAGAAACCGAACGACTGGGGCCTCGGCTTCGAGATCCGTGGCCACAAGAGTCCACATTGGACCGGCGCGTCGAGCTCGCCGCGGACCTTCGGCCACTTCGGGCAGTCCGGCACCTTCCTCTGGGTCGATCCCGACGCCGGCGCGGCCTGCGTCGCGCTCACCGACCGCGCCTTCGGTCCGTGGGCGGCCGAGGTCTGGCCGCCGTACACCGACGCCGTGCTGGCCGAGCTGGGTGAACGCGACGGGTGACCGGATGGTCCGGTGGGTCGTGAGTGGCGTTTCGGGTTAGAACCAAGGGTGCTTCACCAGCAACCACAACAGTCACAACGGCAGCGCGTGAAGGCCCCCATCCCACGGCTCAGCCGAGGAAACTCGACCTTCACACCTTCCCCAGTACATGAAGGCCCCCTTCCTTGCGCCAGGCGCAAGGAAGGGGGCCTTCATGTACTTCAGGGACCCGACGCGGGTCGTGAGTGGCGTTTCGGGTCACAGCCAACCGTGTCCCAGGTACCTACTGGTCCGAAGTCCGTGAAGGCGCGGCGTGATCGAAGGCGTGACTCGCGTGATCAGGGACGTGACTCGCGTGATTGAAGGCCGCACTCGAGTGTTCCGCCGCTGATCACGAGAGTTCCGGCTTCGATCACGTGAGTGACGGCCACCTGGGCAAATAACCAACCCGAAACCCGGCCACCACCCGAGCGGGTGACGTGACCGAGGTTGCATCACGCAATGGCCACGATGCCTTGTCAGCCCATTAGGTGAGCTTTACCTTAGCCGCGACACAACCGTGGGGGCTGATCGAAGGAGGACCCCGTGGCTGTGGGCCGGGTAGCCGTCGTCCTGTTCGTCGCGGCGTTGCTGGCGACTTCCGTCGCCGCCTGCGACAGCGCGGAGGAATCCGACGCGCTGGTGATCTACTCCGGACGCAACAAGGAGCTCGTCGGCGGGCTCCTCGACCGGTTGAAGCAGGCGACCGGGACCCCGGTCGAAGTGCGCTACGGCGGCAGCGGCGAGATGGCCGCGCAGCTGCTCGAAGAGGGTGAGCGGACCCAGGCGGACGTCTTCTTCGCCCAGGACGCGGGCGCGCTCGGCGCGGTCGCGGGCCAGGGCAGGCTCTCCACCCTCCCCGCCGACGTCCTCGGCCTGGTGCCCGCCGGGTATCGCGCCGACGACGGCCGCTGGGTCGCCACCTCGGCCCGGGTACGGGTCGTCGCCTACGACCCGCGCGCGGTCGCCGAAGCCGACCTGCCGAAGAGCCTCGACGACATCGTCGACCCGAAGTGGAAGGGCAGGCTGGGGTTCGCCCCGACCAACGGCTCCTGGCAGGCGTTCGTGACGTCGGTCCGGGTCCTCAAGGGCGAGGACTTCGCCCGCGACTGGCTGCGCAAGTTCGCCGCGAACGAACCGAAGCGGTTCGACAACAACGTCGCGATCCTCAACGCCGTCAACGACGGCCAGCTTCCCGCCGGGTTGATCAACCACTACTACTGGTACGCCAAGGTCGCCGAGGTGGGCGCCGGCGCGGTGCGGGCGAAGCTGCACTACGTCCACGGCGGTGACCCTCTCGGCCTGGTGAACGTCGCCGGAGCCGGTGTCGTGGAAGGGACCGACCGGCGGGAAGCCGCGCTGAAGGCCGTCCGGTTCCTGCTTTCCGAGGAGGCGCAACGGCACTTCGCCGACGTCACCGCGGAGTACCCGGCCGTCCCGGCGGTGAAGGCGTCGAAGCACCAGTTGCCTCCGCTCACCGAGTTGCACGGTCCCGACATCGATCTCTCCAAGCTGTCCTCGCTTCAGCAGACCGTCGCGCTGCTTCAGGAAACGGGCCTGTCCTGAAAGGCGTCTTCCGGGCCGCCCCCGCACTGACGACGCTCGGTGTCCTGGTCGCGGCCGCGGCGGTGACGCCGCTCGGCTACCTCGCGGTCCGCTCGTTCGACCGCGGGGCGGGCGAGGTGTGGCGGATCCTGTGGCGGTCCCGCACCTTCGACCTCGCCGCGCGCAGTGTCGCGCTGGCGGTCGCGGTCACCGCGGCCTGTCTGGTCCTCGGCGTGCTCACCGCGTGGCTCGTCGTGCGCAGCGACCTGCCGGGACGCCGGTTCGCCGGGATACTCCTCGTGCTGCCGCTGGCCGTGCCGTCGTACGTCGCCGGGTTCACCTGGCTGGCGCTGGCCCCCGGGCTGACCGGGTTCTGGGGCGCCTTCCTGGTGCTGACGCTGGTGTCGTACCCGTATGTCCTGCTTCCCGTGGCGGCGGCGCTGCGCACCGCGGATCCGGCGGTCGAAGAGGTCGCGCGGTCGCTGGGCCGCACGAGCACGCGGACGTTCTTCTCGGTCACCCTGCGGCAGATCCGGCCCGCGGCCACCGCGGGCGGGCTGCTGGTCGCGCTGTACGTGCTGAGCGATTTCGGCGCGGTGTCGCTGATGCGGTTCGAGGCGTTCACCCTCGGCATCTACACCAGCTATCGCGGCACCTTCGACCGGACGCCCGCCGCCATCCTCGGCTGCGTCTTGGTCGTCCTCGCGATCCTGCTGACCGTCGGCGAACGGCGCGCGCGGGGCTTGACCGGCGGGCGCGGAGACCGCGAACCTGTCCGCGTTCGGCTGGGCAGGGCGAAGATCCCGGCGGTGGCCGGGACGGCGGCCGTGCTCCTGCTCGCCCTCGGCGTGCCGGTGGCCAGCCTCGTCCGATGGCTGGTCGCGGGCAGTTCGGCCGCGGGCGGCGATCTGCTCTCTACGGCCGGGAACACCGTGGCGGTGGCGGCCTCCGGCGCGCTCCTCACCATCGTGTTCGCCCTGCCGGTCGGGATCCTCGCGGCACGGCACCGGGGACCGCTCGTCCGGGGGATGGAGCTGGCGAGCTTCGCCGGGCACGCGCTGCCGGGTATCACGGTCGGGCTGGCGCTGGTGTTCTTCGGGATCCGCGTGCTGCCGGAGCTCTATCAGACGACGTCGATGCTGGCCTTCGCCTACGCGGTGCTCTTCCTCCCGCTGGCGGTGAGCGCGGTGCGGACCGCCGTCGCGCACGCGCCACCGATACTGGAAGACGTCTCGCGGTCGCTCGGGAAGGGCCGCTCGGCCACCCGGTTGCTGGTCACCGTGCCGCTGGCGGCTCCGGGCATCCTCGCAGGCGCGGCGCTCGTCTTCCTGACCTGCGCCAAGGAACTGCCCGCGACCCTGCTGCTCCGGCCGACCGGGGTGGACACGCTGGCCACCGAACTGTGGACGAAGACCGAGATCGGCGCCTACGCCGCGGCCGCGCCCTACGCGGCGGTCCTGCTGGTGGTGGCGGCCGTCCCGGCCGTCGTCCTCGACCGGTTCCTGCGAGGAGTGACGCGATGAGCGGCTTGGACGTGAAGGGCCTGATCGCCGGGTACGGACCGGAACCGGTGCTGCGCGGGCTGGATCTGCGGGTACCCGAGGGCGGGCTCGTGGCGGTGCTCGGACCGTCCGGCTGCGGGAAGACGACCTTGCTGCGGGTGCTCGCCGGGTTCCATCCGGTGCGTGACGGCGAGGTCCACCTCGGCGGCAGGCTGCTCGCCGGCGGATCCGCGCATGTGCCGCCGGAGCGGCGCGGTATCGGGATCGTGCCGCAGGAGGGCGCCCTGTTCCCGCACCTGAGCGTCGCGGGCAACGTGGGTTTCGGCCTGTCCCGCGCCGGACGGCGCGACGGCCGGATCGGCGAACTCCTCGATCTGGTCGGGCTTTCCGGTTACGAGGCAAGGAAACCCGGCGAACTGTCCGGCGGGCAGCAACGCCGGGTCGCGCTCGCCCGCGCGCTCGCGCCGAGACCGGGTGTCGTGCTGATGGACGAGCCGTTCTCCTCACTCGACGCGAGCCTGCGCGACGAACTCCGGGTGGACGTCCGCGCGGCGCTGCGGGCGTTCGGCGCGACGGCGTTGCTCGTGACGCACGACCAGGAGGAGGCGCTCGGGATGGCCGATCTGGTCGCCGTGCTGCGCGACGGTGTCGTCGCGCAACTCGGGACACCACAAGAGATCTACGCCCGGCCCGCCGATCTCGGTGTCGCGCTCTTCGTCGGCGAGGCGGTCACTTTCCCCGGGCACGCGGAAAACGGGACGGTGGACACGCCGCTGGGCAGGCTTCCCGTCCAGGGCACCGGCGGCGGAACCGTTCTGCTGCGCCCGGAGCAAGTGCACGTCGGCGCCGACGGCGTACCGGCCACAGTGGACGATGTCCGGTTCCACGGGCACGACGCCACCGTTTCGCTGCGGCTCGCCGGAGGCGAGCGGGTGCGCCAACGTGTCCAAGGACCGCTCGGGATCTCCCCCGGCGACGAGGTCCGCGTGCGGGTGTCCGGCCCTGCCTTGTTCTTCGCCGGGGAGCCGGCATGACCAGGGCGGCCGATCTCGGCTTCCTCGGCGATCTGGCGGTCCACGGCGACCGGACCGCGCTGGTCGCCCCGGACGGCTCGGCGCTGACCTATCGGGAACTGGACCGGCGAGTGTCCACTGTGGCCGATCGGCTCGGCCCGGTACGCAGGCTGGTGTTGCTGACCGCCGCCAACGACGTCGACACCCTGGTGGCCTACCTCGCGGCGCTCCGCGGCGGACATCCCGTGCTGCTGGTCCCCCGCGGCCAGGCGGGCTCGCTGATCGAGGGCTACGACCCGGACGTCGTCATCGACGGCGGCCTGACCGAGCGGCGGCCGGGCACCGCGCACGAACTGCATCCCGAGCTGGCGCTGCTGCTCTCCACCTCGGGCTCCACCGGTTCCCCCAAACTGGTGCGCCTGTCGGCCGAAAGCCTGCGGGCCAACGCCGCCGCCATCGCCGAATACCTCGACATCCGGGCAGGCGACCGCGCCGTCGCCGCGCTGCCGTTGTCCTACTGCTACGGGCTTTCCGTGGTGAACAGCAACCTCCTGCGCGGCGCGTGCCTGCTGCTGACCGAGCGGTCCGTCCTCGATCCCGCGTTCTGGGCGCTGGTGAAGGACCGGCGCGCGACGAGCCTGCACGGTGTCCCGCACACCTTCGCCCTGCTCGACCGGGCCGGGTTCGATCGGCTCGAACTGCCCCATCTCCGCTACGTCACCCAGGCGGGCGGCCGGCTCGATCCCGCGAAGGTGGCCGAGTACGCCGAACTCGGTGAGCGGCGCGGCTGGCGGTTCTTCGTGATGTACGGCCAGACCGAGGCCACCGCACGGATGGCCTATCTGCCGCCGGAGCTGGCGAGCGCACACCCCGCCGCGATCGGCCTGCCCGTTCCGGGCGGCGAGTTCGATCTCGCCGACGACGGGGAGCTGATCTATCGCGGCCCGAACGTGATGCTCGGCTACGCGCACACCCCCGCGGACCTGGCCTTGGGCCGGACCGTCCACGAACTCCCGACCGGCGACCTCGGACGGCGGAACCCGGCCGGGCTGTACGAGGTGACCGGCCGCAAGAGCCGCTTCGTCAAGCCGTTCGGGCTGCGCGTCGACCTCGACCGGGTGGAACGTCTCCTCGCCGAGGCCGGGATCGAGGCGGTGGCCGCGGGCGACGACACCCGGGTGGTGGTCGCCGTCCACCGGTCCGCCGAGCGGGCGGCCGCCCTCGTCCGCGCCCGGTTCGGCCTGCCGCCGTCGAGCGTCGTCGTCCGTCGCATGCGTGAATTCCCGTTGCTGCCCAACGGAAAACCCGACTACCGGGCCATCGCCGCGGCAAGCGAACCGGCGAGCGCGGAGCCGGGAACCGTACGCCAGGCGTTCACCGCCGTCTTCGGCCGCCGCGACATCCCCGGTGACGCGACCTTCGTCGGGCTGGGCGGCGATTCCCTTTCCTACGTCAGGATGTCGATCGCGCTGGAACGTGTGCTCGGACGGCTTCCCGACGACTGGCCGGACACCCCGGTCTCGGAACTCGAGCGGCTGCGCGCGACGCCCTCGCGGTGGGCGACGCTGGAGACCAACGTCCTCCTGCGCGCACTGGCGATCGTCTTCATCGTGGGCACGCATATGGAGCTGTTCACCGTCCACGGCGGCGCGCATCTGCTCTTGATCGTGGCTGGCTGGAACTTCGCCCGTTTCGTGCTGCCCGGCCCCGCGACGCGGATCGCCCGCGCCGCACTGCCGATCGCCGTGCCCGCGGTCGCCTGGCTCGGCTACCGGCTCGCCGTCACCGACGACGTGTCGTGGACGAATGTGCTGCTGATCAACAACTTCACCCTCACCGGGGCATACGGGTACTGGTTCGTCGAAGTCCTCGTGCACGCGTTTCTGGCGCTGTCACTGGTGTTCGCGATCCCGGCCGTGCGCCGTGCCGAGCGGGAGCACGGGTTCGCCACGGCGCTGGTCGCGCTCGGCGCCGGGCTCCTGCTCCGGGTGAGTCTCGGCGAGGCGCCGTCGTTCCCCGAACTGCACTGGACCACCCTCGGCACGGTCTGGTTCTTCGCGCTCGGCTGGCTCGCCCACAAGGCGCGCACGGGCACGCAGCGGGCCGTCGTGCTGGCGTTCGGTTTCCTGCTCGTCCCCGGGATGGTCGGCGACCCGCTGTGGGAGGCCGTGGTGCTGGGCGGGCTGGTACTGGTGCTGCTCCAGGTCCGCGTCCCGGTGCCGGGTGCGGCGGTCGGCGTGCTCGGGCTGCTCGCGAGCGCGTCGCTCTACGTCTACCTGACCCACTGGACGGTCTTCCCCGCCCTGCTCCCGTATCTTCCGGCACCGGTCGTGCTGGCGCTCAGCCTCGCGGCGGGCACGGCCGTGTGGTGGCTCGTGCAGCTCGCCACGCACCGGATGCGACGCTACTCCATGACGCGGATCGGTGAACCCGCCTGGAAGGCCGCGATGTCCTCGACGGCGTCGCGATAGAAGATCTCGTAGGCCTCACGCGTGACGTAGCCGATGTGCGGGGTGAGCACGACGTTGTCCAGCGTCCGCAACGGATGCTCCGACGGCAACGGCTCCACGTCGTAGACGTCCAGCGCGGCGACCGCGATCTCCTTGCGCCGCAAGGCGTCCACCAGCGCGGCTTCGTCGACGATCGGCCCGCGCGAGGTGTTGACCAGCATCGCTGTCGGCTTCATCGCGGCGAGTTCGGGCGCGCCGACCAGCCCGCGGCTGCGGTCGCCGAGCACCAGGTGGATCGACAGGACGTCCGCGCGGGCGAACAGTTCGTCCTTCGACACCGCGGTCACCCCGTGCGGGTCGGCCTTCTCCTGGGTCAGGTTCGGGCTCCACGCGATGGTCTCCATCCCGAACGCCTGGCCGATCTTGGCCGCGCCCGCCCCGAGCCTGCCGAGCCCGAGCAGGCCGAGCGTCTTGCCGGACAGGATCGTGCCGACGGTGGTCTGCCAGCCACCTTCGCGCATGTTCCGCGACTCCACCGGCACGTTCCGGGCGGCGGCGAGGATCAGCGCCCAGGTGTGCTCGGCCGCGGGGGCCGCGATGTACCCGGTGGACGAGACGACCACGCCGTTGCGCCGGGCGGCGGCCACGTCGATCGCGGCGTTGCGGCGGCCGGTGCTCACCAGCAGCTTGAGCGCGGGCAGCCGGTCGAGGACCTCGGCGGGGAAGCGGGTGCGTTCGCGCATCGCCACCACGACCTCGAAGTCACGCAGGCGGCCCACCACGTCGGCGGGATCCGCGAACGGCTTCGTGAACACCTCGATCTCGGCGCCGAGGGAATCCCAGTCCCCGAAACCGAGCGCCACTTCCTGGTAGTCGTCGAGAATCGCGATCTTCATGCCCTCAGGCTAGTTCAGCTCTTTCGAAGAACCCGAACGGCGAGGCCTGTGGTTCCATGGCGGCGAAGTGTGTCTCCGAGCGGAGGAGCGGGATGGACGACGGCGAGATCCTGGCCTGGACAGAGACCGAACGGCTGAGCTTCGCGGATCTGCTGGAGAGCCTGGACGAGCAGGACTGGACGGCGAAGACGCTGTGTACGGAGTGGACGGTCCGCGCGATGGCGGGCCATCTCGCGCAGACCACCAGGAACCGGCTCAAGGACACCCTCGTCGGCATCGTGAAGGCCAAGGGCGACTGGGATCGGATGAACACCGACCAGGCCATCGCCTACGGCGCGCGGTTCTCCCCCGCCGAACTCGTCACCCAGATCCGCGAGGACGCCGGATCGGCCCGCCGTTCGCCCGGCGCCAAACCGATCGACCCGCTCGCCGACGTGCTCATCCACGGCCAGGACGTCGCCCGCCCGCTCGGTATCGCCCGGCCGATGCCGGAGGAGCCCGCCATCGCGGCGCTGGAACACCTGCTCGTCAGCCCGTTCTGGGGCGCGAAGAAACGCTGCAAGGGTCTCCGGCTGATCGCGACCGACGCCGAGTGGACCGGCGGAACGGGCCCCGAAGAGGTCCGGGGCCCGCTCGTCGACCTGCTGCTGTCCGTGAGCGGCCGGAGCACCGGGCTGGCCACGTTGACCGGCCCGGGCGCGGCGCTGCTCGGCTCCCGCTGAGTCCTACCAGCGAGGAACGAACACGTCGACGCGCACCAGGTGGTGGTCCGAAGCGTCGTTGAGCCGGGCCAGCGGTGACTCGGGCAGCGGCCAGAAGACCTCGGCACGCCAGGGGATCAGGCCCTTCGACGGCAGGACGTAGTCGATCCGCAGGTTCCCCGGCGCCTTGTCGTTGAAGTCGCCGGTGTCGTGGTACGGGTCGCCCTTCTGGCCGATGTTGGCGCCCGCCTGGTCCTGAGCGGCCCGTACACCGCCTTCGCTACCCGGCCGGGTCTCGATGACGCGAGGCGCGTTCAGCAGGCGTGAGATGGCGCCCGGGACGCTGTCGCCGTCGAGCGGGTCGGAGTTGTGGTCGCCGGCGATGACGAACTTCTCGTGCGCGCCCAGCCCGCCGCGGCGGCCGCGGTCGTCGTGGATGTAGCGGCCCTTGCCCGGGGTCACGTAGTCCGCCCAGAAGCGGATCTCGTCGTTGTTGCGGGTGCCGTTGCGGTCTTCGGGACCGTCGAAGGTGGGCGGCGTCGGATGCGCGGCCAGGAAGTGCACGGTCGAGCGGCCGATCCGGATCGGAACGTCCCAATGGGACTTCGACGACAGGCGCAGCACGTCGAGAACCTGCGGCGAGTACCAGTCGTTCGGCGCCGCGGTGGCCGGGTCGTCGGGCAGCAGCGCGCCCGGCATGTCCTTCCAGAGGAACTTCTGGAACGTCCGCACGCCGTCGGTGTCGATCGGGTACTTGGACAGCACGAGCATGCCGTACTGGCCCTCGAAGAGGCCGAAGCCGTGCGCGTCGTTGCCGCCGCCGACCTTGCCGTCGCGGTCGAGGTCGAAGCCGGTCGCGACGCCGGTGTTCGAGGGCGCGGTGAAGGCGTACGGGTAGTCGATCGGGGCGGCGCCGTTCTGGCCGTGCTTCAGGTAGTTCTCGCGGAACAGGTCCGCGGCGCGGTTGCCGGGCACGTAGTCGAACTCGTTGATCAGCAGCACGTCAGGCCGGTTGCGCTGGATCACTTCGGCGACCTCGTTCGCCTGCGCGTTGCCCGGCTGCGACAGGTCGGTCACGAGCTGACCGGCGGCTCCGCGGTTGAGCGAAGCGTTGTACGTCGCGAAGCGGACGTTCTTCCCGACGGCGGCTTCCGCCGGTGTGGCGGCCAGCAGCGTGCCGGCCAGCAAGGCGCCCGAAGTGAGCACGGCGGCGATGCGTTTCACGGTCTTACCTCCCAGAGTTCGAGGCGACCTTACGCACTCCGCCCGGCCGTCCGGGTGAGCTTCAGGTGAACAGCGTCTCTTGAACGCGTTCAAAATCTGGGCTACGGTCCTTCTTGAACACGTTCAAAAAGGAGGTCCCCATGCAACCCGTAGTCGTGGCCTACGCCCTCTACCTGGTCGTCACCGTCCCGCTGACCGTGCTGGTCGCCCGCACGCTGAGCAAGCACGGCAAGACGTTCCTGGAAGACGTCTTCCAGGACAACCGAGCGCTGGCGCAATCGGTGAACCAGCTGCTCGTCGTCGGGTTCTACCTGGTCAGCCTGGGTTTCGTGACCCTGTTCCTGACCAGCGACGACACCGTCCTCGACGCGCGCGACGTCTTCGAGATGCTGTCGGTCAAGGTCGGCACCGTGGCGCTCGTGCTCGGCGTGATGCACGTCGGGAACGTGCTGGTGTTCAACGGGATCCGGCGCAAGCACCTCAACAACGCCACCGCGCCGGTACCGCCGCCGTACCCCGGCTACCCGGCGCCCGCTCCGCACCCGGCGCCCTGACCGGATAACGTGCAGTGGTGGCGAAGAGTGAGGAAACCAGGTCACTGATCGTGGCGACCGCGTTGCGGCTGTTCGCCGAGAACGGCTACGACCGCACGACCATGCGGGCAATCGCCGCCGAAGCGGGCGTGTCGGTCGGGAACGCCTACTACTACTTCGCCTCGAAAGACCAGCTGATCCAGGGTTTCTACGACGAGATCGCGAAGGCGCACCTGACGTCCGCGCGTCAAGCGATCGAAGGTGAGCGGGACTTCAGCGCCCGGCTCAAGACCGTCCTGCTCACCTGGCTCGACGTCGCCGAGCCGTATCACCGCTTCGGCACCCAGTTCTTCGTCAACGCCGCCGACCCGGACTCGCCGCTGAGCCCGTTCAGCGAGGAGTCTTCGCCTGCCCGCGACGCCTCCGTCGGCCTGATGCGCGACGTCATCGCCGACTCCGATGTCAAACTCGACCCGGACCTGCGCGACGACCTGCCGGATCTGCTGTGGCTGTATCAGATGGGGGTCGTGCTGTTCTGGGTCCACGACCGGTCCGCCGGGCAGAAGCGCAGCCGGATCCTGGTGGAGCGGACGGTGCCGCTGATCGCGCGGCTGGTGGGGCTTTCGCGGTTGCGGGTGCTGCGGCCGGTCAGCCGAGAGATCGTTTCGCTGATCCGGGACCTTTCGAAGCGGGACGACCTCGCCTGACGCGCGTTCAGTCCTCTGAATGCGGTAAGGGAAAGCCCGCATCCAGAGGACTGAATGCGGCGTGGGTCAGGGTTCCCGGACGGTCCGGAAGTACAGGAACCGTGGTTCGGTCCGCAGCTTGGCGTACCACTTCGGGTCCGTTTCGGCGACCGCCTCGTCCGGCATCGGCTCGACCAGCCTGTCGACGGCGAACCCGGCGTCCCGCACCGCGCCGAACGTCCAGCTCAACGGCCGCCGGTAGAAACGGACCGGCTGCCCTGGCGGGAACTCGTCCTCCAGGAGTTCGAGCTGGAAGTAGTTCCGCTTTTCGAACCACCGCCAGTCCTCGCCCGGATGATGCACCGAGAACACCAGGAGCCCGCCCGGTTTGAGCACCCGCCGGAACTCCGCCAGCGCCGGGCCCCACTCCTTCAGGTAGTGCAGCACCAGCGACGCCGTGATGACGTCGATCGAAGCGTCCTCCACAAAGGACATCGGCCGCGAGACGTCCGCCGTCTCGAAGCGGGCGACGTGCCCGAACTTCTCCCTGGCGACGGCGACCATCCCCGAGCTCGCGTCGACGCCGAGGACGTCCGCGCCCTTCTCGGCGAGCAGGGCGCTGAGGTGTCCCGCCGCGCTGCCGACGTCCAGCACCCGTTTGCCCGCCACGTCCCCGGCCAGCTCGACGATGGCGGGCCGGTCGTAGTGGGCGTTGGTGATGCTGGTTTCGGCGTGCGCCGCGTAGAGCCGCGCGAAGCCGTCGTACTGGGCCGCGCGTGCCCGCTCGATGATCTCGTCGACCACCTCATTCTTGGCGTCGGCGTAGTGCTGGATGTACTTCCAGGTGCGCGACGCCAGTTCGCGTTTCTTGGCCTCGTAGAGCTTCCGCTCGTCCTCGTGGGCGATGAGACGGTCGCGGAAGAGGCGGTAACGCTCGGTCTGGCCGTTGTCCGGCGAATAGACGTGCAGGTTGACGTTCGTGTCCGGACCTTTGAAGCAGCGATGCTTCTCCCAGTCCGGCTCGCGGATGACGAGCTTGTAGCCCTCGGCCTCCAGCTGCGGCACGTAGGCGTCTTCGTCGTCCGAATCCGCGACGATCAGCATGATGTCGATGATCGGTTTCGCGCACAGTCCCGGCACCGACGTGGAGCCGACGTGCTCCAGGACCAGCGCGCGTTCCCCCAGGATCCCCCTGATGCGCTTGGCTTCCCGGTCGAACAGCTCCGGCCACTCCGGGTCGTATTCGGCCAGGGTGACGGTGGAGTTCAGTTCCGGAGGCTCGGCGACCCACGAGTTGGTGATGTCTTCTTCGGTGTAGTGGTCTCGATCGGGTTTAGGCATCGACCCCTTGTTCCTTCCTCAGCACTCTTCGCGAGCTCTGCGCGCGACGCGATCACGTCGCCAGGGCGCGAGTAGGAACAAGACGTCCCGTCCCCCATCAAGAGCGCCCTGCCGCCGAGATCGCGGGGCCGTTCGGCCAGGGGCGCGCGCGGTGGTCACCTGGTTGCCGCGACGCCCCTCTCGAGGCAGTCGGCCAGATTATCGAACCCAGGCGATCTTGTCAGGCGCTTTTCACCGAAGATGATGTGCGTGGTCCCGCTCAGCCGATCGGCAGGGAAAGGATCCCGCCGGTCGCCTCGCGCAGCGCGTCCCGCATCTCCGCCCGCGGCGCCGGCTGCCCGGTGAAGTACTCGGACTGCCCGAAAGCCTGATGCAGCAACATGTCCAGCCCGGTCGCGAGCCGTCCGCCCCGCTCGGCGACGGCTTCGGCGAGCGCGGTCGGCCAGGGGTGGTAGATGACGTCGAGGACGCATCCGATCCCGGACAGCTCCGCCAGATGCGGCCGGACGGCGTCCGGGGGAACGGTGTTCACCAGCACCGCCGAATCCGCCGCGAGCTTCCCGAAGTCGGCCTCGGCCCAGCGCAGGACCTCGACGTCGAGACCGGCCCGCTGAGCCGCCTCGACCGTTTCCGCCGCCCGTGCCGGATCCCGCACGACGAGCCGGACCGTCCGCACGCCGAGCGAGGCCAGCCCGACGACGGCCGCGGCGGCCGTCCCGCCCGCGCCGAGTACGACGGCGGCGTCGTCGGCACCGGGCGAGTACTCCCCCGCGATCCGCAACGCCTCGGTGACCCCGTCGACGTCGGTGCAGTCCGCCAGCCAGCCGGTTTCCCGGCGCACGAGCGTGTTCGCCGCGCCGACCGCCGCCGCGCGCGGCGTGACCTCGTCGGCGTGCTCCAGTGCGGCCCGTTTCCCGGGCATGGTCACCGACAGCCCGGTCCACTCCGGACCGAGTCCGTCGACGAACGCGGGCAGCCCGGGGCCGTCCATCTCGACCCGCTCGTAGGTCCAGCCGTCCAGGCCCAGCGCGCGGAAGGCGGCGCCGTGCAGCACGGGCGAGAGCGAGTGTTCGACCGGTTTCCCGAGGATGGCGGCCTTGCGGTCAGCTGACACCACACCTCACCGCGTCGTCCCGGTTCGTCCGGTGGTCATCGGATGACACCTCGCCGCACCGCGTCATCGCGGTTCTTCCGGTGGTCGTCGAAGGTCACCGCGAAGCAGGAAAGCCCGTTCTTCTCGCATTTGACGAAGAACAGCCACTCCCCCGCCGCCGGCTTCAACGCGGCCTGGATCGCCTCCGCGCTCGGGACCGCGATCGGTGTCGGAGTCAGGCCGACCGACTTGTAGGTGTTGTAGGCACCCGCTTTTTCCCGTTCCTCAGGCTTGGTGAGCAGGGTCGGCCGGTCGAGGACGTAGTTGACCGTCGAGTCCATCTCGAGCCGCATCTTCTCGTCGAGCCGGTTGTAGATGACCCGCGAGATCTTCCCGAAGTCGGCCTTCACCGCCTCGCGTTCGATGATCGACGCGATGACGAGCGTCTCGTAAGGCGTCTTGCCCTCACCCTTCGACTGCTCGCTCAGCCCGGCGTTGAGGATGCGCTCCGCCGACGTCTTCACGACGTAGGTGAGCAGTTCTTCGGCCGTCCAGCCGGGCTTGATGTTGTAGATGCCCGGGGCGATCAGCCCTTCGAGACGCCGGTCCTTGTGCTCGGCCTTCGTCGCGGCCTCGACGGCCCAAGACGGGACGCCCAGCTTCGCCAGATCCGCGTTCTCGATCGTCTTGCGCAGTTCCTCGACCGGGACGCAGGTGCTCGTGCCGTTCAGATCGGCGCAGGAAGCCTTGGACAGCAACGTGTACACCCCGGGCGTCACCTTGCCGTCCGGCTGGGTGATGTCGTGGAACTGGGTGTACGGCCGGATCTCGACCTGGCCGACCTTCGACGCGGGAGCGAGCATCTTCTCGACCGCGCTGGCGCCGGACATCTTCGTCCTCATGACGTAGTAGCCCTGCTGGAGCCGCGAGACGGCGGTGTTGTCCTCGCCCGCCTTCACGAACGCCTTGCCGCTGGCCACCACCCCGGCCGCCTGCAACCGGTTGCCGATCGCCGACGTCGAGTCGCCCTTCTGCACCTCGACGAGGACGTCGCTCTCGCCGGCTCCCTCGTAGTCGTCGTAGCCGAAGATCTCGGTGAAGCCGTAGTAGGCGCCGCCGGCGAGCAGGACGAGCACCGTCAGCGCGGCGATCCAGCCCAGCGCGCGCTTCTTCTTGCGCTTCTTGGGCGGCGGCCCCTGACGTTCCGGCCGCTCGTCCTCGATGCGTTCCGGCTCGGCACGGTCCTCGTCGTCGTAGTCCTCGTAATCCTCGTAGTCGTCGTACTCGTCATAGTCGTCGTACGCGTCGTCGCCGAAGATCTCGTTGTACTCCTCTTCGCTGCCTTGAGGCGGCGAAGAGGGAGCCGCGCCGGGGCGCCGTGCCAGCGGCGCCTCCTGGATCGCGGGGAGGACGTCGGTCGGCCGCTCGTCCGGGAGCGGGCCGTCGTCCTCGTTGCGCCTGCGGCGGCCGGGACGAGGTGCCTCGTCCTGGGCGTAGGCGGGCATGCCAAGACCCCGGTCACCCGGCTGGGGGGACCGCCGCTGCGGCGCGGGAGGCGGCGGCGGGGCCGCCTGTTCCGGAGCCCGCCTGGCCGGGGCCGGACGCGGTGCCCGGGGCGGCGGCTCGTCGGCGGCACGCCGGGCACGCGGTGGTGGCTCTTCCGGCGACCGGCGGGCCCGCGGCGGTTCCTCCGCCGGACGCCGCACGGGCGGTTCCTCCCGGATGTGCCGTCGTCCCGTCGGCTGGGGTTCGGGCCGTCGACGCGGCGGGGCCGGTGGCTGAATGGCCTCCTCAGGCTCCCGCAACCGTCGTCTACCGCCCTGACGGCGTTCGGGCCGGCCGTGGGGCTCGGTCATGTATCGCCCTTCCGTGCGCGATGTGCCGCTACCGCGTCGATCCACGCCTGCAGGATCTCGACCGCGGCCGCCTGATCGACGACGGCACGTTGCTTACGTCCCTTCACCCCACGCTGCGACAGCATCCTGGATGCCGTCACCGTGGTCAACCGCTCGTCGGCCAGTCGCACCGGTACCGGGGCGATCCTGTCGGCGAGCTTCCCGGCGTAGTCGAGTGCCGCTTCGGCCGCCGGGCCGTGACGGTCCTTGAGCGTCCTCGGCAAGCCGACGACGACTTCGACCACGTCGTGTTCCGTGACGAGTTCGACGAGCTGGTCGACGTCCTTGTCGCCCGCCGCGTCGCGAGTGAGGGTAACGAGCGGGCTCGCGAGGATGGGGTCGGGATCGCTGAGCGCGATCCCGACCCGGACGGATCCGACATCCACCCCGAGCCGCCTGCCGCGCCCCGGATCGGACTCCCCTGGCCGATCCGGGCGGCGCCCAGCGGCGTCGTCAGCCAACTTGGGCGACCGCCGCGCGCAGGGAGGCGATGGCCTGGTCGGCACCGGCCGGGTTGGTGCCCCCGCCCTGGGCCATGTCCGGCTTGCCGCCGCCACGGCCGCCGATCGCCTCGGCGAACGACGGGACGAGCTTGCCCGCCGCCACACCCTTGGCCTGCGCCGCCTTCGTGGTGGCGACGACGAAGGCGATCTTCTCGCCCTGCGGGGCGAACAGCGCGACGATGCCGGGCCGGTCGCCGAGCCTGCCGCGGATGTCCGAAGCCAGCGCGCGCAGACCGTTCGAGTCGACGCCTTCGCCGAGCTTCTCCGCGACGACCGCGATCCCGCCGATGTCCTCGGCCTTGTCCGCGAGCGAGCCCGCCGAGCCGAGCACCTGCTGGGTGCGCAGCTGCTCGATCTCCTTCTCGGCGTTCTTGAGCCGGGTGAGCACGTCGTCGATGCGCGACGACAGCTGCTCCGAGGGCACCTTGAAGGTGTTCGCGAGCTGCGAGACGAGCAGCTGCTCCTTGCGGACGTACTTGAGCGCGTCCGTGCCGACGAGCGCCTCGACGCGGTGCACGCCGGAACCGATGGACGAGTCGCCCACGAGCTTCACCAGGCCGAGCTGGCCGATGCGATCGACGTGGGTGCCACCGCAGAGTTCGCGGGAGTACTCGCCCATGTCGACGACGCGGACGTCGTTGCCGTACTTCTCGCCGAACAGCGCGACCGCGCCCAGTTCGAGGGCCTTGTCCTTCGTGGTGACGAAGGTGTTCACCTCGACGTTGGTCTGGAGGTAGTCGTTGACCTCCTCCTCGACCTCGGTGAGCACGTCGGCCGACACCCCGCCGGAGGTGGTGAAGTCGAAGCGCATCCGGCCCGGCGAGTTCAGCGAACCGGCCTGCGCCGCGCGCTTGCCGTACGCCCCGCGCACGGCGGCGTGCACCAGGTGCGTCGCGGAGTGCGACCGCTCGATCGACAGGCGGCGGTGCTGGTCGACCGAACCGGTCAGCGCGCCGCCGATGCCGATCTCGCCGTCGAGCACCTCGACACGGTGCACGAACAGGCCGGGCACGATCTTCTGCACGTCGTGGACCTTGAGCTCGACGCCGTCGCCGAGCAGCACGCCGGTGTCGGCGACCTGGCCACCGCTCTCGGCGTAGAACGGCGTGCGGTCCAGGACCAGCTCCGCCTTCTTGCCCGCGCCGACGCGGGAGACCGGCACGCCGTCTTCCAGCAGCGCGACGACCTTCGCCTCGGCCTGCAGATCGGTGTAGCCGAGGAACTCGGTCTCGCCGTGCTGCTCCAGCACCTTGCGGTACTCGGACAGGTCGCCGTGACCGGTCTTGCGCGACGCCGCGTCGGCCTTCGCGCGCTGCCGCTGCTCGTTCATGAGCGTGCGGAAGCCCTCTTCGTCGACGGTCAGGCCCTGCTCGGACGCCATCTCCAGGGTCAGGTCGATCGGGAAGCCGTAGGTGTCGTGCAGCTGGAACGCCTTGTCGCCGGCCAGCAGCGAACCGCCGGACCGCTTGGTCTCCTCGGCCGCGAGGTCGAAGATGCGCGAACCGCTGGTGAGCGTGGCGAGGAAGGCCTCCTCCTCGACGCGCACGACGTCCTCGATGCGGTCGAACCCGGACACCAGCTCGGGGTACGTCGGGCCCATCGTGTCGCGGACGACCGCGGCGAAGGCGGGCAGCACCGGCTCGTGCACGCCGAGCAGGCGCGCGGAGCGGATGATGCGGCGCAGCAGGCGGCGCAGCACGTAGCCGCGGCCGTCGTTGCCCGGGGTGACGCCGTCGCCGATGAGCAGCACACCGGTGCGGGCGTGGTCGGCGATGACGCGAAAGCGGACGTCGTCGGTGTGGTCGGAGCCGTAGCGGCGGCCGGAGAACTCCTCGGCGCGGCCGATCACCGGTCGGACGAGGTCGGTCTCGTAGACGTTCTCGACGCCCTGCAGGATCGTCGCGACCCGCTCGACACCCATGCCGGTGTCGATGTTCTTCTTCGGCAGCTCACCGATCGGCTTGTGGCCGTGCTTCGGGCTCTTGTCGCCCCGCACGTCCTGCATGAAGACGAGGTTCCAGATCTCGATGTAGCGGTCCTCGTCGGCGACCGGGCCGCCCTCGCGGCCGTAGTCCGGGCCGCGGTCGTAGTAGATCTCCGAGCAGGGACCGCCGGGACCGGGCACGCCCATGTCCCAGTAGTTGTCCTTGCCGTCACGGGACTGGATGCGCTCGCCGGGCAGGCCGGTGAGCTTCTTCCACAGGCCGGCGGCCTCGGAGTCGTCCTCGTAGACGGTCGCCCAGATCCGGTTCGGGTCGAGGCCGTAGCCACCCTCGCTCTGGGGCTTGGTGATCAGCTCCCAGGCCGCCTCGATGGCGCCTTCCTTGAAATAGTCGCCGAAGGAGAAGTTCCCGGCCATCTGGAAGAACGTGTTGTGCCGGGTCGTCTTGCCGACCTCGTCGATGTCCGGCGTGCGGACGCATTTCTGGACGCTGGTCGCGCGCGGGTACGGCGGCGGGACCTCGCCGAGGAAATACGGCTTGAACTGGACCATGCCCGCGTTGACGAACAGCAGGTTCGGGTCGTCGAGGATCAGCGGCGCGCTCGGGACGCGCGTATGTCCCTTGTTCTCGAAATGGCTCAGAAAACGCTGGGTGATTTCGTGTGTTTCCACGGGATCGTCCTTGTGTACGGGCTCGCGCGAAGGCGCTGGGAATGCGGACAGGCGAGAACGGCGAAGGGCTGGGATCTGCTGATCGCGGACGCGATCGGATCAGCCCTCCGCCCGGCGAGCTCGCCGGACCGGGCGCCGCGACGACGCCGCGTGCCTGCCCTCGGTCACGGGGGCCGTGCTCAAGCCGGTCCGTTCGGACACCATGTCGTGCAACTCCTGTTCCCGTTCGCTCATCCCGGCGCGGACCTCCGCGCCGAACGAACCGACGGCGCCCGCGAGTTCCCGCACGGCGTCGCCCAGGTTCGAGGCTAACCCCGCGGGCGTGGCCTGGCGAGCGGTTTCCGTCGCTTTACGTGACAGGGCGACGCCGGCGACCACGCCGACGCCGAGCCAGAACAGGCGCTTCATTTGCGGCCCCGCTTCTTCGCCGGTCGGGAGGCTTTCGCTTCCGCCTTCTTCCGGCGGGCCTTGATCGCCTTGCTGAGGCCGTAGGACAGCGCGGCCGTCTTCACCAGCGGACCGCCGAGCGTCGCGGTGAACACCGACGACAGCGCGGACACGTTGCCGGACACGGCCTGCGCGTTGGCCGTGATGCCGTCGACCCGCTCCAGCTGCGTGTTGACGTGCGTGATCGTCTCGTTCGCGCCGATCAACAGCGGGTCGGTGTTCTCGTGCGCCTTGCGGATGGCGATCGTGGCCTCGTCCAGGGTCCGGCCGAGCTTGAACAGCACGATCGCCAGCAGCACGACGAGTACGACGAATGCTCCTGCGGCGATCAGCGCGGCGATCTGCCCTGCCGACACGGGCCCTCCTCAAGGGTCTGCGGTCTTGGTGCCCGTGAGGTTACCGCGCAGGCGGCCTTCCGGCGGTGCCACCCCGCCGGACGGTCACTCAGCGTCGTGACCTCACGACGAACCCGGGAGAGCCCGATGTGAGCGCTCGCTCTTCGGCGGCGTGGTCTTCCCCTGCTTCGGCGGGTTTTCGGGCGCGCGGCCGTTGCGGCGGTCGCCGCCCTGGCGCGGGGCGGCCGCGTCCGCCCGCGTGTCGGGCGGAGCAGGCCGGGCGAACTGAGCGGACTGAGCCGTGGTCCGGGCCGGAGGCGGCTCGGCGCTCGTGCGCGGAGGTTCACGAACCGGCTCAGGCGCTCCCCGCGCTTCCGGCGCCGAAGCCGTTCGAGGCCCGGGCGGCGGCGCGGCGGGCGGCGGCGTGGACGACGGCACAGGGGTCTTGGGCGTCGACTGTGGCAGGGGGAAAGGCCTGGGGTCCAGGGCAGTGGGCAGGTCCGGCACACCGGAGAACGCGACGAGGAGGAGCGCTCCGTAACCAGCGGCGGCACCGGCGCTGATCGCGGCCCGGCGGGCGAAGACGCGGCGACGGCCATCGGATCCCGCGAACACCCGCCTCACGAGGTCACCTCCACCGTCGTTTCGTCGTGTCACCATCCGGCTTCCGACCCCGAGTCGACCGGTTCGGTTCTTGTGACGTTCACATTACTGGGACAAGGTTCCGGCATGCCTGAACTGTCACGCCGTACGTTGCTGGGCGCCACCGGCGCCGCGGCCGCCACCACGCTTCTCCCGCCGTCCGTGCACGCCGCCATGGCCGAACCCATGCGGCGGGGCGGGCTCGACGCCATCGAGCACGTGATCGTGCTGATGCAGGAGAACCGGTCGTTCGACCACTACTACGGCAGCCTGCGCGGGGTCCGTGGGTTCTCCGACCCGCGTCCGCTCGAACTGCCGTCGGGGAGATCGGTGTTCGAGCAGCCGAATCCCGCCGGCGGCACGGTGCTGCCGTTCTCGGTGCGCAAGGCGGCCGAACTCGCCGGCCGGAACACCGACGACATCCAGTACCTCGGCGACCTCGACCACAGCTGGAACGGCAGCGGCAAGGCATGGGCGCGCGGCTGGAACAACGGCTGGATCGCGGCGAAGACGCCCGCCACCATGACCTACTACGAGCGCCGCGACATCGCGCTGCAGTACGAACTGGCGGACACCTTCACCATCTGCGACGCCTACCACTGCTCGGTCTTCGGCTCCACCAACCCGAACCGGAACTTCCTGTGGACCGGGACCACCGGGTTCGAGCCGGGCAGCACGACCAACCGCGCGGTGACGAACGCGGCGTACTCCTACGACCACAAGGGCTACGACTGGACGACGTACCCGGAGCGCCTCGAAGCCGCCGGGGTGCCGTGGCAGATCTACCAGGAGTGGGACAACTTCACCGACAACGCGGTCGAGTACTTCGTGCCGTTCAAGAAGGTCGGCACGAAGATCCTCGCCTCGGTCGAGGAGAAGTTCCGCACCACCGAGGAGTTCTACGACGCGCTGCCCAAGAAGACCGCCGAGGAGCGTGCGAAACTGCTGGCGCAGTTCGACGCCGGGGTCGCCAAGCTGACGCCCGCCGAGCGGAATCTGTTCACGAAGGCCATGTACCGCAGCGAGCCGGAGACGCTGGTGACCCGGCTCAAGGCGGACATCCAGGCGCGGCGCCTGCCCGCGGTGAGCTGGCTGGTGCCGTCCGCGAAGGACTCCGAGCACCCCGGCGCGTCCACCCCGGTCGGCAGCGCGAACCTGATCTACCGCGTGCTCGACGCGCTGGCGTCCGACCGCGAAACGTGGTCGAAGACGGTGCTGCTGATCAATTTCGACGAGAACGACGGGTATTTCGACCACGTCCCGCCGCCGATGCCGCCCGGGAACGCGGCGAACGACGCGGACCACTTCAACGGCCAGCCGCTCGGCTTCGGCCCGCGCGTGCCGATGACGGTCGTCTCGCCGTGGTCGATCGGCGGCCACGTCGATTCCACCGTGTACGACCACACCTCGGTGTTGCGGTTCCTCGAGCGCTGGACCGGGATCGCCGAGCCGAACATCAGCAAGTGGCGGCGGACCGTCGCGGGTGACCTCACCGGCGCCTTCGACTTCTCGCGCGCCGGACGTCAGCCGCGGGTGAACCGGCCCGGCCCGGTGCCCGCGCCGATCAGCCGCTGGCGGCCGTCGGCCCCGGCCGAGCAGAGCCTGCCCGTGGCCGAACCCGGCAACCGGCCGTCACGCCCGCTGCCGTATCAGGTTTCGGTGTCCGGCGCGGTCGACAAATCGGGAAATCTGGCGCTTTCGCTGGCCAACAGCGGCTCGTCCTCGGCGCATTTCGCGCTGTACCCGTACAAGGGTGAGTTCGCCGAGCCCGCGCACCGCGACGTGCGCGGTGAGGCGCCGGAACTCGTGAAGCTGCCCGGTGACGAGTACCGCGTCGTCGTACAGGGCCCGAACCGGTCGTGGTGGGAACTGCGCGGGAGCCGGTCCGGGGCCGCCGCCGGCGTCGATGTCCGGACACGGTTCCTGACGTGGCGCTCGGGCGTCGAGTTCAAGCTGTCCAACTCGGGCACTTCGGCGCTGACGCTACGGCTGTCGTCTTCGCGCTTCACGCGGGTCGTGCGCGTCGGGGCGGGGCGCTCGGTCACGGTGGACTGGCCGGTCTCCGGCGGCTGGTACGACGTGAAGGTCACCGCGGACGGGGATCCGTCGTTCCTGCGGACGCTGACCGCGCGGGTGGAGAACGGGCGGCCCGGCGTCTCGTGCTGACGGTCCCGTGAAGGCCTCCTTCCCTACTCTCAGGGTAGGGAAGGAGGCCTTCACGGACCTTAATCGGTTGCGTGCCGGGCGCCGCTGTTCTTAGCGTCGCTTATGGCCGCCACCCTGCACGCGCTCCGTATCGCCGCGCACGATCCGCACGCTCTCGAACGGTTCTGGTCCGGACTGCTCGGCCGGGCGATCGACGAGACCTGTTTCCGGCTGAGTTTCGTGCGAAGCGACGAACCGAAGACCCGCCAGAACCAGATGCATTTCGACCTGACGAGCGAGTCGCTGGAAGACCAACGCCGGACGGTCGCGAAGGCACTCGAACTCGGCGGACGGCACATCGACGTCGGCCAGCTTCCCGAAGAGAAGCACGTCGTGCTCGCCGACCCCGAGGGCAACGAGTTCTGCGTCATCGAGCCGGGCAACGACTTCCTCGCCGAATGCGGTTTCGTCGGCGCCATCGCGAGCGACGGTTCGCAGGAAGTCGGCTACTTCTGGAGCAAGGCGCTCGGCTGGCCGCTGGTGTGGGACCAGGACCAGGAGACCGCGATCAGGTCGCCGCACGGCGGTCCGAAGATCACCTGGGGCGGCCCGCCGTTCACTCCGAAGACGGGACCGAACCGGCTGCGTTTCGTTTTGACCGGCCCGCTTTCCGAAGTCGAGCGGCTGGTTTCGCTCGGTGCCGCCCGGCTCGGTGCCGAGCGCGACGGACAGGTGGAGATGGCGGATCCCGACGGGAACGAGTTTTCTGTCGTGGTGCCCCCCTAACCTCCGCCGCGTGGACAGGAGGCCTGCGATTCCGCTCGGTCGCAGCGTCGCGAAAGTGGCTTTCGCGACACGCCTTGGCCTGACTGTCCACATGAGACCGTGCAACACATGGCCATAACACTCACCCGATATGGCTGATGGTATGGCCACCTACCCGGCCCTCGTCGCTTCTCGACGAGGACCGGACCTGACGGACCACAGGTCCGCTCCGCCGTACGGCACAGGATGGAAATTGGTCTACACCTATTGACGCGCGCCAGGTCGGCGGCTCAAGCTGCTGTGACCGAGGGCCATCTTCCACTGTCGGAGGTTCGGCGTGCCAAGGAGAACCAGGAAACTACTCCCCCTGCTGGCGTCGCTCATCACGCTGGCCGGACTCATGATCGTCGTCATCAGCCCGTCCACGTCGAGCGCGGCAGGCCACGAGGACTGCCGTCCCGACGGGCTGTACCGGACACCCGGCGTCGACACCCCCTACTGCACCGTCTACGACACGAACGGCCGGGAATCCCTGGGGCAAGGGCATTCCCGCCGCGTGATCGGCTACTTCACCAGCTGGCGCACCGGAAAGAACGGCGCGCCCGCGTATCTGGCGAGCAACATCCCGTGGACGAAGGTCACCCACCTCAACTACGCGTTCGCGCATGTCGACGCGCAGAACAAGGTGTCGGTCGGCGCCGCGGGCCCGAACAACGAGTCCATCGGCATGGAATGGCCGGGCGTGCCCGGCGCCGAGATGGATCCCTCGTTGCCCTACAAGGGACATTTCAATCTGCTGAACAAGTACAAGAAGCAGCACCCGAACGTGAAGTCGCTGATTTCGATCGGCGGCTGGGCCGAGACCGGTGGCTTCCTGAACCCGGACGGCACGCGCAACGCCTCGGGCGGGTTCTACAAGATGACGCAGAGCCAGGCCAGCATCGACACCTTCGCGGATTCCGTCGTGAAGTTCCTGCGCGACTACGGATTCAACGGCGCGGACATCGACTACGAGTACGCGACGTCGGCGAACTACGCCGGAAACCCGGACGACTACTGGATCGCACAGGCCAACCGGGGCACCCTCTGGGCAGGCTACGAGAACCTGATGCGCACGTTGCGACACAAGATCGACCAGGCGGGCGCCGCCGACGGCAAGCACTACCTGCTGACCGCGGCCGTCCCCGCGTCCGGCTGGCTGCTGCGCGGCCAGGAGGTCTACGGCGTCACGCAGTATCTCGACTACGCCAACATGATGAGCTACGACCTGCACGGCGCGTGGAACCAGTTCGCCGGGCCGAACGCCGCGCTCTACGACAACGGCAAGGACGCGGAACTCGCGCACTGGCAGGTGTACACGACCCCGCAGTACGACGGGCAGGGCTATCTCAACACCGACTGGGCGTATCACTACTTCCGCGGCGCCATGCAGGCGGGCCGGATCAACATCGGCGTCGGCTTCTACACCCGCGGCTGGCAAGGCGTTTCCGGCGGGACGAACGGTTTGTGGGGCACCGCTCCACTGCCGGACCAGAAACAGTGTCCACCGGGAACCGGATCCCACGTCGGCTCGACGGTGCCGTGCGGCAACGGCGCGATCGGCATCGACAACCTCTGGCACGACCTGGGCCTGGCGGGTGGCGAGGTCCCCGCTGGCGCGAACCCGATGTGGCACGCGAAGAACCTCGAGAACGAGATCACCCCGGACTACCTGGAGGCGTACGGGCTGACCCCGAAGACCGACCCGACGGACCGGATCTCCGGCTCCTACAACAGGTTCTACGACAACACGATGGTGACGCCGTGGCTGTGGAACAACGACAAGAAGGTGTTCCTGTCCACTGAGGACGAAGAGTCGCTCGCCACGAAGGCCAAGTACGTGGCCGACAAGGGCATCGGCGGCATCATGATCTGGGAGCTGGCGGGCGACTACGCCTTCGACGGCGCCAAGGGTCAGTACTTCATGGGCGACACGCTGATCACCAAGATCAACGACGGCCTGCGTGGCGCCGCACCGTACGGCAACGTCAAGTCGCCGCGTCCCGCGCCTTCGTCGGTGCTGAACGCGCACGTCAACCTGACCGGATTCGCGCTGGGTGACGCGAACTACCCGATCACCCCGCGGATGCGCATCACCAACAATTCGACCACCACCATCCCCGGTGGGACGAAGATCGAGTTCGACTACGGCACGAGCGCGCCCGGCAGCATGTCCGACCAGTCCGGCTTCGGCCTGACGGTCACCAGCAAGGGCCACAGCGGGCCCAACGTCGGCGGGATGAAGGGAGACTTCCAGCACGTCGCGGTGACCGTGCCCAGCTGGCAGAACATCGCCCCGGGCGCCACGGTCGAGATCCGGCTGAACTACTACATGCCGATCGCGTCGCCGTCGAACTTCACGTTCACCTTCGGCGGGACGACCTACGCGATCGCGTCGGACAACCCGCGTGGTGGCGGCACCCCGCCGACGACCACGACCACACCGACGACGGGAACCACGACCACGACCACCAGCCCGACCACCACGACCCGGACGACCACCACCACGCCGACGACGACCACCTCGGTGCCGTCGGATGCCTGGAAGCCAGGTGTCGACTACGCCACCGGCGCCAGGGTGACCCACAACGGCACGGCGTACGTGTGCCGGCAGGGCCACCGGTCGCTGGCCGGCTGGGAGCCGCCGAACGTGCCCGCCCTCTGGGCACCGGCCTGATCGACCCCGGCAGCGCGCTAGGAACGGTCCTTTCCTTGCGAAATTTGCGAGGAAAGGACCGTTCCTAGCATCCGGATATGTCATGAAAGGGTCGTTCAAGACAAAAAACGTCCTGAACGACCCTTTCATGACACCCGGGAGAAGCGATCCTCAGTAACGCCCGGCGGTCAACTCGTCGAACCCCGGGAAGTCCCCCGCCAGCGTCGCGCCGGTGAAGTTGCCGACCCACCCGCCGTCGTCGTGGAAGAACCGGATGGACACGTAGTCGGGCCGCGTCCCCATGTCGAACCAGTGCGTGGTGTTCGCGGGCACGCTCAGCAGGTCCCCTGCCTCGCACAGGACCGCGTACACCTTGCCCCCGACGTGCAGGTAGAACACGCCGGCCCCACGCGCGAAGAAGCGGTCTTCATCATCGTCGTGGGTGTGCTCGGCGAGGAACTTCTGCCGGGCTTCGGCGGCCGTGGCGGCCCAGCCGGGTTCGTCGGACGGGGTCATGCGGACGGCGTCCACGAACGTGTAGCCCTCGGCCGCCGAGACCTTGGCGATCGGCTCCTCGTAGGCGGCCAGCACCTGTTCGGGCGTCACGTCGCGCGGCAGGTCCTCGACGAGGTCCCACCGTTCGAAGCGGACACCGAGCCGCCCCAGTTCGCCGGTGATCACGGCCGGATCCTCGGTCCTGAGCGCGATCTCGCCGGGCCGGTCGTCCGGCCATACGGTCAGCAGGGTCATCGCACTCCCCTTTCTTCACCCACGAGTCTTGTCTCTACCCGGAACCGGAGCAACCACTCCAAACATTCCAGGCGATGACGAGCGTGGCGCAGGTCATCGCCCCAGACGTAGATCCCGTGCCGCGCGACGATCACCGCCGGCGTGTCCGCCCGGAATCCCGCCTCGAACGCGTCGCCGAGGACACGCATGTCCTGGCCGTTGGCGATCACCGGGATGGTCACCAGGTCGTCGTGCGCGGCGCGGCCGAAGCCCTTGAGCATCTCCAGGTCCCGCAGTTCCACACCGTCCGGCCAGTGCTCGGCGGCCACCACCGGCGCGAGCGCGTGCACGTGGATCACCGCGCCCGCGCCCGACACCGCCGCGATCCGGGCGTGCAATCCCGCCTCGGCCGACGGCACCTTGTCCGGATGCGGCTGGTCGGCGACGGCCCGCCCGTCCTCGCCGACCACCACGACGTCGTCGCTGGTCAGCTCGCCTTTGTCCCGGCCGCTGACGGTGACCGCGACCCGCAGTGGGTCGCGCCCGAGCACCACCGAGAGGTTGCCGGACGTGCCCCGCATCCAGCCCAGTCCCGCGAACCGGGCGGACTCCTCCGCGAGCGCGCGCCCGGCCAGTTCCAGCACACTCATCGAGGGACGACCTTGATCTCGTCGAACGTCCGGATCGTCCGGTGCGTCCCGAAATCCGCGTCACCGAACGGCTCACCCTCGCGGGCGAGCCCGACGGTCTGCCAGCCGTCGGCCGCCGCGCCGTCGAGTTCGGCCGGGACGTCGGAGAAGAACACGACGTCGCCCGGCTCGGCCTCCAGCGCGGTGGCGATCGCACGGTACGACGGCGCCTCGCGCTTCGGCCCGGCGTTGACGGTGTCGAAATGCCGCTCGAACAGGCCGGTGACGTCGCCGTCGGTGGTCCGCGAGAACGACGCGATCTGCCCGGCGACCGAACCGGACGAGAACACCGCGAGCCGCAGCCCGGACTCGTGCCACGACCGCAGGGCCGGGGCGACGTCGCCGAAGAACTCCGTCGTGAGGTCGCCCTCGGCGTACCCGCGCTGCCAGATGAGGCCCTGCAACGTCTTCAGCGGCGCGATCTTCCGGTCCGCGTCCATCCAGCCGTGCAGCACCCGCACGACGTCCACAGTGGACGCGCCCACCGGGAGCCCGCCGAGTTCCTTGATCCGCGCGACGGCGTCGACGACCTCCGGATCCTCCGGGTGCTCGTCGATCCACGGGCCCAGCCGCGGGCGCGCGTAGTCGTAGAGGGTCACGTGCACGTAGCTGGTGGCGGTCAGCGTGCCCTCGATGTCGAGGACCACCCATCGGGCGGTCAGCGTTGCGGTCACTGGTTCGCTTCCCCTTCTGCGTAGTACTCGCGGAGCCGTCCTGGTTCGAAGGCCCCGCGGTCGGTCACCACCGTGGTCACGAAACGCGGTGGTGTCACGTCGAAAGCCGGATAGTGCCCCCGGGCACGCTCGCCGGCGACGCGGTGCCCGAGGGCGCTCAGCACCTCGTCGCCGTCGCGGTATTCGATCGGCACGTCGGCGCCGGTCGGTGCGGCCTGGTCGGGCGCCTGGACCATGGCGTGGAACGGCACGCCGAACGCGTCCGCCGCCACCGCGAGCCCCAGCGTGCCGATCTTGTTGACGACGTGACCGTCCATGGTGACACGGTCGGCCGCGGTCACCAGCGCGCCGACCTCGCCCGAGGCCAGCACCGCGGCACCCATGCCGTCGGTGATCAGCCGGGTGTCGGCCCCCATCTCGGCGAGCGTCTCGGCGGTCAGCCGCGCGCCCTGCAGGTACGGCCGGGTTTCCGTGCAGAAGAAGGAGAACTCCTTGCCGTGGCGTCGCGCGGCGAGCACGAATTCGACGAGGTACAGATCCGCCCAGCAGTGCGTCAGCACGGTCGCCCCGTCCGGCACCAGCGCGGCGGTGTGTTCGCCGAGCGCGCGGCTGCGCGACCGGTACAGCTCGTCACCCGCTCGCGCCCCGGCCGTCGCGGCCTCGACGAGGTCGCCCGCCGATTTGTCCACTTCGGACAGCACGGCGGCGACGGCCTTGCGCAGATGGTTGTTGGTCTTGCGGGTCTCGACGATCCGCTCCCCCGCCCGCCGCAAGTACGCCCGGGGGGCCGCGAGCCCGGACGCCTCGCGCGCGGCGAGCACCATCGCGCCCAGCGCGGCGAAATACGGCCCGGACGACTGCGTGACCATGTCTTCGATGGCGACCGCGACCTCTTCCGAGGTCCGGCAGAGCACCCATTCCCGCGCGAACGGGAAGACCCGTCGGTCGAGGATGTGCACGCCTTCGTCGTCGAGGCGGACGCTTTCGGCGAGGATCGGCAGCGTCATCAGCTGTACCCCGAGAGGCACGGCGGGATCCCGTTGAGGAAGTGGTCGCCGACCTCGCGTGCCTTGTACGTCACGGGATCGTGCAGGGTCAGCGTGCGGGCGTTGCGCCAGAAGCGGTCGAAGCCGTACTTCGTCGCCGTGGCCCGCGCGCCGGTGAACTCGAAGACCTTGCTCGTGGTTTCGACGGCCACCCGGCTCGCCACGATCTTCGCCGACGAGATGGCGATCGCCGCTTCGGCACGCTCGGCCGGTGTCAGGTCGAAGCCGCGTTCGTCGGCCTCGCCGAGCGCGGAAACCGCCGCGTCGACGGCGAATCCGGCCGCTCGCGCCGTCGCGACCAGCTCGCCGTAGCCCGCCAGCGTGTACGGATCCTGGGCCGCTTTGTCCACATCGGACAGTGTCCAGGGCCGGGCGGACTCCCGCGTGTAGACGGCCGCCGCGTCGAGCGCGCCGAACGCGAGGCCGACGTACACCTGCGCCAGCATGAGCTGGAACCCGAGCGCGGCAAGGGAGATCCGGGGCACCTTCGGATCGGACTGGTCCTCCGGCTGGGCGCCGAGCACGTCGTCGTGCGCGACGCGGACGGCTTCGAACCGCACCGCGCCGCTCGCGGTGAGCCGCTGGCCGATGTTGTCCCAGTCACCGGGGAAGGTGATCCCCTCGGCCCGTGCGTCGACGACGAAGGTCAGCTTCTCGCCGTTGTCGGTCCTGGTCGCGCTGACCACCAGGCGGTCGGCGACGGCCGCGCCGGTGGCGAAGGTCTTGGTGCCCTCGACGGTGAACCCGCCGTCGGCCGGGGTCAGGAGCAGGGCGGCGTCGAGCGGGTTGCTCACGCCCGCCCAGAACCAGCCCGGTTCGCTCGCCGCGCGCGGCCCGAACAGGCCGGTACGCCACAGCTGCAGGTAGTGGTAACCGAGCAGATGGCCGACCGACGCGTCTGCGGCGGAGACGATGCGGGTGACCTCGTTCGCGGCCGCCCAGCCCGCGGTGTCGAGCAAGGGCAGCAGCCCGGACTCGCGCAACAACGCGACCTCGGCGACGGGGAGCCGTCCGGCCAGATCACGCTCGGCGGCGTCCGCCGCCAAGGTGCCCGCCAGCTCCTGAGCCGCCTTGCGCCACACTTCGGTCATTCCGCCCCTTCCACGTCGATGAGAGCGTCGAGGGCCACGCGAGTAGCCCTCGCCACCCCCTCGGCCACGACGTCGCGATGCGGGTCGTAGGCCGACGGGTCGGGATGCTCGGGCCGCGCGTCGCCGTCGATCACGAGCACACCACCGGCCCGCAGGCCGCGCAATGCCGCGAACACCAGCAACGTGGAGAGTTCCATCTCAATGGCGATCACCCGCGCGGCCAGGTACTCGGTCATCGGGAGGGTGAGCACCAGCGGGCTGAACGCGGCCCGCGTCCACACCACGCCCCGGTGCGCCTCCGGTGCCACCCGGCTCAGCGCCACAACGAGTTCAGGGGTGGCGAAGGCCGGGTACTCCGGATGGATGAGCTGCTGGGTGACGCCGTCGTCGCGGACCGCCGCCTCCGCGATGACGAGGTCGCCATCCGTGATCCCGTCGGCCAGCGAACCGGCGGTGCCGAGCCGCAGGAACGTGCGGACGCCCGCTTCGGCCAGCTCGCCGAACTGGCACAACGCGCCGGGCCCGCCGACGCCGTGCGACGACACGACGACCGGGACGCCCTTCCAGCTGCCGGTGTAGCTGCGGTACTCGCGGTTCTGCCCGACGAGGACGGCGTCCGTCAGCGATCCGGCCACCGCGGTCGCGCGGTCGGGGTCGCCCACGACGAGGGCACGTGGCGGCAGTCCGTGCCGGGGGATCTTGGTGATGGGCAGGACGTCGCTCACGCGGGCTGTCCCTTCTTGCGTTTCAGGTTGGACAGGAACAACGCCACGAGCGTGACGACATACGGAGCGGCGTCGGTGGCCTGCTGCGGCAACCCAATGCCCTGGAGCCGGAATCCGAACGCCTCGGCCAGGCCGAACAACAGCGCGGCGAGCAGCACTCCGAGCGGATGGGCGCGGCCCAGCATCACCGCCACGACGGCGATCCAGCCGCGACCGGCGGTCATGTTCTCGGCGAAGAGCGTCACCGAGCCCAACGCCAGTTGCGCGCCGCCGAGACCGCACAGCGCTCCCCCGGCGAGGATCACCCCGTAGCGGTATTCGGTCACGTCGACGCCGAGGCTGGACGCCGCCTCCGGGCGCTCCCCGACCCCGCGCAGCCGCAGCCCCCACGGATGCCGGTAGAGCAGCACCGCGAGCGCGGGCACGGCCAGCCAGGAGAGATAGACCAGCAGCGACTGGCCCGGGATCGGGCCGAACTGGCCCAGCCCTTGCAGCGACGGGTCGCTGAACGAGCCTTCGGTGCCGAAGACGGTACGGATGAGGAAGCTCGTCAGGCCGACCGCGAGCAGGTTGCTCGCGACACCCAGCACGATCGGGTCGCCGCCGAAGGTGATCGAGCCGATCGCGAGGATCAGCGAGTAGGCCGTCGCCGCGATCACCGCCACGACGACGCCGATCCACGCGCTGCCGGTGTACCAGCTGCCTGCGACCGCGCCGAAACAGCCGACCAGCAGCGAGCCTTCGAGCGAGATGTTGAAGACCCCGGCTCGCTGGCACAACGCGCCCGCGAGCGCGGCGAACAGGATCGGCGTCAGCGCGGTGAGCGCCGAGGAGAACAGGCTCGCGTCGATCATGCCCGCCTCGCCTTCCGCTTGAAGACGCCCGACGTCGCCGCCAGGAAGATGATCAGCACCGCCTGCAGGACCGCGGTGAGTTCGCGCGGGACCTGGGTGGCGCGTTCCATCGCGAACCCGCCGCTGGTCAGCGCCGCGAAGAAGACCGCCGCGAGCAGCGTGCCGAGCGGGCTCGCCCCGGCGAGCAACGCCGCGAGCAGGCCGATCCAGGTGTACTGCGGCGTGATCAGCGCGCCGTCGATGAACCGGTACGGGAAGCCGAGGACGGCGATCGCGCCGACCAGTCCGGCCGTCCCGCCCGAAGCGGCCAGCAGCCGAAGTGTGAGTTTCGGCCGGTCGATGCCGGCGTAGGCGGCGAACCGCGGCGCCCAGCCGGTCACCTTGGTCTCGAAACCGGCGGGAGTGCGGGCGTCGATCACCGTGTAGACCGCGATCACCGTCACCACCAGGAAGATCCCGGTCGTCACGCCGTCGATTTCGGGCAACCGCGCGGACATCTGCGGGCTCTGCGGCAGGCTGGAACCGGCGTCCTTCAACGGGAAGCGCACCAGATACCCGGCGAGCGCCATCGCGGGATAGCTCAGCAGCAGCGTGCTGATCAGCAACGGGACGCCGAGCCGGTTCTCGCAGACCGCGGCCAGCGCGGCGTATGCGCCTCCGGCGGCGATGCCCGCGAGCAGCGCGAGGATCACCTTCACCGGCCCGGGCCCGGGCACGTACAGGCCGACGGCGAGAGCGCTGATCGCGCCGAGCACCAGCTGGCCCTCACCACCGAGGTTCACCATGCCCGCGCGCAGCGGGATCGCGAGCGCCGTGGCCATCCCCGCGACGGGGACGGCGTAGGCGAGGGTGTCGCCGATGCCGTCGGGGCCGAACGCGCCGGAGACGATCGCGCCGTACGCCGCCAGCGGGTCGGTTCCGGTGGCCAGCAACAGGATCGCGCCGAGCACGAGCGCCGCGGCGACCGGGACGGCGACGAGACGGACGCGGGTCATCCGGCACCTCCGGCCATCGCGAGCCCGACCGTGTGCTGATCGGCCTCGTCCTTGGTGAACTCCGCGACGATCCGGCCTTCGAACAGCACCAGCACCCGGTCCGACAACGCGAGGATCTCGCTGAGCTCGGCGGAGATCAGCAGGACGGCGTGCCCGGCGTCGCGATGGGCGACGAGCCTCGCGTGGATGTTCTCGATCGCGCCGACGTCGACGCCGCGAGTGGGCTGTTCGACCAGCAGGAACGGCGCGTCGTGGGTGAGCTCGCGGCCGAAGATCGCCTTCTGCTGGTTGCCGCCGGACAGCGTGCCCATCGCGACGGCGAGGCCGGACGCGCGGACGTCGTAGTCCTCGATGATCGCCGAGGCGTGGTCGTCGATCGCCTTGCGGCGCAGGAATCCCTTGCGCACCAAGGGTCGCTTGCGGTGGAAACCGACGGCCAGGTTCTCCCGGAGCCCCGCCGTGGGCGCCGAGCCGACCTCGGCGCGGTCTTCCGGGACGTGGGCGAGCCCGGCGTCCCGGCGCGCGCGGACCGACAGGCCGTCGATGATCTGTCCATTGAGGACAATGGTTCCGCCGGTCTTCAGAAGACCGGTGATGGCGCCGGAGAGCTCGGCCTGCCCGTTGCCCGCCACCCCGGCGACGCCGACGATCTCCCCGGCCCGCACGCTGAGGGAAACGTTGTCCAGCAACGGTTTTCCTTCCACACCGGGAACGGTCAGGGAACGGGCTTCGAGGACGGTCTCGCCGGGTGCCCCGGCCGGGTGGACGCGATCGAGGTCGACCTCGCGTCCGGTCATCGCCTCGGCGAGCCCGGCAGCCGTCTGGTCGGCGGTGCGCCCGCGCGCGGTGACGCGGCCGTCGCGCAGCACCGTGACGTGGTCGCTGACGGCGAGGACCTCCTGGAGTTTGTGCGACACCAGCAGGATCGTGCGATCCTCGGCGGCGAGGGCGCGCAGCACGCCGAACAGCCGCTCGGTCTCGGGCGGGGTCAGCACGGCGGTGGGTTCGTCGAGGATCAGCACACCGGCGTCGCGGTACAGCAGTTTGAGGATCTCGACGCGCTGTCGCAGCCCGACCGGCAGGTCGCGGACCCGGTCGCCGGGCCGCAGCCGCAGTTCGTGCCGTTCGATCAGTTCGGTGACGCGGGCCGTCGCCGCCTTGCGGTCCAGCAGGCCGCGGCGGGTCGGTTCGCTGCCGAACACGACGTTCTCGGTGACGGTGAGTTCGCCGAACAACGCGAACCCCTGCTGCACCATGCCGACACCGGCGTCGATCGCCTGCGCGGGCGAGCCGAAGGAGACTTCCTCGCCGTGCAAGGAGATCGTGCCCTCGTCGGGCCGGTGCAGACCGTAGAGCACGGACATGAGCGTCGACTTGCCCGCGCCGTTCTCCCCCATCAGGGCGTGGATTTCGCCTCTCCCGACGTCGAGGTCCACGTGGTCGTTCGCGAGCACTCCGGGGAACCGCTTGACGATCCCCCGGAGTGAGACGGCGTCAGGACTTGGCGGGGTCATCGACGACGATCGCGCCCGAGATGATCTGGTCCCGCAGTTCGCCGACCTTGGCCAGCACGTCGGGGTGGCTCGCGACGACACACTGCGAGGTCGCGGCGTCCGGCTCCAGCCCGGTCAGAGAGATGCCTTTTTCCTTGACGCCGTAGGACTTCGTCTCGCCGGTCTTACCGCCGAGGATCGCGTCGACCCCGTCGCCGATGACGACGTTGGTGCGCTTGATGACGTTGTCCACGACCTGCCCAGGGCTGGCCGGGCACTGGTTGGCATCGACGCCGAACGCGAAGAACCCGCCTTGTTTTGCCGCCTCGAACACGCCGAGGTTGCCCGCCGCGGAAGCCGCGCCCATGACGTGGTCGACACCCTGACCGGCGAGCGTGGCGGCCAGCGCCTTCGCCCGGGCGGGGTCGTTGAACGGGTTCGCGCCGCCGATGAACAGCGGGGCAAGGGTGGTGCCGGGCTTGGCCTTTTCGGCGCCCTGCCCGAACGGGATCGAGTACCGGCGGAACTGGGGTGCGTCGAGCACGACGACCGCGCCGACTTTGCCGCTCTTGCTCAGCAGCCCGGCTTCGGCGCCGGCGAGGTAGCTGCCCTCGTGCTCGCGGAACACCGCGCAGGTGACGTTCGGGAACGGTTTGGTGGTGCAGGAGTCCACGAACAGGAACTTCTGCTCGGGATTGCGCTCGGCCTCGGCCGCGATCGCGTCGGCGAAGTTGAAACCGACGGCGACGATCACGGCGGGCTTCTCGCGCACCGCGGCCGCGAGGTTCTGCTGGATCGAGGCGGGATCGGTGCTCTGGTAGACCTTTTGTGTTCCGTTGTGCTTCTTGGCCGAGTCCTCGATGCCCTGGACGGCGAGCTTGAGGAAGTCGTTGACGCCGACCGGGCTCGGCGTAATAAGGACCAGCGCGGGCCCAGCGGAACTCTGCGCGGCCGGATCCTTGGCCGAGGCGTTGCACGCGGCGAGGAGCGTGACGGCGGAAACGGCCATGACGGCCCGCAGGAGGATTCTCGGCGACATGTCCCGGACTGTATGTCTCCGGTCCACGATATGGCACCGAGTCCCACCATGCGGAACCGTGTAGGGCGTTATACGTCGCTCGGGTCGGCGCCCAGGACAGCGTGCCGCGACCGATGGAGACCGGCGGTGCGGCGCAGGGTGAACCGGTCGATCTCGGCGCCGTCGTTGCGGAGGGTCCGCACGGTCAGCGTCGTCCGGCGGCCGGCCCAGGCGGGCTCGACGTCGATCGCGAGGAACGAGTAACCGGTGTAGCGCACCCGGGACCACGAGACGGTTTCGGTCACCTTCTCACCACCCTTGACCCAGTGATACGACTGGAACTCGCCCGCGAACGTGTCGGGCACGGGGAAGCTGTAGAGACTCTTCCCGCCGCCACCACAGGTCGCGTACACGGTGCCGTCGCGGTCCGGCTCGACGGTGTCGCCGATCTTGACCTCGCGGGTCACCTTGCCGTCGCGCAGGGCGTCGGTGCGCTCGTAGATGTGGTTGTGCCCGTTGATGACGAGGTCGACCCGGTACTCGTCGAACAACGGAACCCACTGCTCGCGGACACCGCCCTCCGACGCGTGCTGATTGGTCGTCGAATAGGCGCAATGATGGAAGAAGACCACGATGAAATCGACGTCCGGCTGCGACCGCAGATACCGCAGGCGGCGTTTGAGCCAGGCCGTCTGGGAGCCGTGCGAGTAGCCGAGGTTGGCGGGGATCTCGTAGGAGACGTCGTTGGCGTCGAGCGAGATCACCCCGACGTTGCCGTAGATGAAGGAGTAGACGCTGGGGCAGTCGTGCGGGCCCGTGCCGGGGAAATCCCAGCGTTTGACCTGGCCGCCGTAGCCGTCGGGCGAGTAAAGGGCCTCCATGTCGTGGTTGCCGGTGGTGACCATCCACGGCACCGACGCCGCGACACCCTCGATCTGGCGGTAGTAGGCGTCCCAGACCTTGGGGTCGAAGAGATCGTGGTCCGCGTCGGGTTTGGACCCGGGCGGTTTGCCCGAGCCACTCGGGTCGGCGTACGCGATGTCGCCCGCCAGCAGGTGGAAACGCGGGTTCTGACGCGCGACGGCGCCATCCTGCGCGAGCGCCGTCGTCGAGACCCCTTGGTCGCCGAACGCGGTGAAAGTGAACTTGCCCGCCGGGATGCCGCGCGCGGGCGCGGTGGTGAACGTCGAGATCGCGGCAGGCCCGCCGTCCCCCGAAGCCGGGTCGAAACCCTCGTGCCCGACGGCGTACCGGTAAGTGTGACCAGGCCAGAGATGGTCGGCCTCGGCGTGCAGGTAGTACTGGTCGTACGGCGCGATGACCCCGGCGACCTCGGAATGCAGCGCGCGAACCTCGGCCGGGATCCGATGACTCCAGCCGCCGTGCCCGTCGGCGATCCGCAGGAACGGCTTCCGCACCGGCGCCGGCACCTGCCACGCGACCCGCATCGACGTCCGCGGATTCCGGCCGAACGCGAGATGCCGCCCCGCCGGGACGACCTTGTCGCCGTCGGCGTACGCGGTGCCCTGCAACAGAAGCGGACCGGCCGCGAGGACGGCGCCCTTCAGAATCGTGCGTCGGCTGAGGAATTCGTGTTGTTCGGCCATCGTGAGGCGCGAGGCCAGCGCGTCGGGAACACCGACCCTGGGGATTTCCATGCGCGGCATCGTCGCCGACCGACATGTTCGGCTCGCGACGGTGGGGCCAACGGGAGTGGTCGAACTGTCCAGGGCGGGATCAAGGGGTTCTCAAGCGGGCTTTACTTTTCTTCCGCATTTGGTCGACTAAACGCTAGTCGCTCAGGGTGATTCGGCATTGGCGACCGTTTCACTCTTCAGTGTTATCCGCACAAGTTGGCCTATTGCTTAAAATTACGAACACGTGTTCGACGGACTTGCGGTATTATCGAGGTGTGCCCGAGACCTATCTCCCCGAACTGCCGCAGGAGCTGTGGCGCGCCGGCAAACTGGAGCTTGCCCAAGGCGTGCAGCAGTTCTTGCAGGCGATTCGCATGGCCACTGCCGGGTTGGGGCAGTTTCTGGCAGAGATCGAGAATCGGGGCGCGAAAGACTTGTACGGGCATGGCAGCACGGCGAGCTGGTTCGCGGAGATGGCCGGGCTCTCGCGCGGCGAAGCGGGCGCGGTGGTGAAACGGGCTCTCGCCCTGAACCCCACCCGCGCTCTGGACGGCACGGAGGTTCCGCCTGTCGCTCCCTGCACCGCCGCTGTCGCTGCTCAGGGGTTGGTCGGGGATGAGCGGATCGATCAGATCCTGGAGATCTTGAAACGGCTCCCTGCCGACACCTCTGTCGAGGATCGGGCCAGTGCGGAGAAGATCCTGGCCGAGCTTGCCCCGAACGCCGGTCCCCGCCAGCTCTCCGAGGCTGAGACGAAACTGCTGGGCTGGCTCGACCCCGATGGCAACGAACCCAAAGACCCCGAACCGAAGGAGCCGCGCCGGGAGATCACGCTGGAACGCCGGAAAGACGGGTTCTGGAAGCTGACCGGCCTCCTCGACGATGAGACCGGGGCCCGGACCGCGGCCGCGTTGGAGGCGCATGCCCAGCCACGACCGGTCGACGAATTCGGTCAGGCGGATCTGCGGATGAAATGTGAACGCATGGGAGACGCCTGGGCCGAGCTCCTCGATCTGGCGATCGCCTGCCCGGATCAGCCGGGAACCAGTGGCTACCGCACCTTGGTGAATGTGACCGTCGGACTCGACGAACTGAAGTCCGGTCTCGGGGCCGCGTGCCTGGACTTCGTGGGGACGATGACCGCTCGGGAAGCGCGGCTCGCGGCCTGCGATTGCCTGATCTTGCCGGTGGTGATGAGCGGCTCGGGTGAACCGCTGGATATGGGACGCCTGAGACGGTTCGTCACCCCGGGCCAAAGACGGGCGCTGAACCTCCGCGACGGCGGCTGCGCGTTCCCCGACTGCCACCGAAAACCCAAGAACTGCCACGCCCACCACATTCACCACTGGGCAGACGGCGGGCCCACCGACCTCCGGAACCTCGTGCTGCTCTGCGGCTTCCACCACCGGCTGATCCACCACGGTGACTGGGAAGTACGGATGGCGGCCGATGGGTTACCGGAGTTCATCCCACCCCAGTACCGGGATCCGCTCCGACATCCCCGGCGCAACACCCTGCATCACGTCTAGGCCCCGAGGAGCCCGCCAGCCACGACGGCGACGGGCCCCTCGGCACGCCCAGCGCCGGCCAAGCCACGGTGGCCGCGTGGTTTTCGGGACATCTGACGCCCCAAAGCCAGCCTCATCCATCCCTGACCGACCCACCGTGACCGGACCGATCACGCACGACCGTGTGGATTTCGGGACATCTGACGTCCCAAAACCCACACAGTCCCCCCACCAACGGACCGATCACGACCGAAAGATCGGCACTCGACGAACCGAGACTCTGGACTTGCTTTCACACTCGGTCTCGTTCATGAGTCGTTCCGAAGCTCGGCGCCCAGGAAAGCCTGGTTCAGGCCAGGATCCTCAGGACCGGTCGGCCGCCTCCGCGACGAAGATCTCCGTCTCGAGGAAGACCCGCCACCGCGCCGGGGATTCGCTCTGCAAGGCGCGATACGCGGCAGCCTGTACCTGACTGCCCGGCCTCGACCTGGTCCAGATCTCGCGCACCAAAGGCCCTTCCTGGAGGTACCTGGCATATCCGGCGTCGATACCGACGACGGCGGCGGCGCGCACCTTGATGCCGTCCACCTTGTCCTTCGCCGCGGCCTCGAAGATGCCGGTGTCGATGAAGGCCCGCCACTGCTCCGGCGTCCGGCTGTGGAACGCCCGGTTCCACACCTCGGAGTCCCGGGGCGCCAGGTCACGGGACCAGATCTGCTGCACGAAATACTCGTCCGTCAGCTGAGCGGCCAGTGCCGGATCCATACCGACGACGGCGGCAGCCTTCACCCGGGCATCGCGAAGCTTCTTTTCCGCGGCTTCCTTCTCGGCCGCTTCCTTCGCCGCGTCCACGTCACGCTGGTGTTCGACGAAGATGCCGCGGGCAATGAAGTCCTTCTGCTCCGCCGGGGTTCCGGCGAAGGCCTTGCCCGCCCCCGCCTTCACGAACGAACCGCTCGCGGCCCGTTCCCACAACGCGAAGACGAAGTTCTTGTCGTCGTAGGCCAGCAGGATCGTGGTCAGCTCGAAGCCGAGCAGCGTGGCGGAGGGCTGCCGCTCCGCGCGCCGGGCCTGATAGAGGGCTTCCCGGTCCAGATCCCGCTGGTGCGCCTCGTAGATCCCGGTCGTGAGGAACAACGAAGTCCAACCGCCGTTGTAGGCATCGAGCGCCGCGAACTGGACCTCCCGTGCGATCTCGCCACGCAGCCTCGCGGCCCGGTAGATCTCGTAGACGAAGTCACGTTCTTCGATCCGCAGCAGTTCCGGGGTGACCGTGAGTCCGACGACCGCGGCGGCCTTGGTACGGACCTCGGACGAAGTCACGACCGAAGCCCCGGCCGGAGCGGCGGTCGCCACGGCGGGGACGGCGGCTCCGGTCGCCACGGCGAAAACCGCGAGAGAAGAGGCCAGGAAAACGCGAACTCTGAAATCAGCCATAAGGTGAGGTTGTCGGTTTAGTTCTGCTCGCCATCGTGGTCGAGCACGGGGGATCCCACTCAGCGTGACAACCCGGCATCCCCCAGCCACCGGGGATATAGCCCCATGATCAACCACCGTTACCGATCACGGCGACATTGCTCCGAACGCGGGCTAACGCTCCCCCCGAATGGTCCTCCGCAGCTTCGGCACCCGCTCGTGCAGAGTCCGCTCCGCGCCACGCTGCGTCGGCTCGTAGTAGTCCCGCCCCACCAGCTCGTCCGGCGGATACTGTTGCGCCAGAACACCTTCCGGCACGTTGTGCGGATACCGGTAGCCCTTCGCGTTGCCGAGTTTCTCCGCCCCCGCGTAATGCCCGTCGCGCAGATGCGGTGGCACCGTCCCGATCCGCCCGGACCGGACGTCGCTCAGCGCGGCGTCGATCCCGGTGATGACGGCGTTCGATTTCGGCGCCGTCGCCAGGTGCACGGTCGCCTGCGCCAGTGCGAGACGGCCTTCCGGCATGCCGATGAACTGCACGGCGTGCGCCGCCGCGACGGCCGATTGCAGTGCCGTCGGGTCGGCCATGCCGATGTCCTCGCTCGCGTGCACGACCAGGCGCCGGGCCAGGAACCGCGGGTCCTCCCCCGCCTCGATCATCCGCGCCAGATAGTGCAACGCGGCGTCCACGTCCGAACCCCGGATCGATTTGATGAACGCGCTGATGACGTCGTAGTGCTGGTCGCCGTCGCGGTCGTAGCGCACCGCCGCCTTGTCCACTGTGGACTCGACGATGGCGAGATCGATCGTCTTGGCCTCGGTCGCGCTCGCCGCGTCGGCGGCAGCTTCCAGTGCGGTGAGCGCTCGCCGCGCGTCGCCGGAGGCCAGCCGCACCAGATGGTCCCGCGCGTCTTCGGTCAAGGTGAGTTCGCCGCCTAGACCGCGTTCGTCGGCCAGCGCGCGCTCGATCAGCGCGACGATGTCGGCGTCGGTCAGCGGCCGCAGCTGCAGCACCAGTGACCGCGAGAGCAGCGGCGAGACCACCGAGAACGACGGGTTCTCCGTGGTGGCGGCCACCAGCAGCACCGTCCGGTCCTCCACCGCGCCGAGCAGGGCGTCCTGCTGCGTCTTGGAGAACCGGTGGACCTCGTCGATGAACAGCACCGTGTTCTCGGCGTTGTAGTTGCGGCGACGGCGGGCCTCCTCGATGACCCCGCGCACCTCCTTCACCCCGGCCGACAGTGCCGACATCGCCACGAACCGGCGGCCGGTCGCGGCCGAGACGAGGTTCGCCAGCGTGGTCTTGCCGGTGCCCGGCGGGCCGTAGAGCAGCACGGAAGCGGGCGCCGCGCCTTCGACGAGCCGCCGCAGCGGCGCGCCCTCACGCAGCAGATGCTGCTGGCCGACGACCTCGTCGAGCGTCCGCGGCCGCATCCGCACCGCCAGCGGCGAGCCCGCCGGGACAGCGACCTCCCTCGGCTCGGCCGGCTCCGGCGGCGGACCGAGGTCGGGGTTCACGGTGAAGAGTTCGTCCTGTGCCACGGTGTCGACGGTAGCCGTACCCACCGACGGTTCCGGGCACAGGTCAGCGCAGCCGCTCCCGGAACGAATGCCACATGATCACGGCCGCGTACGGCACGAACTCCCGGCCCCGCCGCCACACCCACGGGATGCCCTTGAGCACCAGCCACCCGACGTGCCCGGCGGTACTCGGCTCCACGCCTCCCGAGCAGGTCAGGCTGACCGGCTCCGGCACCGCGAACCCGGCCTCGGCGAGCCGTTCGGTGAACCCGGTCGCCAGCATCCGGTGCCCGAGTTCCGACGGGTGCAGCCGGTCGACGCTCCACGCGGTGAGGTCGTAGGCGCCGGGCAGTAGTTCGAGGTCGAGGCACGGCACGCCCTCGCGTTCGACGACCCCGTCGATGGCGGCGTTCAGCTCGGCCACCCGCTGGCTCAGCGCGCGCCGCAGCGACTGCGGGAGGCGGAACACCTTGCCGTGGTCGTGATAGCGCACCGGGACCACGACGGTGCCGACGGCGGCCAGCGAACGGATCACCTCGGTGAGGTCCGCGGCGATCTTCTCGGCGCTGAAATCGGGGCGCAGCGTGTCGTTCATGCCCGCCACCACCAGCGCGACGTCCGGCCGGTGCGCCACGGCCGCCGGAAGCTGCTTCGTCAGCACGCAGCCCATGCGCGCTCCGGTGAACGACGGGTTCAGATAGCCGTCCGGCTCGACGCCGAGCGCGTCGGCGACGAGCGGGCCGACCCCGCGCCAGCCGCCCCGGCCCGGCAGGGGGTCGCCGAGGCCCACGGCCGTGGAATCGCCGAGCACGACCAGTCTGCGGGCGGACCGCGGGACCGCCGGTGCGGGAGGAAGGAGGGGTTCGGGACTCGGAGTGACTTCGACACTGATCACGGTCACGGTAGCCACCATCGGCCACGCAGACTCACCCGCGGTGATGCCTGGGTAACGCGGCGAGGACGGCCGAGCGAAAAGTCCGTGCGGCGGTTACCGGAACGCGGGATAGAACGCGAGATCGGCGTGCGGCCCGAGCCGGGCACCGAGGGCCGCGGCGACCCTGGTGGCGTGCTCGGAGATATGCGTCAGACGGGCACGCAGCGAGTGTTTGGCCAGCTCCCGCCACCAGGTGACCAGCGCGGCCTCCCGGCTGATCGGCGTCGCGTGCCGGTCCAGGTCCAATTCCGGGAGGATCTCCCAGGTCAGCACCCACAGCAGGAGCAGCTGACCGTCCATCAGGTGCTCGGCCAGCGCGTCCTCGTCCGCGAGCCCCGGCCAGACCGAGACGACCTCGGACCGCCAGGCCGCGATCATCGCCTCGCTCATCCCCGGCGGCAGGGCCAGCGCGTCCGCGCTCGACGCGAACGGCAGCCGCAGGTACGCCACGTCCATTAGGGTGCTGCGCACCCGCCCGCGTTCGAAATCGAGGAACCGCACTCCCCCGCTGGTCACGAGGTTGTTGTCCGGGCTGAGGTCGACGGGGCTGAACGCACGGTACGACGGCGCGCCCGCCCGCTCGGCGACCTCCATGACCCGCCGTTGCACCGGCTCCGGCGTCTCGACGTCGAGCAGTTCCTCCAGCACACCCGGCAACTGCGCGCAGACCGCGGGCAGCGGCGCGTCCTCGTTCTTGACCGGGCCGCCGAGGCGGCGCAGCAGCGCGTTGAAATCGGGCTCGCGGCTCGCGGTGGTCGCGTGCAGCCTGCCCAGCGACCGGGCCCAGGACAGCAACGCGCGTTCGGCGCCGCGGGCGTCACGGGCGTGGAGTTTGTCGTGCAGTGTCGGGACGCCGCCGAGGTCCTCGATCACCAGGACTCTGTCCCGGCCGTCGTGCGCCAGCAGCTCCGGGCACATCCGGTCCTCCGGGGCGAGCGCGGTGAACAGCTGGTAGCTGACCGCCTCCTGCGCGAACGGATCGGGCCGTCCCGGTTCGGGTGGATCGGGGTAGTGCTTGATCACCAGGGTGCGCGGCAGCGCGAACGGCGACGACGCCACCCGCGCCCGCACGACCGTGGCCGGGCCACTGCCGGCGAGGTCTTCGGGGGCGACAAGGGTGATCGCGCTGCCGAATCGGCGCGTGAGGACCGACTCGCCGGCGGCGACCGCGGCCGCCACGGCGAGGGTTTCGGCTCCAGCTCCGACGGTCGAATCGTCGGCAGAGGAGGTATCGACTGTCATTGCCACCGACCCTACTCGTGACTGAGCAACCATGACCACTGAGATCCGGGCAATCGCGCGCGCTGGCGCGATCGAGGACTCATCCGCGTGAAAGCGGACGTTCCGTCACCCTCGATCGTTGCCCACGACGGCGCAATGTCAGCACAATGGCCGCAGCTGCAACGATTCCGATGAGATTGACCAGCAGCTGTCCGGCCGAATAAAGGCACCGTTCCCACTGACCGGCAACCGCCGCGACCACCGCGTAACCGGCCGCGGGCACCGTCGTCACCGAGATGAAGACGCCGACGAGCGCGGCGGATTTGGCCGACGTCATGGAAAGCATGCCCGCGGCGCCGGCGAGGAGCGCGACGATCAACGACGCGATTCCCACCTTGTAAACGAAATCCACTTCGTGGTTTTCCGCCAGCTTGCTGACCTCGAGCACCCCGGTGGCGTTGCCCAGCAGCACCACGCCGAGCGTGATCACCATGGCGATCGGGAAACCGCCCAGCAACGCGACGGCGCCCTGCTTCACGAGATCTCCCCGGCGTAGCACCACCCCGACCGCGATGGCCGCCAGCGGACCGAATTCCGGCCCCACGACCATCGCACCGACGATGGTGACCGCCGAGTTGGTGACCACCCCGACCGCCGCCAGCAGGCACGCGATGGTCAGGAATGCCTGAAATGTCCAGGTGAGCCGGGACTCCTCGCCGGAGCGGCCGACGAGTTCCTGCCACACCACCGCGTCCGCGCCTTCACCCGGCGCGGCCTCCTCGGCCTTGTCGGCGGCGTCGGACACCGCGGTGTCCAGTGCTTCCAGCGTGATGCCGCCGGTGTGGTCGAGGTCGAGCCCGCACAGCGACTCGATGATCTCGTCGGCCGCCTCACGGGCGATGTCCGCCTCGATCAGATCGCCTTCGGGCTCGACCGCCACCCCGTGATGCAAGACGAGGTGCGCGGTCCCGGTGTGCGCCCGCAGGATCCGGATCGCTTCGTCGGTCCGGTCCGGCGGGCACACGGCCCTGAGGTGGAGCATCAGTTCTTGACGGGCGGCGCGGGCTTGGCGTCGATGCCCGCCTCCTTGCGCTGCTCCGCCGTGATCGGGGCGGGAGCGGCGGTCAGCGGGTCGAACCCGCCACCGGTCTTCGGGAACGCGATCACGTCACGCAGTGACTCGGCCTTGGCGAGCAGCATGACGATCCGGTCCCAGCCGAACGCGATCCCGCCGTGCGGCGGCGGGCCGAAGGCGAAGGCGTCGAGCAGGAAGCCGAACTTCTCCTGCGCCTCCTCCTCCGACAGGCCCATCAGCTCGAAGACCTGCTTCTGCAGCTCCTGCTGGTGGATACGGATCGAGCCGCCGCCGATCTCGTTGCCGTTGCAGACGATGTCGTAGGCGTAGGCCAGCGCGTTGCCGGGGTCGTCGGCGAGTTTGCCGATCCACTCCGGGGTCGGCGAGGTGAAGGCGTGGTGCAGGGCCTTCCACTTGCCGCCGCCGACGGCGACGTCGTCGGACTCCTCGGCCGAGATGAACATCGGGAAGTCGACGACCCAGACGAACGACCAGGCGTTCTCGTCGATCAGGCCGAGACGGTTGCCGATCTCGAGCCGGGTGGCGCCCAGCAGCGCCCGCGCGTCGGCGGGCTTGCCGGCGGCGAAGAAGACGCAGTCGCCGGGCTTGGCGCCGACGGCTTCGGCGACCGTCTCGCGCTCCTTCTCCGACAGGTTCTTCGCGACCGGCCCGCCGAGCGTGCCGTCCTCGTTGACCAGGATGTACGCGAGCCCGCGGTGGCCGCGCTGCTTGGCGAAGTCCTGCCAGGCGTCGAGGGTGCGGCGTGGCTGGTCGGCCCCACCGGCCATCACGACGGCGCCGACGTACGGCGCCTGGAAGACGCGGAACGGGGTGTCGGCGAAGAACGCCGTCATGTCGGTGAGTTCGAGGTCGAAGCGCAGGTCCGGCTTGTCCGAGCCGTACTTCTCCATCGCCTCGGCGTAGGTGATGCGGCGGAAGGGCTTCGGGATCTCGGCGCCGATCAGCTTCCACAGCGCCGTCACGATGTCCTCGCCGAGCGCGATGACGTCGTCCTGCTCGACGAAGCTCATCTCGATGTCGAGCTGGGTGAACTCCGGCTGCCGGTCGGCGCGGAAGTCCTCGTCCCGGTAGCAGCGCGCGATCTGGTAGTACCGCTCGAGACCGCCGACCATGAGCAGCTGCTTGAACAGCTGCGGCGACTGCGGGAGCGCGTACCAGGAGCCGGGCTTGAGCCGGGCCGGGACCACGAAGTCGCGGGCGCCCTCGGGGGTGGAGCGGGTCATGGTCGGGGTCTCGACCTCGACGAACTCCTGGGCGTGCAGCACCTCGCGGGCGGCGCGGTTGACCTCGCTGCGCAGGCGCATGGCGGCCGCGGGGCCGCTGCGGCGCAGGTCGAGGTAGCGGTGCTTGAGGCGCACCTCTTCGCCGACGTCGACGCGGTCGTCGATCGGGAACGGCAGCACGGCGGCCTCGGAGAGCACCTCGAGCTCGGTGACCAGCACCTCGATCTCGCCGGTGGGGATCTCGGCGTTGGCGTTGCCCTCCGGCCGCTTCGAGACCTCGCCGACGATGCGGACGCAGTACTCGGAGCGCAGCTGGTGGGCGCGCTCGGCCATCTCACCCTCGCGGAAGACGACCTGGCTCACGCCGCTGGCGTCACGCAGATCGATGAAGATGACGCCGCCGTGATCGCGCCGCCGGGCCACCCATCCGGTGAGGGTGACCGTCTGACCGGCGTGCTCGGCACGCAAGGTGCCGGCTTTGTGGGTGCGAAGCACTGCGGGTGCTCTCCTTCGGCATCACGATTCTGCGATTCGACGGCTTCTCGCCGACGTCAAAGGCTAACGAATCGCCCGTGATGCCTCGCGACCAGGTGTTCTCAGATCGTCGGCCAGGCCTCCAGCGCGGCGACCATCCGCCGTGTGTGCGCCAGATAGTCCGGGACGGACAGGACCCGGCCGTCGATGTTCTCCAGCAGCCAGCCCGAGGCCGCCTCCTTCGACGCGAAGAACCCCGTGCAGACCAGCGCCTCGACGTAGTCCTGGCCGAGGGCGAGGTCGATGCCGGACAGCCGTGACGCGGCGACCACGGCGTGCGGAGGGTCGACGCTCAACACCCTCTCGCGGGTGAAGTGGACGCGGACGCGTGCCCCGGTGGCCGGGCAGACCGCGTCCGCGTGCACGGGTTCGCCGGTGGCGACGGCCAGGAGGAACAGGTCGACCCGGTACCGGTCGGAACCCGGCCGGTCGGCCGGGCGCGAGCCGCGGTCCATCACGACCAGACCGTCGCGGATGACGAAGCCCATCAAATCCATCAGACGGTGGGCTTCGGCCGGGTCCATGCCGACGGTGGCGGCGAGTCTTCCGATGGCGATGGGGTGTCTGCCCGCTCTGGTCAGCTTGGTCGCGGCCCAGGCGATGCGGACAGCGGCGGTGCGATCCGTACGGGTGGTCAACAGGCACCTCCTCGCCTTCGTCCCCTTGAGATTAGGCACGAAAAGGTTTTCCGCCAAGCCACTGCGCCGAACGGCCGAATCCGTTGTGCGGTAAGACTTTCGGACACTCGAGACAAAAGTGCGCCTACAGCAGTTTCAGTTGCTCCGCCGCCGGAATCACCGCCTCCCCGGAACGCTGCACGGGCATCGTCACCTGCATTCGTTCCCCGTCGTCCGCACGGGAACCGAAGCCGTGACGGCGCAACAACGGGCCGACCCTGGCGCCGAGCCGCTCCCGATAGGACTTCGGGAGATACGCGCCGCGCGAGTACAGCTCGCGGTATTTCGGCACCAGCTCCGGATGTTCCCGGCCGAGCCAGCGCGCGAACCATTCCCGCGCGCCCGGCCGCAGATGCAGCGGAAGGACGGTGACCCGGGTGGCACCGGCTTCGGCGAGCCGCGAGAACAGGGCGTCGAGCGCGGCCACCGAATCGGTCAGGTACGGGAGCACGGGGGCGACCAGCACCGAACACGGCAGCCCGGCGTCGCGCGCTTTGCGGATCAGGTCGAGCCTCGCCCGCGGGCTCGGCGTCCCCGGCTCCAGACGGTGTTGCAGTTCCTCGTCCAGCAGCGCGAGCGAGATCGCCAGCCCGGCGGGCACGTCCTTCGACACCGATCCCAGCAGCGGGAGATCCCTCGCCAGCACCGTTCCCTTGGTCAGGATCGACAGCGGCGTGCCCGAATCGGCCAGCGCGGTGATGATGCGCGGCATCAGCTTGTACCGGCCTTCGGCGCGCTGGTAGGGATCGGTGTTCGTGCCCATCGCGACGTGCTCGCGGGTCCAGCTCGGCCGCCGCAGCTGCGCGGCCAGCACCTCGGGCGCGTTGACCTTCACGATCACCTGCGTGTCGAAATCGCGTCCGGCGTCGAAATCGAGGTACGTGTGGGTGTTCCTGGCGAAACAGTTGTGCGTGACCATGCCGTCGGCGATGAAGTCGCCCGTGCCGGTGGTGATGTCGAACAGCGGCAGCTCGATGCCCAGCGGCTCGATGGACGTCACCTTCCGTCTCGTCCGGCCGATGGGGAGGCCGTCGAGCGATCGTTTCCAGCCGACGGCGGGGTCGGCGAGCTGGAAGAACCGCACCTCCTCCGCGGGCCCGCCGAGGATCTGCACCGTCCACAGCGGACGGAACTTGGCGTTTTCGCTTCTGACGTAACGGAAGTCGAAGTTACCCAGCGCGGAACAGAAGGTGGAGACGATGTCCTGCTCGTCATGGGTGACGCGCAGCGCGCCGTGCCGGTAGCTCCCCGCCAGGTCGAACAACCCGGCCAGGAATCCGCGCAGCCAATGGGAATCCGGTGACGGCGGCACCTGAACGAAACCGACCGACGCACCGAAATCCGGCAGGTAGCGAAGCGCGCGGTCGGCGGCGTCCTTCTCGGCCGAGAACCCGCCGGACCGCAACATCCCGCACAGATACCCGGCGCGGTAGCCGAGCGTGTCGTCCGGAGTGCGCGCGAGCCTCCCGACACCGACGAGTTCGGTGCCGCCGACCAGATGCGGCCGTTGCGCCGCGCCGAACCGGGTGCCGGTGACGTGTTTCCAGCCGCGACCGGTCAGGAACCGGTGATCACCGCTGGCCACGATGGACGTTCCGTCGTCGAGCGACAGACGATACGCCGGTTTCAGCGTCGACCAGTGCGCGAGGACCTTCGTCGGCACCAGGCGGCGCCCCGCGCCACGCCCGCGCGTCCCGTAGATCGCGTCGCCGGGCGCCAGCTCCGCCAAGGGTTTCGTCCGGCCGTCGGCCATCAGGACCGGCGTCCCGCCTTCGAGGCAGTACGTACACGCGTGAGAACAACCGCGGTACGGGTTCACCGTCCATCCGAACGGGACACCCGAGCCCTCGGGCACCTTGTTCAGCACGGATTTGGCGTGCACCTCGTGAAAGGTGACGCCGTCGAACTCGGGCGTGCGCACCGAACGCGGCAGCCCGTCCAATCCGGGCAGTACCGGCTCGCCGCCGTCCGCCCGCTGTCGATCCCATCGCACCCGGCCAGTCGAACACACGTTCTAGACGGGTGTCAAACGTATGTTCGAACGAGGGTGAAGAGGGTCTCAGTCCGGAAAAACCGGGCTGAGGTCCATCGGTGACTCCAGGTGGAGGTTCGAGGGCCAGTAGCGGCCCACCATCCGGTGATAGACGCCCTCCGGATCACTTCCGTCGAGATAGGCCCACGGCCGCTGGTAGAACCGGTCCCTGGTGCCGAGCAGATGCAGGAAGGCCCGCTCGGCGTTGCCGCCGCAGGCGAACGCGGCCGCGAAGTAGTGGTGCGCCTGCAGACCACGCGGGTGCGGCTTCTCCTCGGCGAGCCAGCGGTCCGACGCGGCCACCAGCGTCGCCTGCATGCGCTCGCTGGAAAAGTAGAGCTTCTCGAACTCGTCGAGGCGGTCGTCGTCCAGCTGCCTCGACGCCATCAAGTAGACCTCGAAGCAGGCGGCGGGCTGGATCGCGGTCAGCGGGTCACCTGGCGGCGCGGCGCGCGCGGTTTCGAGGGCGAACGTCAGCATTTCCTGCTCGGTGCCGCCCCACTTCGGTGCCAGCGTCTGAAGCCGGATCATATGCGCGGAGAAATGAGCAGGGCTCCGCCGGACGGTTTCCCGCCACACCTCGTCCCGTTGGTCGCGGGGCGCGCTGAGGACGAGCGCAGCCGACATCAGATTGACCCAGGGCGTCGAGTCGTCCGGTATCAGTTCGGCGGCGCGGTGCAGCGGACCGATCGCTTTGGCGCCGACCTGATGCACCATCTTGAAGCGTTCCTGGCCGACGCCTTCGGCCCAGCCGGTGCCGCGGATCGCCATCGCCTCGTCGAGATACGCCGCGCCCGCCATCAGCCACAGCTCCGGCTCGTCCTGCTGCCGTGCGAGCTCCGCGATCTCGTCGGCGTGCCCGACCAGGCCCTTCGACAGCTGATCCAGCCGCAGGCCGCGGGTCTCGGCGTCCTCGCGAGATTCAGCCAGTACGGTTCGCGCTGCGCGAAGGTCACCTTCGCGCAGCCCATCGAGCGCCGCGTCGAGCGCGAGGTCGTCGTAACAGTGATCGAGGATCAGCGTGCGACGTTCGGGCTCGGGCCGCGGCGCACGTCTGCCGAAGAGCTTCACCGCGACACCCTATCGGGCGAAAATCTCGCTCTGTCAGAGCTTCGTGATCTCGTCGGCCACGTACCCGGCTGGCTGGATCAGCCCCGCGCACCGGCTTTCCCCGCGCGGCGCGGCCGAACGGCGTCGCACCGTCACGGAGTAGAAGTCCTCGCCGCCGCGCACGGTGACGACCCGCGCGTCGGCTTCGAGCAGCGGCTCCTCCTGTACGGCGAGCACGTCGTCCAGACCGGGGAGGTCCAGCCGCCGCCGGAGCGCGATCTCCGCGAACTGCGCCCACGCCGTCCGCGCGGACGTCCGGCCGCGAAGCTGCTCCGGCTCGACCTGGCCGCGCAGCGCGGCCTTGGCCACCAGCGCCGCCTCGGCCGGGTTCAGCTGGCCGTGCAGGAAACCGTCCGGGACCACCAGGAGGTTGCCCGCCCAGCGATCGCCGCCGACGTGACTGACCTCCCAGGCCCGGCCGGGGTGGTTGGTGTTGAGCGTCGAAGCCAGCGGGCGGCCGAGGACCGCGCAGCACATGTCCTTGGTGCCGTGGGTGCAGACCAGGAACAGCGGCCCGTCGACCCGGGTACCGAGCCCACCGGTGCCCTCGGCGACGGCTTCGAGGTCCAGCTCGGCGAGTTCACCCAGGTCGTGGATCTCGAGGCGTTCCAGCCAGCGGTTGCCCGGTTCACCCCCGCCGACATACACGGAACGGGGACGATCCGGGTCTCGCCGGTGTTTGCCGGGACGACGGATGAGCAGCGGACGGAGCCCGTGCGACCGTCTCAGGTTTTCGAGCAGCTCACGGCGCTCGGCGGGGAAGGCCTCGTCGAGGACGTTTTCCAGCGCGTCCGCGGGCCAGGGGCCCGGCTGCTCGATGAGCAGCCAGCACCGCATGTCGGCCGCGGTGCCGGCGGGGCTCGCCCCGAGCATGCGCGCGACGGTGGCGCAGCCCGGCAACGCGGCGGGCGGCGCTTGCGTGTCCGAGAGCTGAGTGGTCATCGGCTGACCCCTCCGGACCTCACCTTAGGCATGCCTTAGCTTACCCCGTCCGGGCTCCCTTCACACTTCTCGCCTCCTGTGACTTTCAGCCGATCGAGAGCAATCCCTGCGTGGTGAGCTCGCCGAGGAAGGCCCGCACCGTCCCCCGATCGAGTTCGGACAGCTCGGCGAGTCGCTTGACCGCCTGCGGCGTGCCGTCGAGCAGCGCCTTCAGCAGCGGGGCCGCGGCTCCCGCGAAAACGAACCGTTTCCCGTCCGCGAGCAGGGTCACCCGGCCGTCACCCTCTTCGAGCACCGCCCTCGGGACCAGGAACCGGACCTCGGTCTCGTCGCCGTCCGGCAGCAGGCCGGGGGTCGCCGCCCAGGGCAGGCCGACGCGCGGATGCGCCGGGGCCGCCGAATCGCGTTCGGCGAGGAACCTGTCGACGACGTCGGTGGTCAGCGTGGCTTCCAGTTCCGCGCGCAGTGCCGCCGCGCGGGCCGCGCGCTCCTCCGCCGTCCCGAACCTCGGGAGGTCCTGCCGGAAGGCGGTGCTCGCCCGCAGCTTGTCGGCGAGCCACGAGACGAGGTCGATCCCCGTCGCCGGGCTGAAGCCGAGCGTGAGATGCAGCGACATCTCCCCCACCGCGGTGACGTCGTGCCAGTGCCCGCGCGGGACGTAGAGGACGTCGCCGTCTTCGAGGACGAAGTCGTCGATCGGTTCACCGGGCCGCTCGGGCTGCTCGACGTCGCGATGCAGCGGCGCGGGCCTGGTCGGGCCGTGCATCCGCCAGCGTTTACGGCCGGCGACCTGGATGATGAACGCGTCGTGGTCGTCCCAGTGCACGTCGAAGCCGTGGGTCACGCCCCAGCCGGCGTACAGGTTGACCTGAACGCTCTCCCGGAGGTCGTGTTCGAGGCTCCTGGCGAGATCGCCGATCGGGTCGCTGAGTTCCTGGATGGCGTCGAGCACCATCGTCGCGCCGCCGCGCAGGTGCTCGGTGAACGGAGCGGCCTGGAGGCGGGGGACGGTGCCACTGCGGCGGGTGGGGACGAGATCGGTGTAGCTCTCCATGGGCACCGGGGTGCCGTCGAGCGCGAGGCGCAGCCGCGGGAACTCCAGGCGGTGCTGCCGGAGGATCGCGTTCAGCGCCGGCCACGGCAGCAGGTCGGCGAACCGGCCCGCGCGGCCTTCGAAACGGCGGTAGGTCTCGCCCTGGACGTCTTGGAAGAACTGGCTGACCCCGAGCGGAGCCACGAGGTCAGCCAGCGTCGGCGTTCCGGGCACTCAGCCGTCGTTGCCGTCGTTGTCGGCGGCCGCGCCGTTGGCCTTCCCGCGGTCGACCGCGGTCGGGATCTTCTCGACCTCCAGCAGCAAACCGCTGTCGGGAGCCTGCGTACCTGACTGTTCCTGTGCCATCCTGCCACCTTTTTCTAGACGAGCGGACGGACCGAAAATCGGCCTGGAGCGCCGCCAAGCCTACGACACGTTTCCGGAAAATTCACTGTCCAGCAGGGAAAAACGGCCTTGTGAGCGATCTTCGACACCGTGGCGCCAGTTCACCCGGACAGCGGTTCTAAGCTGCCATTCATGGCTGAACCGGCATCCGTCCCCCGCCCGCGCCGGGACGCGTTCGCGGCCATCGGGGCGGGTGGCGCGGTGGGCAGTCTCGCCCGCTACGGCCTCTCCGTCGCGATCCCCCACTCCCCCGGCCGGTTCCCGCTTTCCACCTTTGCCACCAACGTTTCCGGCTGCCTGCTGATCGGTGTCCTGATGGCGCTGCTGACCGCGGCGACGAAACCGCACAGACTGCTGCGGCCGTTTCTCGGGGTCGGGATCCTGGGCGGCTACACCACGTTTTCGACCTATGCGGCGGACACACTCGATCTTGTGACGGCGGGACGTCCGTTCACCGGGTTGGCGTACGCGTTCGCCACGGTGGCCGCCGCACTGGTAGCCGTCTACGCCGGACACGAGATCACCCGCGCGGTGAGGAAATGACCGTTCTGTTCGTCGCGCTCGGCGGCGGCCTCGGCGCGATCCTGCGCTTCCTGACCGACCGGCGCGTCCAGGCCTGGCGGAAACCCGCGTTCCCGTGGGGCACGCTCACAGTGAACGTCGTCGGCTCGGCGATCCTCGGCGTGCTGACCGGCTGGGCCCTGCACGGCGGGCAGCCGGACGCGGTCCGCGCGCTGCTGGCCGTCGGTTTCTGCGGCGGGCTCACGACGTTCTCGACGTTCGGGTACGAAACCCTGCTGCTGTTCACCGGAAAGACGCGAGCACGCGCCGTGCTGTACGTCGGCGTCACGATGGCCGCCGGGATCGGCGCCGCGGCGATCGGACTGCTGATCGCGTCCGCGATCTGGCGCTGACTCAGTCTTCGGGCGCCATCCGCCACGCGGCCGCCGCGATCGCCTCGCGCTGCTCCGCCGGGAGGTCGGCCGCCATCTCCTCCAGCTTCTCGACGACGCCTTCGTGGGCGGCGTTCGCGAGCCGGAGCCCTTCTTCGGTCAGCGTGATCTTCAGCGCGCGGCGATCACAGGAATCCGCGACCCGCTCGACGAGCGCGCGCCGCTGCACACGATCCACCAGGCCGGTGACGCTGGACTTCTCGAGGTTCAGCATCTTGCCGAGGTCGGTCATCCCAACGCCCGTCTCCCCCTGTGCCAGCACGCAGAGCAGCTGTGCCTGCTGCGGCGTGAGGTCGTGGGACCGGCCGACGTCGATGAAAGCCCGCTGCACGAGATGCGAAAGCCGCACCAGCGCCGTCGCGAATCCGAGGTCTTCGGCCGTGGTCATGACCGCAGTCTACTTGACGATCGTTCGGAGTACGAACTACTGTAGTTCGTAGTACCAACATTACGCACTACGAACTAGGGGATCTCATGACCACGACCGTGGCCGTCATCGGCGGGGGATACGGCGGCACCACCGTCGCCAAGGAGCTGGACTCGTTCGCCGACGTCGTGCTCGTCGAGCCGCGCGAGGACTTCGTCCACCACGTCGCCGCCTTGCGGGGGCTCGTCGATCCCGAGTGGACGGATCGGCTCTTCTACCCGTACGCCGGGCTTCTCGAACGCGGGCGGGTGCTGCGCGACCGCGCGGTGAGCGTGGACCAGGGCGGCGTCACGCTCGCGTCGGGCGAGCGGCTCGCGCCGGACTACGTCGTGCTGGCGACCGGTTCGGCGTACCCGTTCCCGGCGAAGATCGATTTCCAAGACAGCGCTTCGGCGAAGGCGAAGATCCGCGCCACCCGCGAGGAACTCGCGGGCGCGGAGAAGGTGCTGCTGCTCGGCGCGGGCCCGGTGGGGCTCGAACTGGCGGGCGAGATCAAGACGGTCTGGCCGGAGAAGACCGTGACGATCGTCGACCCGGCGCGGGAGATCCTGGCCGGTTTCCCGGACGAGTTCCGCGCGGAGATCCGCCGCCAGCTCGACGAACTGGGCGTCGAACTCCTGCTCGGCACTTCACTGACCGAGGCCCCGGTCTCCGAGCCGGGACAGGCCAAGACGTTCACCTCGGGCCTCACCGGCGGTGGTGAAGTGACCGCCGACCTGTGGTTCCAGTGCTACGGCGGCGCGCCGCACACCGCGTACCTCGACGGCGAACTGGCCGCCGCGCGGCAGGCGAGCGGGCGGGTCGAGGTGACGCCGGAACTGCGTCTTCCGGGGCAGCCCCGCGTGTTCGCGCTCGGCGACATCACGGCGCTTCAGGAGGGGAAGCTCGCGAAGGTGGCCGGTGATCACGCGGAGATCGTCGTGGCCAACATCCGGGCGCTGATCGAAGGCGGCGAACTGCGGACGCACACGCCGGGCGGGCCGATGATCTCGCTACCGCTCGGACCTTCCGGGGGCGCGACCTACGCGGAGGAGGTCGGCGTCCTGGACGCGGCGACGACCTCGGAGATCAAGGGGTCGCACATGATGGCGTCGCGGTACGACGAGCTGTTCAACGTCGCCTGAGTGCCTCGGATGTCATGAAAGGGTCGTTCAGGACAAAAGATGTCCTGAACGACCCTTTCATGACACGCGTCAGCGCGGAGCGAGACCCCGCACGTGCGCGAAGGGATCCTCCCCCGTCGGCAACAACGCGATGATCGGCGTCGTCAACCCGTTGTCCACATAGGACTGCACCTGCTCGCGGCAGGATTCGAGGCTGCCGTGCACGATCAGGTCGTCGACGACCTCGTCCGGGATGACCTGGTTCGCCTTCTGCCGGTCGCCCGCCGCCCACGCCTCGTGCATCGGCGCGAGCGCGTCGCCCCGGCCGAGCCATTCGTGGAACGCGGCGTACACCGGCACGGTCAGGTAGCTCGAGATGAGCATCCGCCCGAGCCCGCGCGCGGCGTTCTTGTCCTCGGTGGGACACACGAAGATCCGCGCCGCCAGTTCGACGTCCGGCCCGATCTCCGCCCGCACCTTCGGCACGTCGGAGGCGGCGAGCCAGTTCGTGATGGCGCCGTCGGCCTCCTTCGCGGCCAGCCGCAGCATCCCCGGCCGCAGCGCGGCGAGCATGATCGACGGCGGCGGGTCGGCGGGCCGCTCCAGCCGGAACTTGCTGACGGAGAACGATTCGTACTCCTCGGTGACCTTCTCCCCCGCCAGCGCGGAACGCAGGAAGCGCAGGGTGTCCCGCGAGCGCGCGAACGGCGCTTCGAACTCGGCGGCGTTCCAGTTCTTCACGATCACCGGCGACGACGCGCCGATGCCGAGCACGAACCGGCCGGGCGCGAGTTCCGCGACGGTCGCCGCGCTCATCGCCAGCAGTCCTGGCCCGCGCGTGTACACCGGCACGATCGCGGTGCCCAGCCGCAGCTGCGGCGCCCATTGCGAAGCCAGCACCAGCGGGGTGAAGGCGTCGTGGCCCGCCGTCTCGGCCGACCACGCGTCGGTGTAGCCGAGATCCGGCAGCTCCCGCACCATCTCCTCGTGCGCCACGAGCGGCACCCCGGTCAGCGGAATGGTGATGCCCCACCGTTTCATGCGTTCTCCTCGCTCTTGACCGCGGCACCGGACAGCTCACGCACGATCCAGTCCACCTGCGTGCGCATCAGGTTCTCCGCGACCTCTTCGGCCTGCGGCGTCATATGCGTCGCGCCGGCCAGCGGCAGGAACACGTGCGCGCGTCCCTTGGCCAGCAAGGCCGACGACAGGCGCAACGAGTGGGCGACGAAAACGTTGTCGTCGGCCAGTCCGTGCACGATCAGCAAGGCCCTCGAGAGGTCACCGGCGCCGGCGATCAGCGAGTTGTGCTCGTACGCCGCCGTTTCCTCCTGTGGCAGCCCGAGGTACCGCTCGGTGTAGTGCGTGTCGTACAGCGACCAGTCGGTCACCGGGGCACCCGCGACACCGGCGTGGAAGACGTCGGGACGCCGCAGCACGGCCAGCGCGGACAGATAGCCGCCGTAGGACCAGCCGCGGATCGCGACCCGTTCCAGATCCAGTTCCGGATGGAGCGCGGCCGCCGCGTGCAGGGCGTCGACCTGGTCGGCGAGGGTGACGTCGGCGAGTTTGCCCGCGATCTCCTTCTCCCAGGCCGAACCCCGGCCGGGCGTCCCGCGCCCGTCGGCGACCAGCACGGCGAAACCCTGGTCCGCCAGCCACTGCGGCGTCAGGAAGGCGTTCCGGGTCTGCAGGACACGCTGGGCGTGCGGGCCACCGTACGGGTCGAGCAGCACCGGGAGCTTGCCCTCGCTCTCCTCGTACCCGGTCGGCAGCACCAGCGCGGCACGCAGGCCCCGCTCCCCCAGCGTCAGCCAGGTCAGGTTCGGCACGACGTCGGGGTCGACGGTGTAGGAACCGATGCGCGCCACGGTCTTCTCGCCGGACACGACGGTCACGACCGGGCCACTGCGCTCCAGGGTCCACGACGAGAGCACGGTCAGCGAAGCGTTCCCGGAGCCGACGTGCACACCGTCCTCAGTGGACAGACGGCGGAGCTCGCCGCCCTCGGTGCGGAAGACGTGGATCTGCGTCGGGTCGGCCTCCGACGCGCTGAACAGCACCTCGTCGCCGACGTGCAGGACCGAGCGCACCTGCAGTCCCGGCGGGGTGACGGCCACGCCGTCGACGACCAGCCGGTGGTCGCCGTCGGCGGCGCTCTCGCGCACCAGGCGGCCGTCGGAGGTCCACGCCGGGACACCCGCGGCGAGCTCGACCCAGTCCTCGTCGGTCTCGGTGTGCAGCACCTCGACCGCGCCGGTCGACGGCTCGACCGCCTGGATCTCCAGCTTCCGCTGATCACGCGACTGGACCGACAGCAGCGGCTTGCCCGCGGCGGACCAGTGCACCGCGGCCAGGTACTCCCAATCGGTCTTCTCCACGTCGACGCGGGAGCCGTCGAGGCCGAGGACGGCCAGCGTCACGTCCGCGTTCGTGGAGCCCGCGGCCGGATACGCGACGACGTTGGCCGCCGACTGCGGGTTGGCCGGGTCGGCGATCGTCCAGCGCGGCACGGCGGCCCGGTCGGACCGCTCGGCGAGCACGCTCTTCCCGTCCGGCGACCACCAGTACCCGCGAGTGCGGCCCATCTCCTCGGCCGCGATGAACTCCGCGAGACCCCAGGCGATGTCGTCGCCCGCCTCCTCGACGAGCACGCGGTCCTCGCCGGTCGCCCGGTCGATCACCCGCAGGCGGCGGTCGCGGACATAGGCGACGTGCGTGCCGTCCGGGCTGGGCCGCGGGTCGACGACCGAACCGTCGACCAGCACTGCGACCTCGCCGGTGGCCAGGTCGAGGGTGTGGAGCTTGCCCGAGAGCGAGAACGCGGCGACGGTGAAGGCGTCGTCGACCGCGTAGCCGACCACGCCGCCGCCGGTCTCCCGGCTGCGCTCGCGGCGGGCGCGCTCCTCCGGCGGCAGGTCCTCTTCACCGGGCAGCAGCTCGGCCGCGTCGACCAGCTTCGTCTCCTCGCCCGACGCGACGTCGAACGACCACAGGCTGTGCCGCGGGTCCGTCCCGGACTCGGACCGCAGGAACAGGATGCGGGAGCCGTCCGGGGAGACCTTGAACTCTTTGGGCGCGCCGAGGGTGAAGCGCTGGGTGCGGGCCTGGCGGCGGAGGAACGGGAGATCTTCGAGGCTGATGTCGGTCACGCCCGCACTCTCTCAGACGATCAACCGGAGACGCCAACGCCTTCGAGCTTCTTCAGTTCCGTCTCCGGGTCGAAGTCGGCGGGCGGGAACTTCGGGTCCATCCCCTCGATCGTCTCGATCAGCAGCCGCGCGACCAGCCAGTTGCGGTACCACTTGCGGTCGGCCGGGACGGCGTACCAGGGCGCGCCCGCCGTGGAGGTCTTGGCGAAGATGTCGGCGTAGGCCTTCTGGTAGTCGTTCCACTGTGCCCGCGCGTCGAGGTCGGCCGGGTTGTACTTCCACCACTTCGCCGGGGTCTCCAGCCTCGCCCTGAGCCGCTTCAGCTGCTCCTCCGGCGAGATGTCGAGGAAGACCTTCACGATGGTCGTGCCCGCCTCGGTCAGCTCCTTCTCGAACGCGTTGATCTCGGCGTAGCGTTTGCGCCATTCCGCCGCGGGCACCAGCTTCTGGACGCGCGGTACCAGGATGTCCTCGTAGTGGGAGCGGTCGAAGACACCGATCTGCCCCGGCGACGGGAGCTGTTTGCGGATCCGCCACAGGTAGTGGTGGCGCCGCTCGGTCGCGGTCGGTGCCTTGAACCCGGCGTACCGCACGCCCATCGGGTTGACCAGACCGAGGACGTGGCCCACGGTTCCGCCCTTGCCGGAGGTGTCCATCCCCTGCAGGACCAGCAGGAGGCTGCGGTTCCCACCGCCGACGCCCTCCGCGTACAACGCCTCCTGCAGCTCGGCGAGCCTGCCTCCGGCGTCCGCGAGGTCTTTGAGCCCCTTGGGCTTCTTGGTCGGCCCGATCGGGAACGAGCCCGGATGGTGCCGCTCGACGCCCTTGCCGATCCTCAGCGTGTCCCGGACGAAGACGGTGTCCTTTTTCGCCATCCGGCGACGATAACCGCGGTCCGGGCCCGGCGCCTCCGGTGATCGAGTACGCCGCTGCACGATTTCGCCACTCGATGGAGTCGATACGCAACGAACAACGGGTCAAAGCAACGTTTCCCGGATGAAAGCAGCCGGATGGACATCTAACCTGAACGCATGACGACCGCCGACTTCATCGCGCTCGACGAGCAGTGGAGCACGCACAACTACCACCCCCTGCCCGTGGTGATCGCCACCGCCGAAGGCGCCTCGGTCACCGACGTCGAGGGCAAGACCTACCTCGATTTCCTCTCCGGTTACTCGGCGCTGAACTTCGGGCATCGCCACCCCGGGCTCATCGCGGCCGCGGTCGAGCAGTTCGGCCGGGTGACGCTGACCTCGCGCGCCTTCCACCACGACCAGCTCGGGCTGTTCTGCCGGGAGCTCGCCGAGCTGGCCGGTACCGAGATGACCCTGCCGATGAACTCCGGCGCCGAAGCCGTCGAGTCCGCGGTGAAGATCGCCCGGAAGTGGGCGTACCGGGTCAAGGGCGTCCCTGACGGGACGGCGGAGATCATCGTCGCGGGTTCCAACTTCCACGGCCGGACGACGACCATCGTGTCCTTCTCCACCGACGAGACCGCGCGCGCCGACTTCGGCCCGTTCACGCCCGGCTTCGTCACGGTCAAGTACGGCGACGCCGAAGCGCTGCGCGACGCCATCACCGAGCGCACCGCCGCGATCCTGCTGGAGCCGGTGCAGGGCGAGGCGGGCGTCATCGTGCCGCCCGCCGGGTACTTCGCCGAGGCGCGGCGGCTGTGCGACGAGCACAACGTCCTGCTGATCGCCGACGAGATCCAGTCCGGGCTCGCCCGCACCGGCACCGTCCTCGCGCTCGACCACGAGGGCGTCCGCGCCGACGTCTACACGCTGGGCAAGGCGCTCGGCGGCGGCATCATGCCGGTGTCCGCGGTCGTCGGCGGCAAGGACGTGCTCGGCGTGCTGCGGCCGGGTGAGCACGGCTCCACCTTCGGCGGGAACCCGGTCGCGTGCGCGATCGGCCGCGCCGTGGTCGGTCTGCTCAAGACCGGCGAGTTCCAGGAGCGCTCGCGGGAACTGGGCGCTCACCTGCACTCGCGGCTCGGCGAACTGGTCGGGAACGGCCTCGCCGAGGTTCGCGGACGCGGGCTGTGGGCGGGCATCGACATCGCCCCTGGCGGGCCGACCGGGCGCGAGGCGTCGACGGCGCTGGCCGAACGCGGCGTGCTGTGCAAGGAGACGCACGACCACACGCTGCGGATCGCGCCGCCGCTGGTGATCAGCCGTGAGGAGCTCGACCGCGGTATCGACGCCATCACGGAGGTCGTCAAGACGCGGTGAACCTTTCGGACGGGTTGTACGTTGCCTGTCCATGGGAGAAGAGCGGGAGTGGGTGGAGCGGCCGCTGGTCGGCACCGAGACGGTGTCGCCGGAGGACTGGTCCGCCAGGGGCAAGGCGCTGCGGGCCGAGGCGCCGACGTCCGCGCACGATCACGCGGCGGCGGGCGAAGGACGGCCGAGCGTGGCGGAGTTCTTCGCGCGCACGAACGAAGGCCGTCTGCCGGAGCTGGTGGAACTGCGGCGCGAGCGCATGCTCGCGTCGCCGTTCACCTTCTATCGCGGGGCCGCCGGGCTGATGGCCGCCGATCTGGCAGGCTCGCCGTCGTCCGGGCTGACGGCGCAGCTCTGCGGCGACGCGCACGCCGCGAACTTCGGGCTGTACGGCACGCCCGAAGGCCAGATCGTCATGGACATCAACGATTTCGACGAATCGGTGCCCGGCCCGTGGGAGTGGGATCTCAAACGGCTCGCCGCGAGCCTCGTCCTTGCCGGGCGTGAGGGCGGCATCGGCGAATCGGGCTGTCGTGAAGCCGCCGAAGACGCGGTGAAGTCGTACCGGCGCACCATCCGGGGGCTGGCGGAGCTGCCGTTCCTGCGGTCGTGGAACGCGTTGCCGGACGCGTCGGTGCTGAGCAAGGTGCGCGCGCACGATCTGATCGACGACTTCGAGGAAGCGGCCGAAAAGGCGCGGAAGAACACCAGTGCCAAGGTCACCGCGAAGTGGACCAGGCGGATCGACGACCACGAGACCGGCCTCGAACGGCACCGTTTCGTCGAAGACCCGCCCGTGCTCACGCACGTCGACGACGCGACCGCCGAAGCCGTCGTGACCGGACTGGTGTCCTATGTGGACACGCTGCGTGAATCGCGGCGGACGCTGCTCTCGCGGTACCGGGTGTCCGATGTGGCTTTCCGGGTGGTCGGCACCGGGAGTGTCGGGCTGCGCAGCTATGTGGCGCTGCTGCACGGGAACTCCGGCGAAGACCTTGTCCTGCAGGTGAAGCAGGCGAACCCGTCGGCGCTCGCGCCGTTCCTCGGCCTGCCCGCCCCGGAGCACGAGGGCCGCCGGATCGTCGAAGGCGCGCGGCTCGTGCAGGCCGAGACGGACATCCTGCTCGGCTGGACGACCATCGACGGCGTGCCGTACATCGTGCGGCAGTTCCGGAATCTCAAGGGTGACATCGACCCGGCGGAGCTGAAGAAGGACCACCTCGACGACTACGGCCGCCTGGCCGGCGCGTTGCTGGCGCGGGCGCACGCGCGGTCACTGCATCCCCGGATGCTGGCAGGGTACTTCGAGGACGACGAAGACCTCGATGAGGCCATCGGCGCCTACGCCATGCGGTACGCGGATCAGACCGAAGCGGACTTCGAGGCCTTTGCCGCCCTCTGACCCCCCGCCGCATTTAGTCCTCTGAATGCGGCAGGTTGGCGGCCGGGGAACAACCGATCCGGCACCTTCGCGCGGCTCCTCACGGTGGTCGTGAGTGGCGTTTCGGGTTCTAACCCGAAACGCCACTCACGACCACCTGGACCGATCGGCCGCCCTCGCGTGATCGAAGACGGAACTCGCGTGATCAGCGGCGGAACACACGAGTGCGGCCTCCAATCACGCGAGTCACGTCCCTGATCACGCGAGTCACGCCTTCGCTCACGCCGCGTCTGCCGCATTTAGTCCTCTGAATGCGGGACCTCACACCAGGGCCAGGACGTCGTCGGCGCAGCCCCAGGCGACGGTGATCCCCGCGCCCCCGTGCCCGTAGCAGTGCACGACGCGGCCGTCCCGCTCCAGCCGCACCTCGGGCCGGAACGGCCGCAAGCCGACCTTCGCGCCCAGCACGGGCGCGTCGGCCAGCGCGGGCACGAGTTCCCGGCACCGCCGCACGATGTCGGCGGTCACACCGGGGTCCGGTTCGACCGAATCGCGGCCGGGCTCCTGCGTGCCGCCGCAGACGACATGGCGGCCGTGCGGGATCACGTGCCGCAGCACCGGAGTCGAGCCGTCGACGATCCATTCGGTCAGTCCCGGATCGGCGAGGTGGACGACCTGGCCGCCGACCGGCACCACGGTGCCGTCCCCTGCCAACCGCCCCCCGCCGAGCCCGGCGGCGTTCACCACGAGATCCGCGTCGAGGTCGTCCAACCGTGACACGGTGCGGTGCTCGGTCCGGACGCCCAACGCGGCGACTTCGCCGGCGAGCCAGTCGAGGTACACCGGGGTGTCGACCACCGCGGTGGTGAAGCTGAGCCGTCCGGGTTCGTGGTCGAGGCCGGGCATGGACAGCGCCCACGACGGCAGCGCCGCCTCGCGCGGGACGACGTAGGTCCCCCGGAGCATGCGGACGCCGGGGGCCCCGAGGGTGCGGTACTCCTCGACGCTCGTCGCGGTCCAGCGGTCGACCCGGTCGGAGTTCGCCGCCAGCGGCGGGAACAGCACGCCACCCGCGACCGCCGACGTCGTCTCCCCCGGTCCGGCGTCGGTGAGCACCGTGACGTCGTGCCCGGCGCCCGCCAGCCGGTGCGCGCAGCTCAGCCCGATCACCCCGCCGCCGACCACACTGATCCGCATCGAAAGCCCCCTTCGTCCTCGCGAGCCGTCCCTGCATGGTGACTGATCGCCCGTCACGTAATCTCCCCGGATGAGCGGAAGAGCGCCGTACGGGCTGGTCGCGGTGACCTGTGCCGTGATCATGGTCGTGCTCGGCGTGCTGGTGTCCGGCGAAGGTGTCTCCGGTCCGGACGAGCTCGCCGTGCGATGGGTGGAGCGCGCCTTCGGCCCCGGCACCGACCTGCTGCGGCTACTGGTGCTGCCGACCGAGGCCTACGTCCTGATCCCGGTCGCGGTGCTCGCCGCCGTCCTGTGCCTGATCGGCGGCCGCAGGCTCGAAGCGGTGCTGACCATCGTGGGCCCGCTCGTCGCGATCCTCGCGAACACCTGGGTGCTCAAGCCGCTCTTCGGCCGCTGGAAGTACACCTACCTCGCCTACCCCAGCGGGCACACCGTCGCGCTGGTCGCCGTGCTGACCGTGCTCGTCCTGCTCGCCCGCCCCGGTGTCGCGAAGGCGGTCATCGCGACGGTGGGCGCGGTGGCGCTGTGCGGCGTGACGATCGGCATGATCGGCCTCGGCTACCACTACCTGACCGACGTCGTGGGCGGCACGCTGTTCGCCGTCGCGACCGTGTGCGCCACGTGGGTCCTGCTCACCTGGGCTGCACGGCGTCGCGCGCCAGTGCCGTCAGACGGCTGACGGCGCGCAGGTACTTCTTGCGGTAGCCGCCGTTCACCATCTCTTCGGTGAACAGTTCGGGCACGGGCTCTCCCGAGACCACCAGCGGGATCGCACGGTCGTAGAGCCGGTCGGCGAAGGCGACCAGCCGCAGCCCGACGTTCTGGTCGGGCACCGGGTGGATGTCGCGCAGGTGCACCCGGGTCACGCCGTCGAGAAGCCTTCCGTAGCGCGAAGGGTGCAGCTTGCCGAGGTGCTCGCACAGCGCGTCGAAATCGTCCACAGTGGACGCCGGATGCGCGGCGGCGGAGGCTTCCAGCTCTTCGGCGCTCGCCGGCGGCGGCGCGTCCGGCAGGCCGCGGTGGCGGTAGTCCGGACCGTCCACACGGCAGACGCCGAACCGGGCGGACAGCGACTGGATCTCGCGCAGGAAGTCCGCGGCGGCGAACCGGCCCTCGCCGAGTTTGTCCGGCAGCGTGTTGGAGGTCGCCGCGACGAACACCCCGGCCGAGATCAGCTCCTGCAGCAGCCGCGTGACGAGCATGGTGTCGCCGGGGTCGTCGAGTTCGAACTCGTCGATCGCCAGGAACCGGTGCTCCGACAGCCGCCGCACCGCCTCGGCGAACCCCAGCGCGCCGACGAGGTGCGTCAGCTCCACGAAGGTCCCGTACGCCTTGGGCGACGGCGTCTCGTGCCACGTCGAGGCGAGCAGGTGCGTCTTGCCGACGCCGAATCCGCCGTCGAGGTAGAGCCCCATCGGCCCGGACGGCGCCTCGTCCCCGCCGCCGAACAACGCGCGCAGCTTCGACTTCGGCTTCCGGTTCGAGGCCTCCGCCACGCGCTTCGCGAACGCGCCGCAGTCGACGACGGCCTGTGCCTGGCTCGGCTCGTCCGGGTTGGGCACGTAGGTGGAGAACCGGACCGCGTCGAACCTCGGCGGCGGGACGAGCGCGGTGATCAGCTCGTCGGCGGACAGCTCCGGACGGCGATCGATCAGGCGGGCGGGCATTCGCCGAGCGTAACGGCACCGTCGTCGCGGGTTCACTCTCCCTGACCGGGCGTATCCCCCGCTCAGCGGTGCCGTCGGGCGCGTGCTGGGATGGCGGTGTGCAGCTTTTGTGGCCAACGACACCGGCGGAACCCGTCTCCGACGGCGACCTCGAACGGCTCTACGGCTATCCGGAAGGCCTGACCCGGCCCTGGGTCCAGGTCAATTTCGTCAGCTCCGCCGACGGCGCGGTGGCGGTCGACGAGCTGTCCGAGGGGTTGTCCTCCCCCGCCGACAAGCGGATCTTCCTGATGGGGCGGCTGCTTTCCGACGTGATCCTGGTCGGCGCCGGCACGGCGCGCGCCGAGGGCTACCGCGGCGCGCGGGTCACTCCCGAACGCGCCGCCCGCCGCGTCGCGCTCGGGCTGTCCGAGGTGCCGCCGATCGCGGTGGTGACCCGTTCCGGTGAACTCGACCCCGAAGGCCCGTTGTTCACCGACACCAAGGTGCCGCCGATCGTCATCACCACCGGGAAGGCGCCCCGGACAGCGCTGGAACGCGCGGGCGCCGAGGTGCTCGTCGCGGGGACCGAAGACGTCGACCTGCACCGCGCGCTCGCGCTGCTGGACGAACGCGGGCTGCGCCGGATCGACTGCGAGGGCGGGCCGGCGCTGTTCGCCGACCTGATCGCGGCCGACCTCGTCGACCAGCTGTGCCTGACCGTCGCCCCGCTGCTGGCCGGCGCGGGCGAACGCCGGATCGCCGACGGCCGCCCGTCCCCGGAACCACGACGGATGGACCTCGCGTCCGTGCTCTTCGAAGACGGTTTCACCATGCTGCGCTACCGCCGCCGGGAGAGCGGGTGAACGAGGCCGCGCCGGTTCCGGACGAGGAACTGGCGACCCGGGCCGCCGCCGGGGACCACGGTGCCTTCGACCTCCTGGTCCGGCGGCACACGGCCAGGATGTACCGGGTGGCGCTGCGGATCACCGGCAGCTCGTCGGAGGCCGAGGACGTCGTCCAGGAGGCCTGGCTCTCCGCGTGGCGCGCTTTGCCCGGCTTCCGGTTCGAATCCGCGGTGTCGACCTGGCTCTACCGGGTGACGACGAACGGCGCACTCGGCGTGGTCCGCCGCCGGAAACCGACGGTGCCGCTCGACGAGGGCGACGCGGGTGTCGTGCCTGGTCCGGAGGGGTACGTGGTGAGCGCCGAACAGGTCGGCACGGTGCTGCGCGCGATCGCCGAACTCGACGTCGGCCAGCGGATCCCGCTGATTCTGCGAGAATTCGAAGGGTTGACCTACGACGAGGTGGCCGAGGTGCTGGAAGTCAGCGTGCCCGCCCTGCGCGCCCGCCTGCACCGCGCGCGGGTGGCGCTGCTGGCGAAACTCGGCGACAACTTCCGACCCGGGGAACGGTGATGAGCGAGGATCCGCGCGACGACCCCCGGTGGCAGCAGGTACGCGCCGCCGCGAGCCGTCCGGTACCGACGCCGCCGGGACTCGTCGAACGGGTGCTCCGTTCGGTCAGCGGCGTCCGGGGCGGGCACACGACCGCGCCGCTCGACCTGCCGTCCTCGGGCGGGAAGACCCAGGTGTCGGAGCGGGCACTGGTGCTGATGACCAGGAGCCTCGCCGCCGAAATCGGCCGCGAACTCGGCGGCGTCCACGTCTCGGCCGTCGCACTCGAAGAGGACGTGCTCCAGGTGCTGGTGACGATCCGGTTCGGCGTCGAGGCGGCCGTCGCGGAGCTGTTGCGGCACCGGGTCGGCGCGGCGCTGTCCGGCCAGCTCGGTTCGGCCCCGCCCACGATCAACGTCCACGTCGTCGACGTCCACCCGGACTGAACCGCAACTGATTACTCCATCCGGGGGATGAAGCGTGACGGCTCGGCGTGCGCGTGTGTCCAGGTCGGTGAGAGCGTAGGGACCGCCGCGCGCGCAGGTCGCGCGGTACAGGCCGAGAAGGAGCGAACTTCATGGCGCAGCCGAGCGCGAGCAAGCCCGACACCCCGGTCACCGGGGCGTCCCTCAACGAGGAAGGAGCCGCCGGCAAGACCACGATCTCGTCGGTGGTGGTGCAGAAGGTGGCCGGACTCGCCACCCGCGAGGTGACCGGGATCCACGCGCTGGGCGGCGGCGTCTCGCGGGCCTTCGGCGCGATCCGCGAGCGCATCCCCGGCTCCGGGACCGTCACCACGTCCGGTGTCTCGGTCGAGGTCGGCGAGAAGCAGGCGGCGATCGACCTCGACGTGGTCGTCGAGTACGGCGCCCGCATCGTCGACGTCGCGCGCGCGGTGCGCCGCAACGTGATCGGCCAGGTCGAGCAGATCACCGGCCTCGAGGTGATCGAGGTCAACATCGCGGTCAACGACATCCACCTGCCGGACGAGAACGGCGGCGAGACCGAGACCTCGCGGGTGGAGTGATGAACGGGACCCAGACCGGCCTGCTCGCCGGCCTCATCCTCGGCCTCGCCGCGACCCAGGGCTTCACCGCGTTCCTGGTGACACTGGCCGTCGGCGTCATCGGCCTCGTCCTCGGCCGCGTGCTCGACGGCGAACTCGACCTCGGCGACCTGTTCGGCCGGGGCCGCGACAAATGACCCTCCCGGCCGAACCGGAGGACCGCGGCACCCTCACCATCGCGCCGTCCGTGGTCCGCAAGATCGCGCAGCACGCCGCGGACCAGGTCGACGGGACCACGCGCGCCGAGCGGCGGATCGCCGGGCTCGGGCTGGGGACACACGGTGCGAGCGCGAAGGTCGGCGGCGAGGGCAACGACGTCGATCTCGTGCTCGACGTCGCGCTGAACTACCCGGCGCCGGTGCGGCGGATCGTCGGCGACCTGCGCGCCAAGGTCACCGAGGAGGTCGAACGGATCACCTCGTACCAGGTGCGGGACATCTCGGTGACGGTCTCCGCGCTCCTGCCCGACATCGCACCCCGCGTCCGCTAAAAGGAGCACCCGCATGCGTTTGTTCGTCCGCCTGCTGTCGGCCCTGCTCGGGCTGGCACTGGCCGCCGCCGGGGTCCTGCTGGCGCTGGAGGTCGGCTGGGGCTGGTGGCGGCCGGGACGCGGGCCGCTGTTCGTGCCGTGGGACGACTGGCGCGACAGGCTCGCGGAACTGTCCTGGAACACCCCCGAAGTCCGGTATCTCTCCATCGCCGTCGCGGTCGCCGGGCTGCTGCTGATCCTGGCGGCCGCCTCGGCCGGGCGGCGCGCCATCCGGCTGACCGATCCGGCGAACGAGGTCAGCGTGACCACGTCGCCGCGTTCGCTGGCCAGGCTCATCGGGGTGACGGTGCGCGCGCAGGACAACGTCGTGGGCGCGAAGGTCACGGCCACCGCCAAGAAGATCCGCGTCCGCGCGACGAGCAGGCTGGAAACCGAAGGCGAGCTGCGGCCGCGGCTGCTGGAGACGGTGTCCGGTCTGCTCGACGACGTCCCGCTGGTACGGCGGCCGAAGGTGTCGGTCGTCGTCGACTCCCCGAAGGACCGCCGATGACCCGTTCGGTCTCCGCCAAGGCACTCGGCCGGTCCACCGGCACGGAACGGACGCTGACCGTCCTCATCGGACTCCTCGCGCTGCTCGGCGGGGCAGCGGCGCTGGTGGTCGGCGCGGGCTGGCTCGGCACGTACCGCGCGGGCCGGCCGCTCGTGGACCCGATCGCCCTCGATTGGCTGTCGGGGCACGCGCTCGCCGCCCGCATCGGCGCGATCGTGCTCGGTGTCGTCCTGCTGTGGCTGGGCCTGTGGTGGTTCTTCCGGTCACTGCGCCCGGAAGGCCGCCCGGACCTCGAACTCGACGACGATCTCGTGGTGACCTCCTCGGCGATCTCCGAGGCCGTCCGCCTCGACGCCGAGACGGTCGACGGGGTCGGGCGCGCCCGGGTCCGCGCGGTCGGCGACAAGGAGAACCCGGCGCTGCGCATCACGCTCTGGCTCGTCGAGGGCACCGACCTGAAACGGGTCTGGGAGCAGCTCGACCACACCGTGCTGGCCCGTGCGCGGGAGTCGCTGGGAGTGGACGTCCTGCCGACCGCCGTCCGGATCGAACTCGACACGACGGCACCGCAACGGGTGCGCTGACCGCGCCGGTGCGGCAAGAATGGCCGTCATGTCGCTTCCCTTGACGCCGCCGGTCAAACCGATGCTCGCCAAACCGGCGAAGGCGATCCCCGATTCCGGCGGGCTGCTGTTCGAGCCCAAATGGGACGGCTACCGCTGCCTGGTGTTCCGCGACGGCGACGAGCTGACCCTGCAGTCGCGGTCGGAGAAGCCGCTGAACCGCTACTTCCCCGAAGTCGTCGAGCGCTTGAAGGCTGCGCTGCCCGAGCGGATCGTGCTGGACGGCGAACTGGTGGTCGCCCGGGGCGGGAAGCTGGACTTCGACGCGCTCACCGACCGGGTCCACCCCGCCGAAAGCCGCATCAAGCTGCTGGCGGAGCAGACCCCGGCGGAGTTCGTCGCGTTCGACCTGCTGGCGCTCGGCGACGAGTCCTTTCTGGACGAACCCACGTCGAAGCGGCGGGAACGGCTGGAGAAGCTCGCCTCCGACGGCATCCACCTGACCCCGGCCACCGCGGATCCGGCGATCGCGCGGCACTGGTTCGAGCTGTTCGAGGGCGCCGGGCTCGACGGCGTCATCGGCAAACCGCTCGACGAGCCCTACACGCCCGGCAAACGGGTGCTGCTGAAGTACAAGCATTCGCGTACCGCCGACTGCGTGCTCGCGGGGCTGCGGTGGCACGTCGACGGCGAACCGGGCGAGCTGGTCGGCTCGTTCCTGCTCGGGCTCTACGACGAGAACGGCGTGCTGCACCATCCCGGTGTCGTCGGCTCGTTCCCGGTCACCCGGCGGCGTGAACTGGCCGAGGAGCTGGCGCCGCTGATCACCGACGGGGCCGATCACCCCTGGCTGGGTGACAACGTGCGGGAGCACCAGCGGATCCCCGGCGGGATCACCCGGTGGAAGGCCAAGGAAGCCCCGTGGGTGCCCCTGAAGCTGGAGAAGGTGGTCGAGGTCGGCTACGAACACACAGAAGGCGGATATCCGTCGCGGTTCCGCCACACCGCCCAGTTCAAACGCTGGCGCCCCGACCGCGAGCCGGACTCCTGCACCTACGCCCAGCTCGACGAGGTGGCCCGCTACGACCTGGACGCGGTGTTCCGCGGCGAGGTGAAACGCACCCGCTAACCGTGTCCTGACATCCGACCTGCGAAGCTCTGTCCCGAGCTTTGTCATGCCTTGGAAGTGAGGACCAGCCCGTGAGCACCGCCCGCCGCACGCCACGGCTGATCCTGACGACCACCGTGGTGGCGGCCGTGCTCGCGGGCTGCACCGCCGGGCCGTCGGTCCGGCCCGCGGTGATCGACAACGACGGAAAGCCGGAGCCCGGCGGCCAGACGACGGCGCAGCAGGTGCCGCTGCCGCCGCTGGCCGAACCCCGGTCGCCGTCGATCAAATGGGAGGACTGCGACGAAGCGACCAGGCAGCGGCTGGGGCAGCCGTCCGTGCCGGACACGCTGAAGTTCTCCTGCGCCAGGGTGGCCACCACGCTCGACGCGCCGGACCTGCCCGGGCGCGGGCTCTCACGGCTGTCGGTGGTCAAGACCGGCGGCGGGCCGATCCCGCTCGTCGTGGTCAACGACGTCGACGGTGAGCCGGGTTCGCTGTACGCCGCGCGGCTGGCCACGACGCTGCCGCCCGAGTTCCTGCAGAAGTTCTCCCTGATCGGGGTGGACCGGCGAGGGACCGGATCGTCCGCGCCGGTGCAGTGCATCCCGGCGGAGATCCGCACCGAACTGCTGGGCGGCGACCCGGCGGCCGCCGACCTCGAAAGCGTCGTCGACGCGGCCCGCAAGGCGGGCCAGCAGTGCGCCATCGAACTGGACGACTCGCAGTTCGCGATGGACAGCTGGCGGGCCGCGGGCGACCTCGAAGAACTCCGTGAACAACTGGGCATGGACAAGCTGCACGCGCTGGGCCGCGGCGACGGTTCGAAGGTCCTCGCCGAGTACGCCGTGCGGTACCCGGCACAGGTCGGCCGGGTGATGCTCGACGGGCTGCCCGACCCCGCCCCCGACGCGACGGCCGTGCAGGAATCGGTCGCCGCGAGCGCGCAGGCCACCCTCGACGCTTTCGGAGCCGACTGCATCGCGAGGGGCTGCCCGATCGGCGACGCCCGCTCCGCCGTGACCGCCGTCGCGGACCGGCTCCGTTCCGCCTCCGCGACGACCACCGACGGCGCGGAGATCACGCCGGGGATCGCGTTGTACGCCATCTACTCCGGGCTCGCGCAGCGCTCACGCTGGGTGGAACTCGCCGAAGCGCTCAAGACCGCGCAGACCGGCGACGTCACCCCGCTGGCCGCGTTCGCCGAACCGGTGCTGAAGGACTCCCGGGCGCGGCCTTCGCGGCTGGACGGCACGCTCGCGACCAAATGCAACGACAGCGCGAGCCGGCTCTCGGCCGAGGAGCTCACGCGCGCGGCCACGACACTGCGCGACAAGTACCCGCAGTTCGGCGTCTTCGCCGCGCAGCAACTGGCCTGGTGCAGCCCGTGGCCCGTGCGCCGCGAACCGCTCCCGCCCGCGGGCGCACCGGGGGCGCCGCCGATGCTCGTCGCGGGCACGGCGACCGACCCGGTCACCCCCGAACAGGGCACCGGCCGGGCCGCCGACCAGATGCCGAGCGCGGTCACGATCACCTGGCAGGGTGCCGGACACGGCGCGCTGAGCCTCTCGCCGTGCGTCGCGGACGCGACGCGGGCGTTCCTGATCGACGGGAAGGTGCCCGTCGACGGGACTCTGTGCCCGGCCTGACTTCCCGCCGCCTGCGTCGCCTCGCGAAATGTCATGAAAGGGTCGTTCAGGACGTTTTTCGTCCTGAACGACCCTTTCATGACACTTCTGGTGCGACTCCAGCGAGCATCCCGCGCCCCGCCGAGCATGGCGTCCCTCGGGCCAGCGCGCCTTGCGAAAGCCACTTTCGCAACGTTGAAGGTTGCGAAAGTGGCTTTCGCAACCTCACCCGCCCCACACTTCCCACCCGCGTGCCATGAACGGTCCGTTCCTTGCAAATTTTGCAAGGAACGGACCGTTCATGGCGTCAGCCGGGACCAAAAGGGCTACTGCCGGTAGGACTCCACCTCGGAAACCGGCCGCGCCGTGGCCTGATCCGGGTCGTCGTCGAACTCCACCCGCGCCCGCCGCTGCCGCAGCAGGTCCCAGCACTGGTCCAGCTGCTGCCCCACGCTCGCCAGGCGGGACCGGTCGTCCGAGCTGAGCCCGGTGCCGATCGCCCGCGAACGGAGTTCGTGCTCCTCGCTGACCAGCTCGTCGATCCGGCTGAGGATGTCCCCGTCGGCCATACGCACCTCCCGCGAAACGTGGGTTGCTCCATCCGAGACGCTACGCGCACTCGCGGGAATGCGCGTCCCGCCCGATTCGTTACGCCGGGCATGAGCACTGTGGAGCTGACCGCCGCCAACTTCGACCAGGTCGTTTCCGAGAACGACTTCGTCATCATCGACTTCTGGGCGGGCTGGTGCATGCCGTGCCGTCAGTTCGCGCCGACGTACGAGAAGGTGTCGGAGAACCACGACGACATCGTGTTCGCGAGCGTCGACACCGAGGCCGAGCAGCAGCTGGCCGCCGCCTTCGACGTGCGCTCGATCCCCACCCTCGCGGTCATCCGCGACAAGACGGTGATCTACGCCCAGCCGGGCGCGCTGCCGGAGAAGACGCTCGAAGACCTCATCCAGCAGGCGCGCGACATCGACATGGACAAGCTCAAGGAAGAGGCCCAGGAGGCCTGACGAGTATGGAGAAGGCGCCCTTCCCGGCGGGTTTCGCCGGGAAGGGCGCCTTTGTCTTTCAGCGGAACAGTGCCACTCGGGACCGGGTCAGCCCCTGGTGGCGAGTCCGCGCAGGAAGAACGCCAGGTTCGCCGGGCGTTCCGCCAGCCTGCGCATGAAATAGCCGTACCATTCGTCGCCGTAGGGGACGTAGACGCGCATCGTCTTGCCGTCGCCCGCGATCCGGCGCTGCTCTTCGGGACGGATCCCGTACAGCATCTGGAATTCGTGATCGTCCGCCTTGCGGCCCGCGTCCGCCGCGAGCTTCTCGGCGATCGCGATCATCCGGGGGTCGTGCGAGGCGACCATCGGATAACCCTTGCCCTGCATGAGGATCTTCAGGCAGCGCACGTAGGACTTGTCCACTTCGGACTTGTCCTGGAACGCGACCTCCTCGGGTTCGGCGTAGGCACCCTTGCACAGCCGGACGCGCGACCCCTCGACCGCCAGGTCACGGCAGTCCTGCTCGGTCCGCCGCAGGTATGCCTGCAGCACCGCGCCGACCCACGGGTACTCGGTGCGCAGTTCCTTGAGGATGCCCAGCGTCGAGTCGGTGGTGGTGTGGTCCTCCATGTCGAGGGTCACCGTGGCACCGACCGCTTCGGCCGCCGCGCAGATCTTGCGGGCGTTCTCCAGCGCGACCTTCTCGCCGTCGGCGGGCAGGGACTGGCCCACCGCGGACAGCTTCACCGACACGTCCGCACCGAACGCGAGGCCGTCGGCCGCCAGCGCGGTCAGCAGTTCCTCGTAGGCGCGGACCGTGGTCGCGGCCTGCTCGGCGTCGGCGGTGTCCTCGCCGAGGTGGTCGAGGGTGACCCGGAGGCCGTCGTCGGCCAGTTCGCGGACCACCCGGGCGGCGTCGGGCGTCTTCGCGCCGGCGACGAACCGGCTGACCACCGATCGGGTGGCGGGGACGACCTCGACCAGCTTGCGCATCCGCTGGGATCGAGCGGCGGCGAGCAACGGGGCACGCAACATCACGAACTCCTGGTTCTCAGCCCTGGTGGGGGTAACGGACGCTGGTGGGCGGGACGAAGGTCTCCTTGACCGAGCGCGGGCTCGTCCAGCGGAGCAGGTTGAACACCGAACCGGCCTTGTCGTTGGTGCCGGACGCGCGACCGCCGCCGAAGGGCTGCTGGCCGACGACCGCACCGGTCGGCTTGTCGTTGACGTAGAAGTTGCCGGCGGCGAAACGCAGCGCCTCGGACGCCTTCGCCACGGCGGTGCGGTCGTTCGCGATGACCGCACCGGTGAGCGCGTAGTCGGCGGTCTCGTCGACCAGCTTCAGCACCTTGTCGAAGTCCTCGTCCTCGTACACGTGCAGCGCGAGGATCGGGCCGAAGTACTCGGTGCGGAAGATCTCGTGGTCCGGGTTGTCCGACACCAGGATCGTCGGGCGCACGAAGTAGCCGACGCTGTCGTCGGCGGTGCCACCGGCGATGACCTCGATCTCGGCGTCTTCGGCCGCGCTCTTCAGCACGGCGGCGTGCTTGTCGAAGGCGCGGCGGTCGATCACGGCGCCACCGAAGTTGTCCAGGTCGTTGACGTCGCCGTAGGTGATGGCCTCGGTCTCGGAGACCAGCTCGTCCTTCAGGCTCGCCCAGAGCGAACGCGGGACGTAGGCGCGGGACGCGGCCGAGCACTTCTGGCCCTGGTACTCGAAGGCGCCGCGGATCAGCGCGGTGCGCAGGACGTCGACGTCGGCGGAGGCGTGCGCGAGCACGAAGTCCTTGCCGCCGGTCTCGCCGACCAGGCGCGGGTACGTGCGGTAGCCGGAGATGTTGGCGCCCACGGTGGCCCACAGGTGCTGGAAGGTCGCGGTGGAACCGGTGAAGTGGATCCCGGCCAGGTCGCGGTGGGTCAGGGCGACCTCGGAGACGGCCTTGCCGTCACCCGGGAGCAGGTTGATGACGCCCGGCGGCATACCCGCCTCTTCGAGCAGCCGCATCAGCATGTGCGCGGCGTAGCTCTGCGTCGGCGACGGCTTCCACAGCACGACGTTGCCCATCAGCGCGGGCGCGGTCGGCAGGTTGCCGGAGATCGCGGTGAAGTTGAACGGCGTGATGGCGTACACGAAGCCCTCGAGCGGGCGGTGCTCCATCCGGTTCCAGATGCCGGGCGAGCTGACCGGCTGCTCGGCGAGGATCTGACGGCCGAACGCGACGTTGAAGCGCCAGAAGTCGATGAGCTCGCAGGCGGAGTCGATCTCGGCCTGGAAGGCGGTCTTCGACTGGCCGAGCATGGTGGCGGCGTTCAGCTTGGCGCGCCACGGGCCGGCGAGCAGGTCGGCGGCGCGCAGGATGATGGCGGCGCGGTCGTCGAAGGACAGCGCGCGCCAGCCGGGAGCGGCGGCCTTGGCGGCGGCGATCGCGTCGTGGGTGTCCTGCGCGGTCGCGCTGTGGATGACGCCCAGCACCGCCTTGTGGTTGTGCGGCTGGACGACCTCGATCTTCTCGCCGCCGCCCTTGCGCTGCTCACCACCGATCGTCGCGGTGATGTCGATGGGGTCGGCGTTGCCCAGCAACTTGAGCGCGCCCTCGAGTTCAGCGCGCTCAGCGCTGCCCGGCGCGTAGTTCAGCACCGGCTCGTTCTTCGGGGCGGGGGTCTGGGTCACGGCGTCCACTGACTGCTCCTGACTTCACTTCGCCGGATAGAGGTCTCACCCCGAACGGTAGACCGGACGGCTTCGCCACGGCTTGTTCGACTGGCTAGAATCGGGGTGACCATCTTGTCCGATCGGCTTAATCCGGTGATGATCTGACCACGGATACGACCACAGGCGCCTCGCTCCGGCATGTCCTCGCCACGCTCGGGGAACCGCTGGTCAGGATGCTCGCGGCCCCTGGCGGGCTCGGCGTGCAGGTGGAGGACGTCGTCATCCACGATCCGGAGGATCCGCCCGACGCCCATCCGGGTGACCTCGTCCTGGTGATCGGCGCTCGCGGGCGCTCGGCCTCCGGCGCGATCCGGGCGGCGGGGCGGTCCGGCGCGGCCGCCGTGGCGGTCAAGAACGGCTCGGCCGTCGTGAACGTCGCGGCCGACGCGGGGATCGCGCTGATCGAGGTCGGCCACGAGGCGCGCTGGGAGCAGGTCGAAGCCCTGGCCAGGGGCGTGGTCGACGCGGCGCGCACGGGTGGCGAGGCGGACAGCGGCGAGGTGCTGGGCGATCTGTTCTTGCTCGCGCAGACCATCGCGACGCTGACCGGCGGCCTGGTCAGCATCGAGGACACCGCGAGCCGCGTGCTGGCCTATTCGCGGGCGGGCGACGAGGTGGACGAGCTGCGCCGGCTCTCGATCCTCGGCCGCGAAGGCCCGGAGCGGTATCTCGCGATGCTGCGCGAATGGGGTGTCTACCAGCGGCTTCGCGCCGGTGAAGGCATCGTCCGCATCGACGAGCGGCCCGATCTCGGCATCCGGCGGCGGATCGCGGCCGGGATCCACGCCGGATCGCAGCCGCTGGGCACGATCTGGGTCCAGGAGGGCGCGCATCCGCTCACCGAAAGCGCGGAGGTCGCGCTGCTCGGCGCGAGCCGGGCGCTGGCACCGCAGCTGATCCGCCACCGGACGCTGCCCAGCCCCGAGCTCCGGCTGCGCGAGGACCTGCTGGCGGGCCTGCTCGACGGACGCGTCGACGCCGAGTCCGTCGCCGACGACATCGGCGCGGATCCCGGGAAACCCGCCATGGTGCTGGCGTTCTCGCTCCCCCGCGACCGGGCCGCGACCGACCGGCAGCTGCGGCGCGCCGAGCTGGTGCACCTGATCACCGTGCACACCGCCGCGTACCGGCGGAGCGCGCTGGTGAGCGTGATCGGCGGCCGGGTCTACGCGCTCCTTCCCGACCTCCCCGAACACGCCGAAGCGCGGATCCTGGCGCTGGCCAAGGAAATCGTCGGTACCGCGCAACGGCATCTCGACGTCCGGGTGCGCGCGGCGCTGGGCGGTGTCGTGCCCCGGCTCTCGGACGCGGCGGCCTCACGCGGCGACGCGGACCGCGTGCTGGCGACGATGGCGCGCGGGCACGAGACCGCGGACGTCGCCTCGCTGGCCGACGTCCGCGCCGAAGTCCTGCTCTCGGAGGTGCTCGCGTTCCTCGGCGAGCAGCCGAGGATCCGCGATCCGCGGCTGACCGGACTGATCGCGCACGACGCCGAGCACGGCGGCATCCTCGTGCCCGCCGTGCTCGCCTACCTCGACGCGTTCGGGGACGTCCGGCGCGCGGCACGCGAGCTGAACATCCATCCGAACACGGTCCGCTACCGGGTGCGCCGCGCCGGCGAGGTGTCCGGGATCGACCTGGACGACCCCGCCCAGCGCATGCTCACCCAACTCCTTTTGCGCCTCTAGGTTTCCACCCGGGTTCAGGCCAGGGTCAGGCTGAACCGGCGGTTCTGGACGTCCAGTTTGTCCAGTCGCACCGCGACGGCCGCCCCGGCGGCGAACGGGCCGGTTCCGCCGACGGTCGGCAGCAGCCCTTCCATCCCGGGGGCCACTTCGACGAACGCGCCGAACGGGAGCACCCGGGTGACGATTCCGTCCAGAACGCCGCCATCGGCGTGCGTGACGACGAACTCGCGCCAATTCTCGGTGGGAGACATGCGATTCACCTCCTTTCCGCGCATGGTCCACATGAGGACACCTACGCGGAGGCGGGCTGCGGGCCCGCGCGGAGATCAAGCGGCGGCCGGGGAATCCGTCCGCTCACGGCACGAGGCCGACCCGGCAGTCATGGCCGTGACCCTAGCAAAGGTCACGACACCGCGGCGAGGCTCCGCAACCCGGCGACCTCGGCCAGCGCGCGATAGGACTCGAGCCGCTCCGCCTGGTCGAAAGTGCTGGTGGTCACCAGGATCTCGTCGGCACCGGTCTTGGCGACGAGATCGGCCAGCCGGTCGCCCACCTCGTCCGGGGTGCCGGCGAGCTGACCGTCGAGCGCGCGGTCCAGCCGGTCCCGGTCGCGGTCCGACATCGGCCCGGCGAGGATCTCGTCCACCGGCGACAACGGCGGGAAGACACCGTGCGTGCGCGAGTACACGGTCGACCACGCTTCGGGGATCAGCAGCCGCCGGGCCCGTTCGGCCGTCTCGGCGACCGCGATGGCCGTGGACACCACGACATACGGCCGCGAAGCCCGCGCGGAAGGGCGGAACCCGGAGCGATACCCCTCGATGGCCTCCAGCAGCGGCCCCTCGCCCCGGACCGGCGCGATCACCAGCGGCAGCCCCAATTCCGCGGCCAGCCGCGCCCCGGCACCGGTGGCCAGCAGGAACGCGGGCACGCGCAGTCCCTCCGCGGGGATGGCGTGCACGCCCGGATACGTCGTCTGATCGCCCGCGAGGAAGCCCAGCAGCTCGCGGACCTGCTCGCCGAAGCGATCCGCGTCGTCCTTCTCGTGCCCGAGCGCCTGCCGCACCCCGCCGGTGAATCCGACCGACCGCCCCAGCCCCATGTCGATCCGGCCGGAGAAGAGCGATTCGAGCACGCCGAACTGTTCCGCGACCACGAGCGGCCGGTGGTTGGGCAGCATCACGCCACCGGTGCCGACCCGGATCCGCTCGGTCGCCGAGGCGACCGCCGCCGCCAGGACGGTGGGCGCCGAACCGGCGACCCCGGGCACGCTGTGGTGTTCGGAAACCCAGAACCGGTGATAGCCCAGGGCTTCGATTTCCCGCGCGAAGGCGACGGTCTCCCGCAACGCGCGGGGCGCGTCGCCGCCGCGGCGGGTCGGGGACCGGTCCAGTACCGAAAGCGTGATCACCCTCGGGTCAACGCGTCCGGGCCCGGCGGGCATTCCCCGCTCAGGGGCGCCAGCGCTCGCTGTAGTCCGGGTGGTCGGCGTGCGGCAGGGCCAGCAGCCGCAGGGTCAGGCACCAGTTCGTGCCTGCCTCGTCGGCGGGCACGTGGCAGGTCTCGCACCAGTACTCGTTGCCGTACAAGGGGAATCCCGGGACCTTCTCCGAAACCGTGGTGCGATGTGCCTGCAGGAGCCGCCGGGTCGCCTCGATCTCGTTGATCATCTGATTGACCGCGTCGAGTTCGATGTCGTTGAGCGAGCGGATCTTCTTTTCGATGACGACCTTGGTCTCACCACGATTGAGCGATTCGTTGATCTCGGTTTTCTTGACCGCCTGCATGATCAACGCCTGGCGTTGCCCCACACGCGCGGCGAGAAAGGCGATCAGGTCGTCCACGGATACTCCTTCGTCTCCCCCAGCCTAGTGTTCGGAGGGAACCGTCGCTGGCAGGAAGCCCGGCGTTACGACTGAGTCCCACGCGTCACACAGTCTTGTATCGGTTCCCGACGGACCGGTAACCGGTTTCTGGATCGACACGAAAGCGCAATCACTCCGCGAGCAAAACGAAGGAAAAACGTGAATTCGTCACCGACACCGCACGCGTCGTCACTTGACGCGTGCTACGTGTCGTCCCGCGCCTTGCTCGGCTGGACGCGTTTCGGCTCGCCCGGCATCTTCGGATAGTCCGGCGGGTACGGCATCTCGCCGAGGCCGTGGTCGCGCTCGTCCCGCGCGTACCACTCCAGCAGGGTCTCGATACCGAACGCCTGCTCGTCCATCGGCGCGTGCAGGTCGCCACGCTCGGCGTAGAAGGCGCCCGCGGTGAGGACGTCGAAGTCGTCCGGATCGACCTCGGTCAGCAGATCCCAGGTCAGCGGCGTCGACACCGTCGCCCGCGGGGTGCCGCGGACCGACCAGGACGACGCCACCGTGCGGTCGCGGGCGGCCTGGTTGTAATCGATGAAGACCCGGCCGCCGCGTTCTTCCTTCCACCACGCGATGGTCGCCTTGTCCGGGATCCGGCGCTCGACCTCGCGACCCAGCGCGATCACCGCGTGCCGGACGTCGATGAAGTCCCAGTCCGGCCGGATCCGCACCAGGACGTGCACCCCGCGCCCGCCCGAGGTCTTCGGATAGCCGGTCAGGCCCGCCGAGTCGAGGACCTCGCGCACCACGCCCGCGACCTCGACAGCGTCGGAGAAGCCCGCCTCGTCCGGCGGGTCGACGTCGATGCGGAGTTCGTCGGGATGGTCGACGTCGGGCCGCCGCACCGGCCACGGGTGGAAGTCGAAGGTGCCCAGGTTCGCCGCCCACGCGAACACGGCGGGCTCGGTCGGGCAGACCTCCTCGGCGGTCCGGCCCGACGGGAAGGTGATCTTCGCGGTCTCCACCCAGTCCGGGGCGCCCTTCGGCACTCGCTTGGCGTAGAACCACTCGCCCTCGACGCCGTCGAGGTAGCGCTTCAGCGTCGTCGGCCGCTCCCCGATCGCGCGCAGCAACGGTTCGCCGACCGCGACGTAGTGCTCCACGACCTGGCGCTTCGTGATCCCGCGGGCCGGGAAGTACACCTTGTCCGGGCTCGACACCCGGACCTTGCGCTCGCCTGCCTCGACCTCGATCGGCTCACCGTTCTTGGGCATGCGCCCACCGTATCGCCGATCAGGGCCGGGGATCGGTCTTCAGCACCGCCATCGTGACGACGTCATGCCATTCGCCGTCCCACCACAGCGCGTCGCGCTGGAGCCCCTCACGGACGAACCCGGCCTTCTCGTAGGCACGCTGGGCACGCGGGTTGTAGTCGAAGACCTCCAGCGAGACCCGGTGCAGGCCGACGACGCCGAACGCGTAGTCGAGGACCAGCCTGGTCGCCTCGGTGCCGTAACCCTTGCCGAAGAACTCCGGCCCGTTCAGGGCGATGCGGAACGCCGCGGAGCGGTTGTCCTCGTCGATGTCGTTGAGCGCGAGGTCGCCGATGTGCGCGCGATCGGTCTTGCGCAAGATCGCGTAGTCCGCGCGATCGTCCAGGCCCGGCCGTCCGGCCAGCCAGGTCCGGACCTGTTCGGGGGTGAACTCGGTGTGTGTGCCGGTCAGCCTGCGGCTTTCCTGATCCCGCAGGGCCTCCCAGCCGGTCTCGAAGTAGGTTTCGTCGAGCTGGGTGAGCACGACGCTCTCGCCGGTGAGTTCGGGCTGTGCCCGCAGCGCCTCGGTGTCGATCACGGCGGACACGGTACGGTGGACGCGGTGTCCGGGCGTACCAAATTAATCCTCGCGCTCACCGTGCTCGCCCTGTTCGTGGCGGCGGCGGTGCTGCTGCCGATCCCGAGCCCGGCCGGGCTGCGGGCCTGGGCCGCCGAGACCGGCCCGGCCACTCCTCTGGTGTTCTTCCTGGTCTATTCGGTGCTGACGGTGGCGCCGATCCCGCGCACCGTGTTCAACCTGGCGGGCGGGCTGCTGCTCGGCGCCACGACGGGCATCCTCGTCGGCATCCTGGCGACCACGGTCGCGTCCGCGCTCTCGTTCGCTCTTTCGAGGGCGCTCGGCCGCGACCTGGTCACCCGGCACCTGCATCGGGCGAAGATCCGGGCGGTCAACGACCGGCTTTCGGACGGCGGGGTACTGGCGATCACCTCCTTACGGCTGATCCCGATGGTGCCGTTCGCTCCGTTCAGTTACCTGTGCGGAGTGTCATCCGTCCGTTTCGCCCCGTATCTGATCGGGACCGCGCTCGGCAGCCTGCCGGGTACGGTCGCGGTCGTCGTCCTCGGCGACGCACTGACCGGGGAAACACCTCCCGCGCTGCTGATCTGTTACGCCGTGTTCGCCGCGGCGGGGGCCATCGGGCTGGTCAAGGTCTTCCGGCGCAAGGCCCGGCCGATACCCGAACCGAGCGGCGAGGAAGAATTGCCCGCCTCCGCACCGGCGAGCTGACGGGGAGCCGAAACCGCCGCCCGCTACACTCGATCGGGTGCGCGGGACCTGTCAGGCCGCGTAGCGCCACCATCACCCGGAGAATGTGTCAGGAGCAGTCGCCATCGACACCGGTCAGCTGATCGCTGGGCACTATCGCCTGGTCGAGCAAATTGGTAGCGGTGCCATGGGGGTGGTCTGGCGTGCCATCGATGTCCGCCTCGAGCGCTCGGTGGCGGTCAAGCAGATCCTCCCGCAGCCAGGTGTCTCCGAGGCCGAACGCGACAACATGCGCCAGCGCGCCATGCGCGAGGCGAAGAACGCGGCCCGGTTCCAGCATCCGAACGCGATCGTGGTGTTCGACATCGCCGAGCACGGCGGCGACCCCTGCCTGGTGATGGAGTACCTGAACGGCCCGAGCCTCTCGGCGATCATCTCCGACGAGGGCACGCTGCCGCTGGGGCGCGTCGCGAAGATCGGCGAGCAGGTCGCGTCGGCGCTGGTCGCCGCGCACCGCGCCGGGATCGTGCACCGCGACGTCAAACCGGGCAACATCCTGATCGACGAGGCCGGTACCGCGAAGATCACCGACTTCGGCATCTCCCGCGCGGCCGGCGACATGACGCTCACCCAGACCGGCCTGATCGGTGGCACCCCGGCGTACCTCGCGCCCGAGCTGGCGCGTGGCTCGGATCCGGTGCCCAGCTCCGACGTCTTCGCGCTCGGCGCGACGCTCTACCAGGCGATCGAGGGCCAGACCCCGTACGGGAACAGCTCCAACCAGCTCGCGCTGCTGTACGCGGCCGCGAACGGCCAGATCAACCCGCCGCAGCAGGCGGGCGCCGCGACGGCGCTGCTGATGAGCCTGCTGCGCACCGAGCCGACCGAGCGCCCGACCATGGCCGAGGCCAGGGAGCGCCTCGCCGCGCTGGCGGCGAACGAATCCGGCGCGGGCACGGCCGCTTCGCCGCGGCTGTTCGGAGCGGGCGGCGGTAGACAGCCCGCCGTGCCCGAAACCCCCGGACACGGCCTCCCCGGCGGGGACCGCCCGCCGTGGCAGCGGACTGACAAGCCGGTCCCCTCCGCCGCGGCTCCCCCGCAACCCACCAAGACGCACACGCCGACGGCCGCGTTCATCCCGATGCGCTCGCCGTCCGCCCCGCCGAACACCCCGCCACGCCCGGTCGCCGCGATGAGCCCGCCGCCGTCGGCGGCCGCCCCGATGCGGCCGTCGCCCGCCAAACCGGCCGACGCCAAGCGCAAGGCCGTCCTGTTCGCGGGCGCCGGTGCCGCGGTCGTGGTGATCGCCGTGATCGTGTTCCTGATCCTGAACTCGAGCAACGGCTCCAACACCCAGGCCGGGGGCAACACCGGGGTGAACCCGCAGCCGGGCACCTCGGCGCCCAAGTCGAGCGCCCCGTCTTCGTCGCGCCCCTCGCCCGCGGGACTGGGCAAGACGCCCAGCGAAAAGATCACGAGCTACTCCAGCGTGGGCAGCTTCGTCCTCGACTTCTTCGACACGGGCAAGATCGGCACGTCCGCGAGCTGGAACATGCTCACGGACGCCGCGAAAGAGGTCTACGGTTCGGAGCAGGCTTTCGCCGAGTACTGGAGCACTCACAAGGTCACCAGCGCCGACACCGCCCGGGCGGACAAGGGCGGCGGCAATGCCGACGGCTCGATCGACATGAACATCACGCTCAACAAGGGAACACGCCCGGCGCTACGGGTCGTCCAGGTCGGCGGCCAGTACCTCATCGACGCCGACACGCGAGTACTCGGCAACTGACGCAGCGTGGCGGCGGTGAGACCCGCCTCGCTGGTGGTAGGACAATCGCCGATCGTGGCTTACTGTTGCCGGTATGGCCGATAGCGGACCTTTCGGACCTCGCCAGAATCCTCGCTTCCAGGAAGACCTGGTAGGCCTCGACCCGCACGACCCCGAGGCCCGAGCCTTCGCCGAGCATCTGGACCGCATCGAACGTTGCGGCCCGAACTTCACCGTGGAGGCCTGCCTCGACGGTGTCTCCGATTTCGCCGACTCCAGCAACCGCCTCGGCGGGCTGCGCTGGTGGGTTTCGGCACTGGTCGTGGTCCTCATCGTGCTCGGCGTGATGGTCACCGCATGGGACATCATCGGCCGGGCCATCGCGTGGCTCGCGGGGTAACGTGGAACCGGTGAAAGGCATGAAACCCGTTGTCGGAGCCACGCCGCGCGTGGTCAAGTCCGAGCAGGAATGGCGGGAGCAGCTCAGCCCCGACGAGTACGCCGTCCTTCGCCAGGCGGGCACCGAGCGCCCCTTCACCGGTGAGTACACCGATGAGAAGACCACCGGGGTCTACCAGTGCCGAGCCTGTGGCGCCGAACTGTTCCGCAGCGAAACGAAATTCGACAGCCACTGCGGTTGGCCGTCGTTCTACGACCCCGCCGACACCGACGCAGTCCTCCTGCGCGAGGACACCACCATGGGGATGCGCCGGATCGAGGTGCTGTGCAAGTCGTGCCACAGCCACCTCGGGCACGTCTTCGAAGGCGAGGGCTACGCCACGCCGACGGATCAGCGGTACTGCATCAACTCGATCTCGCTGAAGCTCGTTCCCGAGTCGTAACCGACCGAAGCGAACCACCGCCCTCTTCGACGCGTTCACGAGAAACAAGAACAGCGTCGGGGAGGGCGGTGTCGTATGAACGGACCTTGGGGGATCGTCGCCCTCCTGCCCACCGTTCTGGCGGGCTTGTACGTGTGGTGGCTCCGACGCGGCTTCCATGACGGAGGCAGGTTGCCGAGCCTTCAGCACGTGGCCGCGCTGGCCGGCGGCGCGGACCGCGTCATCGACACCGCGGTGACCGCCCTGCTCGAACGCGAGCAGATCCGGCCCACCCTCACGGGAAGGCTCTACCGGACGCCGCTGACCCCCACCGACCCGCTCGGTCTCGAACTCGTCGCCCTCCTGCCAGGCATGCAGGGGATCGAGCTGTGGCACACGTTGAGCCGGGGCGACGGGATGCGGTCCTTACAGCAGGATCTGGTCCGTCGCGGGCTCCTCGTCCCCGAACGACGGCGCAGGACGGCTTGGCGGATAGCGTCGTTCTGCTCGTTGCTCCTCGTCGCGTTCGGGCTGGCCTTGCCGGATTCGCTGCCCGTGCCGCTCCTGTGCGCCTTGTTCGGCGCGCTCGTCGTCACCGCGTGGTTCGGGCGAACGCGCTACCAAGGCAGGCCGACCCGGGCAGGCCGCCGGGTGCTGGCGGGCGCGGCCACCGATCTCAGTCTCGTGACCGGAGCGGCAGGTGCCGTGGCGCTCGGCGGCCTCCGCGCGCATCCCGACGCGGTGTACGCCTCGGCGCTTGGCCGGCTGCATGCGGCGACCCGCCGTATCAGATCCCGCGGCGTGCGCCGCCGGAACCGGGCCGACGGGGGTTTCGCCCGGAACACGGGCGAATCGTTCGGCGGCTTCGGTCTGCTCGCGTTCTGGCACGACGGCGGTGGGAGTGACGATTCCTGCGGGGGCGGCAGCTCTTGCGGCGGCGGGAGTTCGTGCGGAGGGGGTGGCGGCGGCGGTTACTGATGTGCTGGAACCACCACCGGACGGAAAAGCGTCCGACTACGGTAAGTGCACCTGCTCGTGAAAGGCCCGTGCGATGGAAGACACCTGGGGCATCCCCGGACCCACGTTCCTGGCGATCTATGGCGCCCTGATCGTGTTCCCCGTGGTCGCCGGTTTCGTGTGGACGATCGTGGCCAAACTGGGCACGAGAAGCCCGAGCCCCGAGGTGAGCGGCCCGCAGCCGACGGTGTACGAATTCGCCTATCTCGCCGGCGGCCCGGACCGGGTGGTCGACACGGCCATCGCGACGCTGGTCGACCGCGGGACCTTGCGGGTCAGCAGTACGAAGCAGCTCCAGCTCACCGGTCCCGAGCCCGCCGACCCGATCGAGAAGATCGTCGCCAAGGGCGCCAAGCCGGGCTACAACGCCACGACCCGCGGCATCCGTGACCGGCTGCGGCTGTCGGGGCCGATGCAGGCGCTCGCCAAGGGGCTGGAGGCACGAGGGCTGGTCGTCGTCGACCAGACGCCGCGGATCCGCCGGGTCGTGTACTTCCTGTACCTCGCCGTGCTCGTGCTCGGTGTCGTCCGCCTGATCGCCGGCATCGCCGGCGATCGTCCCGTCGGTTACCTCATCCCGCTGCTGATCTCGGCCGTGTTCGCGACGGTGATCTCCCGTGCGCTCAAGAACAAGCGGCCGGGTCCGCGTCCGACCAGCGAGGGCGCCCGCGTCCTCCACAAGGCCAGGTCCGCCCACGGACGGGAGCGCAAACGCGGCATCCCGAACGGCCCGGGGTACGTCGGCGGTGCCGTCTTGGGCGGCGCCGCGGCGGCGGTCGCGTTCGGTGGCCTCGCCTCGTACCCCGACGAGGAGCTGAGCGCGGCCCTGATCCCGCCGCCGGTCTCCAGCGGTTTCGGCGGAGGTTCGTCCGGCAGCGGCTCTTCCTGCAGCAGCGGCGGAAGCTCGTGCAGCAGCGGCAGTAGCGGCGGCGGCGGTTGCGGTGGAGGCGGTTGTGGCGGCTGACGGGCCCGGGACGCTCGGGATCGGCATCGGCTGGCGGCACGAGCTCGACCTTTCGATCGCGCGGTTGCCGGGCGTCGACTGGGTCGAGGTCGTCGCCGAGAACCTGCACGCCGGGCATCTTCCGGAAACCCTGCTCGCGTTGCGCGACAAGGGAATGCCGGTCCTGCCGCACGCGGTCTCGCTGTCGCTGGGCGGAGCCGAACCGCTCGACACAGCGCGCGTCGAGCATCTCGCGGAGATCACCCGCGAGCTCGGTGCACCGCTGGCCAGCGACCACGTGTGCTTCGTGCGCGCGGGCGGCCTCGACTCGGGCCATCTGATGCCGCTCCCCCGCACCCGGGAGGCGCTCGACGTCCTGGTGGACAACGTCAAACTGACCCAGTCCATCGTGGAGGTCCCGTTCGCGCTGGAGAACATCGCGGCGGTGCTGGAATGGCCGGACGCGGAGTTCACCGAGTCGGAGTTCCTGCGGGAGCTCACCGACCGGACCGGCTGCCTGCTGATCGTCGACGTGGCCAACCTGTACGCCAACGCCCGCAACCTCGGCACCGATCCCGAGCGGTTCCTCGACGAGATTCCGTGGGAGCGCCTGGCGTACACCCATATGGCGGGCGGGGTCGAACGGGACGGCGTCTACCACGACACGCACGCCCATCCGGTGGTGCCGGAAGTGCTGGATCTGCTGCGCGAACTGCGGCGTCGCACCGAACCGCCCGGCGTCCTGCTGGAACGCGACGACGACTACCCGTCCGACACCGAACTCGCCGCGGAGCTGGCCGCGCTGCGGGAAGCGGTCTCGCCGTGACGTCGCCCCGGGAGCGGCTCGCCGGGCAGCAGGCGGAGCTGCTCAAGGCGCTTCTCGCCGGTGGCGACGCCCCGGCGGGCTTCGACGCGGACAGGCTCCGCATCGAGGCCGGCGTCTTGCGGAACAAGCAAAGCAGACTGGCCGCCTACCTCCGGCCGGACCTAGCCGAAACCCTCGGTGACCGGTTCGCCGCGCTGTTCCGCGAGTACGCGACGGCTCACCCGAAGACCGACGCGATCCGCGCGCGGGCCTACGCGGACGCTTTCGGCACGTGGCTCGTGGAGCGCGGCGAGGTCCCGAAACCCCGGGGCCGGTTCGCGAGCTGGCTCCGCCGCATTTAGTCCTCTGAATGCGGCGTGGTCACCAGACCGCGCGGTCGCTCCCCGGTACGTGCGTCGCTTCCGTCCATTGTGGATTCGAGCCCGGCAGGGTGCCCGCCATCTTGACCCGGGTGACGCGGCCGAGCTGGCCGTCGACGTCTTCGAGCCACTCGCCGCCGTCAAAGCCGACAGGCCCGGCTTCCTTACGCCCCAACGAGTTCAGCCACTCCCCGGTCCCGGCGAGCGAGGTACGGACATGCCGGCTGCCGCCTTCGGTGGCCGCCTGACGGACGGCGGTCATGATCGCCGCCGCGGTGAGCCAGCCGGTCGCGTGGTCGAGCGCCTGCACCGGAAGCGGTCCCGGGCCGTCGAGCCCGGCCGCCTTGCCGCCCTCTTCGGCGATCCCCGACGCCATCTGCACCAGGCTGTCGAACCCGCGCCTGCGTGCCCACGGCCCTTCCCAGCCGTACGCGGACAGATCCGCGACGACGATGCCCGGCCGCAGCTCGGCGATCGCTTCCGGGGAGAAACCCTTGGCGGTCAACGAACCCGGCCGGAAACCCTGCAGCACGACGTCGGCGCGGGCGATCAGCTTGCGCAGCCGCGAGCGCCCGGCTTCGGTCTCCAGGTCGACGTACGCCGAGAGCTTCCCCATCCCGGTGTCGACGGCCAGCGGCGGCACGGTCGGCAGCTGCGCCGAACCGATGTGCATGACGGTCGCCCCGTGCGCGGCGAGCACGCGGCCCGCGACCGGCCCGGCGATGACGTGGGTCAGGTCCAGGATCCGCACCCCGCCCAGCGGCCGGCCGGATTCGAAGAGCCGCACGGGTTCCGAGGTCCCGAGCGGCCGGATGTCGGCGACCGGCAACGCGCTCGACGCCTGTCCTTGCTTGTGCGCCAACCACTCGTCACGGGTGCGCATCACGGCGGCGGCACCGCCCGCGCCGACCACGGCCGACTCGACCTCGTACTTCGACTTGGCCGCCACGACCTTCTCGAACGCCGCCCGCGTCGCGGGTACGCCGAGGCCCCAGCACACGGCGGACACGTGACGCGGGTAGTTGCAGTGCAGCCGCACCCAGCCGTCGTTCGCGCGGTAGTCGCCGGACAACGGCGCGCTGAACGGCACCGGCTCCCCATCGACGCGGAGGTACTGCTCGCTGTGGAACGCCGCCGCGGCGTGCCGGGTGTCGACCGAGACCTTGCCCGGCTCGATCCCCCTCAGCCGCAACAGTTCCCCGGCCGCGAGCGTCGCCGCGGCGATACTCGTCGTCGCCGCCTCCTCGACCCGGAAGGTCCCGGGCAGCACCGACTCGGGGCCGGTGATCTCGACGGCGTCTTCGGCGAGGGTGTCACCGGTGAGCGTGGTCCAGACGCGGGTGTCCACTAGGGCAGCAGGCCGATCAGCTCGGCGGGCGCCACCTTCGTCCCGGTGTAGAACGGGATCTCCTCGCGCACGTGGAGGCGGGCCTCGGTGCCGCGCAGATGACGCATCAGATCGACGATGCGGTGCAGTTCGTCGGCCTCGAAGGCCAGGATCCACTCGTAGTCGCCCAGCGCGAACGACGCGACCGTGTTGGCGCGGACGTCCGGGTAGTCGCGGGCCTCCTTGCCGTGGTCGGCGAGCATCTTGCGGCGCTCGTCGTCCGGCAGCAGGTACCACTCGTACGAGCGCACGAACGGGTACACGCAGATGAACTTGCGGGCCTCTTCACCGGCGAGGAACGCCGGGATGTGGCTCTTGTTGAACTCCGCCGGGCGGTGCAGCGCGACCTGGCTCCACACCGGCGCCGACGCGCGGCCGAGCGGGGTGTGCCGGAAGCCGCTGTACGCCGCCTGGACCTGCTCGATCTCCTCGGCGTGCCACCAGATCATGTAGTCGGCGTCGGCGCGCAGCCCGGAGAGGTCGTAGACACCGCGGACGACGACGCCCTTGGCCTCCAGCGCGTCCAGGTACTCGGTGGTCTCCGCGGTCGCCTTCGCCCGGTCTTCGCCGAGCTTGCCCTGCTCGGCCCGGAAGACCGACCAGGCGGTGTAGCGGATGGTGTCGTTGAGCTCGTTGTAGTTCAGCCGCGCCATACCGCCATCTTGGCACTGCCGGTGCTCAGGAGCCCTCGTGGGGCGGTGTGATCCCGGCGATGCGGCGGGCGGCGGCGTCGGCGGTGGCGATGCAGGCCGGGAGCCCGACGCCGTGCAGTGTCGCGCCCGCCACGGCGAGCCCGGGGACGGCGGCGACGGCGCGTTCGATCCGCTCGACGCGGACGAGGTGTCCAGTGCCGTACTGCGGGAGTCCGCCACCCCATCGGGTCACCACGGTGTCGATCGGCTCGGCGGTGACCCCGGTCAGCCGGGCGAGGTCTTCGCGGACCACGCGCACGAGTTCGTCGTCGTCGGCGTGCAGCGCGCCCGGTTCGCCGAAGCGCCCGACCGAGCCGCGCACCAGCACCGGACCTTCGCCGTACTGCGCCCACTTGCGGGAGGAGAAGGTGAACGCCTTGGCGGCGAACGGCTTCCCCGCCGCGTCCCGTTCCCCGGCGCCGATCAGCACCCCGGACGATTCCGGCAGCGCGGTCCCCGGCGGGAGCGCGAGTGCGACCACCGCCATCGACGCGAGTTCGATCTTGGCGAACACCGACGAGGCGACTCCCGCGACACCGTCGAGCAGCCGCCGCGCCGAGGGCGCCGGGACGGCGAGAAGGACGGCGTCGGCGTCGAGGTCGTCGACCTTCCAGCCGGTGGGGGTGCGGTCGAGTGCGGTCACCGTGGTGCCGGTGCGGATCTCGGCGCGGGACAGCTCCGCGAGCCGCGCGATCAGCGTCCCGAGCCCGCCCAGCAGGGTGCCGAAGACCGGCGCCGTACTCGGAGAGGCGGGCAGGAGGGAGGCTGCGCCTTCGGTGAGCGAGTGCGCGCCGCGATCGATCGCGGAGGCGAGACCGGGCATGGTCGCGCGCAGGCCGAGCCCGTCCGCTCCCCCGGCGTACACCCCGCCGAGCAGCGGATCGACGAGCCGGTCGACCAGTTCGTCGCCGAACCGTTCGCGCAGCAGCGGGCCGAGCGGCACATCCTCCGCGGGCAGGTCCAGCGGAGGCAGCGACGCCTCGGCCTCGACCAGCGCGCGGCCCTTCTCCGACAGCATCCCCGCGACCGCGTCGGCCGACGCCGGAACACCCATGACCGTGCCCGGCGGCAGGCCGAGCACGGAACCGCCGGCGTGGATCTTCGCGCGGGCCTTGGTGGGATGGACGAGGCTGTCGCCGAGCCCGACCTCACGCACCAGCGCGAGCGCTTCGGGCCGGCGGGCGAGGAAGGCCTCCGCGCCGACGTCGTAGCGCTCACCGGCGAGTTCGACCGTGCGGAGCTTCCCGCCGAGCGACCCGGTCGCCTCGAAGACGACGATCCTGGCGTCCTCGCCGAGCAGGGTCCGCAGCCGGTACGCCGCGGTCAGTCCCGAGATACCGCCACCGACGACGGCGATCGTGCTCATTACAGCTCGTGCACCAGCCCGACCACGCGCGTCAGGACGTCCGGGTCGACGCCGGGCAGCACACCGTGGCCGAGGTTGAAGATGTGGCCGTCGGCCGCGCGGCCCTCGGCGTGGATGCGCCGCACTTCGGCCTCGATGACAGGCCAGGACCCGTGCAGCAGCGCCGGGTCGAGGTTGCCCTGGACCACGCCGCCGCCGAGCCGCCGGACGGCTTCGTCGAGCGGGATGCGCCAGTCGACGCCGACCACGTCGGCACCCGCGTCGCGCATGGCCACGAGCAGCTCGCCGGTGCCGACGCCGAAGTGGATCCGGGGCACGCCGTAGCCCGCGACCGCGGACAGCACCTTCGCCGAATGCGGGAGGACGAACTCGCGGTAGTCCCGCTCCGAGAGCGCGCCCGCCCACGAGTCGAACAGCTGGATCGCGTCGGCCCCCGCGTCGAGCTGCGCGGACAGGAAGGTGATCGCCATGTCCGCCAGGCGCCCCGCCAGCTCGTGCCACAGCCCGGGCTCGGAGTGCATGAGCGCCTTGGTGTGCTCGTGGTTGCGGCTAGGCCCGCCCTCGATGAGGTACGAGGCCAGCGTGAACGGCGCGCCGGCGAACCCGATCAGCGGCGTCTCGCCCAGCGACCCGACCAGCAGCCGGACCCCTTCGGCGACCCGCTCCACCTGCTCCGGCTCCAGCACCGGCAGCGCGCGCACGCCCGCGGCGTCGCGGATCGGCTCGGCGACGACCGGCCCGGTGCCCGCGACGATGTCGATGTCGAGGCCCGCCGCCTTGAGCGGGACCACGATGTCACTGAAGAGGATGGCCGCGTCGACGCCGTGACGGCGGATCGGCTGGAGCGTGATCTCGGCGAGCATCTCGGGGTCGAAGCACGCCTCGAACATCGAGGTGCCTTCGCGCAGCGCCCGGTATTCGGGCAGCGACCGGCCCGCCTGGCGCATGAACCACACGGGGGTGTGAGCCGGGCGTTCGCCGCGCGCGGCGGCCAGGAAGGGCGCACCGGGCAGGGCGCGACGGGCCGCCGGGACGGTCTGCGCGGGAGAAGCAACTGAAGGAGACATCACGGTTCATGGTGCCATGTGCGCTCCGAGGCCTTACTCTCGGCGCGCCTGCGCCCCGAACCGGACGATCGCGTCTTACAGTCGGTTGGTGACCGCGATGACGTCAGTACCCGATCTCTTCCGTGAAGCCGTCGCGGCGTTGCAATCGGTCCGGCCCCGTCCCGAAGTGCGGCTGGAGAAGATGCGCCCGCCGCAGCGCCTGGCGCCGTGGTCCTACGCGGTGAGCTGCGAGGTGGAAGGGCCGGCGGACGTGCTGGCGTCGGGGCGGCTGGTGCTGCTGCACGATCCGGAAGGCCAGGAAGGCTGGGACGGGGTCCTGCGGCTGGTCATGTACGTCCGCGCGGAACTCGACCGGGAACTGGCGACCGATCCCTTCCTGCCCGCCGTGGGCTGGTCGTGGCTGACCGACGCGCTGGAGACCTCCGGCGCGGAGTGGACGGCGCTGGGCGGCACGGTCACCGAGACGTCTTCGGCCCGCTTCGGCGACATCTCCGGGCCCGCGCGCACCGACGATCTGGAGCTTCGGGCGTCCTGGACGCCGACCGACGCCGCGCTGCGGCCACACGGGCAGGCGTTCTGCCAGGTGATGGCGAGCGTCGTGGGGCTGCCGCCGGTCGGCGTGACGCTGTTCGAGCAGCGCCAGTCCTCCTGAGCGGGTTCCGGTCGTCAGTGGCTCAGTAGCACCACCAGCCACAACCGCTGCGCGTGAAGGCCCCCTTCCCGCGGCTCAGCCGAGGAAACTCGACCTTCACGTCTTCCCCAAGTACGTGAAGGACCCCTTCCTTGCGCCTAGGTACATGAAGGGGGCCTTCACGTACTTCACTCGAGCTACTCACGTGCGGCGCGCGCCAATCCCTGAGCCGCTTCGAACCGCTTATGCGCTCTGCCACGGCCCCGACACGCCGGGTTCCCATCAATCGAGACATAGCATTCGGGTTATATTGCGAACGTCGGCCATCTAGCGACGCTAGAAAAACTAGCGCGGTAGCAAAGGTCCCTTGCTCCCCTCGCGGAGCCGTGAAGGCCTCCTTCACTACCCTCAAAGTAGGCAAGGAGGCCTTCACGGACAGCCGCCATGCCCGCGAAGGGACCCGAAGCGCCTTCGCTACCCCATTCGCGAGCCCCTCAGAGCGTCCGTACGCCGCCGAAGGTCGCTTCGCGGCCATCTGGACTAGACCAGCCCTCACCTGCGCGGAGCCGCCCGCACAGAGGTCTGGACCACCCCGTTCGTGCTAACCCGGCCGTCACCGTCAGCAACAAGATCGAACCGGCCCCCGAATCCGCCGAGACGCTTCCGGAGCGTTACCATCACCGTCACCGAGCGGAGCGATCATGACTCTCCGCGAAGTTGATCAAGACCGACGCCGGAGGCACTTTCCGGCCCCCGCCACCCCGCCCCGCGAACGTCCCGGGCAGAGGCACCGGCAGGTGCACGGCTCATCTGCACAGTCGGTTGGACCCCGGTAACCCCAGTGCATCGTGTTCTTTCGGCGATGTGTTAGCCACCGGCTGTGTACTAGCCCGATCGTGTTACTACGAACTCCCTGAGTGACCACTGGTTTGAGATAGATACCCATTCGATCCCCCCGCGAAGGCCTCAGGGCGGCTACAGTGCCATCGACGACACCACTTTCGGTCTAAAGCTGGCGCGGCTAAACGGCCGAAAGTCCCGGTGCCGGTCGGGGGGCACGACCGACTCCAGGGAGGTAGTGACGTGGCTACCGTCGGCATTTCTCAGGCCGTCCGATCCACGCCAGCCGGTTCATTGCCGGCGAGCATGGTTCCGCACCCGCGGGAAGAGCTTTTTTCCGTGTTGGTGGTCGATGACCACCCGCTGTTGAGGGAGGCAATCTCAGCAAGACTCGCACAGATGGGTGCGGGCACCGTCCACGAGGCCGCCACGGTGGCCGAGGCGAGGGCGCGAGCACAGGCCACCGGGCCTTGTGACCTGGCGATCCTCGATCTCGGACTGCCCGATGGCAGCGGCATCGAGCTGGTTACGGAACTCCGTAGCCACGGCTGGCCTCGAGTAGTGGTGCTCGCTTCATCAGACGACCCGTACGCGGTCAGGTCGGCGTTCCAGGCCGGCGCCCAGGCATACCTGCTCAAGTCGGCTTCGCCGGTCGTGGTGACCGACGGCGTCCGCAGGGTGCTCGAGGGCGGCGTCTACGCGGACCCGAGCGTCGCACCGGTCTTGGCCACCGGCACCCGGGTCGCAGGCACCGACAACACCCCGCGCGAGCTTTCCGCGCGCGAGGTCGAGGTGCTGCAGCTCGTGGCCGACGGCCAGAGCAACAAGGAGATCGGCGAGGAACTCAGCCTCTCCGCTCTCACCGTGAAGTCTCACCTCTCCCGCATCGGGCGCAAGCTCGGCACGGGTGACCGGGCTCAGATGGTGGCGCTGGCCATGCGTGCTGGCGTGATCCGCTGACAAAGGCGAACAGCCCTGCGGGGCGGGCGGGCCAGGCGCGGCCCGCTCGTCCCGTAGGGTCTTCACCTATGGAAGGCGACCGACCCGGAGAACCGCAGACGGACCCGAAGACCGGCACCGACGACACCGGTGGACCGGTCCTGCTGCGCGAGCCCGCCGAGGGCACTCCACCGGTGATCGCCGACGCGACGGCCCTCGCCGAAGCCTGCGTGAAGATCGCGGGCGGCAGCGGGGCCATCGCCGTGGACACCGAACGCGCGTCCGGCTACCGATACTGGCCCAAGGCCTATCTCGTGCAGCTGCGCCGCGAAGGTGCCGGCTCCTTCCTCATCGACCCCATTCCGCTCGAAGGGCAGCTCGAACCCCTCGCGGAAGTGCTCAACAACGCCGAATGGGTGCTGCACGCGGCCTCTCAGGACCTGCCGTGCCTCGCCGAACTCGACCTGCGCCCGAAGAGCCTGTTCGACACCGAACTCGCCGGACGGCTCGCCGGGTACGAGCGGGTCGCGCTCGGCACCCTCGTCGAACTCCTCCTCGGCTACCAGCTGGAGAAGGGGCACAGCGCCGCCGACTGGTCGAAGCGCCCGCTTCCCGTCGACTGGCTGAACTACGCCGCCCTCGACGTCGAGCTGCTCATCGAGCTGCGCGAGAAGCTCGAAGCCGACTTGGCCGCGCAGGGCAAGCTCGAATGGGCCCAGCAGGAATTCGAGGCCGTCCGCACCGCACCGCCGCCCGCCCCTCGGGCCGAGCCGTGGCGCCGGACGTCCGGGGTGCACAAGATCCGCAGCGCCCGCGGCCTCGCCGCCGTCCGCGAACTGTGGCAGGCACGCGACGAGCTCGCCCGCAAACGCGACCGCGCGCCGAGCCGGATCCTGCCCGACAGCGCGATCATCAACGCCGTCACCGCCGACCCGAAGACCGTCGAGCAGCTTCAGGCGCTGCCGGTGTTCAGCGGCCGGGTGCAGCGCAAGTACACCGCGAGCTGGCTGCGGCATCTGCAGGCCGCCCGCGCGCTCCCCGCCGACGAACTGCCCAGCCCCGCGCAGCAGACCGACGGGCCGCCGCCGGTGAACCGGTGGTCGGACAAGGATCCCGACGCCGCAGCCCGGCTTTCCGCCGCCCGCGCGGCGCTGTCCGCGATCGCGGAGGACCGGCGGCTGCCGGTGGAGAACCTGCTGCTGCCGGAACTGGTGCGCCGCACCTGCTGGCGTCCGCCGTCGGACCTGAGCGAGGATTCCGTCGCCCAGGTCCTGCGCGAGGGCGGCGCCCGGCCTTGGCAGGTCGAGCTGACGGTCGCGGTGCTGAGCAAGGCGCTCCACTCCACCGCCGCCTGACCCGCTTTCAGCCCTCCAGCAGCGCTCGCGCGGAGCCGCGCAGAACGGCGTCCGGCTCCCCGAGCCCGACGAGCCTCAGCACGCTGTCGGCCCCTTCGACGGCGTGCGCCTCGACGTCCAGGTCCGGCTGGTCGCGCCGGACGATCGCGATGCTCTCGACGAGCCCGAACACGAGGTCGGTCCGGATCCCCTGGAGGGCGGCCGTGACACCCGCCGCCGCGACGAGCGAGCCGTAGACGCGTTTGAGCTCCGCCCGTTCGGCCCGGAACCGCGCCAGCCGCGGCGAGGAGATCTCCGGCAGCAGGTACAGGGCGCCCAGGTTGTGCCGCGCGCTGCCGAGCAGATGGATGTCCGCGTAGGCCAGCGCCCACAGCCTCGTGCCGACCGGCGCGAACTTGGCCGACAGCCCGCCCGCGACGTCCAGCGACGGCCGGACGGTGTCCTCCAGCAGCGCCGCGAGAATGTCCTCTTTGGACGGAAAGTGGTAGTAGAGCGACGCCTGGCGCAGCCCGGCGCGTTCGGCGATGGCCCGCGTGGTCGTCGCCGCGTAGCCGGCGCCGGTGAACAGCTCCCCCGCCGCGTCCAAGACGGCGAGCCGCGCCTCGCGCTTGCTGGCGGCGGCGCCGCTGGCTCTCGGTCTGCCCACCCCGGTCGTTTTCGTCATCTATCCGATCCTGCCATTTCTCCGCGAAGATCTTTGTTACGTCCGGCGGTCGGCCCAGGTTACCGAATCCGGTATCTGTTAACACCGCGCTTACCCGGCGGAGATCGGAAGGTTCCCGCACGCGCTTAATTTCGGTCAGCCGATCGAAATCCGGCCCTTGAGACAGGAGCCTCCGCAATGCCTTCCGAAGACCTTTCCGCCTTCGGGTACCGCCAAGAACTTCGCCGGACACTGGGCGGTTTCTCCGCCTTCGCCGCCGGTTTCTCCTTCGTTTCCATCCTTACGACGGTGTTCCAGCTGTTCGCCTTCGGCTATTCCTTCGGCGACACGCTCTTCTTCTGGACGTGGCCGCTGGTGATCGCCGGGCAATTGCTCGTCGCGCTCAACTTCGCCGAACTCGCCGCCCGATTCCCGCTGGCCGGATCGGTTTACCAGTGGGCGAAACACCTCTCCCCCGGATTCGCGGGGTGGCTCGCCGGCTGGATGATGCTGGTGGGCTGCGTCGTGGCGCTCGCCGGGGCCGCGATCGCGCTGCAGGTCGTCCTCCCGTCGGTCTGGAGCGGGTTCCAGCTCGTCGGCGGGGATCCGGCGATCACCTCCCCGACCGGCGCCAGCAACGCGGTGCTGCTCGGCACCCTGCTGATCGTCCTCACCACCGCGATCAACGCGGGCGGCGTGCGGCTGATGGCGCGGATCAACGACGTCGGGGTCGCGGCCGAACTCGTCGGCGTCCTCGTGCTGATCGCCGGTCTCGCGCTGTTCGCCGTCCGCGGCCCGCAGGTCGTGCTCCAGCCCGCGGGCGACAGTCCCGGCGCCGGCGGCGTCCTCGCATCGGCGTTGATGGCCGCGTACGTGCTGTACGGCTTCGATACCGCCGCCTCCGTCGCCGAGGAGACGAAGGACGCGCGCCGCACCGCACCGCGTGCCGTGCTCCGCGCCCTCCTGATCTCCGGGATCGGCGGGCTCGCCGTCGTCCTCACCGCGCTGATGGCGGCACCGAGCCTGACCGACGGGCAGCTCGCCGGGAAGGGCCTGCCGTACGTGATCACGGCCGTCTTCGGCGACACCCTCGGCCGGGTCTTCCTCGCCGACGTCGCGATCGCGGTCGTCGTGTGCACCCTGACCATCCAGACCGGCACGGTCCGGCTCATCTACTCGATGGCCCGCGACGGCGCGCTCCCCGGCGCCAAACGCCTGTCCACGGTGAACGCCCGCACCGGCACACCGATCGCGCCCGCCGTGCTTTCCGGGGCGCTCGCCATCGGGCTGCTTCTGCTGAACCTGGGGAATCCGACGATCTTCAGCACCATCACCGGCACTTCGGTGGTCGTGGTCTACCTGGCCTATCTGCTGGTGACCGGACCGCTGCTGCTCCGGCGCCGTCAAGGCCGGTTCACCGCCGAACCCGGCCATTTCTCCCTAGGGCGATGGGCTATTCCGGTCAACGTCGCGGCAGTAGGGTACGGCGCGATGATGATCGTCAACATCGCCTGGCCACGAGCCGAGATCTACGACCTGGCGGGCACCGGTTCCGTCTGGGTCCTGTTGTTCCCGATCGAGTTCGTCGGCGCCGCGCTGCTCACCGGCTACCTCTGCTGGCGCCGCCGCTCCGCGCTCACCACGGTTCCCGTCCCCGCGACCTGAAGGAAGGTTCCATGAGCACGACATCGACCACGTACGGCGCTCGCGACCACGCGCGCGCCCAGGCGGGCACGGTGACCGAAGCGATGCCGGCCATCCCGGCGTCCACCTGGCCGGACCCGCCGCCCGGGATCGACCCGGCGAAGCTGGTCTGGGCCGAGACCGTCGCCGGTGGCGGCTACACCCACAAGGTGCTCGCGAGGGGCACCGAACTCCGGCTCACCGACGTCGAAGGCGACGCCTGCGCGCATATGCTGCTGTACAACGCCGACCAGCCTTGGGAACGGCTGAACGTCGCGGACACGGTGAAGGTCCAGTGGAACGCCTATCTCGGCGAGGCGATCGCGCTGCTTTCGGATCAGGCGCGGGTGCTCGCGACCGTCGTCACCGACGAGAGCGGCAAGCACGACGCCCTCTGCGGAACGTCCACTGTGGACGGACTGACGCTGTTCACCCTCGCCGCCGCCAAACACGGCCTCACCCCACGCGATCTCCCGCCGAGCCTGTCCTTCTTCCAGGGCGTCCGCGTGGAGACCGACGGCGGGCTGACGTTCACCGGCTCGGCGGGCCCCGGCAAATCCGTGGTCCTGCGCACCGAACTTCCGGTGATCGTCCTGATCGCCAACGTTCCGCACCCGCTGGACCCGCGCCCGGACTCCCCGATCACACCACTGCGCGTCCTCGCCCAGCGCTCCGCTCCATCCACACCGGACAGTCCTGAATGGACAGCGTCACCCGAAGCGCAGCGCGCCTTCGAGAACACCGCCGACTACCTCACCGCTAGGGGCCTGGCATGACGACGATCATCTCCGACACCGAGGTCGCCGCGCGGGCGCCGTACTCCACCGTGCTACGGAAGGGTGAGACGCTCGCGATCATCGATCTCGGCGGCAACCAGGCCGTCGACTTCCTCTGCTACGACGCCGCCGACACGGCGAAGAGATACAGCGCGGCCGCCACGATCGCCGCACAGCGCAACATCTTCCTCACCACCGGCAGCGTGCTGCGCACCGGCGAGGGCGCACCGCTGCTGACCGTCGTCGGGGACACCTGCGGGCGGCACGACACGATCGGCGGCGCCTGCAGCAAGGAATCGAACAGCCTCCGCTACGGCCAGCACACGCGGTACCAGCACGCCTGCGTCGAGAACTTCCTGACCGAGGGCGCGAAATGGGGCCTCGGCAAACGGGACCTGGTCAGCAACGTCAACTGGTACATGAACGTGCCGGTGGAACAGGACGGCACGCTCGGCATCGTCGACGGCATCTCCGCGCCCGGTCTCGAAGTCAAGCTGCGCGCCGAGACCGACGTGCTCGTACTGGTGTCGAACTGCCCGCAGATCAACAATCCGTGCAACGGCTTCGACCCGACGCCGGTCCGGATGATCGTCACCGGCGGTGGCGCGTGAAACTGCTCGTCGCCAACCGGGGGGAAATCGCCGTCCGGATCATCCGGACGGCAAGGGAGATGGGCATTCCGACGGTCGCCGTCTATTCCGACGCCGATCGGACGGCCGCGCACGTACGGCTTTCCGACGAAGCCGTACGGCTCGGCCCGGCGCCGGCGAGGGAGAGTTATCTCCTCGGCGACGCCATCATCGAAGCCGCGCTGAAGACCGGCGCGGACACGATCCACCCCGGCTACGGTTTCCTGTCCGAGGACGCCGCCTTCGCCAGGGCGGTGGAGGCGGCCGGGTTCCGGTTCGCCGGTCCCACGGCGGACCACCTCGAAATCTTCGGCAGCAAGCACACCGCACGGGAGAAGGCCGTCGAAGCCGGGGTCCCGCTGCTGCCGGGCACCGGACTGCTGGCCACCCTGGCCGACGCCGAAGCGGCGGCGGACGAGATCGGCTACCCCGTGATGCTCAAGGCGACCGGCGGTGGCGGCGGGATCGGCATGCGGGCCTGCGCGTCGGCCGGGGAACTCCGCGACGCCTGGGAGGCGGTGCAGAGCATCGCGACCAAGAGCTTCTCGACCTCGGGGGTGTTCCTCGAACGGCTCGTGACCCGCGCGCGGCACGTCGAGGTCCAGGTGTTCGGCGACGGTACGGGTGAGGTGCTGGCACTGGGCACGCGGGACTGCACCCTGCAGCGGCGCAATCAGAAGGTGCTCGAAGAATGCCCCGCCCCGGGACTTTCCGAAGCGGTGCGGGAGAAACTGGTCTCGGCGGCCGTCGACCTCTGCGCTTCGGTGCGCTACCGCTCGGCCGGGACGGTCGAATTCATCTACGACCCGGCCCGCGAGGAAGCCGCGTTCCTCGAAGTCAACACGAGGCTGCAGGTCGAACATCCGGTCACCGAGGCGGTATACGACATCGACCTGGTCTCGTGGATGCTCCGGCTCGCCGACGGCGACACCGGGATGTTCGCCACCACCCCATCGCCACGCGGGCACGCGATCGAAGCCCGCGTCTACGCGGAGGATCCGGCCGCCGGGCACCGGCCGAGCGCGGGCCTGCTGACCCGCGCCGACTTCCCCGCCGGAGTCCGGGTCGACACCTGGGTCGAGGCCGGGTCGAAGGTGACGACGCATTACGACCCGCTGCTCGCCAAGGTGATCACCGTCGGCGCGGACCGGGCCGAGGCACTGGCCGCGTTGGGCGAGGCGCTCGGCGAGAGCCGGGTGGACGGCGTCCGGACGAACCTCGGCCAGCTGCGCGCGGTCGCCGCGGATCGACGACTCGGCGAGGTCACGCACGACACCGCGACACTAGACACGATCACCGACCCCGAACCGCGGATCGAGGTGCTGCGGGGCGGCACGATGACCACCGTCCAGGACTGGCCGGGGCGGCTGGGCTTCTGGCACGTGGGGGTCCCGCCGAACGGGCCGATGGACGAGCTGTCCCTGCGGCTGGGCAACCGCGCCCTCGGCAATCCCGAAGGCGCGGCGGGCCTGGAGTGCACTGTGGACGGTGTCTCGCTGCGGTTCACCGAGGACGCAATCGTTTGCGTCACGGGATCGCCGTCGCCGGTGACCGTCGACGGCGCTCCGGTTCCACAGTGGACACCGATCGAGATCCCCGCGGGCGGCGTGCTCGACGTCGGCACCGGGACCGCCGGGCTCCGCGCGTACGTCCTGGTGCGCGGCGGGATCGACGTGCCGGACTTCCTCGGCAGCGCGGCGACGTTCACGCTCGGCGGTTTCGGCGGGCACGGCGGACGCGCGCTGGCGACCGGCGACGTCCTCTACCCCGGGCCGCTGCCGGAGAACGCCGTCATCGGTCCCGTCCCCGAGGCCGAACGCCCGGTCTTCGCCACGCACTGGGAGATCGGCGCGGCCGAGGGACCGCACGCGGCGCCGGAGTTCTTCACCCCGGACGACGTCGAGACGTTCTACGCCACCGATTGGGAAGTGCACTTCAACTCCGCGCGAACCGGTGTCCGGCTCGTCGGGCCCCGGCCGCGCTGGGCACGGGAGGACGGCGGCGAGGCGGGGCTGCACCCGTCGAACATCCACGACACGCCGTACGCGATCGGCGCCGTCGACTACACCGGCGATCTGCCGATCCTGCTGGGCCCGGACGGGCCGAGCCTCGGCGGGTTCGTCTGCCCGGCGACCGTGGTGACCGGGCAGCGCTGGAAACTCGGCCAGCTGCGGCCGGGCGACACCGTGCGGTTCGTGCCGATCACCACCGAGCACGCGGGCTCTTTGCGTGTCTCGCCGGGTACGGCGGTCAAGGCGAGCCGGAAGCCGATCGACGACGGCGGCATCCTCGGCCGTCTGTCCACATCGGACGAGAACCCCGAGGTCACCTACCGGCGCAGCGGCGACGACAACCTGCTGATCGAGTACGGGCCGATGAAACTGGACCTGGCGCTGCGGATGCGGGTCCACGCGCTGGCCGATCGGCTGGCCACGGAAGGGCTCGACGGTGTCGTCGACCTGACACCGGGAATCCGCTCGCTGCAGGTGCACGTCGACCCGGACGTTCTCCCGGTGCCGAAGCTCCTCGGCCTCGTACAGGAGGTGGAGCACGATCTGCCGCGCACCGGCGATCTCGTCGTGCCGAGCCGGACCGTGCGGCTGCCGTTGTCCTGGGACGATCCGGCGACGCGCGAGGCGATCGAGCGGTACATGGCGGGCGTACGCGACGACGCGCCGTGGTGCCCGTGGAACATCGAGTTCATCCGCCGGGTGAACGGCCTGTCCAGTGTGGACGATGTCTACCGCACGGTGTTCGACGCGGAGTACCTCGTGCTCGGCCTCGGCGACGTCTACCTCGGCGCGCCGGTGGCCACTCCCCTGGACCCGCGGCACCGGCTGGTGACCACGAAGTACAACCCGGCCCGCACGTGGACCGCGGAGAACTCGGTCGGGATCGGCGGCTCGTACCTGTGCATCTACGGGATGGAGGGCCCCGGCGGCTACCAGTTCGTCGGGCGGACGGTGCAGGTGTGGAGCGGCTGGCGGCAGCGCGGGTCGTTCGAGCCGGGTTCGCCGTGGCTGCTGCGGTTCTTCGACCGGATCTCCTGGTATCCGGTGAGCGCCGAGGAATTGCTCGACCTGCGGGCCCAGAGCTCGGCCGGGGAGCTGGAACTCGACATCACCGACGGCGAGTTCGCGCTCGCCGACCACGAACGGTTCCTGGCCGACAACGCGGCCGACATCGCCGCGTTCCGGGCGAAGCAGAGCGCGGCGTTCGAGGCGGAGCGGCAGGCGTGGGCGGCGGCGGGCGAGTTCGACCCGCGGCCGGAACCGGTCGGCGCGAAGGTCCCGACCACGAAGGTCGAGGCCCCGCCCGGCGGGCACGTCGTCGAGGCGCCGTTCGCGGCGACCGTGTGGCGGGTGGACGTCGAACCAGGCAAGAAGGTCGACGCGGCCGAGACGCTGGTGATCCTCGAAGCGATGAAGACGGAGGCGCGGATCCCCGCGCCCGCCGGCGGCGAGGTCGTCGAGGTCCTCGTCTCGCCCGGTGATCAGGTCGCGCCCGGCACGCCGCTGGTGGTTCTGGGAAGGAGCCCGGGATGAGCGTGCGGGAGCGGGTGCGCGCCGCGTACCACCGGATCGCCCGGGTCGACCGGCCCGAGATCTGGATCGACCTGCGTCCCGAGGAGGACGTGCTCGCCGACGCGGAGAAGCTGGAAGCCCGTCGCTTGGCGGGGGAATCCCTGCCGCTGTACGGGAAACTCGCCGCGGTCAAGGGCAACATCGACGTCGCCGGGCTGCCGACGACGGCAGCGTGCCCCGAGTACGCCTACTCGCCCGTCGAGGACGCGCCGGTGGTGGCGCGGCTGCGCGCGGCCGGGGCGCTGATCCTGGGCACGACCAACCTGGACCAGTTCGCGACCGGGCTCGTCGGGGCGCGCAGCCCGCACGGGGCGGTGCGGAACGCGATCGATCCGGCGTACGTCTCGGGTGGGTCGAGTTCGGGGTCGGCGGTCGCGGTGGCACTCGGGATCGCGGATCTGGCGCTGGGCACGGACACCGCCGGATCCGGCCGGGTTCCGGCGGCGTTCAACGGGATCGTCGGGCTGAAGCCGACGCGGGGGCTGGTTCCGACGGCCGGTGTCGTGCCCGCGTGCGCGAGCATCGACTGCGTCACGGTGTTCGCGCGGACGGTCGACGAGGCGACGGCCGCGTTCGCCTGTCTCAGCGAGCCCCGGGATCTGCCAGTGCTGAACCGTCCTTTCCGGATCGGCGTACCTGCCGAGCTGGGCCCTCTTCAGGACGGCTGGGCCGAAGCGTTCGCCGCGGCGTCCCGGTCGTATTCGGACGCGGGCGCCCAGCTGGCCCCTGTCGACATATCGCCGTTCCTGGCAGCGGCGCGTCTGCTGTACGAAGGCGCCTTCGTGGCCGAGCGGTATTCGGCGGTCGGCGAGTTCATCGACGCGCATCCGGACGCCGTCGACCCGGCCGTGCGGCAAATCATCGGCGCGGCGAAGGACATCCCGGCGCATCGATTGTTCTCCGACCTCGCCACGCTCGACGGTCTTTCTAGTGAAGCCTCGGCCGTTTTGTCCACAGTGGACTGCCTGCTGCTGCCCACGACGCCGGAACACCCGACGATCGCCGAAGTCGAGGCCGATCCGCTGGGCGTGAACGCGCGGCTGGGCCGGTTCACGAACTCGACGAATCTGCTGGGCCTGTCGTCGCTCGCCGTGCCCGCCGGGACCGTCGGCGGGCTGCCGTTCGGGGTGATGCTGGTCGGGCCCGCGTACGCCGACCGGATCCTCGCCGACGTCGCCCGCTCGGTGCCGCGGCGGACGCGGATCGCGGTCGTCGGCGCGCATCTGCGCGGGCAGCCGCTGAACCACGAACTGACCTCGCGGGGCGGCCGGTTCGTTTCCGCGGGACCGACGGCGGCCGAGTACCGGTTCTACGCGCTGGACACCGTGCCGCCCAAACCCGGTCTCGTCCGGGTCGCTTCGGGTGGCAAGCCGATCGAGGCGGAGGTGTGGGATCTGCCGCTGAGCGGCTTCGGCGAGTTCGTGGCGGGCGTTCCCGCGCCGCTGGCCATCGGGAAGGTGCGGCTCGCGGACGGGAGCGAGGTGCCGGGGTTCGTCTGCGAGCCCGGTGCGGTGGAAGGAGCCGAGGACATCACGGGGTACGGCGGGTGGCTCGGGTACTTGAGCCGTTGACTCTCGTCTCGTGGGTGGCGTTTCGGGTTCTAACCCGAAACGCCACTCACGACCACCGGACCAGGCGTTTTCCGATTTGGTTGGCTTCACGGGGCGTTCTGGGAAGAAGCTCACAAACCGTGGCGGCCCGCCGGGGGCTGGGTAGTTTCGGAGTGGTGCCGACCACATCCACCTCCAGCCGCAGGACCGTGATCAGCGTGTTCGCCGCGCTGGGCCTCGTCGTGGCCGCGATGGTGACGCTCGGCGCCACCGGCCTGGCCGTCAAACCGGTGAACGGGCAGGCGCTCGCGGTCCTCGAAGAGGTCCCCGGTCCCGAGAGCGGCCCGACCTGCGCCGTCGACAAGCGTTACGTCGACGAAGACACCTTCGGCATGCGCCCGGACGTGATCGAAGCGTGGAACGCCATGCGCGCCAAGGCCAAAGCCCAGAACGTCACGCTCTGCGTGAACGACGGCAAACGCAGCCGGAGCCAGCAGCAGCGCGAGTTCGACAAGGCCGTCGAGCGGTTCGGCTCCGTGGAGCAGGCCAAGAAATGGGCACTGCAGCCCGAGACGTCCATGCACGTCAAGGGAATCGCCGTCGACATCCAGCCGCTGAACTCGGCCTCATGGGTGGACAAGAACGGCGGCCCGCTCGGCTGGTGCCGTCGCTACGACAACGAAAAATGGCACTTCGAGTACGACCCGGCCTACAAGACCGCCGGCTGCCCGGCCCTGCTCCCCAGCGCCACCGGCAACTAAGGCGTAACTCGCGTGATTGGACGCGTAACTCGCGTGATTGGAGGCGGAACTCATGAGTTCCGGCTTAGATCACGCGAGCTTTTCGACGACGTACTTCGCGGCCTCGGCGAGCAGCGCTTCGTCGTACGGAGCGTCCTTCGCCGCCTTGCTGGACATGACCGCCAGGACGATCGGAGCCTTACCGGGAGGCCAGAGGACGGCGATGTCGTTCAGCGTGCCGTACTCGCCCGTTCCGGTCTTACCCGCGATGGTCCAGCCGGGCGGCAGGCCCGCCCGGATCCGGCCGGCGCCGGTGACCGTGCGCTGGAGCAGGTCGCGCAGGAAGTCGCGTTTGTCGGCGGCCAGCGTGTCCCCCAGCACGATCTCCCGGTAGTCGGCCGCGAACGCCCGCGGTGTGGTGGTGTCGCGAAGGTCACCCGGCGTGGCCTCGGTGATGGCCGGTTCGATCCGGTCCATCCGCGTGACCGTGTCACCGAGACCGCGCGTGAACGCCGTCAGCGCGGCGGGGCCGCCGAGATCCCGCAGCAGGAGGTTGCCCGCCGTGCCGTCGCTGAACCGGACGGCGGCGTCGCACAGCTGGCGGATCGTCATGCCGGTGGCCACGTGCCGCTCGGTGACCGGGGCGTGCTTCATCAGGTCGGCCCGCGAGTAGCGGACCCGGGTTTCCAGATGCGACAACGGGTTGCGCTGCAGCACCGCGGCCGCCGCGACCCCCTTGAACGTCGAGCAGAACGCGAACCGCTCGTCCGCGCGGTGCTCGACGGTGCCGCCGTCTCCGGTGTCGAGCGCGTACACACCGAGCCTGGCGTCGTACTTCTTCTCCAGCTCCATCAGCCGGTCGTGGAACTGGCGGGTGGTGGACGGCGGCGGTGGCGGAGGCGACGGCGCGGGCGGGTTCGCCCGCGTGCAGGCGGCCAATGACGCGAGGACCGCCATCCCCAATAGCGCGCGACGGGTGACGGCCGGCCCCGGCGAGTCCATCGTGATCCCTCCCCCTGATCACTTCGAACATAGCAATTTCCCCACCTCCCCCGGATCGGCCAAGCGGCCGAGGCGGGTGACCCCGGGAGTGTGCCTTCCCCCACTCGACCGGGCCACCATCCTGGTTACCGACGGGTAACCGGGGCTAGGGTGCGGTCAGGACAACCTCTACTTCAGGAGCATTCGTGGCCGCAGGAGCAACACCGCTCGCGCCGAACGCGCGGTCGGTACGCAATGTCGCCTTCGTCGAAGGGGTGCGGACGCCCTTCGGCAAGGCAGGCGAAAAGGGTATGTACGCCGGCACCCGTGCCGACGATCTCGTCGTCAACGCCATCCGTGAACTGCTGCGGCGGCATCCCGAGCTGCCGCCCGAGCGCGTCGACGAAGTGGCGATCGCCGCCACCACCCAGATCGGCGACCAGGGCCTGACCATCGGCCGCACCGCCGCGCTGCTGGCGGGCCTGCCGAAGTCGGTGCCCGGTTTCGCGCTCGACCGGATGTGCGCGGGCGCGATGACCGCGGTCACCACCACCGCGAGCGGGATCGGCTTCGGTGCCTACGACATCGCCATCGCCGGCGGCGTCGAGCACATGGGCCGCCACCCGATGGGCGAGGGTGTGGACCCGAACCCGCGCATCATCGCCGACAAGCTCGTCGACCCGACGGCGCTCGTGATGGGCCAGACCGCGGAGAACCTGCACGACCGGTTCCCGGCGATCACCAAGCAGCGCACCGACGCGTACGCCGCGCGCAGCCAGGAGAAGTACGCCGAGGCCGTGAAGACCGGCAAGATCGGCCCCGAGCTGGTCCCGGTCGCCACGCGTTCGAAGGAACTCGGCTGGGGTCTCGCGACCGAGGACGAGCCGCCGCGCCCCGGCACCACCGTCGAGCAGCTCGCCGGGCTGAAGACGCCGTTCCGCCCGCACGGCCGGATCACCGCGGGCAACGCGGCCGGGCTCAACGACGGCGCCACCGCGGCGCTGCTCGCCGACGAGGACACCGCCCGTGAGCTCGGCCTGCCGATCGGCATGCGCCTGGTGGGCTACTCCTTCGCCGGCGTCGAGCCGGAGGTCATGGGCATCGGCCCGGTGCCCGCCACCGAGAAACTGTTCGCGCGCACCGGCCTGTCGATCGACGACATCGGCCTGTTCGAGATCAACGAGGCGTTCGCGATCCAGGTGCTCGCGTTCCTCGACCACTTCGGCATCGCCGACGACGACCCCCGCGTCAACCAGTGGGGTGGCGCGATCGCCTGCGGTCACCCGCTCGCGTCCTCCGGGGTGCGGCTGATGACGCAGCTTTCGCGTCAGTTCGCCGAGCGCCCCGACGTGCGCTACGGCTTGACCACCATGTGCATCGGTATCGGCATGGGCGGCACCGTTATTTGGGAGAACCCGGCCTTTGAGGGGGCGAAGTAATGACTTTCACCGCTGAGCAGGCGAAAGCCGCCTTCCCCGACGAGGTCGTCACGAACGCGGTCACCCGGCTGGTGAAGGTGCCCGGGCTCGGCAAGCCCGTCGCGCTGATCACCCTGGACAACGGCCACGACCACACCCGGCCCAACACCTTCGGCCCGCAGGGCCTGGTGAGTCTCAACGCCGCGATCGACGCCGCCTTCGCCGCGGAACCCGCCGCGATCGCGGTCACCGGCAAGCCGTTCATCTTCGCCGTCGGCGCCGACCTTTCCGGCGTCGAAGCGGTCGCGGATCCGGCGCTGGCGCGGGAGATCGCGCAGACCGGGCACGACGTGTTCCGGCGGCTCACCGAATCCGAGATCCCGACCTTCGGGTTCATCAACGGCGCGGTGATGGGCGGCGGGCTCGAACTCGCCCTCTCCTGCCACTACCGCACGCTGTCGGAGAACACCGCCGCGATCGCGTTCCCCGAGGTCTTCCTCGGCCTGTTCCCGGGCTGGGGCGGCACGCAGCTGCTGCCGAACCTCATCGGCCCGGACGCCGCGGTCACCGTGATCATCGAGAACGCGCTGGCGCAGAACAAGATGCTGAAGGTCGCGCAGGCGGCGGAGCTCGGCATCGTCGACGAGGTCTTCGGCTCGGCCGACTACCTCGAGCAGTCCCTGCTGTGGCTGGCGAAGGTCGTCAACGGCGAGATCACCCCCGCCCGCCGCGAGATCGACCGCGGTGCGGGCTGGGACGCCGCGATCGCCCGCGCGAAGGCCATTGTGGACGGTCGCACGAAGGGCGCGTCCCCCGGCGCGACCAAGGCCGTCGAGCTGCTGGAGCTGGCCCGCGAGAACGATCTGGACCGCGGCTACGCGGCCGAGACCGACGGGCTCGCCGAACTGCTCATGGACGACACCCTGCGGGCCGGGCTGTACTCGTTCAACCTGGTCAACAAGCGGGCCAAGCGGCCGGCGGGCGCGCCGGACAAGTCGCTGGCGCGCAAGGTGAACAAGGTCGGCATCGTCGGCGCGGGGCTGATGGCCAGCCAGATGGCGCTGCTGTTCGTGCGCCGTCTCAAGGTGCCGGTGGTGCTCACCGACGTCGACCAGGAACGCGTCGACAAGGGTGTGTCCTATGTGCACGGTGAGATCGACAAGCTGCTGGCCAAGAAGCGGGTCTCGCCGGACGGCGCGAACCGGCTGAAGGCGCTCGTCACCGGTTCGCTCGACAAGTCGGCGTTCGCCGACGCCGACTTCGTGATCGAGGCGGTGTTCGAGGAGCTGGGCGTCAAGCAGAAGGTCTTCGCCGACCTGGAACAGTACGTCTCCCCCGAGGCGATCCTGGCGACGAACACCTCGTCGCTGTCGATCACCGCGATGGCGTCGCAGCTGAAGCACCCGGAGCGCGTGGTCGGGTTCCACTTCTTCAACCCGGTCGCGGTGATGCCGCTGCTGGAGATCGTCCGCGCGGAGAAGACCGACGACGCCGCGCTGGCGACGGCGTTCGCGCTCGGCAAGCAGCTCAAGAAGTCGAGCGTGCTGGTCAAGGACGCGTCCGCGTTCGTGGTCAACCGGCTGCTGCTGCGTTTCCTCGGCGAGGTGCTGGTGACCGTCGACGAGGGCACGCCGTTCGACGTCGCCGACAAGGCGCTCGAGCCGCTGGGCCTGCCGATGACGCCGATGACGCTGATGCAGCTCGTCGGCCCGGCGATCGCCCTGCACGTCGGAGAGACCCTGCACGAGGCGTTCCCGGACCGGTTCACCGTCAGCGAGAACCTCGACCGCTTCGTCAAGGCGGGCAAGAAGGGCGTCTGGCAGTGGGACGCTCACGGCAACGCCACCGTGGATCCCGAGGTGGCCGAGCTCTGGCAGCAGGGTGACTCGCCGTCGACGTCCGAGCAGGTGCGTGACCGCGCGCTGGCCGCGATCGCCGAGGAGATCCGGATCATGCTCGACGAGGGCGTGGTCGCCGAGGCGCAGGACATCGACCTGTGCCTGATCCTCGGGGCGGGCTGGCCGTTCTGGCTGGGTGGCATCACGCCGTACCTCGACCGGGCGGGCGTGTCCGAGAAGGTCAACGGCAAGCCGATCCTGGCCCCGGGTGTGGCGAGCGTTCCGCTCTCCTGAGCCTCGACGGAAGGCCACCGTCGGCGATCCCTTGATCGCAGGCGGTGGCCTTTCGCGTTTTTCGTGGATTCGATGGCGAGCGGCTACGTTTTCGTGAAAGTCTGGGGCCTTGCGAGGGAACGTTCGTCTCCCCGGCCATCCCCCGGGGAGACGGGCCGTCAGCGTTCCCCGGAAGGCGGACAGGGCGGTGGCGTGGTCGTCATCTGAGCGGCGATCCGAGCGGGATCGAGCACGTCGACCTTCTGCGCCTTGGGGAACCGCTGCCGCAGCTCGTCCGCCCACCCTCCGACATCGGTTCCGGGCACGGGCACGAGGTGCACCGCCGCGGGAAGCGTGTCCGGCGTCGTCAGCTCCAGGAGTTCCGGCCGGTCCGCGAAGAGCTTCTTGAAGCGCTCGTAGGCCTCCGCCTTGTTTTCGGTGAACACCCGGCGGGCTTTCGGATCGTCCCGAAGCGCCTGGGCGGCGGCGGTCATGTCCTCGTCGGCGCCGACGAACACCACCAGCCGCATCCCGCAGAGTTCCCGCTTCCCCAGCGGCACGGGCGCGGTATCCCGTGGCAGCGCCACCGGGGCGGGCTTTTCGGTGATCTGGTTCAGGACGACGACGGCCGTCGTCGCGACGGCGGCGAGGACCAGGACCGCGACCGCGGCGACCACCCAGAGCAACCGCCGCGACGCCTTCGGTGTCCGTTCCGGTTCTTCCACAGGGACGATCATCACACGGCGCCGTCCCTTCGCCGTCCGGACATCGTCCGTTCAACGAGGCTCTTTAGCGTCCGGCCGGTGAACAGCGAAAAACCCGGCGTCGACCGCCGCGGATTCCTCAAGCGCGCGGGCCTCGTCTCCGCGGCGGCCGCCGGCGCCCCACTCGCCGCCGCGGCACCGGCGGACGCCCTCGATCTGAACCTCGACCTCGATCTCGGCCTTGTCTTCGGCCGGGACCGCTACCGGTGGCTGGCGGGCGATCACCACATCCACACGCAGTACTCCTACGACGCGATGTACACAGTGGACGGAATCGCCGCCGACGCGCGCCGTCACGGCGCGGACTGGGCGGTGATCACCGATCACGGCCACGCCGCGCACGAGAAGTCGTCGGTGGAGCGCACGAACGCCGCGATCCGGACGGCGCAGCGCGAACATCCGGATCTCCTGCTGTGGCAGGGCATGGAGTGGAACGTGCCGGGTGCCGAGCACGCGACGCTGTTCTTCCAGGCGGGCGCGGACCAGGCCGCGAAACTGCGGGAGTTCGAGCGCGCCTTCGACTGGCGGCTCACCGGCACCGAACCGGGCACGCCGGACAACGAGGCGCTGGCTGCCGAGGCGATCCGCTGGCTCGCCGCCGAAGAACGGGCACGCCGGATCCACGCGCCGGTGGTGGTGATCAACCATCCGCTGCGCAACGGCCGGATCGCCCCGCACGAGATCCGCGCGCTGCGCGACGCCGCGCCCGGCATCGTCATCGGTATGGAAGGCGCGCCGGGAGCGCAGGCCGACGGCTTCCCCGAACCGCTCGGGAGTGGCGGTGGCGCGCGCGGCGGCTACGGCAACTCGCCCGGCTCGAACTCGTGGCCGGGCTTCCCGGAGTCGGCCTACCGCACCTACGGCGGCTTCGACTGGAGCACCGCCACCGTCGGCGGGCTCTGGGATTCGCTGCTGGCCGAAGGAAAGCCGTGGTGGATCACCAGCAACTCCGACTCGCACTACAACCGCGGCGACACCCACGTGCGGCCCAGCGTCCCCGACGGCTACTACGACGAGCACGGCGGCTACCCGGACCCGATCGACACCGGCGTCCCGCAGACCCTGCCGCCGTACGCGGACTTCGCCCCCGCCGAATTCAGCCGGACGATGGTCGGCGTGACCCGCCGAAGCCACGAAGGTGTGCTGGAAGGCTTGCGCGCGGGCCGCGTCTGGGTGGTGCACGGCGGGCTCGCGCAGGAACTCGAATTCGGCGCGTACAGCGGCTGGAGCTCGGCGACGATGGGCGGCAGGCTGAGGGTCCGGCGCGGGTCCGACGTCACGGTGGTCGTCTCGGCGAAGCTCGCGGCCCGGCCGAACGGCGGCGGCTCGATCCCGCGGCTCGCGCGGCTCGACCTCGTGTCCGGACCGGTGACCGGCCCGGCCGCCGACCGCGACACGCAGACCGCCCCGGGCACGCGGGTGGTGCGGTCCTTCGAGCCGCGATGGGCGCCCGGGCGGCGGGTCACCTTCCGGCACACGTTCCGCAACGTGCGCGAGCCGTTCTTCGTGCGGACACGCGGCACGGACGGCAAGAAGCACGTGCCCGGCGGGATCGAACCGAGCGCCGACGTGATCGGGCGGTCGAACCCGTTCGAAGACCTGTGGCTGTACGGGAACCCGATCTTCGTCGACGTGCGGTAAGCCTCTCTCGGATGTCATGAAAGGGTCGTTCAGGACGACAAACGTCCTGAACGACCCTTTCATGACACTTCCGAGGTCCTAGGCGCCCAGTGTGTCCGGATCCGGTCCCAGCCGCTTCCCCTGCTCCAGCGTCGCGATCGCGGCGGTGTCGTGCGCGTCGAGCGCGAAGTCGAAGACGTCGATGTTCGCCTTGATCCGTTCGGGCGTGACCGACTTCGGGATCACCAGATGGTCCATCTCGACGTGCCAGCGCAGCACGACCTGAGCAGGCGTCTTGCCGTGTTTCTCGGCGATCGTGGTGATCTTCTCGTCGGCGAGCAGGTCTCCGCCGCGCGCCAGCGGGCCCCACGCCTCGGTGACGATCTCGTGCTTCTCGTGGAAGTCCCGCAGCAACGGCTGCTGCAGCCACGGATGGCATTCGATCTGGTTCACCGCAGGGACGATCCCGGTCTCTTCGATCAGCCGCTCCAGATGCGGGATCTGGAAGTTCGAGACGCCGATCGCCTTCGCCCGGCCGTCGGAGGCGATCTTTTCCAGCGCCCGCCACGTTTCCACGTACTTGTCCTGCGCGGGCAGCGGCCAGTGGATCAGGTACAGGTCGACGTAGTCGAGCCCCAGCTCGCTCAGGCTCGTGTCGAAGGCGCGCAACGCCGGGTCGTAGCCGTGTTCGGTGTTCCACAGTTTCGTGGTGACGAACAGTTCCTCGCGTGGCAGCCCGCTGGTGCGGACGGCCTCGCCGACGCCGCGTTCGTTGGCGTACAGGGTCGCCGTGTCGATGGCGCGGTAGCCCGCCTCGATGGCGGTGCGGATCGCACCGGCGACCTCGTCGTCGCCGATCTTGTACACCCCGAACCCGAGTTGCGGGAGGGATGTTCCGTTGTTCAGCCGAATACTGGGAACCATGCCCGAAACCGTAACCCCAGCCGGGGGTCAGGGCAGAGCGGGCAGGTGGACGGTCACCGAAAGACCGCCGCCCACAACGGGTTCCGCGGACACGGTGCCACCGTGCGCCTGCACCGCGGCCCGCACGATCGAAAGCCCCAGCCCGGCCCCGGTGCGGGCCGTTCTGGCGACGCCGGCGCGGCGGAACGGCTCGAACAGTTCGGGGACCGCCGCCGGATCGAGCAGCCCGCCCGAGGAACGCACCCGCAGCACCGACCACTGTGGACCGGCCTGCGTGACGACGTCGAGCCAGCCGCCGTCGACGTTGTGCCGCACGGCGTTCTCCAGCAGGTTGCCCGCGATCCGTTCCAGCAGCGCGGGATCGCCGAACGTCGGCGCGCCGGGGGTCGCGAATTCGGTGCGGATGCCGCGCTTTTCGGCTTCGGAGCGCACCGCGCGCCACGCGCTCGCGACGATCACCGCCAGATCGACCGGTTCCCTGGCCACCAGCCCCGCGCCGTCGGTACGCGCGAGCAGCAGCAGCGAACCGACCAGCCGCTCGGCCCGTTCGGTCGCGTCGCGGACGACACCCGCCATCCGGCGTAACTCGGCTTCGTCCGCGTGCTCGTCGGCCAGGGTGACGTCGAGTTCGGTGCGGATGACGGCGAGCGGCGTCCGCAGTTCGTGGCTGGCGTTCGCGACGAAATGCCGCTGCGCGTCGAACGCGGCCTGCAACCGGTCGAGCATGTCGTCGAAGGTCTCGGCCAGTTCGGCGAGTTCGTCCTTCGTGCGGACCTCGCCGATCCGCTCCCCCATCGACTCGATCGAGAGACGGCGCGCGGTACCGGTGATCTCGCGCAGCGGCTGCAGGACCCGCGCGGTGAACGTCCACGCGAGGATCCCCGCCGCCAGCACGACGAAACAGAACGCGACCGCGCCGAACAGCAGCACCCGGTTCCGGGCGTAGACCCGCAGATGTTCGGTGACGGCGGACGCGTCGACCTCGACGCCGTCGACGCGGACGATGGTGCCCGGCGGCAGCTGCGGCACCGCGGAGACCGCGTCGCCGACCAGATTCCAGGTCAGCCAGAGCAACAGGAGGCTGACCAGTGCCACCAGCCCGGTCGCGAGCAGCGTGACCCGCGCGCGCAGGCTGCGGGCGCCGGACAGGTTCACCCGCGTGCGGTCCCCTGCTCCGGCACCCGGTAGCCGGAGCCGACGACGGTTTCGATGATGCCCGGCTCACCGAGCTTCTTGCGCAGGGTCATCACGGTGACCCGGACGGTGGTGGTGAACGGGTCGGCGTTCTCGTCCCACACGCGTTCGAGCAGTTCCTCGCTGCTGACCACCGAACCGGCGGCCGACAGCAGCACCTCCAGCACGCCGAACTCCTTGCGGGTCAGCTCGACCGGACCGCTCGCGCGGCGGACGGTCCGCCTCGCCGGGTCCAGTTCGACGTCGCCCGAAGTCAGCAGCGGCGGCGCGGCCGGGGTCGCGCGGCGGCCCAGCGCCCGCACGCGCGCGACGAGTTCGGGGAAGGCGAACGGCTTGGCGAGATAATCGTCGGCGCCGAGGGAAAGCCCGTCGACGCGGTCCGAAACGGAACTGCTCGCGGTGAGCATCAGCACGCGGGTCAGCTCGCCGGACGCGACGATCTCGCGGCACAGGTCGTCACCGGACATGCCGGGCAGGTCGCGGTCGAGCAACACGACGTCGTACCGGGTGACGGCGGCCTTCTCGTGCCCGTCGTCACCGGTGAGCGCGATGTCCACCGCCATGCCCTCGCGCCGCAGGCCGCGTGCGATCGCGTCGGCGAGGGGTTCTTCGTCTTCGACTACCAGAATTCGCACGACCCTACGTTGCCACACATTCCTGAGAGTGACCTTATTGGAGTCGTGAGTCCTTTTCGGCACCTACTGGCCGCTGGTCCCGGGCCCGGTCCGTGAAGCCCCCGCCGTGAGTCGTCCGTCCAGACACGCGTGTCGTCCGTCCAATCACGCAAGACCGCCAGTAGGTACTCAGGGACACGGTTGGTTCTAGCCGCCGCTACCCCTCACGAGGACCAGCGCAGGGCGAACCACAGCCGCATCCGTGTCTCCGGATCCGCCAGATCCACCCCCAGCGCCCGTTCGATCTGCCCGATCCGGTGCCGGACGCTGTTGCGGTGCACGCCGAGTTCGGCGGCCGTGCGGTCCCAGCCGCCGTGGTGCGCGAGCCAGGTCCGCAGGGTGCCGACCAGTTCGCGGTCACCCTTCCGGTCGAGTTCGCGCAACGGTGCCAGCACCTGCGCGGCGAAGCCGGCCGCGGCGCCTGGGTCGATCAGCGCGTCCAGTCCCGAAGGGCTTTCCGCCATCACCGGCCGTCCCAGCGCGGTCGCCCGCGTCAGCAGCAGCTCGATCTCTCCCGCCGCTTCGGGAAGCCGTCCGGGCGGGACGGGCGAACCCACGACCGCGAGCCAGCCGTCGGCGCGGAGCCGGTCGAGGTCGCCTGCCTCCGGCGCCTCACGGACGATCGCGTCGAAGCGCGGCCCCGGCCGCAGCCGCACGAGCGGGGTGTCGAGCCGGGCGCGCAGCCAGTCGTAGCGGACGGCGACCTCGTTCGGCCCTTTGCGGTACGCGATCCCGGCGACCAGACGGCGTTCGTCCCCGCCGATCACCTCGGTCTCCCCCAGCAGCAACCCCGTCGCGGTGGCGCCCAGCCCGGCCGCGTCCGAACCCGCGCGGCCCGCCAGCCCGAGCAGCGCCGCCCCGACCGACAGGATCGACCGGTCCGCGCCGTCGAACCGCGCGACCCGGCCGACCACGACCAGATGCGACGCCGTCGCCTGCGGGTACACCGGCTGCGCGACGACGTGCGTGCCGTCGGCCAGTTCCGTCGTCGCGCTGCGGATCCCCCGGCCCGCCCGCAGCGTCGCGACCAGTTCCCGGACCTCGGCGGGCAGCGGTGACGGCGCCCCGTGGTCCGCGGCAAGGACGTCGCCGGCACCGACCAGCGCCACCCACGCCCCGAGCCGTCCGGCCAGGGCGCTCGCCAGTTCGCCGAGCCCGTCGCCCGCCGCCCTGGTCAGCGCCTCCCGCGCGGCCGCGATCCGCCGCTGTTCCCGCTGCCCCGCCTCGGCGAGCGCGACCGACACGGCCCGGCTGATCGCGAGGAACGGCGTCCGCGGCTGGACGACCAGCAGCGGGAGACCGTGCCGGGCGCACGCCGCCAGCAGGGGTGGCGGCAACGTCTCGTAGGCGCCGGGGGTGAGGCCGAACCCCAGCGCGGAGATCCCGCTGCCGGCCAGCCGCCGGACGTAGCGGTCGATCTCGGCCGGTTCCACCGGCAGGTTCACGCCGGCGGTGAGCAGCAGCTCCGCCCCGAGCAGGTACGGCACGGGATCCAGCAGCTCGCTGACGTGGGCCCAGCGCACCGGGGCGTCGAGCGCGCCCGGCCGCAGGGTCTCCACGACCGGGTCGAGTGCCAGTTCCGGGTTGCCGACCACGGCCCGTAACGGGACATTCACATCCGAGTCGAACGGATCGCGGCTTTGGGTCATTCCATCCTCGTTTACACCGAAGTTCGGATGGATCATCCCATGTCGTTCAAGGTACGAACGAACCTACGGTGACCCGAACGAAGCGAACAGCCCCAAGTCAAGGAGGACACCGTGGCCGGTGACTACGCGGTGATCGCGCTCTACATAGCGGGCATGATCGGGGTCGGCTGGTTCGGGCTGCGGCTCGCCAAGACCAAATCGGACTACCTCGTCGCCGGCCGCCGCCTCGGCTGGTTCATGTACTCGGGCACGATGTCCGCGGTCGTCCTCGGCGGCGCTTCGACCGTCGGCGGCGTGAAACTCGGCTACACCTACGGCATCTCCGGCGCCTGGCTCGTGATCGCGATCGGCGTCGGCATCCTGGTCCTCCACACGCTGTTCGCGCGGCGGCTGGTGAAACTGCGCGTCTACACCGTCGGCGAGATGCTCGACCTGCGGTACGGCGGCTCCACCAGCACCATCTCCGGCGTGGTCATGTGGGGTTACACGCTGATGCTGACCGTCACCTCGACGCTGGCGTTCGCCACCATCTTCAAAGTCCTGTTCAACGTGCCGAGCTGGGCCGGTATCGCCATCGGCGGTTCGATCGTGGTGCTCTACTCGGTACTCGGCGGCATGTGGTCGATCACGCTGACCGACATCGTCCAGTTCGTCATCAAGACCATCGGCATCCTGCTGATCCTGCTGCCGGTCTCGATCGTGTCCGCGGGCGGTTTCGACGGCATGGCCGCGCGGCTGGACGAGAGCTACTTCGAACTCACCGCCATCGGTGGCGACACGATCTTCACCTACTTCCTCATCTACAGCTTCGGCCTGCTGATCGGCCAGGACATCTGGCAGCGCGTGTTCACCGCGCGGACGCCGGGCATCGCGACCGGCGGCGGCGTCATCTCCGGCGTCTACTGCCTCGTCTACGGTCTCGCCGGCGCGCTGATCGGCACCGCGGCCAAGACGCTGTACCCGAACCTCGCCAGCGCGCAGGACGCGTTCGCGACCATCGTCGAGGAGCAGCTGCCCGCCGGGGTCCGCGGGCTGGTGCTCGCGGCGGCGCTCTCGGCGATGATGTCGACCGCGAGCGGCGCGCTCATCGCCTGCTCCACGGTCAGCACCTCGGACCTGCTTTCCAAGCTGGGCCTCAAAAAGGCCGCCGACGAGGTCAGCAGGAATCGGGTCACGACGCTGGTGCTCGGCATCGTCGCGATCGGCATCGCGATGGTCGTGGACGACGTCGTCAACGCGCTGACCATCGCCTACGACATCCTCGTCGGCGGCCTGCTGGTGGCGATCATCGGCGGGCTGGCCTGGAAACGCGGCACCCGTCAGGGCGCGCTCGCGTCGATGGTCGTCGGCACCGTCGTGGTCATCACGTTCATGTTCGTCGACGGCGTCGAGGCCAACAGCCCGATCTACTGGGGCCTCGGTTCGAGCCTCGCGGTGTACCTGCTGGTCAGCTTCCTCACCCCGCGGACCTCCGACGAAATCCTCACCGTGTGGACCCGCCGCCTGAACGGCAGCGCGGCCGCCGAAGAAGAAGAGGCGAAACTCGCCGCTTCGCAGTCCTGAAAACCCGTTAGAAGGAGACACAGTGCCTGAGCAGAACCCGATCGGTCCCGTCGACTCTTCGAGGGTGCCCCGGTTCGCCGGTTTCGCGACCTTCGCGAGGCTTCCGCGGCTCGATCAGGTCGAGCGCGCCGACGTCGCCGTCGTCGGGGTGCCGTTCGACGCCGGGGTGTCCTACCGCCCCGGCGCGCGCTTCGGCCCCTCCGCGCTCCGTGAGGCCAGCCGGCTCCTTCGCCCGTACCACCCGGAACTCGACGTTTCCCCGTTCGCCGAAACGCAGGTGGCCGACGCCGGCGACATCGCGCTCAACCCGTTCAACATCGGCGAGGCGATCGAAACGCTGCAGAGCGAGGCCGAAGCGCTCACCGCGGACGGGACGCGCCTGGTGACCGTCGGCGGCGACCACACGATCGCGCTGCCGCTGCTGCGGGCGGCGGCGAAGAAGCACGGACCGGTGGCGCTGCTGCACTTCGACGCGCACCTCGACACCTGGGACACCTACTTCGGCGAGCCGTACACCCACGGCACCCCGTTCCGGCGGGCGTCCGAGGAAGGCATCCTCGACACCGAAGCGCTGTCCCACGTCGGCACGCGCGGCCCGCTGTACGGCAAGCGGGATCTGGAAGAGGACCGCCGCCTCGGATTCGGCATCGTCACCTCCGGCGACGTCATGCGCCGCGGGGTCGCCGAGACCGTCGACGCGCTGCGCCAGCGCATCGGCGGCCGCCCGCTCTACATCTCGGTCGACATCGACGTGCTCGACCCGGCGCACGCGCCCGGCACCGGCACCCCCGAGGCGGGCGGGATGACCAGCCGCGAACTGCTGGAGATCCTGCGCGGGCTGCGGGACTGCAACCTCGTCGGAGCCGATGTGGTGGAGCTGGCCCCGGCTTACGATCATGCCGAGATCACCGCCATCGCGGCTTCCCACGTCGCCTACGACCTGGTGAGCCTGCTCAGTTTGGGGAAGAGCGCATGACACAACGCATCGGCGGCGACGTCGTCGTCGAAACCCTCCACGCGCTCGGCGCGGACACCGTGTTCGGCCTGCCGGGCCAGCACGCGCTCGGTCTGTTCGAAGCGTTGCGGCGCACGGACGACCTGCGCGTCGTCAGCTCGCGGGTGGAGAACAATCTGGCGTTCGCGGCCGACGGGCACGCCCGCGCCCGGCTCGCGGCGGATCCCGAAGGCCCGGTCCCGGTGACGCCGATGATCGTGTCGACCGGTCCTGGCGCGCTGCTGACTTTGGCCTCGTTGCAGGAATCGCGGGCGGCGTCGGTCCCGGTGCTCGGGATCTCCAGCCAGGTCCCGGTCGCCGGGCTCGGCGGCGGACGCCACGGTTACCTGCACGAACTGCCCGACCAGCAGGCCAGTTTTCGTGACGTGGTGAAGTCGGTGCACGTGGTGCGCACCGTCAGCCAGATCCCGACGGCACTGCGCGAAGCCTGGGAATCGGCGGCGACCGCGCCGTACGGCCCGGTGTGGGTCGAGATCCCGCAGGACATCCTGCTGGCGCCGACGGATCTGCCGCGGATCACGGCCGTGACGGCACGGCCCGCTCCGCTCGCGCCGTTGCCGGAGCTCGTCGCCGAGGCCGCGAATCTCCTTGGCGCGGCCGAGAATCCGGTGATCCTCGCCGGTGGTGGCGCGCTGCGCTCGGGCGCGCACGCGGAGCTGAAGGCGCTCGCGGAGGCACTGCGCGCGCCGGTGCTGTCGACGTTCGGCGGTAAGGGCGTCTTCGGCTGGGATCACGAGCTGTCCGGGCAGTCGTGGCTGGAGGACTGGCACAGCACCGAGTTCCTCTCGGCCGCGGATGTGCTGCTGGTGCTGGGTTCCGGGCTCGGCGAGCTGTCCAGCAACTACCGCGAGTTCGCCCCGCGCGGCCGGGTGATCCAGGTCGAGGCCGATCTCGGGAAACTGGAGTCGAACTACCCGGCGCTGGGCATCCACGCCGACGTCCGCCTTGTCCTGCAAGGACTTCTGGAGCAGGTGCCGTTCCGGCAGTCCGACGGCGCGGCCGAAAAGGCGGTGGCGGATCTGCTGACGAAGGTGCGCGAACGCCTCGACGGCCAGCCCCTCGAAGCCGAGCGCAAGCTCATCGACGACATCCGCACGGCGATCCCCGAAGGCACCCAGACCTTTTGGGACATGACGATCGCGGCCTACTGGGCCTGGTCGGCGTGGAATCCCGAAGACGCGCCGATCCACACCGCGCAGGGCGCGGGCGGGCTCGGCTACGGCCTGCCCGGCGCGCTCGGCGGCGCCGCGGCGACCGGCGGCCCGGCGCTCGCGGTGTCCGGCGACGGCGGCGCGATGTACGGCATCGCGGAACTGGCCACGGCGGTCCAGCACGGGCTGGACGTCACGTGGCTCGTCGTCGACGACGGCGGTTACGGCATCCTGCGCGAGTACCTGACCGGCGCGTTCGGGCAGTCGACGGCCACCGAACTCGCGCGGCCCGATTTCGCCGCGCTGGCACGGTCCTTCGGCGTCCCGGCCACGGTGTCCTCTTTGGACACCGTCGGGAAGGACCTTGCCGAAGCCCTCGGCACACCCGGTCCGTCGCTGGTCGTCCTCCCCGCCCTGCTGAAGATGTTCGAGCCGACCCACCTGGAGAAGAAATGACTCAGGTCCTGAATCTCATCGACGGCGCCGAGGTCCCGGCGTCGGGTTCGCGCACGCTCGACCTGGTGAATCCCGCCACCGGCGAGGTCTTCGGCACCAGTGTCCTGTCGGAGCAGTCCGATGTGGACGCCGCGCTGGCCGCGGCCGAACGGGCGTTCAAGGTGTGGCGCAAGAGCACACCCGCCCAGCGTCAGCTCGCGCTGCTGAAGATCGCCGACGCGCTGGAGTCCCGCGCGGAAGAGTTCGCCGAGCTCGAAATCCGCGAGACCGGCAAGATCCGCGCCGTCGTGCTGGACGAGGAGATCCCGGAGTGCGTCAGCGCGCTGCGGTTCTTCGCCGGTGCGGCGCGGCAGCTCGAAGGCACCGCGTCCGGCGAGTACCTGCCGGGGCACACGTCGGCGATCCGCCGGGAGCCGGTCGGCGTCTGCGCGCAGATCGCGCCGTGGAACTACCCGCTGATGATGGGTGTCTGGAAGATCGCCCCGGCGCTGGCGGCGGGCAACACCGTCGTCCTCAAGCCCGCGGAGACCACGCCTTCGACGGCCGTCCTGCTGGCGAAGGTCGCGGCGGAGTTCCTGCCACAGGGCGCTTTTAACGTACTGTGCGGCGACCGCGACACCGGCCGCGCGCTGGTGAAGCACCCGATCACCGAGCTGGTGTCGATCACCGGGTCGACCCGCGCCGGGATCGACGTCGCCACCGTCGCGGCGGCCGACCTCAAGCGCACGCACCTCGAACTCGGCGGCAACGCGCCCCTGCTGGTCTTCGGCGACGTGAACCTCGCCGAAGCGGCCGAGGGCATCGTCGGCGCGGCGTTCTACAACGCCGGGCAGGACTGCACGGCGGGCAGCCGGGTGCTGGTGGACGCGGCGATCCACGACGAGTTCGTCGCGGAACTGACCAAGGCCGCCACCGCGCAGACGCCGGGCGAGGACTTCGGCCCGCTCAACAGCGAGGTGCAGTTCGGCCGGGTCCGCGGGCTCGTCGAGCGCCTGCCGTCGCACGCCCGCGTGGAGACCGGTGGCACCCCCGCCGGCGACCGCGGCTTCTTCTTCTCCCCCACCGTGATCTCGGGCCTGAAGCAGGACGACGAGATCGTGCAGGAGGAGATCTTCGGCCCGGTGATCACCGTCCAGTCCTTTACGGACGAGGACGAGGCGGTGCGCCTGGCCAACGGCGTCCCCTACGGGCTGGCGTCGTCGATCTGGACCAACGACCTGTCACGCGCGACCCGCGTTTCGGGCGAACTCGACTTCGGCTGCGTCTGGGTCAACACCCACGGGCCGCTGGTCTCGGAAATGCCCCATGGCGGCTTCGGGCACTCGGGCCATGGGAAGGACCTCTCGTCCTACTCCTTCGCCGAGTACACCCGCGTGAAGCACGTCATGACCCGCTTCGCCTGAAGCTCTTAGCCGGAGGTCCCCATGGGTGACAAGGTCACCGAAGTCGAGCAGCACGGCATCGCGCCGATCCCGCCGGAAGAACAGACCTCGCGTCCGCGCGACCTGTTCCGGATGGCGTTCGGCGGCGCGAACACCTTCGCCACCATCATCCTCGGGACCCTCCCGATCGCCTTCGGGCTGAGCTTCTGGGCGGCGGTGGCGGCCACCGTCGCAGGCGTGGTCGTCGGCGCGCTCGTGCTCTCGCCGATGTCGTTGTTCGGCCCGCTCACCCGGACCAACAACGCGGTCTCGTCCGGCGCGCACTTCGGCGTCGTCGGCCGTTGTGTCGGCTCCTTCCTCTCGCTGCTGACGGCTATCACGTTCTTCGCCATCTCGGTCTGGGTGAGCGGCGACGCCGTCGCCGGTGCGGCACAACGGCTTTTCGGTTTCGACGGCGGCGAAGTGCTCCGCGGCGTCGCGTACGGTGTCATCGCGATCGCCACGCTGGTGGTGTGCATCTACGGCTACCGGTTCATGCTGCTGGTGAACCGGGTCGCCGTGGTGCTGGGCACGGCGATCATGCTGCTCGGAATCGTGGCCTACGGCGGCACGTTCGACCCCGGGTTCGCCGGCACCGGCACCTACGCGCTCGGCGACTTCTGGCCGACGTGGATCCTCGCCGCGCTCACCACGATGGCGAACCCGATCTCGTTCGGTGCCTTCCTCGGCGACTGGACGCGCTACATCCCGGCGCGCCACAGCCGCCGTTCCCTGCTGGCCGCGCCGTTCCTGGCGCAGGTGGCGACGTTGCTGCCGTTCGGGTTCGGCATCGCCACCGCGACCCTGGTCGCCGATCCGGCCGACTACATCACCGGCCTGACCGCGATCTCCCCGCTCTGGTACGCGATCCCGCTGATCGTGGTCGCGCTGATCGGCGGGCTCTCCACCGGCACGACGTCGCTCTACGGGACCGGGCTGGACTTCAGCTCGATCTTCGTGAAGCTGAGCCGGGTGCAGGCGACGCTGCTGATCGGCTCGCTCAGCGTCGTGTTCATCTTCGTCGGCAATTTCGTGCTGGACATGGTGTCCAGCATCAACGCCTTCGCGACGCTGATCGTGCTGTGCACCTCGCCGTGGATGGTGATCATGATGATCGGTTTCGTGCTGCGGCGCGGGTTCTACGACCCGGACGACCTCCAGGTGTTCAACCAGGGCCGTAAGGGCGGGCGCTACTGGTTCACCCGCGGGGTGAACTGGCGCGCGATGGCCGCCTGGATCCCGGCGACGACGCTGGGTCTGCTGACGGCCAACACCCCGATGATCGCCGGGCCGTTCAAGGACATCGCGGGCGGCGTCGACATCAGCATGGTGGTGACGCTGTGCACGGCGGCGATCGCGTATCCGGTGCTGGTGAAGCTCTTCCCCGAACCGCGGGAGGTCTACTCGTACGCGGAACCCGTCGCCGAGCCGGCCGTCGCGGTTTAGGCGAAGCGGCGCAGCGCCCCGAGGAACAACGCGTCGAAGGCGCGGTCCGGGAGCACCCGGCGCACGAACAGGATCGGCTTCGCCCCGAAACCGGCGGCGTAGCGGGTCTTCGGGCGCCGGGCCCGGACGGCCTTCAGGATGACGTCGGCGATCACCTTGGGGTGGGAACCGCGTGCGGCCTGGTCGAAGAACTTCGCCAGCGCCTTGGCCTGTGGCGCGTACGCGGTGTCGCCCGAGGTCTTCATCAGGTTCTCGATGGCGATGCCGCCCCATTCGGTTTTGATGGCACCGGGTTCGACCACCACGACGTCGATGCCGAACGGCTTCAGTTCCAGCCGCAGTGAGTCGCTGAGTCCTTCGACCGCGAACTTCGTCGAGTGGTACCAGCCGCCGAGCGGCTCGTAGATCTTGCCGCCGATCGACGAGATGTTCACGATCTTGCCGGAACCCTGGGCGCGCATATGCGGCGTGGTCAGCTGGACGAGCCGCGCGAGCCCGAACAGGTTGACCTCGAACTGGTACTTCCCCTCCGAGAGCGGCACGTCCTCGAAGGCGCCGTACGAGCCGTAGCCCGCGTTGTTGACCAGGACGTCGATGCGGCCGGACTCCTCTATGATCCGCTCGACGCCCGCGACCATCGACGCGTCGTCGGTGACGTCCATCGCGAGGACCTCGACCCCGCGCTCGGCGAGCCCCGCCATCCGCTCGACGCGCCTCGCGGCGCCGTAGACCGTGTAACCCGCGTCCTTCAGCGCGAGCGCCGTGGCTTCGCCGATCCCCGCGGAAGCTCCCGTGACCAGTGCGACCTTCATGTCCCCGCTCCTAACTAACTGGTTGGTTGTCAACTCAGACTGCCACGGGATGCGACTGGCTGTCAACCAACCAGTTAGTTAGACTGAGGCTCATGGTCAGGGACAAGGAAGCGACCAAGCGGAAGCTGCTGGACGCGGCGACGACGGAGTTCGCGACGTACGGCATCGCCGGCGCCAGGGTGGATCGCATCGCGAAGAACGCGGGCGCGAACAAGGCACTGATCTACGCCTACTTCTGCAGCAAGGAAGAGCTTTTCGAGAAGGTCGTGGAGGAGCAGGTGGACCTCGCCATCCGCACCCTCACGATCACCCCCGAGGACCTGCCCGGCTACGCGGGAAGGCTGTTCGACCGCTACCTCGAACACCCCCAGCTCCTGCGGCTCATGGGCTGGCTGCGGCTGGAGAACGGCTTCGACGCGGCACCCGAGGCCGAGGTCCGGGCGCACGCGGACAAGGTCGCCGCGATCCGGAAGGCGCAACGGGCGGGCACCGTGCCGGACCACTTCGACGCCGAGGAACTGCTGAGCCTCGTCGTGCACCTGTCGATCCTCGGGTTCTCCTCCCCGACCGCGACGCGTGACCTCGTCGTGCGCGCGGCCGGGCGGATCGTGGGCAGCTGAGCCGGGCTTTCGCGCGACCGCTGGGTATGCGCCCCGGGGTGTCATGAAAGGGTCGTTCAGGACACTTTTCGTCCTGAACGACCCTTTCATGACATACGGGAAGTACGTAGCGCGCCATGAAAGGTCCTTTCCTTGCAAATTTTGCAAGGAA
>NZ_LQMT02000032.1:314576-398361 GCF_001620365.2 Amycolatopsis keratiniphila subsp. keratiniphila
GGTGTGAAAGTCGAGTTTCCTCGGCTGAGCCGAGGGAAGGGGTCCTTCACGCGCGGTCGCTGTGACTGCTGCGACTGGTGTTATCGCTGAGGCCGCGGGTGGTGATCGTGTAGTCCGTGAAGGTAGGGAAGGAGGCCTTCACGGACTTGCGATCAACTGCCAGGCTCAGCGGCGCGTGTCCTCCGGCGCCGGAGTCCGGCTCGCGAGCTTCGCCGACCATTCGGTCACCCGCCGCGCCACATCCTGCGCGGTGAGCCCGACGCGGGCCAGCACCTCCTCGCGCGAACCGTGGTCGTGGAACACCTGCGGCACCGCGAGATCGCGCAGCGGCACGTCGCATTCGGCGTCGCGGAACAGCGCCGCCAGCGCGGAGCCGAAGCCACCGTGCCGCCCGCTGTCCTCGACGGTCACGACGAGCTTGTGCTGCTCGGCCAGCGCCACCAGTTCGGCCGGGGCCGGGACGACCCAGCGCGGGTCCACCACGGTCACGCCGATGCCCTGGTCGGCCAGCCGGTCCGCGGCGGCGAGCCCGAGCATCGCGAACGCGCCCACCGCGACGAGCAGGACGTCGGCGTCGCCGGCGGGCTTGCGCAGCACGTCCACCGTGCCGACGCGTTCCACGGCGGGCACCGAGTCGATCACGCCGCCCTTGGAGAACCGCAGCGCCGTCGGCCCGTCCTCGACCGCGACGGCCTCCCGCAGTTCCTCGCGCAGGGTTCCGGCGTCACGCGGAGCGGCGACCCGCATCCCGGGCACCATGCCCAGCAGCGACAGGTCCCACATGCCGTGGTGGCTGGGGCCGTCCGGGCCGGTGATGCCCGCGCGGTCCAGTACCAGCGTCACCGGCTGGCGGTGCAGCGCGACGTCCATCAGAACCTGGTCGAAAGCCCGGTTCAGGAAGGTCGAGTAGACGGCGACCACGGGGTGCTTGCCGCCCATCGCGAGCCCGGCGGCCGAGGTCACCGCGTGCTGCTCGGCGATCCCGACGTCGTACCAGCGGTCCGGGTACGCCTCGGCGAACTTGTGCAGCCCGGTCGAGCGCAGCATGGCCGCGGTGATCGCGACGACGTCCTCGCGGTCGGCGCCGATCTTGACCATTTCGTCGGCGAAGACCCCGGTCCAGCTCGGGCCCTTGACCGGCGGCAGGCCGGTTTCCGGGTCGATCGGGTCGGTCTGGTGCATCTGGTCGGCCTGGTTGGTGACCGCGGGCTCGTAGCCGTGCCCCTTCTCGGTGACGACGTGCACGATGACCGCGCCGCCGAAGTCACGGGCGCTCTGGAACGCCTTCTCCAGCGCGGCGAGGTCGTGCCCGTCGACCGGGCCGAGGTACTTGAGGCCGAGGTCGGAGAACATCATCTGCGGGCTCAGCGCGTCCTTGAGGCCCGCCTTCGCCGCGTGCAGCGCCGCGTAGATCGGCTTGCCGACGACGGGCGTGTGCCGCAGCAGCTCCTTGCCGCGGTCCAGCACGCGCTCGTAGCCCGGCTTGAGCCGCAGCGACGCGAGGTGGTCCGCGACGCCGCCGATGGTCGGCGAGTACGAGCGGCCGTTGTCGTTGATGACGATGACGACCGGGCGGCGCGGGTTCGCGGCGATGTTGTTGAGCGCCTCCCAGCACATGCCGCCGGTCAGCGCGCCGTCGCCGACGACGGCGATCGCGTGCCTGCCGCCGCCTTCGAGTTCGAACGCCTTCGCCAGACCGTCCACATAGGACAGCGCGGTCGAGGCGTGGCTGTTCTCGACGAGGTCGTGCTCGCTCTCGCAGCGCGCCGGGTAGCCGGTGAGGCCGCCGAGCTGGCGCAGCTTGCCGAAGCCGTCATGACGACCGGTGACGATCTTGTGCACGTACGCCTGGTGGCCGACGTCCCACACGATCGCGTCGTCCGGCGAATCGAAGACGCGGTGCAGCGCCATGGTCAGCTCGACCACACCCAGGTTCGGGCCGAGGTGACCACCGGCGAGCCGCACCTTCTCGACGAGGAAGTCCCGGATCTCCGCGGCCAGCTCGCCGAGCTGGTCCTGGTTCATCCGCTTCAAGTCGGCCGGTCCGTGCACGGACTCGAGCAACGTCACTCTCCCACCTCGCCTGGTTCCTCTTCCGCCGTTCCGACCAGTCTACGGAGGTCGCCTGAGAGTCTTCCGTCCGCCGCGTCACGGGTCACATGTCAGAAAATCACCACTCGACACCCAAGGGTGTGAACATGGTCTCTTTTGCCAAGTAGCGGTCACGTCGCGTGGCCGCGATAATCGCTGATCGACGGTTGAGCAGGAGCCGGTTCGGAGGGCTTGATGGCGGACTTTTTCATCGGTGGCGAGTGGGTCGACGCGGTCGGCGGTGGTCGCCGGGAAATCCGCTGTCCCGCCGACGGGTCGCTGGTCGCGGAGGTCGCCGAGGGCACCCGTGAGGACACCGAAGCGGCCATCGCCGCCGCGCGGAAGGCGTTCGACACCGGTCCCTGGCCGCAAACGCCCGCCCCGCAACGCGGTGATCTGCTGCTGAAGGCCGCCGACCTGCTCGACCGCGACGCCGCCGCCTTCGCCCGTGCCGAATCGCTCGACACCGGGAAACGGCTGGTCGAGAGCGAATACGACATGGCCGACATCGCCGCGTGCCTGCGTTACTTCGGCAAGCTCGCCGCGAACGACGCGGGCCGTGTGGTCGACACCGGCAACCCGGACGCGTTCAGCCGGATCGTGCACGAGCCGGTCGGCGTCTGCGGGCTGATCACGCCGTGGAACTACCCGCTCCTGCAGACCATCTGGAAGGTCGCCCCGGCGCTCGCGGCGGGCAACACCTTCGTCCTCAAGCCCAGCGAGCTGACCCCGCACACCTCGATCATGCTGATGAAGCTGCTGACCGAGGCCGGTCTCCCCGGCGGCGTCGCGAACCTCGTGCTCGGCGCCGGCGCGCAGGCCGGAGCACCGCTCTCGGAGCACCCCGACGTCGACCTCGTGTCGTTCACCGGTGGCCTCGCGACCGGCAAGATCATCGCCGCCTCCGCGGCCGCGACCGTCAAGAAGGTCGCGCTGGAACTGGGCGGCAAGAACCCGAACGTCGTGTTCGCCGACTCGGATTTCGACACCGCCGTCGACTACGCGCTGACCGCGGTGTTCCTGCACTCCGGGCAGGTCTGCTCGGCGGGCGCGCGCCTGATCGTCCAGGAGGAGTGGCACGACGAATTCGTCGACGAACTCGTCCGCCGCGCCGAACTGATCCGACTGGGTGGACCTTTCGACCCGAAGGCTGAAACCGGTCCGCTGATCTCGGCCGCCCATCTGGAAAAGATCGAACGCTACGTCGCCGCGGCGCTCGAAGAGGGCGCCGTCCTGCGCACCGGCGGCAAACGCCCCGACGATCGCGAGCTCGCGAAGGGGCACTACTACCTGCCGACCATCCTCGACAACGTGAAGCAGGGCAGCAGCGCCGTCGTCGACGAGTCGTTCGGCCCAGTGCTCACCGTCGAGACGTTCACCGACGAGGACGACGCCGTCCGCATCGCCAACGACACCCACTACGGCCTCGCCGGTGCGGTGTTCACCTCGGACGCCTCCCGCGCGCAGCGGGTCGCGAACCGGCTGCGGCACGGCACGATCTGGATCAACGACTTCCACCCGTATCTGCCGCAGGCGGAATGGGGCGGCTACAAGCAGTCCGGCTTCGGGCGCGAACTCGGCCCGACCGGGCTCGCCGAATACACGGAGGCGAAGCACATCTACCAGAACCTCCGGCCCGCTCCACAGCGCTGGTTCTCCGGGGAGCCCGCGTCCAACTAAAGAGGGGAACATTGCCGATGAGCAATCCTTCCGACGACGGCTTGGCCGGTTTCGGCTACAAACAGGAACTCGAAAGAACGCTCGGCAATTTCCACACCTTCGCCGCCGGGATCAGCTACATCTCGATCCTGACGGGCACCTTCCAGCTGTTCTACTTCGGCTTCAGCTTCGGCGGACCGGCGTACTGGTGGTCTTGGCCGATGGTGTTCATCGGCCAGCTGATGGTGGCGCTGTCGTTCGCCGAACTGGCGGCGCACTATCCGGTGGCCGGGTCGATCTACAACTGGTCGAAACGGCTCGGCAGCCCGCACGTCGCCTGGATGGCCGGGTGGATGATGCTCACCGCGTCGATCGTCAGCATCGCCGCCGTCGCGCTCGCTTACCAGATCACGCTCCCCCAGATCTCGTCGTTCTTCTCCTTCTCCGGCGACAGCGCGGTGAACGCGGTCATCCTCGGTACCGTCCTGATCCTGTTCACCACGCTGGTGAACGCCTGGGGCGTCAAGCTGATGGCGCGGATCAACAGCGCCGGGGTGTTCATCGAGCTGATCGCCGCGGTCCTGCTGATCGTCGCGCTCGCGGTGAACATCACGCGCGGTCCCGAGGTCGTCATGCAGACCAACAACACCGGCGCCGACCAGCCGTGGGGATATTTCGGAGCATTCCTGGTCGCTTCACTCGCGTCGACCTACGTCATGTACGGCTTCGACACCGCCAGCTCGCTCGGCGAGGAGTCGCACGACCCACGCAAGAACGCGCCCAAGGCGATCCTGCGCGCGCTGATCGCTTCGTTCGTCATCGGCGGGCTGATCCTGCTGCTGGCGCTGATGGCGGTCGGTGACATCAACAACCCGGAGATCGCCACCGGCGGGCTGCAGTTCATCGTGCTCGACGTCCTCGGCAGCACGATCGGCACGATCTTCCTGCTCGCGGTGGTCGTGGCCATCACGGTGTGCAACCTGGCCGTGCAGTCGGCGTCGATCCGGATGATGTTCGCGATGGGCCGCGACAACAACCTCCCGGCCGGGAAGCACTTGGCGAGGGTGTCGCCGAAGACCAAGACGCCGGTGATCCCCGCGATCGTGTCCGGTGTGATCGCGGTCCTGATCCTGGTGGTCAACGTCGGCCAGCCGCAGATCTTCACGGTGATCACCAGTATCGGCATCATCATGATCTACCTGGCGTACCTGCTGGTCACCGTCCCGATGCTGGTCAAGCGGCTGCGCGGGCAGTGGCCCCCGCCGAAAGGGAAAGGCACCCAGTACTTCTCCCTCGGCAAACTGGGGTTGCCGGTCAACATCCTCGGCGTGCTGTGGGGCGGCGCGATCGTGGTGAACCTGGCCTGGCCGCGGCGTGCGGTCTACAACGCGACCGAGCCCTATCACTGGTACCTCGAATGGGGGGCCGTGCTGTTCGTCGGCGCGGTGGCGGTCGTCGGTTTCGCGTATTACTGGTTCGTCCTGCGGCACAAGAGCGGCGTCCTGGCCGATCACGCCGCGGAAGCACATCCCGAGGAGGCAGCACAGTGACCGGAGAGTTCGACTACATCGTCGTCGGCGGCGGGACGGCGGGTTCGGTGGTCGCGGCGAGACTCTCGGAAGACCCGGACGTCACGGTCGCCCTCCTGGAAGCCGGACCGTCCGATGTGGACGATCCGGCGGTGCTGGAACTGACGAAGTGGATGGCCCTGCTGGAATCCGGCTACGACTGGGACTACCTGGTGGAGCCGCAGGAATCCGGCAACTCGTTCCTGCGCCACGCCCGCGCGCGGGTGCTCGGCGGCTGCTCGTCGCACAACTCGTGCATCGCGTTCTGGGCGCCGGCGGAAGACCTCGACGAATGGTCGTCGCTCGGCCTGCCCGGCTGGGCCGCGAAGGACATCTTCCCGCTGTACCAACGTCTTGAGACCAACGACGGCCCCGGCGACCACCATGGCCGCTCGGGTCCGGTGACCATCCGCTCGGTGCCGCCGAACGACCCGACCGGTGTCGCGCTGCTGCAGGCGTGCGAGCAGGCGGGGATCCCGAGGACGGAGTTCAACTCGGGCAAGACCGTGACGCACGGGGCGAACTGGTTCCAGATCAACGCGCGCGAGGACGGCACGCGGTCGTCGGCCTCGGTGTCGTACCTGCACCCGATCATCGGCAAGCGGCCGAATCTGGAGATCATCACCGGTGCCCGCGTCCGGCGGCTGCTCTTCGACGGCAAACGCTGCACCGGCGCGGAATACCTGGCCGACGACCTGATTCACGGCGTCCAGCTGCGCGCGCGGCGCGAGGTGATTCTCTCGTCGGGTGCGATCGACACGCCGAAGCTCCTGATGCTGTCGGGAATCGGCCCGGCCGAGCATCTGCGCGAGGTCGGCGTGGACGTACTGGTGGACTCCCCCGGCGTCGGCGAGAACCTGCAGGATCACCCCGAAGGCGTCATCCAGTGGGACGCGCTGCAGCCGATGACGACCGAATCCACGCAATGGTGGGAGATCGGCATCTTCACCACCACGGAGGAAGGCCTCGACCGGCCGGACCTGATGTTCCACTACGGCTCGGTGCCGTTCGACATGAACACCCTCCGGCAGGGCTATCCCACCACGGAGAACGGCTTCTGCCTGACCCCGAACGTCACGCGTTCGCGGTCGACCGGGACCGTGCGGCTGCGCAGCCGCGACTACCGGGACAAGCCGAAGGTGGACCCGCGGTACTTCACCGACGAGCACGACATGCGCGTGATGACCTACGGGATCAAACTGGCGCGCAAGATCGCCGAACAGCCCGCGCTGGACGAATGGGCGGGCACGGAACTGGCGCCCGGCAAGGACGTCAAGACCGACGACGAGATCGCGGACTACCTGCGCAAGACCCACAACACGGTCTATCACCCCTCGTGCACCGCGAAAATGGGCGGCGACGGCGACCCGATGGCCGTCCTGGACGCCCGGCTGCGCGTGCGCGGCGTCGAAGGTCTGCGAGTCGCCGACGGTTCGGCGATGCCGTTCCTGGTCGCGGTGAACCCGTGCATCACGACGATGGCGATCGGTGAGAAGTGCGCGGACATGCTGAAGGAGGACGCGCGCTCCTAGCACTCACTCGTTCGGCCCCCTGGTTTCGGCCAGGGGGCCTTCTTCTTGCCCGAAAACCGGTGGAGCGGCCGCCGTCGGGCCATTACCGTGCTGCCGGACCACGTCGCCGATCCGAAGGCCTGCCGTTGTACACCCTGTGAGACCTCCCGAGCGCTGATTTCGTCGCGCGTCGCGCCTTTCGCGCCGCGCTTCCTTTTGCTGCGGACTTCTCACTGAACGGGTGTACTTCCCATGCTCGAAAACTGGGTGGTCGTTCCCACCTGCCTGCCAGTCGTCCTCCGCCGTTGCCATGCCTGCGGGTCCGGGCGTTTCCGGGCGAACGGCAAATTCCGCGTCAACGCCAACCACAAACTCATCGACGTCTGGCTCCTCGTGCACTGTGTCGCGTGCGGGGACACCGCGAAACTCACCATTCTGGAGCGGGTGAACGTGCGCTCCGTCCGGCCCGACCTGCTGGAGCGGCTGCACGAGAACGACCTCGGCCTGGCCGCCGAACTGCTCCAGGATCCGGCCGTGCTCCGCCGTAACCACGTCTCCCTTGATTGGGAGGGCGCCTGGCAGCTCGATACCGGTTCCTTGTGTCATGGGGACTTTCGCGATGTCTCGGTTCGTTTCGAGGCCCGGATTCCGCTTCGGCCCGTGCGGCTGATCGCCGAAGGGTGCGGTCTTTCGCGGGGTGAGGTCGAGAGGCTGATCGAGGAGGGGAAGGTGGTTTCGGCGGTGCGGTTGCGGGGGAAGGTTTCCGGGGACTTCACTTTTACGCTGAAGCGCTGATCTTGGGTGTCGTGAGCGTCACGACGCACAGCGCCCGAATCACCCATCAGTGGCAAATGTGCAATTACCGTTGTCGCTTGAAATCACGAATGATTCCCATGGCGATTTTCGGTAATATGGAGATGTGCCCGAGACGACCATTCCCGAACTGCCGCAGGAGTTGTGGCGCGCCGGCAAGGTAGAGCTTGCCCACGGCGTGACGCACCTGCTGCAGGTCATGAGGGTGGCCTCCGCCAGTCTGGGAAAGCACCTGGCGGAGATCGAGTCGCGGGGTGCGGAAGACCTGTTCGGCCACGGGAGCGCGGCATCGTGGTTCGCCGAAGTCGCCCGGATCTCCCGAGGCGACGCACAAGACATGGTGAACCGGGCCTTGGCCCTGAACGCCACGTCGGGCGTCGGTGGTGAGGGTGCCGTGTTCGCGCCCGCGACCGCCGCCGCGGCCGAGGACGGCGCGCTCGGGGAGCAGCACATCGACCTGATCCTGGAGATCCTGCGCAAGATCCCATCCGACGTGCCCGTGGAGGACCGAGCCGGGGCGGAGAAGATCCTCGCCAACCTCGCCCGGGACGCCGGACCAAAACAGATCGCCGAGGCCGGAGCCGATCTGCTCGCACACCTCGACCCCGACGGGAACGAGCCGAAAGACCCCGAGCCCGCCCCGCCGCGCCGCGAGGTGTTCGTCGAGCGCCGCAAAGACGGCTTCTGGAAGCTCTCCGGCCTGCTCGACCCCGAGACCGGCGCCCGCACCGCGGCCGCGCTCGACGCCTATGCGGCGAAGCGGCCGGTCGACGAGTTCGGTCAGGCCGACCATCGCACCCTGCCCCAACGCCGGGGCGACGCGTGGGCCGAACTACTCGACCTCGCCATCGCCTGCCCCGACCAACCGGCGACCTCCGGCTACCGCACGCTGGTGCACGTGACCGTCGGGCTCGACGACCTGAAGACCGGCCTCGGGACCGCGTGCCTCGACTTCGTCGGCCGGATCAGCGCCCGCGAAGCCCGGCTGGCCGCCTGCGACTGCCTGATGATCCCGGTGGTGCTGGGCACCTGCGGGGAACCCCTCGATGTAGGGCGGATGAAACGCTTCGTCACTCCCGGCCAACGCCGGGCCCTGAACATCCGCGACGGCGGCTGCGCCTTCCCCGGTTGCCATCGAGCGCCGAAGCACTGTCACGCCCACCATATTCGGCACTGGGCCGACGGCGGCCCGACCGACCTGCGGAACCTGGTCCTGCTCTGTTCCTTCCACCACCGGCTCATCCATCACGGTGACTGGCAGGTCCGGATGGCTCCGGAGGGGAGACCGGAATTCGTGCCGCCCCAATACCTCGACCCACTACAGGTGCCACGGCGCAACACCCTCCACCGCGTCGTGACCTGACCCCTGTTTCCGAGGAGCCCGCCGACCGCACCGGCGACGGGCTCCTCGGCATGCCCATCGCCCGAAATCTCAGATCAGAACAGTGGCCGGAGTCCCCCGATCACCGGTGATCTGCTCTAGCGCCCAAGCTCTGCCGAACTCGGCCAGCGCCGGACCCGACCAGTAGGCGGGAATCCTGATTCCGGACCACAGCGGCATTTTCGGCCCGCTCAGGGTTCCGTGACTGACCTGGACGCGGACCGCGCCTTCCACCCAGGTGAAGACGAAATGGGCGTACATGAACATCCATGCCTGCCTGCCCATCGCGTCCCGCACGAGGACCGGCCCTTCGGACTGGTACGGCGCCGTGTAGATGACTTGTCTCCGGCCGTTGCGGTAGCTGATCTCCTGGGCGGTGACTCCCGGAGGAAGCATCAACGGTTCCACTCGGTCAGTCCTCCACGATGGTGATCGTGCCGTGCCCGTCGCAGCCGACACAGCCTTTTCCGTCGCAATCACCACATACCGAAGTAAGATAATCCATTGTCCGGAAATCCGTTCGCGTCGAAGGAGAAGTGCCCGAAGTACCCGAATTACCTCGTGAACACGAGGCTCAAGTTAGCGAGCACGACGACACCCGGACAAGCCGAACGAAGCCACTCCATTCCGACGGATTACAAATCCGGAATTATTGCAACAACGCAACACATTCGACGTGGTGGGTCATCGGGAAAGCGTCGAAAGCGCGCAGATCCACCAGCCCGTATCCGTGCTCCTTGAACAGCGCGATGTCGCGCGCCAAAGCGGCCGGGTCGCACGCCACGTAGACGATCCGGTCAGGGGATCCCTCCACAATGGACTCCACGACCGCCTTGCCCGCGCCCTTGCGCGGCGGGTCGAGGACGACGACGTCCACCGGTTTGGGCGCGTCGGCCAGCAGGTGCTCGACGCGGCCGGAGCGCCAGCGGACCTGCGGGAGGTCGGCCAGGTTCTCCTCGCCGTCGGCGACGGCACGCCGGCCGGATTCGATGGCCAGGACCCGTCCGCGCGGGCCGACCTGCGAAGCGAGCACGGACGCGAAGAGGCCGACGCCGGCGTACAGGTCCCAGGCCACGCCGTCGCGCGGCGCCTCCGCCCATTCCGCGACAACGGCGGCGAGCGCGTCCGCGGCGGCCGGGTGGACCTGCCAGAAGCCGTGGGCGTCCAGACGCCAGTCGCGGCCGGCGGCGTGCTGCACCGCGATGCCACCTGCCAGCTGTCGTGACCGGGTCTTCCCGTGGACCGTCGAAAGGTCGCGAAGGTGCACTTGCCCCTCGCCGTCCTTGGTGACCTCGATTTCGCTGCCGGGCCGCCAGTTACGCGACACGACGTCGTCCAGCGCGCCGGGGACGGTGATCGGGCAGTCGTCGATCGGGATCACGCGATGGCTGTGGTGCGCCCGGAAGCCCGCCTTGCCGTCCTTGCCTGCGACGAGCCGCACCCGGCTGCGCCAGTCCAGCGGGCCACCGTCGAGCGCTTCGACGACGACGTCGCGCTCGATCCCGGCGAGCCGCTTCAGCTGCTCCATGACGACGGCGGCCTTGAGTTCACGCTGATGCTTGGGCGTGGCGTGCTGCCAGTCGCAGCCGCCGCACTCCCCCGGCGCCGCGAGCGGGCACGGCGGCTCCACGCGTTCGGGCGATGCCTGCAGGACCTCGATCGCGTCGGCGCGGCAGAACGAGCCGCCCTTGTCCTCGGTGATCGAGGCCAGGACCCGCTCGCCGGGCAGCGCGTGCCGGACGAACACGACCCGGCCCTCCGTCCGCGCGACGCAGTGCCCGCCGTGCGCGACCGCGCCGACCTCCAACTCGATCGTTCGTCCGAGCCAGGTGCCGGTCGACGCGTCCACACTCATTCTGCTTTGTCCTTAGTTTTCTCGGGTTGCTTGACGACCGGGGTGAACCCGCGCCGCACGTCACCGGCCGCCGGGCGGGCCTTCCGGTCGCGTTTGATCGCCTTTTCCGACGATTCGAGCTGCCACGGCACGCTGGTCACCATGACGCCGGGCTGGAACAGGAGACGTCCCTTCAGCCGCAGCGCGCTCTGGTTGTGCAGCACCTGCTCCCACCAGTGCCCGACCACGTACTCGGGGATGAACACGGTCACCACGTTGCGCGGATTGTCGCCGCGGACGCGTTTCACGTAGTCCAGCACCGGTTTCGTGATCTCGCGATACGGCGATTCGATCACCTTCAGCGGCACCTTGAAATTGTGGTCGTCCCATTCCTGGACGAGTTTGCGGGTCTCGACGTCGTCGACGTTCACCGTGACGGCTTCGAGGACGTCCGGCCGCACCGCCTTGGCGTAGGAGACCGCGCGCAGGGTCGGCAGGTGCAGTTTCGAAATCAGCACGATCGCGTGGTTGCGCGAAGGCAATACGGCCGGTTTCCGGTCCATTTCGCGCAATTCCTCGGCGACCCGGTCGTAGTGCTTCCGGATCGCGGTCATCAGCACGTAGATCGCCACCATGGCCGCGATCGCGATCCAGGCGCCGAGGAGGAACTTCGTCACCAGCACGATGATCAGCACGGTGCCGGTCATGGTGAGGCCGATCGCGTTGACCGTCTGCGAACGCCGCATCCGCCGCCGCACCGCCGGATCGGTCTCCCTGGCCAGCAGCCGGTTCCAGTGCCGGATCATGCCCGCCTGGCTCACCGTGAACGAGACGAACACACCCACGATGTAGAGCTGGATGAGCTTGGTGACCTCGGCGTCGAACGCGATGATCAGCACCAGCGCGAACGCCGACAGGAACAGGATGCCGTTGGAGAAGGCCAGCCGGTCGCCGCGGGTGTGCAGCTGGCGCGGCAGGTAACGGTCCTGCGCGAGGATCGAACCGAGCACCGGGAAACCGTTGAACGCGGTGTTCGCGGCCAGCAGCAGGATGATGCCGGTGGCGAAGGAGATGTAGTAGAACGCGGGGGTGAAGTCGGCGAACACCGCCTGCGCGATCTGCGCGACGATCGTCTTCTGCTCGTAGCCGGCCGGAGTGCCGGTGAGCTGCGTCTCCGGGTGCTCGGCGAATTTGACGTCGGTGATGATCGCCAGCGTGATGATGCCGACCAGCATCGTCACCGCGAGCACACCCATCATCAGCAGTGTGGTCGCGGCGTTCTTCGATTTCGGCTTCTGGAACGCCGGGACACCGTTGCTGATCGCCTCGACCCCGGTCAGCGCCGCCGCACCGGAGGAGAACGTGCGCAGCAGCAGGAAGAAGAAGGCGAAACCGGTCAAAGAGGCTTCTTCGTGCAACTGGAAGTCGGCGCTTTCCGCGCGCATGTCGGCGCCGGAGGCCGCCTCGATCAGGCCCCAGATCACCATGCCGAGGATGCCGATGATGAACCCGTAGGTCGGGATCGCGAACGCTTTGCCCGATTCGCGAACTCCGCGCAGATTCAGCGCGGTCAGCACGACCACGATGATGACCGCGGCGATCACCTTGTGCTGCGCCACCCACGGAATGGCGGAGCCGATGTTCGCCACGCCGGACGACGTCGACACCGCGACGGTGAGCACGTAGTCGACCAGCAGCGCGCTGGCCACGGTGAGGCCGAATTTACCGCCCAGGTTGGTGTTCGCGACTTCGTAGTCGCCACCGCCACTGGGATAGGCGTGCACGTTCTGCCGGTAGGACGCCACCACGACCAGCATGACGAGCGCGACGGCGACGCCGATCCACGGCGCGAACGCGTACGCCGACAAACCGGCGACGCTGAGGGTGAGAAAGATTTCCTCAGGCGCGTAGGCGACGCTCGACAACGCGTCGGACGCGAAAATCGGCAGCGCGATGCGCTTCGGCAGCAGCGTATGCGAGAGGCGGTCACTCCGGAATGGACGTCCGAGGACGAGCCGCTTCAATACGGTCGGGAACTTCGACACCGCAGAAGACTAACGGTCGCCCCCCAAGGTAGGTTCGGCGCTGGTATGTCTGGGTACCTGCGGACGGGTGAACGTCCGACGACTAAGGAGGCAGGGCGTGCACGTGGTGATCATGGGATGCGGCCGGGTAGGCGCATCCCTGGCCGCGGCGCTGGAGCGGCTGGGGCACGAAGTCGCCATCATCGACAAGACCCAGCAGGCGTTCCGGCGGCTCGGCAGTGATTTCCACGGTCAGCAGGTGGTCGGCGTCGGCTTCGACCGGCAGGTGCTGATCGAGGCCGGGATCGAACGCGCGGGGGCCTTCGCGGCGGTGTCCAGCGGCGACAACTCCAACATCATCTCGGCGCGGGTGGCCAGGGAGAACTTCGGCATCGACAAGGTCGTCGCCAGGATCTACGACCACAAGCGCGCGGCGGTCTACGAACGGCTCGGCATCCCGACCGTGGCGACCGTGCCCTGGACGACCGACCGGTTCCTGCGCACCCTGCTCCCCGACGGCGTCGCCTCGGAGTGGCGCGACCCGTCGGGCAGCGTGGCGCTGCTGCAGCTGCCGCTGAACGAGGGCTGGGTCGGGCACAGCGTGCGTGATCTGCAGGACACCACCGGCGCGCGGGTCGCGTTCATCATGCGGTTCGGCACCGCCGTCCTGCCCGACACCAAGGCCGTGATCCAGGCAGACGACGTCGTGTACGTCGCCGCGAAATCAGGCACTGTCAGCGACGTGACCAGCGTCGCCGCTCGCGAACCGGAAGAGGAGAACTGATGCGGGTCGCGATTGCCGGGGCCGGCGCGGTCGGCCGGTCGATCGCCGCGGAGCTGATCGACGGGCGTCACCAGGTGATGCTCATCGAACGCGAGGCCGACCAGTTCGAGCCGCACACCGTCGAACAGGCGGACTGGGTGCTGGGCGACGCGTGCGAGGTCTCGATCCTCGAGGAGTCCGGGATCGAGGAGTGCGACGTCGTGATCGCCGCGACGGGCGACGACAAGGCGAACCTCGTGGTGTCGCTGCTCGCGAAGACCGAGTTCGCGGTGCGCCGGGTGGTGGCGCGGGTCAACAACCCGGCCAACGAATGGCTGTTCAACGACGCCTGGGGCGTCGACGTCGCCGTCTCGACCCCGCGGATGCTCGCGGCGATGGTCGAGGAGGCGGTGAGCGTCGGTGATCTGGTGCGGCTGATGACGTTCCGGCAGAGCCAGGCGAACCTCGTCGAACTCACTCTCCCGGAGGAGACGCCGCTCGCGGGCAAGGCGGTCAGCGAGATCAACCTGCCGCGTGACGCGGCACTGGTGACGATCCTGCGGGGTGACCGGGTGATCGTGCCGCAGCCCGAGGACCCGCTGGAGCCGGGCGACGAGCTGCTGTTCGTGGCGACGTCGGACGTCGAGCCGGAGATCCGGACCGCGCTGGGTTATTAGTTGTCGACGGCGGGCGCCTGCGCGTACTTCGCGCGCAGGCGGGCCTCGATCTCTTCGTCGGTCTCTTCGCGCGGGGCCTCTTCGGCCAGCGCCTTGAGGTGCTTGTCCGACCGCCGCACCGCCCAGACGACGGTGAGCAGGCCGAGCGCGTACAGCGGGTAGCCCATGGCGATCTTCGCGAAGGCCAGCCAGCCGGTGTAGTCCTCGTCGTAGAGCCAGCGCTGCACGACGAACCGGGCGCCGAAGATCAGCGCCATGGCGGCGGTCGCGATCGAGTACGAGATCAGCGACTTCTTGTCCTTGCGCCAGGCGTGCCCGCTGCCGTTGAGCGCGTTCCACACCACGCCGGCGAGCGGCCAGCGGACGACGATCGACAGCACGAAGACGCCGCAGTAGACCAGGCTCGTCCAGATGCCGAACAGGAAGAATCCCTTGGCCGAACCGGTCCGGTAGGCGATGAACGCCGCGATCGCGACGCCGAAGAACCCGGAGATCGCGGGTTGCAACGGCTCCTTGCGCACGATCCGCAGCACGGTGATCGCCACCGCGCTGCCCACCGCGGCCCAGATCCCCACCGTGAGCCCGAAGATCGCGTTCGCGATCACGAACACGATGACCGGCAGCGAGGAATAGAACAGCCCCGACAGCCCGCCCATCTGTTCCAGCAAGGTGGGCTGGGGCTTCTTGTCTTCGGTCTTCTCTTCGCCGCCGACGGGTTCAGTCACGATGCGGGATCAACTCACAGGGCTCTGAAGTTCGTAATAGGGGTTGTAAAGCACCTTCTGACCATCACGTTCGGCCATCCGGCCGCGCACCTTGATGGTTCGCCCGGGTTCGATCCCGGGGATCCGGCGGCGTCCGAGCCAGATTAGCGTCACACCCTGTGTGCCGTCGAACAGCTCGGCCTGCAGGGTCGCCGCCTCGTTGGTCGGGCAGAGCTCCACGCTGCGGAGTCTGCCGAGCACCGTCACCTCTTGACCCGACCGGCAGTCGCAGGCGCGCTGCGCTCCGCCGGCCTCGGATTTTTCGGACAGATCGTCGGCGTCGAGATCCTCGACGTCGCTGGTCAGCTTACGGACCAGCCGGCTGAAGTAGCCGCCGTCTTTGGCGGACATAACGGTGCTCCTGTGCTCCGGGGCCCCCGACTTGAACGGCCCGTGCGTAATCCAGCGTAACTGTGCTCGGACCAGGACAACGGGTTTGGGAGAAGATCGCAACGTGACCTCCGCTATTCCGCCTACGACGGCAGTAGTACTCCCCGGCACCGGGTCCGACGAAGTGTTCGTGCGCGCCGTGTTCGACGGCCCGCTGCGGGCGCTCGGCATCCGGTTGCTCGCCCCGCCGCCACCTCCCGGCGAGAGGCTCGCGGAGGGCTATCTCGAGGAGCTGGACAGGCTCGCCGATGAGCACGGTCCGCTGCTCGTGGGCGGCATCTCGTTCGGCGCGCACCTCTCGGCGGAGTGGGCGGCGCGGAATCCGGGCCACTGCACCGGCCTGCTCGCCGCGCTCCCGGCCTGGAACGGCCCGGCCGGGCGAGCACCCGCGTCGCTCGCCGCGCGGCTGTCAGCGGATCTGGTGGCCGAAAACGGGGTCGATGGCGCGCTGGCGAAATCCTCCGACGGCGTCCCGGAGTGGCTCGCGGCGGAACTCGGCCGCGCGTGGCGGCGGCACGGCGACGGACTGGCGGCGAGTCTGCGCTCGGCGGCGGCCCACCCCGCGCCGTCGCTCGAAGACCTCAAGGGCCTCGACGTGCCCGCGGGGATCGGCGCGTGCGTGGACGATCCGATCCATCCGGTGGAGGTCGCCCGTGCCTGGGCGGAGGCCCTGCCGCGCGCCGAGGTCGGCGAGTCGACGCTCACCGCCCTCGGCGCGGACCGGGAATCACTGGGCCGGACGACCGTCCTGGCCTGGCTGAGGGCGCGTTAACCCTGCTGCTCGGCGATGTGCTGCGCGACGGCGTCGGGCAGCGTGATGGTCAGCGGGGTGCGGACCGGCATCGGCGCGTCACCGCGGTCGACGATGGTGTGCCGCACGATCTCCCGCAGCACGGCGGGCGCCTGCGACGCCTGCGACTGCGGCCCGGCGATGACGCCGCGGAGCATCCAGCGCGGGCCGTCGACCCCGACGAACCGCAGCGCGACGTCGCCGACGATCGCCGACAGCTCCAGCCCCCACTCCCCCATGCCGACCGAGACCTTGGCGCCGTCGGCCCGCAGCTGCTCGGTGAGCTCGGTGCTGACGTCCTTCCACAGGCCGCCGGACCGGGGCGCCGCGTAGCCGCTGACGGTGATCTGGCCCTGTTCGGTGACGACGTGCACCGCGCGGACGCCGCCGCTCTCCGGGTCCATCTCGACCTGGACCTGGGAACCGTCGGGCACCGGCACCTTCACCGAGCCGAGGTCGATCCTCGGGATGCCGTCCTCGGGCGCGTCGGCGAGGTCGAAGGGGCCGTCGGAGGTCTCCGACAGCTGCGACTCGATCTCTTCGTCGGCGTCGTCGGCAACTGGACGCTCGTCGACCTCGGGCGCGGCGTGCCGTCCGGTCGGCTTCGCGCGCTTGCGTCCGAAAATCCCCACTAGTTCTCCGTTCCTTCCCTGGCTCCGGCTCCCAGTGTGGCGTGTCCGCCCGTGGAGCCATACCCTCCCTCGCCGCGCTCGGACGGCTCGAGCTCGGCGACCTCGACGAACTCGGCCTGTTCGACCCGTTGCACGACCAGCTGCGCGATCCGGTCGCCGCGGGTGAGCACGACCTTCTCGGAGAGATCATGGTTGATCAGGCAGACGCGGATCTCACCGCGGTACCCGGAGTCGATCGTGCCGGGGGTGTTGACGACCGAGAGGCCGACGCGGGCGGCGAGACCCGACCGCGGGTGGACGAAGCCCGCGTAGCCGGGCGGCAGCGCGATCGCGACGCCCGTGCCGACGACGCCGCGTTCACCGGGCGCGAGCACGAGATCCGAGGTGGTGACGAGGTCGGCGCCCGCGTCGCCGGGGCGCGCGTAGGCGGGAAGGGGGACCGACGGATCGATCCGGGAAAGCAGTACCTGAACGGTGGACACGGGCGGCGAGACTACCCTGACGAGGTGGTTGAAAGTGTGAGCGCGGCCGAAGGCGGCGACGTCAAGCATTCAGAGCGGCTCTATGTCCCGTGGTGGGGCTGGCCGTTGCCGCTGCTGGGCGGCGGGCTGCTGGCGGCGGAGATCGACATGGGCTACCCCGGGCTCCGCGGGTGGCTGCCGTACGTGGTGCTGATCCCCGCGGTGATCGCGCTGATGATCTCGCTCGGCCGGTCCCGCGTGAAGGTGACCGGTGGCGACGAGCCGGAGCTGTGGCTGCGCGACGCGCACCTTCCGCTCGAGTTCGTCGGCGACGTCGACGTCATCGACAAGGAGGCCAAGCGCAAGGCGCTCGGCCGCGACGCCGATCCGGCGGCGTTCGTGCTGCACCGGGGCTGGGTCGGCCCGGTGGTGCGGGTCTGGCTCACCGACCCCGACGACCCGACGCCGTACTGGCTGTTCAGCACCCGGCATCCGGAGAAGGTGGCCGCGCTGCTGCGCCACCCAGCCTCGAAGTCCTAGAGCACAGGAAAGGGGGCCGGCCACCAAGGCCGGCCCCCTTTATTCCTGTTTCAGTCCCCGAAGCCCCTGTCGCGCCGTCCCCTGTGCCCGTAGGCTCAGGCGCAGTCGCGGCAGATGAGCCGTCCGCCACTCTCCTCCGCCAGCCTGCTGCGGTGGTGCACCAGGAAACAGACGGAGCAGGTGAACTCGTCGGCCTGCTTGGGCACGACCTTGACGGTCAGGTCCTCACCGGAAAGTCCGGAGAGGTCCGCGCCCGGCAGCTCGAAGTTCTCGGCGGTCGCGTCCTCGTCGACGTCCACGACGCCGGACTGGTTTTCGTTACGCCGTGCCTTCAGCTCTTCCAACGAGTCTTCGGCCAGCTCGTCGGCTTCGCTGCGGCGCGGAGCGTCGTAGTCGGTCGCCATTAGTCCCTCACCCCTGCGATGCTTTCGATGTCAGATGGCCCGGACCCGCGAGCGCGCGGCTCGTGAGTCCTTCGTGCCGCTGGTTAACGTCCCAGCGCCCCTGTTTGTGCCCGGCTGGGCAGTGAGCGAGGTCTCTCTTTTGCGCCTCTTACTGCCGCCTGAGCCCGCGAAGGGTAGCTCACGCCGATACCGTCTCTGCAACGAGTCAGACATTGCCGCGATTACGTCACCCAACAGGGGGAACCCTGCTGTAAAGACGCCTGTCGTCCGAATGGGTTGCGCCCGCGTCGGGTACCTCACCCCTTGGGCCCGGCCGCTTGCCCGGAGTGGCCATCGCGTGGTGCTATCCGGAGGCCCGCGCCGATCACCCTCGCCGCAACGCATAGGCTGATCGGACACGATGGTGAGATGAAGCACCGTCCGGGGATCCGGGCTTTGGGGAAGGGACTGGCAGGTGGCGTCGGGGAACGGCATCGGGGACCGCGGGGCGAGGCCGTATCGCAAGCACAATCCGCTGCCCGCGCTCATCGTCATCGGGGTGATGGCCCTCGGCGCGGTCATCGTCTGGGTGAACGTCGTGGCGAGCAAATCCGACATCGACGCCAGGGTCCGCTGCGATCCGCCGCCCGTGGCGCCGCAGGGTGTCACCTACACGCCGCTGGCGCACAACGGCCTCGACGACCGCGCGCCGGTCCCGCCGGACAAGGTCGCCGTCCAGGTGCTCAACGGCTCCCAGGTGCGCGGCCAGGGCGGCATCGTCACCAGCACGCTCCGGGAACTCGGTTTCTCCCAGATCGTCGAGCCGGACGTCGACCCGGCCTACAAGAACGCGGAAGCCAAGTGCCGCGGCCAGATCCGCTTCGGCGAGAACGGCGCCGCCGCGGCCCGCACGCTGAGCCTGGTGGTCCCGTGCGCCGAACTGGTCAAGGACAACCGCAAGGACGCTTCGGTCACCCTCACCACCGGCACCCTGCTCGGCGACGTCCGCCCGAAGGCGGAGGCGCGCCAGGTCCTCGACCAGCTCACCCAGTGGTCGAAGGCGCAGCAGGGCAGCGGCGGCGGTGAGCAGTCCGCCGGCGGTGGTGCCCCGGTGATCGACCAGGCACTGCTGAAGGCCGCTCGCGAAGCCTCCTGCTGACCCGCTTTCAAGCGCTATGAACGGTCCGTTCCTTGCAAATTTTGCAAGGAACGGACCGTTCATAGCATTCAGATCGTGCCCACACCCGAGTCGACGAGCGCCTGACGCAACGGCGTCGCGATCGACGGCGCCACCGCGAACGTCGCGTCCGGCCCCAGCTCGGCGTCCTCCCCCGGCAACGACACCTCAGCGCCCGCCTCGGCCGCGATGAGCGCCCCGGCGGCCCAGTCCCAGTGCCCGAGGCCGTGTTCGACGTAGGCGTCCAGCCAGCCCGCCGCGACGGCGCACAGGTCCAGCGAGGCGGCGCCGTTGCGCCGGACGTCCCGCACCCGGGTCGCCAGTTCCGCGACGAACCGGGCCTGCTTCGTCCGCCGTTCGACCTTGTAGGCGAATCCGGTGCCGACGAGCGTCAGATCGAGCCGGGAAGGGGCGTTGACCGCCAGCGGCCGTCCGTCGAGGAACGCGCCCTGCCCGCGGGCGGCGGTCCAGCGGCGCCCGCTGACCGGTTCGACGACGGCGCCCGCCACGGACACCCCGCCGACCTGCGCGGCCACCGAGACGGCGAACCACGGCAGCCCGTAGAGGAAGTTCACCGTTCCGTCGATCGGGTCGACCACCCAGGTCACGCCGTCGCCGGCGATCCCGCCGCCCTCCTCGCCGAGCACGGCGTCGTCCGGGCGCAGTTCGGCGAGCCGCGCGCGCACCAGCCGTTCCGACTCGTGGTCCACCGCGGTCACCACGTCGGTGTCGGCGGATTTGGTGTCCACCCGCACCTCGCGGCCCGCGTTCATCCCGGTCCAGGCCTCGCGGACCAGTTCGGCGGCCTCGCCCGCGACACGCTCGGCGACACCCTTCAGCAACGTCTCGTCAACTCCCACGTCCGCCATGTCACCACATCCGGTTAAAGTCTCCGAGGCAGGCTTCTGAATCGTGCGAGAAGGGACCACGTCCGTGGTGGAGGCGACCCGAGGGTTCGGTATCGACATCGGCGGCAGCGGGATCAAGGGCGCGCTGGTGGACTTGGCGCAGGGACAGCTGATCGGCGACCGGATCCGCATCGACACGCCGAAGCCGTCGACCCCGGAGGCGGTGGCGGACGTCGTCGCCGAGATCACCGGCCAGGCGGGCTGGGACGGCCCGGTGGGGGTCACCCTGCCCGCGGTGGTCAAGAAGGGGGTCGCGCACACCGCGGCCAACATCGACCGCAAGTGGATCGGCACCGACGCCGACGCCCTGTTCGCCAAACGCCTCGGCCGCGGCGTCGACGACATCGCGATGCTCAACGACGCGGACGCCGCCGGCATGGCCGAGATCCGCTGGGGCGACCCGGCGGCGCGGCGCGGCGTGACGGCGCTGCTGACCTTCGGCACCGGTATCGGCAGCGCGGTCTTCCAGGACGGCAAGCTCGTGCCCAACACCGAGTTCGGCCACATCGAGGTCGACGGCTTCGACGCGGAGAAGAAGGCCGCGGCGTCGGTGAAGGACAACGAGGAGCTGTCGTATCCCGAATGGGCGGAACGGGTGAACAGGTATCTCTCCGTGCTGGAAAACCTGATCTGGCCGGATCTGTTCATCGTCGGCGGCGGAGTCAGCAAGAAGTCGCACAAATGGGTCCCGCTGCTGGACATCCGCACACCGGTGATCGTCGCGTCGTTGCAGAACAACGCGGGCATCGCCGGCGCGGCGGCCGCCGCGGCGGAGGGCATCGAGCACTGACGCGACGGCGCTGACATCGGCCCCGCGGATGTCACTTCGGCGCGTCGCACGGCGTGTCGCGCCCGCCGGTCGGTGGTCCGCTCCGCGACGCTGTCACGTATCGTCGTTACAATGGAACACGGCCCCCGGCGGCGGCACTCACGAGAACGAGGGAAACCGCAGGCCGAGGGGTGTTCCCCGAAGTTTGAGGCAGCCGAGACCATCACGCCTCGGCTCGTCATGATCGACCGCTGCGAAAGGGCGTAAGTGGCAGCCGCAAGAACCGCAACCCGAAGCGGGACGAAGACAGCGACCGCAGCCGGCGAGCCGGCCGACGAGGCAGCCACCGACGCGGCGAAGCCCGCGGCGCGCAAGACCGCCGCCAAGGCGGCCGGCGCGAAGAAGGCCCCGGCGAAGAAGGCTCCGGCCAAGAAACCCAGCACCAAGAGTGCGAAGACCGAAGACGGCGACCCGGAAGACGGTCCCGGCGACCTCGACGAGGCCGACCTCGAGACCCCGGATCTGTCCGACCTCGAAGAGGTCGAGGTGGATGTCGTCGACGCGTCCGTCACCGAGGAGACGGACGAGGACGCGGAGTCCGAGGAGGACGTCGAAGAGACGCCCGCCCGCGGGCGCCGCACGTCGACCGACAAGAACGCCGGCAAGTCTTCCGACAACCCGGACTTCGTCTGGGACGAGGAAGAGTCCGAGGCGCTGCGCCAGGCCCGCAAGGACGCCGAGCTCACCGCTTCGGCCGACTCGGTCCGCGCGTACCTCAAGCAGATCGGCAAGGTCGCCCTGCTGAACGCCGAGGAGGAGGTGGAGCTCGCCAAGCGCATCGAGGCCGGGCTCTACGCCGCCGAGCGCGTCCGCAACGCCGAGGAGGAGGGCGAGAAGCTCGTCACCCAGATGCGGCGCGACCTCAAGTGGATCGTGCGCGACGGTGAGCGGGCGAAGAACCACCTCCTGGAGGCGAACCTCCGGCTCGTGGTCTCGCTGGCCAAGCGCTACACCGGCCGTGGCATGGCGTTCCTCGACCTGATCCAGGAGGGCAACCTCGGTCTGATCCGCGCGGTCGAGAAGTTCGACTACACCAAGGGCTACAAGTTCTCCACGTACGCCACCTGGTGGATCCGTCAGGCGATCACCCGCGCGATGGCCGACCAGGCCCGCACCATCCGTATCCCGGTGCACATGGTCGAGGTCATCAACAAGCTCGGCCGCATACAGCGTGAACTGCTGCAGGACCTCGGCCGCGAGCCCACCCCCGAAGAGCTCGCGAAGGAAATGGACATCTCCCCGGAGAAGGTCCTCGAGATCCAGCAGTACGCCCGGGAGCCGATCTCGCTCGACCAGACCATCGGCGACGAGGGCGACTCGCAGCTCGGTGACTTCATCGAAGACTCCGAGGCCGTCGTCGCGGTCGACGCGGTGTCGTTCACGCTGCTGCAGGACCAGCTCCAGTCGGTGCTGCAGACGCTGTCCGAACGTGAGGCGGGGGTGGTGCGGCTGCGGTTCGGCCTCACCGACGGCCAGCCGCGCACGCTCGACGAGATCGGCCAGGTGTACGGGGTGACCCGTGAGCGCATCCGGCAGATCGAGTCGAAGACGATGTCGAAGCTGCGTCACCCGTCGCGTTCGCAGGTGCTGCGCGACTACCTGGACTGAGCCCAGGGTTCACGGAAGACCCCGTCACCGTTTCGGTGGCGGGGTTTTTCGCGTCCGGTGTCGAATCGCGGCCCGCCCGTTCGACGCGTGGGTATGACGAAACCTCACGCCACCAAGAACCTCGACCGCTACGGATCCGCGGAACTCCCCTGGAGCCGCGCGCGGGACGTCCTCGCCGAGGACACCCCGACCGCCGACCTGACCTTCTTCGTGACGACCGTGCGTCCCGACGGACGTCCGCATTCGGCGGGCGTCGGCGCCGTCTGGGTGGACGACGCCCTGTACTTCAAAGGCGGGCCGGGCACGCGCCGGTCCCGCAACCTGGCCGCGAACCCGGCGTGCGCCGTTTCGGTGCGGCTGCGGGGAATCGACCTCACGATGGAGGGCGAGGCGCACCGGGTCACCGATCCGGCGACGCTGGAACGCGTCGCGGCGGTCTACCGGACGGGCGGCTGGCCCGCGACGGTGGAGGGCGACGCGCTCACCGCTCCCTTCAGCGCGCCCAGCGCGGGCGCCCCGCCCTGGTATCTCTACCGCCTCACCTTGCGCCGGGCCATCGGCGTGGCGGGCGCCGAACCCCATGGCGCCACCCGCTGGGACTTCACCCCGTGACCGGCCGGTTTGAGCCAAAGGGCGGCTTAGGCACGTACTGCCGATGTGTGGGCGGCCGTTTCGCGTGACTGAACGGACGACACACGTGATTGGACGGACGACTCGCGGCGGAACCCCGGTCGCGGTCGTGTCGTCCATTCAGTCACGCGTGTCGTCCGCCGGATCACGCGTGTCGTCCGGTTGGTCACAAGACTTGACCACCGCGGTACCGGTGTCCCCTCGCCGGCCTGAGGTACATGAAGTCCGGCTTCAGGGCCGGCCGGTCAAGGTGGTCCACGGGACGTGCACGGTCACCCGCTCCCGCAGTTGTTCGTTCATCAGCCACAGCTCCCCCGTCGCCGGCCAGTACGACAGGTTCTGCGAGTTCACCGGCGCCCGGCCGCTCAGCCGCGACGTCGACGTGCCGCCGACCCCGCCGTGCAGGCACGAAGGATGGTCGCCCGCCACCCCGGCGTACTCGGGGCACACCCCGGTCAGCACGAAATATCCGTTGCGCGACACCGCTCCCTGCATGCCCCACACCGGCGACACGAAGCCTTCCTTCGCGTGCACGGTGCCGTCGGCCGACAGCTTGGGCAGCCCGGTCGCGCGGTCGAACGGCCACCGCAGCACCCGGCCGCCGGCCGCGTTCGGGATGTGCTCCGCGGTCACGATCGAGCCGTCGCCGTGGTCGAACGACATCGTCGCGAGACACGGCCGCGTCCCGGGCGCGTTGGTGCAGGCACCGCCGCCGGGGTACCAGTACGCGCCGATCTGCGGCATCGCGTAGTCGTAGAACGCCGCGTGGTACTTGCCGTCCGGCCCTTTGCCGACGACGCCGGAGCTGTCGTCGACCTTCCAGAAATGCGTGGTGTCGAAGACCCGCACCACACCCCCGGTCGTCGCGACGAACAACCGGTTCCCGATCCAGGTCATGCCGTGCCCGTGTCCTTGCACGACGGCGAAATTGTCGTCCGACGTCGGTTCGACGAGCAGCACGTGCCGGTAGCCCAGCCCGGTCGCGTCCACAAAGGACAGACGGACCATGGTGTCGCCGGGGGTGTGCCAGGACGTCGCCACCACCCGTTTGCCTCCGACCTTCCCGGTCGCCGCGTCGGCGTCACCGGAGCCGGTGAGTCCTTGCGGGATCCAGTCGTTGGTCCTGTCGTCGTTGGCGTCTTCCCAGCAGAATCCGGCCGGTTTCAGCGCCGTCGCGAGATGAGTGGCGTGGCACAGCGGCCGTGCCTTCCGGTTCGCCGACGACAGGATCTCCGGCAGCCCGCGGGCCGGGAGGTGTTTCTCCAGCGCGGCGATCCGGGCGCCGTAGGTGCCGAAGGTCGAACCTGAGGTCCAGCGGAAACCGTCGACCGTGGCCGCGTCCATCTTCGGGAAGGCGGCCGCGGCGGAGGCCACGCCCGGGAGGAGCGCGAACACCAGCAGGAGTGAAGCGAGAAGTCCCAGCCTCTTCATGCCCGCGAGCCTTCCGGCCGCGCGCATACTTTCGATACAAACCTTGTCAGGACACGGAAAGCCCACGCTCGGCCAGGGATTCCTCGACGCGCAGCCGTTCGATCTCCCGGTCGAAGCCCTCCGGCAGTTCGCCCAGCCGGTGCTCGACCTCGACCTCACGGCAGGCCTGGACGAGCAGCGCGTCGTACGCCTGCCGGGTGCCGTACCGGCGGACGGCGGAAGCACCGGACGGGAGCTCCGCCAGCAGCCGGTGCACCCGGCGGAGGTCGGCGGCGAGTTTCTCGATGGGCGGCCCGGCCGGGAGTTCCGGTCGGCGGCGAGCGCGCCACCACCGCACTCCGGCCGGTACTTTCAGCGCGCACCAGAAAAGCACCGAAGGCGCCACGGCGACAACGGCGTACAGCGCGACAGGCCCGATGGCCATGGCTCATGGTAATCCCGCGCGGAGCGCCGGAGAACCCGCGAATCCGGGCTATATTCGCGACTGTGCTGACCGAGGGCTACCGCTACCCGGACGCCGGCGACCACGTCACCGGCGTGTTCATCCGACGGCACGAACCCTACGACGGCTACTGGACGGCCAGCGAGGACCGCGCGCTCGGGAAGGTCGCCGGGCGGCTCACCGCGATCCTCGGCCCACGCGACAGCGTGAAAGCACTCGACGCCGGTTGCGGCGAAGGCCGCCTTCTCCCCTGGCTCGCCCGGTTCTCCGCCGACGTCACCGCCGCGGATCCCGACCCGGACAGGCTGGCCAAGGCACGCGAGACCGTCGTCGAGGACACTGGGTTCTCCTTCGCCGTCTCGCCGATCACGGATCTGGACGGCGGCCCGTACGACCTCGTGGTGTGCAGTCACGTCATCCAGCACGTGCCGACCCCGGACGTCGGCCCGATCCTGCGGCGGCTGGCCGGGATCACCGCGCCCGGCGGCGTGCTGGTGCTCGCCTACAGCCGGTCGCCGATCGGGCAGGGCGCGTTCAGTCTCGACAGTGTCGAAGCGGGCGGCGAAGTCCGCTCACGCCGTGTCTCGCGCGAAGAGTTCGACAAGGCGCTCCACGACGGCGGCCCGGCGCTCCCGATCCGTTATCTGGACCCGGCGGAGATCGCCGACGACGCGGCCGAAGCGGGCTGGCGTACCGAGTGGGAGTGGACGTACCACGTCCTCGAAGATCTCGGTCCGGCCGACGAGCACATCGACCGCGACGAACTGGTCAACGCCTCCGGCCCGCTGCGCCGCCACCTCGGCCGGGACCTGATCACCCTGCTGCGCCGCATATGACCGCGGTGCTCCTCACCTTCGCGTGGGCGGTCCCGCTGTCGGAGCGGGAGGCCGGGAAGGTGCTGGACGGCGGACGGGACCGCGGCCTGCTGGCCCACCTCGACGGGAAACTCGGCGACGAGTGGACGGCGGCGGAGAACTTCCTGGCCAGTTACACCACACCGCCGCGAAGACGGGTGCTGCGCAAACGCAGGCTCGCGATCCGCGCCGGCGAGACCAGCCTGCCGTGCGAACTCGTCGTCACCTGGCATCCCGCGTATCACGCGATGACGCTGGTCCTCGCCACCACGATCACCGGCGCGGCGGCGGGCGGGCCCGCCGCCGAGTTCGACCTCGCCATCGCGATCCTGCAAAGCCTTCAGGGCCGGGAGGCGTCGAACGGGGAACGAGGGCTGCACGGCGCTTACGGCGAGAAGACGTTCCCGTCGCTGCTCAAGGCCGTCACCCATGTCTTCGAGGACCTGACCAAGGGCTGCGGCCTCACCGAAGGGCTCGGCCGCAAGGGCTGGTGTGTCGAGCTGCGCTCCCACGACGGGCATCCGCCCGCCCAGCGGGTCGCCTCCGACCCCCGGCCGTTCTACGGGCTGGCGACGAGCGACGAGGGCTGGCGGTTCGTGCCCCGCGAGGTCGCCAGGGACGCGCTCGGCCCGTCGTGGGGCACGCGGTCGTTCGTCGCCGCGTACACGATGGCGGGCGGGATCGTCTGTCTCAACAGCAAGGACGCCGAATACGTCGAGCACCAGGCCGAGCTGACGCGCGGCCCGTTCGGCGACGCCGAGCCGTATTTCGGCATCGACAGCGAGATCGGCGGGCTCGACCACGGGATGCTCTTCATCCTCGAACGGGTGCTGATCCGGATGGCGCTGGCCGACCAGTGGCTGGCGTCGATGAAGAGGACCGGGAGCCGCACCCGGCTGTTGCGCGGCTCGCTCGACGACATCCTCGAAATGCTGCATTCGGTGCTGCCGCCCGAGATCGACTCGCTGGAGCGCCGCCTGGTCACCAGCATGGGCGTGGAGCGGATCATCGCCCAGCTCGACCGCCAGGCCGAGGCGATGGACGAAGAGACCAGGTACGCCTACGAGAACACGGTGAGCGCGCGGGTCACGCGGCTCACCGTGGTGACCGTCGTGCTGACGGTCGTCACCATCGTCCTCGGGGTCCTGCAGGTGCTCGTCTCACTCTGACCGGCGGCGCTGCTTGCGGGCGCGTTCGGCGAACAGCACCCCCACCCCCGCGGCCACCATCAAGGCGCTTGCCACCACGTGCATCCCCGGCGGGAGCAGGTGGAGCTGGACGAACCAGCTCGGGTTGTTGCTCCCCAGCAACCTGTTGATCAGCCCGCCCCCGCCCTGCACCAGCAGGAGGATCCCCAGCAGTTCGATCATCGTCGTACCCCTTCCCCGACCTTGTCCTTGGGTGACAACTCCTGCCACAGCGGCCCGGTGGCGAACCAGATGGCGGTCACGACCCCCAGCCGTGGCAGCCAGCCCCACAACGGGTCGACCTGTGCGGTGCCACCCGCCATGGCGATCAGCAGGAGCAGCACCCCGGCGGCCAGCCCGCAGGCCAGCACGCATTTGAACCAGTCACGCCATTCGGCGCGCAGCTTCTCCCGGCCCCTCGGTTTGGGCGGCGGTGGCGGCCCGCCCGCGAACCGGTGCGCGAACCGCACGTCGGCCCACTTGATCATCGAATGCCCGAACACCACGCTGAAGCCCAGGTACACCGCGGCGAGGCCGTGCACGAAATTCGCCGTGGCCCCGTTGCGCAGATCGACGACGGTCGCGACCAGCACGACGATGTCGATCACCGGGGTCAGGAGCAGCAGCGCGACACCGGTGCGCTTGAGCTTGAGCGGATAGCGGGCCACGAGGCCGGCGAGGATGGCGACCCAGAAACCGATCTCCCCGCCGGCGATCACGGCCGCCATCGGGTTTTCCGCGATGAAGTCCCAGATCTTGTTCACGAGCCGAGTCTGTCCCGGGAGACGGCGGGGCCGCGTCGGCGTAGGGCACGAGATCACCGTCATCAGTTCGTAGGACCCCGTGACGGGTGCCGGTGTGCTGGGATGGAACGGTGCCCACGTTCGTCCCGCGCCTGAACCACCTCGCCGAATGGAAACAGGACCTCGTCATCGCCTTCGGCACCTGGGTCCTCGGCGTGCTGGTCTACCTCAGCGGGATGCACGTGCTGCTCAACGGCAAGGACGACACGCCACTGTGGATCCGGCTGACCGAGCTGACCGTGTTGTGCCTCCTGCAACTACTGCGCCGCAAGGTCCCTTTAGGACTGCTGTGCGGGCTCATCGTCCTCGCCGTGGACATCGTGTTCGGTCCCTCGCTGCCGATCTTCGTCATCTTCACCGACTTCCTCTACGCGACGACGCTGTACGGCTCACGACGGGTCAGCCGGGTGATGATCGGCGTCGTCGCGGTCGGGACGCTCGCGGCGGTCTGCCTGGCGCTCCTCTTCTCCGCGCAGTGGCGTACGGCGATCCTCGTCGCGTTCGCGTTCCTGCCGTTCCTGGTCACCCCGGTGTGGTGGGCGGCCAACGTCCGTCAGCAGCGGGACATCGCCCACAACGAGCGGGCGAACGCGGTCCAACTGGCCACGATCGGCGAACTGGACCGGAAGGCCGCCGTGGCCGGGGAACGGTCGAAGATGGCGCGGGATCTGCACGACGTCATCGCCGGGCATCTCTCGGCGATCGCGATCCAGTCCGAAGCCGCGCTGTCGATGGCCACCGCCGACCCGAAGCTGTCCAGGAAGGTGCTGGAATCGGTGCGGGAGAACAGTGTCAGCGCACTGGAGGAGATGCGCGCGATGATCGGGCTGCTGCGCGCGGACACCGAGATCGAGCCGACCGCGCCCGCCCGGCTGGCCGAACTGTCCAAACTGGTCGAATCGGCGCGGGCGAGCGGGCTGGCGGTCGAGCTCGGCGCGGTGCCGGACCCGTCCGCCGACCTGCCGGCCGCGGTCGACCTGACCGCGTACCGGATCGCGCAGGAGGCGCTGACCAACGCGATGAAACACGCTCCCGGCGGGCGGGCCGTCCTCGACGTCCGGTCGAGCGGCGGCATACTCACCGTCGAGGTGCGCAACGATCTTCAGCCGGGCCGTCCCGGCGACGGCGGGACCGGCCTCGGCCTGCTGAACATGCGGGAACGCGCCGCCGCGGTGGGCGGCACCTTCACCGCCGGGCCGTCCGGCGGTCGCTGGCTGGTCCGCGCCGAACTGCCTCTGGAGGGGTCTTGAGCGACGGGAACATCAGGGTGCTGGTCGCCGACGACCACGGCGCGATCCGGGCCGGGCTGATGATGATCCTCGGCAACGCCGAGGGCATCGAGGTGGTCGGCGAGGCCGCGGACGGCGCCATCGCCGTCCGCCAGGCGAAGGCGCTGAAGCCGGACGTCGTGCTGATGGACGTGCGGATGCCCGGGGTCGACGGCATCGCGGCCACCCGGGAACTGACCGCCGAAGGACTGTGCGAGGTCCTCGTGCTCACCACCTTCGATCTCGACGAATACGTCCACGCCGCGCTGCGGGCGGGCGCGGCCGGGTTCCTGCTGAAGTCGGTGGAGGCGTCACGGCTGATCGAGGCGGTGAAACTGGTCGCGGCGGGCGAAGGAGTGCTCGCGCCGCAGGTCACGCGGAAGCTGATCGCCGCGTTCGCCGCCGGGACCCGTGAACCTGCCGCCGTCCCCGCAGGGCTCGAAGACCTGACCGAACGCGAACGCGAGGTGCTGGCGTGCCTGGGCGGCGGCCTGTCCAACGCGCAGATCGGCACGCGGCTGCACATCGGCGAGACCACGGTGAAGACACACGTCTCCCGGGTGCTGACGAAACTGGGGCTGCGGTCACGCGTGCAGGCGGCGATCCTGGCGCAGGAGAACGGTGTCTTACTGGAGGAGTGAACTCCCACCACGACTGTCGCGCGTGGGCTGAAGGCTCCCTTCACCGCGTCTGATGCGGCGAAAGCTCCCTTCGCCTCCGCCGGGTACCGATCCCACCGATCTGCGAGGTGGACGGCGATCTTCTAGCGTGACCCTTCATGCGGCGAACTCTGGACGTGGACGAGGTCCTGAAACGGCAGGATTCCGGTGAGCTGAAACGCCGCCTGCACGGGCGCGACCTGATCGGGTTCGGGGTCGGCATCATCATCGGCACCGGCATCTTCACCCTCGCCGGGGTCGAGGCGAAGACCCACGCGGGCCCGTCGGTGACGCTGTCGTTCGTGCTCGGCGCCGTCGTGGCCGGGATGGCCGCCCTCTGTTACGCCGAACTCGCCTCCAGCGTGCCGACGGCCGGAAGCGCCTACACCTACGCCTTCGCCACCCTCGGCGAGACCTTCGCCTGGATCATCGGCTGGGACCTGCTGCTCGAATTCGCCCTCGGCGCGGCCGTCGTGTCCCGCGGCTGGTCCGGCTATCTCGCGAATCTGATGGGGCTCTCCCCCGACTGGTTCGGCGAAGACGCGAAGGTCAACATAGGCGCGGTCGTGATCATCGCCGTGCTGACCGTGATCGCCGTCCTCGGCATCAAGGAGTCGGCGCGGGTGACGAATCTGCTCGTGCTGGTCAAGGTCGCGGTGTGCGTGCTGATCCTCGCGGTCGGCGTGTTCTACATCCGCGGCGAGAACCTCACCCCGTTCATCCCGGCCGCGCAGCCGCCGACGGAGACCGCCGGGACACTGCATCAGCCGATCGTGCAAGCCGCGCTCGGGCTCGAACAGTCCGTCTACGGCATCGCCGGGATGGTGACCGCCGCGGCCGTCGTCTTCTTCGCCTACACCGGTTTCGAGGCGCTCGCCAACCTCGGCGAGGAGACCGTGAACCCGAAACGCGATCTGCGGGTCGGCATCCTCGGCGCGCTCGGCGTCTGCGCGCTGCTCTACATCGGCGTCTCGCTGGTGCTGACCGGGATGGTCCCGTTCGCCGAGATCGACGCGGGCGCCCCGCTCGCCGACGCCTTCGACCGGGTCGGCCAGCACTGGGTGGGCGCGCTGATCTCGCTCGGCGCCGTCACCGGGCTGACGTCGGTGATGATGGTGGAGCTGGTGACGATCGGCCGGATCGGCTTCGCGATGGGCCGCGACGGGCTGCTGCCGAAGAAGTTCGGCACGGCGCATCCGCGCTGGGGCACCCCGCACCGGATGACCATCGCCGGCGCGGTGCTGATCGCGGCGCTGGCCGCGTTCGTCCCGATCTCCGAACTCGCCGACATGGTCAGCATCGGCGCCCTCTCGGCGATGATCATCGTCGCGCTGGCCGTCCCGGTGCTGCGCAAACGGCGGCCGGACCTGGAGCGCCCGTTCACCGTGCCGTTCTCGCCGTATCTGCCCATCGTGGCGGCGCTGGCGTGCTTCTACCTGATGCTGAACCTCGACGTGATGACGTGGCTGCGGTTCGCCGCGTGGCTGGGCCTCGGCATGCTGATCTATCTCTTCTACGGGCGCAAACATTCCCGCTTCGCGAAGGACGAGCTCAGCTCCACAGACCGGCCGTCGTGATCGCGGCGACGGCGGCCTCGGTGTCGCCATCGTCCACCACGACCAGCATCCGCTTCAGCGCCGCGGCCATCCATTCCACCGGCTGGTCGTGCAAACCGTTGTCCCCCAACGACGGATAACCGTCCATAATGGACACCAAGGTGCCCTCGGCACCGATCCGCATCCCGGCGGCCAGCACGTGATGCCCGGCGGGCGGACGCCAGCGTGACGACCACAGCGGCGGGATCCCGGTGTCGAGATAGTCGAGCAGTGCTCGCGCCGGGGTGTCGTGCGCGCCGAATTCGCCCGCGTCGACCTCCGCGATCAACGCGACCCTCGGCAGCCGCCACAGCGCCGCCAGGAGCATGAACAACGAATGCGGAGCCCAGTTCCCGGTGGCGGGCACGGCGACGAGCCGCCCGCCCGACAGCGTTTCGATCGCCCGCGCGAGGCCTTCGTACTTGGTGCCCGCCAGCGCCGCGACCTCGTCCTGGCCCGCGACGTCGAAACCCGCCGCGCGGAGGGCGGCCAGCGCGGTGAACGGCCCGGCCAGCCCGTCCCGCTGCGGCAGTTCGGCCCGTGCGACGGCGACGAGGTGCTCGCCCCCTGGCAGCCAGCGGCGATCGGACAGCCCCGTCCGGTCGCCGTCGATTCCGGACGACATCAGTCTTCGAACGTCCACGACTGCATGATGAACGGCCCGTCGTTCGACGCACCGGCCGAGGTGTAGGTCGCCAGCGCGGCCTTGTTGTCCGTTTCGACCCCGACCCACATCCCTCGGCAGCCGCGCTCCCGCGCGATACCGGCCAGCGCGTCGACGAGGTCGCGGCCGATCCCGCGCCGCTGGTAGTCCGGGCTGACGTCGAGTTCGTTGAGGAACATCTCGGTGCCCTTGTCCGGATGCGTCACCTCGGTACCGGTGATCATCCCCGCGGGTTCGCCGTCCTCGTAGGCGATGAGGAGGTGGTTCTCCTCCCCCGCGAGGAACTTCTCGGACGCCTCCCGTTGCGCGGGGCCGTCGAACAGATGCTGAGCGGCGACGACCTCCTCGACGGTGCCCGCCCGCCGGATCTCGGCCACGTGTCCTCCCGGTGCTGAAAGCGCCACAGACCGCTCAGTATCCCGCTCAGAGGGGCGCCGAGTCATCACGTTTCCCCGGAGAGCGCAGCGCCACCCCGGCGACGACGGCCAGCGTGCCGAGTGCCTCGGGCAGGGCCGGGACCTGACGGAGCCAGAGGAAGCCGATCACCCCCGCCGTGACCGGCAGCAACGCGAGCAGCAGCGCGAACCGCGCCTGCCCGGCCTTGCGCAGGACCACTTGGTCGAGCGCGTACGGCACGACGGTCGAGAGCACGCCCACCCCGACACCGAGCAGCAGCAAACGTGGCGAACCCCACACCGCCCCGGTGCCGAGCGCCAGCGGCGACAGCACCACGGTGCCGACCGCGAAGCCGACGGCCAGCCCGTCGATCCCGTTCCCGCCGACCGCGACGCGCTTCCCGAGCAGGATGTACCCGGCCCAGGCGGCTGCCGCGCCAAGGGCGAACAGCACGCCGAGCAGGCTGCCTTCGAGCCGGACGTCCGCGATGGCGACCACCCCGGCCGCCACCAGCAGCAGCGCGAGGACGTCGCGACGGGTCCGCGAGCCGAACGCGGCGACCACCACGGGCCCGGCGAACTCGAGGGCGACCGCGGTGCCCAGCGGCAGCCGCGCGATCGCCTCGTAGAAGAGCACGTTCATCCCGGCGGTCACGACACCGAAGGCGCCCGCGAGCAGGAACGTGCGGCCGGTCCACGCGGAGCGGGGTGGCCTGCGCCACGCGAGGAGGACCACCGCCGCCCCGAGACAGCGGAGCCAGGCCACCCCCGCGGGGGAGGCGACCGAAAAGAGACCTACGGCGACGGCCGCACCGGCGTACATCGAAATTCCGCTGAGAACGAACAAGACCGGCGCAGGCACGCTCGCGACACGGTTCCGGACGACTGCGATTCCCACCCCTGCATGGTGCCTGACATGGGAAAAGAGCCTTCGGCGGGGAGTCTTCTCCCACGTTGCGTGATTACGCTACGGCATCCGAGGTAATTACCAGTGACAAATGAGACACCCGCACGGGAACACTTGCGGGCCGCCAAACGTCTGGAAGAGTGGAAGCACGAACACGGCGGGGCCGGGAACGAACGTTGCCGGCATCAGTGCCGAAGTGGTCGTAGCTGGATCGATGGCACCGGGCCACCGGTGCCGGGACGGAGGGAGACTCCAATGACTTCACCGACGCTCACCCGCCCCGAACTGACCGCTGCCGACCGATGCGACCGGTGTGGAGCTGCAGCCCAGGTTCGAGCCATTCTCAGCACCGGTGGCGAGTTGCTCTTCTGTGGTCACCACGCCCGCGCACACGAGACGAAGCTCAAGGAAATGTCCGCGGACATTCAGCGGTAACCCACCAGTCCACGACCACCGGCGGCCGGCTACTCCCCTCGGGGAGAGAGCCGGCCGCCCTGTTTTTGTCGTTCAAAAACATACAGACAGCATGTATGTTGGTTCCATGACGACCAGCGACCTCCTCGGCGAAGCCCACGTGGTGGATCTCGGCGACGCCCGCATCCGCTATCGCGACCGTGGCGACGGCCCTCCCGTGGTCTTCGTGCACGGCCTGCTGACCAACGGCCTGCTCTGGCGCAAGGTGGCGCCCGCGGTGGCCGACGCCGGCTTCCGCTGCCTGACCCCGGACTGGCCGCTGGGTTCGCACGAGATCCCGGTCCCGAACGCCGAGCTGAGCCCGCCCGGGGTCGCGGCGCTCATCGCGCGGTTCCTCGAAACCCTCGACCTGACCGACGTCACCGTGGTCGCGAACGACACGGGCGGCGCGCTGACGCAACTGCTCATGACCACGAACCCGGAGCGGGTGGGCCGGGTCGTGCTCACCCCGTCGGACTGCTTCGAGCGCTTCCTGCCGCCTTTGTTCGCGGGGCTGAGCCCGCTGGCGCGGATCCCCGGCGGCGTCGGGCTGGTGACCGCGGCGCTGCGCCGGCGGTGGCTCCTGAAGGCGACGGACTTCCTCTGGCTGGCCAAGCACCCGGTCCCGGACCACATCCTCGACGCGTACCTGCTGCCCAGCCGCCGGAGCGCGGAGATCCGCGACGATCTGCGCCGGTTCATGGCGAGCGTCCACAATCGCTACACCCTGACCGCCGCCGAGCGGCTGCCCGCGTTCACCAAGCCCGTGCTGCTGGCCTGGGCGCCCGAAGACCGGCACTTCCCGTTGCGGGTGGGCCGCAAGCTCGCCGGGGTCCTGCCGAACGCCGAACTGAAGACGATCGAGGACTCCTACGCCTTCGTGCCGGAGGACCAGCCGGAGCGGCTGAGCGGCATGATGGTGGAATTCCTGCGTGCCCACGCCACGACGTAGCCAGACCGAACGCTCGCAGTCGACGCAGGCCGCGTTGATCACGGCGGCGCGGACGCTGTTCGCCGAGCAGGGTTACGCCGCCGTGCCCGCCGACGAGATCGTCCGGGCGGCGGGTGTCACCCGCGGCGCGCTGTACCACCACTTCGGTGACAAACAGGGGCTGTTCCGTGCCGTGATCGAGCAGATCGAAACGGAGATCACCGAGGATCTGCAGACCGTCCTGGGCGCCGCGGGCGACCCGTGGACGGGGGCGCTCGGGGTGCTGAGCCGGTTCCTCGACCTGTGCCTGCGGCCCGAGGTGGTGCGGATCGCGCTCACGGACGCCGTCTCCGTCCTCGGCTGGCAGGAATGGCGGGAGCTGGAGAACCGGTACGGGCTGGGCCTGATCACGGAGATCCTGGAGTCCGCCGCGGCGGACGGGCTGCTGATCGACGCGCCGATCCCGGAGCTGGCGCAACTGGTGCTGAGCGCCTGCGCGGAGGCGGCGCTGATGATCGCGCACGCTGAAGACCGCGAAGCCGCGAAGGAGAAGTCCCTGGCCGCGCTGGTGGCCCTGCTGTCCGGCCTCGTGAAGCAGCCGGGCTAGTCCTCCGGTCACCAACGCCATGAACGGTCCGTTCCTTGCAAAATTTGCAAGGAACGGACCGTTCATGGCACGCGAGTGTGGCCTCAGACGGTGTCCAAAATCATCTCGAACGCAGCCTCGGCCGCACCCAGCAGCTTCACGTCCGCCCCGAGCGCCGAGCTCACGATCTGCGTCCCGCCCACGGCCCGGCTGACCAGGCTCCGCCGCCGGACCTCGGCCGCCACCGACTTCACGACCGAATCGGGCAGCACGGTGAGCAGATCGCCCAGCACAACCAGCTGCGGGCCGAGCAGGTTGACCACGTTCACCAGGCCCAGCGTCAGCCATTCCGCGAACTCCGACAGCCGCTCCTCGGCCGCGTGCGGATCCCGGCCCAGCTCGCGCAGCTCGAACAGGATCGCCCCGCGCGGGGTGTCCTCGGGCAGCTCGAGGGCGCGGCACAGCGCCGCCTCGCCGACCTCGGTCTCCCAGCAGCCACTGGACCCGCAGTAGCAGGGACGGCCGCCCGGCCGGATCGCCATGTGCCCGATCTCGCCGACGTAGCCCGCGCCGCCGCGCAGCGACGAGCCGTCCGCGATGATCCCTCCCCCGACACCGACGTCGGCGGAGACGTACACGGCGTCCGACGAGCCCCGCGCGGCGCCGCGCAGGTGTTCGGCGATGGCGCCCAGTTCGGCGTCGTTGCCGACCAGGACGGGAATGCGCAGCACACCGCCGAGCCGTTCCCCGAGCGCCACATCGGTCCAGCGCAGGTTGGGCGCCTCGTGGACGTGCCCGTCGGCCCGGCGGACGACGCCGGGCACGGACACGCCCGCGGCGATCGGCTGGACACCCAGGTCACCCGCCAGGACGGTGGTCGACTCGATCACGTGCGTGATCACCTCGTCGGCCTCCCGCGTCCGGCCGTGCAGGTTCCAGCTGTTTCGCCCGAGGATCTGGCCGCCGAACCCGACGAGCGCGATCGCCACGTGTTCGACCTGGAGATCGACCGCGAGCACCACCGCCGCGTGCGGCTGCGGCAGGACCAGGAGCGAGGGGCGGCCGGCCCCTCGTCCCGGCCTCGGGACCCGCTCCTCGACGACCCCGGCTTCCGCGAGGCCGTCGACGAGGGTCTTGATGGTGCTGCGGTTGAGCCCCAGCTCGGTGGCCAGCGTCGCCCGGGTGCTCGGGCCGCTGACGTGCAGCAACCGGAGCAAGGTCGTGCGGTTGTGCCTGCGCACCTCGTCTGGTCGTGCAACGGGTGTGCTGGTCACGGGCTTCATCATTCCATGCGGACTCAGCGCGGCGACGCAGCCGCGCGGCGACGGGACAACGCGTCCACCGTGGCCGCGAGAAGCAGCACCAGACCGGTGACGATGTTGACCACCGCCGCCGACTGCTTCAGCAGGCCCAGCGCGTTCTCGACGACCGCCAGCACGAGACCACCGATCACCGCGTCGACGACCCGGCCCTTGCCGCCGAACAGCGACGTACCGCCGATGACGGCGGCACCGACCGCGAACAGCAGCGTGTTGAGGCCACCGGCCTGCGGGTCGACCGAACCGACCTTCGACGAGTAGACGATCGCGCCGACCGCCGCCACCGCCGAGCAGATGACGAACACCGAGGCGCGGATCTTCTCGACGTTGATACCGGCGCGGCGGGCCGCCTCGCGGTTGCCGCCGACGGCGTAGATGTGGCGGCCGTACTGGGTGCGGTTGAGCACGTAGGTGCCGAGCACCAGCAGGCCGAGCACGATCGGCACGACGTACGGGACACCCGAGATGACGATGTTCGGGTTCGGCGCGCGGTTCAGCGTGAGCAGGTAGGTCGCGATCGCGGCGACCACGCCGATCGCGCCGACCTTGAACAGCACCATCGGCGTCGGCTGGGTGACCAGGCCGCGCTTGAGCCGCGAGAAGTGCTGGCCCAGTGTCACGGCGGCGAAACCACCGGCGGCGATCAGGAACAGGATCCAGCTGCCCACAGTGGACAGATTGCCGTTGGCGACCTTGAACAGCACGTCGGAGGTGCTGATGCCGAGCGTGCCGCCCTCACCGATGAACTGGAGGATGACACCCTGCCAGGCGAGGAAGAGCGCCAGCGTCACGACGAACGAGGGCATGCCGATCTTCGAGACGAGGAAGCCGGTGAGGACACCGATCGCGCCACCGACGGAGATCGCGAGCAGCATCTCGATCCACGCGTTGGCCGCGGTTCCCGACAGCACGAGCGCGATGGCGAGCACGGCGAACCCGACACCCGCCCAGATCCGCAGGACCACACCGAGCAGCGCGGCGATGGCGAGCACGACGAGGAACGCGATGAACACGCCGTTCCCCATACCGCCCAACAGGTTTCCGTTGCGCACGTAGTGCATCGCCAGCACCGCGGCGGTGACGCCGGACGCGGTACCCGCGGACAGGTCGATCTCGCCGAGCAGCAGCACGAACACGATGCCCATCGCGATGATCGCCTTGCCGGCGCCCTGTGCCATCAGGTTCGCGATGTTGTTCATCGTCAGGAAGGTGTCCGACAGCGAGGCGAACACGATCACCAGCACGAGCAGGCCGAGCAGCGCCGGGAGCGAACCCAGCTGGCCGGCCTTGAGCCGGGAGAAGTAGTCGCCGACGGCTTCGCGCGTCGACATCGATGTCGTGTCGATGCCGAAGTCCGTGATGGCCGCCGACGGGTTGAGCGCGGCGGCCGCCGACTTGCCCCCCTCCGGCGAGGCGGGCTTTGCAGGTGTCTCAGTCATTTCCGGTTCTTTCTCGCCTCTGCTCAGAGGACGGCGGCTTCGGGGCGGGCAAGGCCGAGGTCGCCGGAGCGACCGGCGGTGATCAGTTCCACGACCTGGCCGTGGGTGACGTCCTTGGTGTGCACCTCGGCGACGAGACGGCCGAGGTAGAGCACCGCGATCCGGTCGGCGACCTCGAAGACGTCGGCCATGTTGTGGCTGATCAGCACCACACCGAGGCCCTGTTCGGCGAGGCGGCGGACGAGGTCGAGCACCTGACGGGTCTGCGCGACACCGAGCGCGGCGGTGGGCTCGTCGAGCAGGACGACCTTCGAGTCCCACAGCACGGATTTCGCGATCGCGACGGTCTGCCGCTGCCCGCCCGAGAGGGCGGAAACGGGCGTGCGGACCGATTTCACGGTGCGGACCGAAAGCGAAGCGAGCGTCTCGCGGGCGGCCTTCTCCATGCTGGCCTCGTCGAGCAGCCATTTGCTGCCGCGTTCCCGGCCGAGGAACATGTTCTGCACGATGTCGAGGTTCTCGGCGAGCGCGAGGTCCTGGTAGACGACCTCGATGCCGAGGTCCGCGGCGTCGCGCGGGCCGTGGATGTTCACCTGCTTGCCCTGGAACGTCACCGTTCCCGAGTCGTAGCCGTGGATCCCGGCGATCGACTTGACCAAAGTGGACTTACCGGCACCGTTGTCGCCGACCAGCGCGGTGACCTCGCCGGCGCGCACGTTGAAGTCCACGTCGTGCAGGACGTGGACCGGCCCGAAGCTCTTGTTGAGCTGCTTCAGTTCGAGGATGGGTTCACTCATGGGGTTCTCCCGGCTGGGTACCGGGCCGGTGCGCTCCGTCGGGGGAACGCACCGGCCCGGTCGTCTGGATTAACGGGTCAGGAGATACCGAGCTGCGTGCACGCCGCGGCCAGGTCGCCGCCGCAGATCTCGGCGGCCTTGACGTAGCCCTGCGTCACGACCTCCTTGACGCCGTCCTTGGTGGTCAGCTTCGGCTCGAGGAGCACGGACTTGACCTCGCGGTTGCCCTTCGGGTCCTTCGCCTTGCCGGTGGCCAGCGCGTCGGCGCCCGCCTTGTCGCCCTTGGCCAGCAGGACGGCGAGCTTCGCCGCGGCCTCGGCCTCTTCCTTGATGGGCTTGAAGACGGTCATGTACTGGTCGCCGCGCAGGATGGCCATGAGGCCGTCCGCGGTGGCGTCCTGGCCGGTGACCGGGACCTTGCCGTTGAGGCCGTTCTTCTTCAGCACGGTGATGACCGCGCCGGCGAGACCGTCGTTCGCGGCGACGACGCCGTCGACCTTGCCCTTGTTGTCGGTCAGGATCTGCTCGAAGGTCTGGCCGCCCTTCTGGTTGTCCCAGTTGTCGATGGCCTGCTCGCGCACGAGCTTCAGGTCGCCGCTGGCGAATTTCGGCTGCAGGACGGACTTCTGGCCGTTGGCGAACAGCGTCGCGTTGTTGTCGGTCGGGGCACCCTCGATCATGACGACCTCGGCACCCTTCTTGTCCTTCAGCGCGTCGGCGAGGCCCTGGCCCTGGAGCTGGCCGACCTTCTCGTTGTCGAACGAGACGTAGTAGTCGGAGCTGCCGCCGAGGTTGAGACGGTCGTAGTCGATCGTCGGGATGCCCGCGGCCTGCGCCTTGCGGGCGACCGCCGCGCCGACCTCGCCGTTGATGGCGGCGATGATCAGGACCTTGACGTTCTGCGCGATCATGCCGTCGGCCAGGGTGGTGAACTTCTGGACGTCACCCTGGGCGTTCTGGACGTCGGCGTCGAAGCCCGCGTCCTTGAGCGCCTTGGTCAGGAACGGCTTGTCGAAGGACTCCCAGCGCGCCGAGGTGGCGGTCTCCGGCAGGATGACGCCGACCTTGCCACCGGCGGCGGCACCGCCCGGGGCGGGGGCGGACTGCGAGGAGTTGCCGCTGCCCGAGTCGGCGGTGTTGGCGCCACAAGCGGAAAGCACCAGGCCGGCGCCCACCGTCGCGGCGAGGAGGGTAAGGGTTCTGCTGCGCATCCTCGTTCCTTCCGGATCTTGCTCGCGGGCGGCGATCCTCGAGGACCGGTCGCACCATCGCGCATATGTTGTGGGCGACAACATATGCCGCCGAACGGGTTTCGCGGAAGACGGCTGAATCGATTAAGCCTCATCAAATGGACACGGTTTGGCAACGTGGCCGTAGCAAGGCGTATGAAGTCTAGGTGCGCTGACGGTGTGACCGCCACCACTCACTCAGCGTGACGTTCAGGGCGATCCCAGCCCGTTGACCGGGGATTCCGGTGGAGATCATCGGCAGGCGAGGGACGACATGGCTGAGGAGGAAGCGAGATCACCCTGAGTGAGGGCCTCGTCTTTGCTTACCCACCGGTGTGGGTCGAGTCTGAGAGGTTCGGGGCGTCGTACGTCCTGGCTCTCCACACAGGGAGTCGTTGATGAAGGATTTGGGACACTGAACGTCCCAAATCCTTCATCGACAACGCTCGCCCCGGTCTGGAACCCACCCCAGTCCACCTGAAGGCGCACACGGGGCGGTCACCAGGAACGCAGGGTGACGATCCGCTCTTCCAGCTGCTCCACCGAAGCCATCGCGGTCGGCGGCCCGCCGCACACCCGGCGCAGTTCGTTGTGGATCGCGCCGTGCGGCTTCTTCGTGCGGTGGTGGTGCACGCCCACCAGCGCGTTCAGCTCCTTGCGCAGGCTGCCGAGCCGCTCGCTGACCGACTGCGGCCGCGCGACCGGCGCCGCCTCCTCGGCCTTGGGCTTGCGCCGCTTCTCGTCGGAGAGCTGCTCCTCCTGCCGCTTCCGCAGCAGGGCGCGGACCTGGTCCGGTTCGAGCAGCCCCGGCAGGCCGAGGTACTCCTGCTCCTCGTCGGAACCGGAGAACACCGCGGTGCCGAACGAGTTGCCGTCGTAGATCACCTGGTCGAGTTCCGCGGAGGCGCCCAGCGAGGTGAACGCCTTCTCCTCCTCGCCCGGCTCGTCCTCGGTGCGGTTGGCCTGGGCCAGGAGCTCGTCGTCCCAGCCCTCCTTCTCGCGGTGCGGCTTGCCGAGGACGTGATCGCGCTGCGCCTCCAGCTCGCTGGCCAGTTCCAGCAGCACCGGCACGCTCGGCAGGAAGACCGAAGCCGTCTCGCCGGGTTTGCGCGAACGCACGTACCGGCCGATGGCCTGCGCGAAGAACAGCGGGGTCGACGCGCTCGTGGCGTACACACCGACCGCCAGGCGCGGGACGTCGACGCCTTCGGACACCATCCGGACCGCGACCAGCCAGCGGTCGGTCGAATCGGAGAACTCCTTGATCCGGCCCGACGCCTTGGGGTCGTCGGAGAGGACGACCGTCGGGTTCTGGCCGGAGATGCGCTGCAGGATCTTGGCATACGCGCGCGCGGAGTCCTGGTCGGTGGCGATCACCAGACCACCCGCGTCCGGGATGCCGTTGGCGCGAAGCTGCGCGAGACGCGTGTCCGCGGCCTGCAGCACCGAAGGGATCCACTCGCCCGCCGGGTCGAGCGCCGTGCGCCAGGCCCGCGCGTTCTGCTCGGCGGTCAGCGGCTCGCCGAGCCGCGCGGTGAACTCCTCCCCCGCGCTCGTGCGCCAGGAGGCCTCACCGGAGTAGGCGAGGAAGACGACCGGCCGGACCACGCCGTCGGCGAGCGCGTCGGCGTAGCCGTAGGCATGGTCGGCCTTGCTGCGCTGGAAACCCGAACCGTCGGCCTCGTAGGTGACGAACGGGATCGGCGAGTCGTCGCTGCGGAACGGCGTCCCGGTGAGCGCCAGACGGCGGACGGCGGGGGTGAACGCCTCGCGGATCGCGTCGCCCCACGATTTCGCGTCGCCGCCGTGGTGGATCTCGTCGAGGATGACCAGCGTCTTGCGGTTCTCGGTGCGCACACGGTGCAGTGACGGATGCGCGGCGACCTGCGCGTAGGTGAGCGCGACACCTTGGTAGTCACGCGAGGTGACGCCGGTGCCGTTGCGGAAGTTCGAGTCGATCGCGATACCGGCGGCCGCGGCCGAGGCGGCCCACTGGTGCTTGAGGTGCTCGGTCGGCGCGACGATGGTGATCCGCTCGACGGTCCGGTCGCTCAGCAGCTCGGCGGCGATCCGGAGACCGAACACCGTCTTGCCCGCGCCCGGCGTCGCCACGGCCAGGAAGTCCTGCGGTTTCTTCGTGAGGTACTTCGTCAGCGCTCGCCGCTGCCAGGCACGCAGCGGGCGGGCCGTGCTGTCCTTCGCCGCGGGAGGCGCGCCCAGCTCGCCTCGATCGCGTTCAACGGTTTCCGACATGCAGGTCCCCCTCCTCCCTCATCCGAAACGCCTGGTCATCCACCCTGACACAAGCGAAAACCCCCACTTGGGTATCCGGCCGCGACGCCGGCGCCTGAGGTGAGGGCACTCCGAGGAGCCTACCTCGCAGCCCCGTGGAACGCCGGAAGCGCCACCCCCGTTGTCGGTTTACTCACCCGAAAACCCAGGGGTGGCGAGCCGAATGGCGCGGCATGGACCATGCTGGACACCGTCAAGGGCGCTCGGCGCCGGCGGAGGAGCTGCATGAGCGAGGAGAACGGCCGTCCCGACACGGCCGCCGAGGTCGCGAAGGGCCGCAGGGGGCCGTTGCGCCTGCTCAGCCGCACGCTCAGCAAGGCGTGGGACGGCAACATCTTCTCCGAGGCCGCCGAAGCCGCGTTCTGGCAGACGCTGTCCCTGCCCCCGCTGCTGCTCGGTCTCCTCGGTTGCCTCGGCTTCGTCGGCGACTGGTTCGGCCAGGAGGTCGTGACCGCCGTCCACGACCGGATCATCACCTTCAGCAAGACGATCTTCAGCGACAACGCCGTCCACGACATCATCGAGCCGACGGTCAACAGCATCCTCACCGTCGGCAAGGGCGAGATCGTCTCCGTCGGCTTCCTGATCTCCCTGTGGGCCGGTTCGTCGGCGATGTCGTCGTTCGTCGACGCGATCACCGTGGCGCACGACCAGTACGGCGTCCGCAACGACGTCTGGCAGCGGATCTTCGCGCTGCTGCTGTACCTGGCCGGGCTGGTCATCCTGGTGGTCGGGCTGCCGCTGCTGGCGATCGGGCCGGACCTGCTCCCCCAGTTCTTCCCCACCGACTGGCGCGACACGGTGTCGTACTGGGTCGGCACGCTGTACTACCCGGTGCTGGCCGTGATGATCGTGCTGGCGCTGACGACGCTGTACAAACTGGCCCTGCCGCGCCGTCTGCCGTGGCACCGCGGGCTGCCGGGCGCGATGCTCGCCATGGTCGTGTTCCTGCTCTCCAGTATCGGGCTGCGGATCTACCTCAACTGGATCACCAAGACCGGCTACACCTACGGCGCGCTCGCCGCGCCGATCGCGTTCCTGTTGCTGATGTTCTTCATCGGGCTCGCGGTGGTCGGCGGCGCGTACTTCAACAGCGCGATCCAGGAACTGTGGCCCGCCAAGGCGACGAAACGCCAGCGCCGGAAATGGCGGCGGCTGGAAATGGAACGCGCCAGCGAACGGATCCGTGCCGAAGAGGGTCGCAAACTGTGGGAACGGACGACCGTCCCGCTCCGGCGTCCCCGCCAGGACGACGAGACCGAATCAGAACAATCGGTGAACGAAGAGACGCAGAGCGAAGCCGATCAGGTGACCGAACGGCGAAGTTGAGCAGGACCTCATCCCGAAGTCGTACTCCGATTCCACCCGTGGTGTGAATCCAGTCCACCCCCGGCCGTGAAAAGCTCGCGGTAATCCGCACGTTCCCGAGCTGTCTTCCTGGGGGATCCCGTCATGTCCACGCTGGCCAGACTGAGCCTGCGCAACCGAAGTCTGATCGGGCTGCTCGCCCTGGTGGTGATCGGCTTCGGTGCCTTCGCCCTGCCGCAGCTGAAGCAGCAACTGTTCCCGTCACTGCAGTTCCCGCAGGCGCAGGTCATCACGCCGTATGCGGGCGCGTCGCCGGACGCGGTCGACCGTCAGGTCACCGAGCCGCTCGAAGGCGGCTTGCAGGGTTTGAAGGGGCTCGAAGAGCTGAGCTCGACCTCGTCGGAGGGGCTGTCGCGGATCACCGCGCAGTTCGAGTTCGGCACGGACATCGACGCGGCCGTCGGGCAGATCCAGCGCGTCATCGACGGGCTCAAGGCCCGCCTGCCGCAGAACAGCGAGCCGACGGTGTCCGCGGGGTCCACCGACGATCTCCCGGTCGTGCTGCTCGCCGCCGGCACCACCGGTGACCCGCAGGCGCTCGCGCCCGCGCTGACCGGGGAGGTCGCGCCGGAACTGCGCAAGATCGACGGCGTCCGCGAGGTCGAGGTGACCGGTGCGCGGCAGCCGCGGGTCACCATCGCGCTCGACTACGCGAAGCTGGCGGCCGCGGGGGTCGACCCGTCGTCGATCGCCACCACGCTGCAGACCGCCGGTGCCGCCGTCCCGGCCGGGACACTGACCGAGGGCGACAAGACGCTCACCGTCCAGGTCGGCGGCGGACCGACCACAGTGGACACGATCAAGAACCTGTACCTGACACCGGATTCCCGTCCCGGGGCGCCGGCGGGCAAACCGGTGAAGCTCGGCGATGTCGCGGACGTCCAGGCGGGCTTCGCGCCGCCGACGTCGATCACGCGCACCAACGGCAAGCCGAGCCTCGGGCTCTCGATCACCATGGTGGAGAACGGGAACGCGGTCGCGATCTCGGAGGCGGTGCGGGACAAGCTGCCCGAGCTGTCGAAGAAGATCGGCGCCGAGATGAGCGTCGTGTTCGACCAGGGCACCCCGGTCAAGGACGCGATCAGCGGCCTGACCACCGAAGGCCTGCTGGGGCTGGCGTTCGCGGTCGTGGTGATCCTGCTGTTCCTGATGTCGGTGCGCTCGACGCTGGTGACGGCGGTGTCGATCCCGCTTTCGGTGGTCGTGGCGCTGCTGGCGTTGTGGACGGGTGATCTTTCGCTGAACCTGCTCACCCTCGGCGCGCTCACCATCGCCATCGGGCGGGTGGTCGACGACTCGATCGTGGTGCTGGAGAACATCAAACGACATCTGGCCTACGGCGAGGAGAAGCAGCGCGCGGTGCTCGACGGCGTGCGCGAGGTCGCGGGCGCGGTGACGTCGTCCACCCTCACCACGGTCGCGGTGTTCCTGCCGATCGCCTTCGTGGGCGGGTTCGTCGGTGAGTTGTTCTCGCCGTTCGCGATCACGGTCACCGTGGCGCTGCTGGCGTCGTTGCTGGTCTCGCTGACGATCGTGCCGGTGCTGGCGTACTGGTTCCTCAAGCCGCCCAAGGCCCCGGCGGACGAACGCGAGGCCGAACTCACGCGCCAGGCCGCCGAGGACAAGGAACGCCGCGGGCTGCTGCAGCGCGGGTATGTGCCGGTGATCCGGTTCGCCACCCGGCGCCGCGTCACCGTCGTGCTGCTGGCGCTGATCATCTTCGGCGGCACGGTGGGGCTGGCCTCGCAGCTGAACACCAACTTCCTCGACCAGTCCGGCTCGACGACGCTGAGCCTTTCGCAGAAGCTGCCGCCCGGCACCAGCTCCGAGGCCAAGGAGAAGGCGGCGGGCGCGGTGGAGCAGGCGCTCGCCGCCGAACCGGCCGTCGAGACCTACCAGGTCAGCATCGGCGGGGGCAACTTCTTCGGCGGCGGGACGGCGACCAGCATCCAGGTCACCGTCGCCAAGGACACCGACCTCGACGCGCTGTCGGATCGCTTGCGGGGCAAGCTGGACAGGCCGGAACTCGGCGAGGTGAAGATCGGCGCGGAAGCGAGCGGGTTCAACTCCGACCAGATCTCGATCACCGTCACCGCGCCGGACGAAGCGGCGCTGAAACCCGCCGCCGAGCAGGTCCGCCAAGCGTTGTCCGGCATCCCGGACCTCACCGAGGTGACCAGTGACCTCGCGCAGGGCTCGCCGCGCGTGCAGGTCGAGGTCGACGCCGCCAAGGCCGCCGCGAGCGGGCTTTCGGCGACCACGATCGGCCAGATCGCGAACCAGGCCATCGCCGGCCGCACGGTGACCCAGCTGCCGGTCGACGGTCAGCGCACGGACATCGTGCTGCGCGCGGGCACGGCCCCGGTGTCGGTCGACGCGGTCAAGGCACTGCCGATCCCGAGCGCGACCGGCGTCGTGCGGCTGGACTCCGTCGCCACCGTGTCCACAGTGGACGGCCCGGCCGCGGTGCACCGCACCTCGGGCGAGCTGAGCACCACGGTCACCGCCAAGAACACCGGTGCGGACCTGGCGGCCACCACGAAGGCCATCCAGTCCAAACTGGACGGACTGACCTTCACCAGCGGCGCGGCGTACAAGCTCGGCGGTGTCAGCGAAGATCAGCAGGAGGCGTTCGGGAACCTGTTCCTCGCGCTGCTGGCCGCGGTCGCCATCGTGTACCTGATCATGGTGGCGACGTTCCGCAGCCTGATCCAGCCGCTGATCCTGCTGGTGTCGATCCCGTTCGCGGCGACCGGCGCGATCGGGCTGCTGCTGGCCACCGGCACCGCGCTGGGCCTGCCCGCGCTGATCGGGATGCTGATGCTCGTCGGCATCGTGGTGACCAACGCGATCGTGCTGATCGACCTGATCAACCAGTACCGGGCTTCGGGGATGAGCGTCGCCGACGCCGTCGTCGAAGGCGGCAGGCGACGGCTGCGGCCGATCCTGATGACCGCGGCGGCGACCATCTTCGCGCTGATCCCGATGGCGCTCGGGCTGACCGGGCAGGGCGGGTTCATCGGGCAGCCGCTGGCGATCGTGGTGATCGGCGGGCTGGTCAGCTCGACCCTGCTGACGCTGATCCTGGTGCCGACGCTGTACACGATGGTCGAGACGCGGAAGGAGAAGCGCCGCGCGAAGAAGGCGGCCCGCCGGTCCCCGTCGGAAGCGCCGTCGTCGGAGACGCTGACGCCGGAGCCGAGCGCGTAGACCTGGGGCCGGGGGGGAGGAAGGCACGCCGGGGCCGGGTGGGCGCCCGGCGTGCCTTCCGCATTCAGCCGACCAACTGCATGGTGCGCCGTCAGGACCAAGTACGTGAAGGCCCCCTTCACGTACTTGTCGGTGCGAAATCGGCGTCTCTACGGCGGAGGCACTTCCTCGGGGAGCCGGCCACGTTGCCGCAACCCGTAACTCGCGTGATTGGAGCCGTGACTCGCGTGATTGGAGCAGGTACGCCTCCAATCACGCGAGTCACGCGTCTGATCACGCGAGTCACGCCTTCCGGAACCGCCAGGTCTTGCTGTCGAAGGCCACACACCACGACGGCGACAGCATGACGACTCGCAGGGTCCCGTCGGCGGCGACGTCGATGCCCTCGGTCTCGAAGTTCCCGCTGCAGGTGCTCTTCAGGGGCAGTTGCCCCAGCGACGTCACCCGCCCGGTCACGTCCGAACCCGACAGCGCACCGGAAAGATCCACCTGCAGCAGCGGCTTCGTGGTCCCGAACAGCGAACCCTCGGGGTCGTCGGACGCGCAGAGCAGCCTGGTCGCGGTGAGGAAGTCACAGCCCTGGATGTCCCGCACGGCCTTGTCGAGCCGGATCGCGGACGAGTACGGCAGGTTCGCGGACGGGTTCGTATGCGCGACGCCGGGCATCGGGTGCACGAGGAACCGGTCCATCGTTCCCCACTCGCCCGCCACCATCCAGCGGGCATCGGGCGTCACGGCGGCGAACGAGTTGTTGTTCGCCTCCCACGATTCCAGCGCGTGCGTGTAGTTCGCCCACTTCCCGTCGGGCGATTCGACGCGGAAGAGCTTCGCTCCCCGGTCGTCGCGCTGGTACGGCTCGACGTACCAACCCTGCGCGGAGCCAGGGTCACCGACGTGGTTCCAGCCCTGGGTCGAGAGGCTCATCGGGACGGTCGCGATCCCGGTGTAGCGGTAGATCGTCCCGGACGGCCGCTCGATGGTGGCCAGGCCCTGACCCTCGTCGAGCGGGCGGGCATTGTCCGAGCCGACGGTGGTCCAGCCGGTGACGGCTTGGGCGGCGGCGGGTGAGAACACCGCGACCAACGCGGCGATGGCGAGCACGATCCCGGTTCTACGCATGAAGGCTCCGTCCCGGCTGGGTTTCGCTGGCGCGTACTGATTACCAGCGAAGACCGGGACGGGCAGCCGCCATGTGAAGGATTTTCAGATTTTGTCCGGTTTCGGACACCGGACGGACACTCAGTCGCCCGGCTTGAGACCGTCGTAGATCTTCTTGCAGTCCGGGCAGACCGGCGAACCGGGCTTCGCCGACTTCGTCACCGGGAAGACCTCACCGCACAGCGCCACCACGTGCGTGCCCATGACCGCGCTCTCGGCGATCTTGTTCTTGCGCACGTAGTGGAACATCTTCGGCGAATCGTCGTCGGTGCCGTCGGTGCCCTCGGGACGGGTATCCGGCTTCGGAAGGGTCTGAGTACTCACCCCTCCATAATGCCCCAAATCCTCCTGCGCACACCGACGACCTGGCAGGATCTCGCCCATGTTCCAGAAGGTGCTCGCGACGTTCGGCTCGGGCGGGGCGAAGATCGACGCCCGGCTGCTCGACCGCACGGTGTCCCCCGGCCGCCCGTTGCGCGGCGAGGTCCTGCTGCTCGGCGGCGAAGTCGATCAAGAGATCAACGGCCTCTCGGTGAAGCTGCTCGCCAGGGTCACGGTCCCGGACGAGCGCCGCCCCGGTGTCGAGGACCTCGAGTTCGGCGTCCAGCAGCTGGCGGGCAAGGAGCGGATCGGGCCCGGCCAGCAGGTCCGGATCCCGTTCGAGGTGGCCCTGCCCTGGGAGACGCCGATCTCCAGTGTCTTCGGCAAACCGCTGAACGGGATGGCCGTCGGCCTGCAGACCAGCCTCGACATCGCGAACTCCGTCACCGACCCGGTCGACGTCGACGCCGCCGCGATCGAGCCGCTACCCGCGCAGAAACGGATCCTCGACGCCTTCAGCCGGATCGGCTTCGTCTTCCGCGAGGCCGTGCTGGAACGCGGCCGCGTCGACGGCGCGGTCCAGCAGCTGCCGTTCTTCCAGGAGATCCGCTTCACCCCCTCGCCGCGATTCGCGCCCGTCTTCACCTCGGTGGCGGTGACCTTCCTGTCCTCGCCGTCGGAGACCCAGGTCGTACTGGAGGTGACCAAACGGGTCCGGGTGTCCAAGAGCGGCGGATTCGGCGGACGCGGCCAGGACTTCCTCGGCCTGTTCAAGGTCGACCACGCCGCGCTGGAGCGGGTCAAGTGGGAGCCGCAGCTCGAAGGCTGGCTGCACGAGGTGGCCAAGGCGCGCGGGATCTTCGACTGATGGACTGGCCGACCGCGATCACCCGGCTCGGTGGCGATCACCGGATCGCCGCCGTCGCGTGGAACGACCTCCAGACCCGGTACGCCGAACCGCACCGCCGCTACCACGATCTCCGGCACGTCACGGCCGTCGCCCGGGACAGCGGCGCCCTCGCCGTCGCCTTCGGCCTGGGCGCTCGCGAGCGCGCGCTCGTCGCCATCGCGGCGTGGACGCACGACGTCGTCTACGACGCCCGCCCCGGCGAGGACGAACAGGCGAGCGCGGCCTGGACCCGCGACGAACTCACCAACGCCGGGGTCCCCGCGGCCGACGTCGAACGTGCCGGGGAACTGGTCCTCAGCACGATCCACCACGCCGCCCCCGACGAAGACCTCCTCGCCACGGCACTGCTGGACGCAGACCTCGCGATCCTCGGCGCCGCGCCGGAGGACTACGAGCAGTACGCCAACGGTGTCCGGGAGGAGTATTCGATCTACTCCGACGAGGACTGGCGGGCCGGCCGCGCGGCCGTGCTCGAGAACCTGCTGGCCAGGCCGCGGCTGTACCGCAGCGACATCGCGCGGGCACGCTGGGAGTCCAAGGCGCGCGAGAACCTCTCGAACGAACTGACCCGATGGCGTGACGCGGACCCACATCACCGATGATGTTCGTTCGTGACTCCGCAACTGTCCCTTCACGAAGAGGTCGCCTCCGCCCTCGCCGCCGGTGACCCCGTCGTCGCGCTGGAGAGCACCATCCTCTCCCACGGTCTCCCGCCCGGCCGCAACCTCGACGTCGCCCGGCGGCTGGAGAAGGTCGTGCGCGACGGCGGCGCCGTCCCCGCGACCATCGCCGTCCTCGACGGCGTCCCCCTGATCGGCCTCACCGGCCAGCAGCTGGAACGGGTGTGTGCGCCCGGCGCGGACTTGGACAAGCTCTCCCTGCGCGACATCGGCCCGGCCGTCGGCCTCGGCCGCTCCGGCGCGACCACGGTCGCGAGCACCGCGGCACTGGCCGCCGCGGCCGGGATCGGCATGTTCGCCACCGGCGGGCTCGGCGGCGTGCACCAGGGCGCGGCGCAGAGCTGGGACGTGTCGGCGGACCTGGGCGTGCTCGCGAAGGTGCCGACCACGGTCGTCTGCTCGGGCGTGAAGTCGGTGCTCGACATCGCCGCGACCCTCGAGGTGCTGGAGACCAACTCGGTGCCCGTGCTGGGCTACCGCACCGGCGAGTTCCCGGCGTTCTACCTGCGCTCGTCCGGTTTCGAGGTGCCGTGGCGGGTCGACGACGCCGCACAGGCCGCCGCGGTCATCGCCGCCCACCGGGCGCACGCGACTTCCGGGGTGCTGCTGGCGAATCCGATCCCGGAAGCGTCCGAAATGGACCGGGCGCTGCACGACCGGCTGCTCGCCGAGGGGCTGGAACTCCTCAAGACCCGTGGCGTGCACGGGAAGGACGTCACACCGGTGCTGCTGGAGCACTTCCACACCGCCAGCGAGGGCGTGAGCCTCGACGCGAACGAGGCCCTGGTCCTGTCCAACGCGGAACTGGCCACCGAAGTCGCCGTCGCGCTCGCCGGGACCGCCGCATGAGCGGCATCGTCGTCGTGGGCGACGTCGGCCTGGACGTGGTCGCGCGGCACGAGGGCCCGATCCCGCACGGCGGCGACATCCGCGCGAAGGTCCACTTCACCAGCGGCGGCGCCGGTGCGAACACCGCGCTGTGGCTGCGGGCCGAGGACACGGAGACCACGCTGGTCGCCCGGATCGGCGACGACTCCGGCGGCCGCATGGTGAAGAGCGAACTGGAGGCCGCGGGCGTCCGCTGCGAGTTCGCGGTGGATCCCGAGGAGCCGACGTTCTGCGTCGTCGTGCTCGTCGACGGCGCCGGCGAGCGGAGCATGCTCGCCGACCGCGCCGCGAACGCGAAGTTCAGTCCCGAGGACGTCACCGAGGCGGCGCTGGCCGGGGCGAGTCACCTGCACCTCTCGGGCTACGTCCTGCTGTACCCGTCGTCACGGCCCGCGGCGCTCGCCTCGCTGGCCGCGGCGAAGAAGGCCGGGCTGACGACGTCGGTCGACCCGCAGGCGGCGACGCTGATCACCGATCCCGCGGCCTTCCTCGACGACGTGCGCGGCGTCGACCTGCTGATGCCGAACACCAGCGAGCTGGTCGCGCTGACCGGGTCGAGTGATCCCGAAGCGGCGAAGGAACTGCTGGACTACGTCGGCGAGGTCGTGGTCACCGCCGGTCTCGACGGCGCCAGCTGGGTGGACGCGAGCGGCACCATCACCTCGGTGCCCGCGCAGCCGGCGGAATGCGTCGATTCGACCGGTGCCGGGGACGCCTTCGACGCCGGTGTGCTGGCGGCGTGGCTGCGCGGCGAGTCCACCGTGGAGGTGCTTCGGGCGGGGACGCGGCTGGGGGCTCGGGCGGTCGCGAAGGTCGGGCCGCAGCCGTAGCCGAATGCTATGAACGGTCCGTTCCTTGCAAATTTTGCAAGGAACGGACCGTTCATAGCACGTGCGAAACGAGTCAGCCGCCGTCGATGACGCGGTGACCGGAGCTCTCGATCCGCGTCGGCTCGGCCTGGTACCGGTTGACCTTCTCGCTCTTGCGCGGCGGCCGGTCGTTGGCGATCAGGACCGCGACCCACGGCAGCGGGATCGAGATCGCGATCAGCGCCAGTGCGAGCCACCAGGTCTGGTAAAAGATCCCGGCCAGGATCAGGCAGGGGATGCGGAACGACATCATGATGATGTACTTCCGCTTCCGCTTGGCCAGCTGGTCTTCGTAGGACGGGGCGGCTTCGGTGATCAGCACCGGAGCGGGTTCCCTCGGTTCGGGACCGTGGGCGGGCGCGTTCACAGCACCACCTCCGGCTTCCATGCTCCCACTCCCCCGGCTCATCCGACACCCGGGTGGGTGAGCCGGTGCAAAGCCGCGACCACGAGCGTCTCGACGCCGGCCGAAAGCGTCGGATGCGGGACCGGCGCGAAGAGCGGCGAGTGGTTCGACGGGATGTCCTGTTCGAAGCGCCCGGCGGTCATCGCGGCGATCACCTTGCCCTCGTCCAGCCCGCCGACCAGCCAGAACACCGACGGCACCCCGGCGGCGCGGCCGAATTCGCTGAAGTCCTCGCTGCCGGTGACCAGCGGCGCGGGCATCACCCGGCCCTCACCGAAGTGGTCGCGGAAGGCGGCGGTGAGCCCCTCGGTGGCCGCGTCGTCGTTCTCGGTGACCGGGAACGCGCCGATCCGCTCGATCTCCGGCGGTTTCGGCGCGCCCGCGGTGGCCGCCTCGCCCTGGACGATCCGCTCGACCGCCGCGACGACCTTCTCCCGCACGGCCTGGTCGAACGACCGGATGTTGACCTCGAGTACGGCGTTGTCGGCGATGATGTTGTGCGCGGTGCCGACGTGCAGCGACCCCACGGTCACCACCGCCGATTCGGTCGCCGAGATCTCCCGCGACACGATGGTCTGCAGTTTGAGCACCACGGACGCGGCGAGCACGGCGGGATCCACCGTGGTCTCCGGCCGCGAACCGTGCCCGCCCCGGCCGTGCAGGGTGATGCGGAGCGCGTCGGTGGCCGCCATGATCACGCCCGGCCTGGTCAGCACCCAGCCCGCCGGGCCGGGGACGACATGCTGGCCGAGCACGACGTCGGGCTTGCCGGCGGGTTCGAAGACGCCGTCGCGGACCATGCCGGCGGCGCCGTCCCCGGCCTCCTCCCCCGGCTGGAAGACGACCATCAGCGTGCCGGACCAGTGCTCGCGTCCGGCCGCGAGCAGCGACGCGGCGCCGGAGAGCCAGGTGGCGTGCATGTCGTGGCCGCAGGCGTGCATCACCGGGACGTCGCGGCCGTCGGCGTCGACCCCGCGCGCGGTGCTCGCGTACGGCAGGCCGGTCTTCTCCTCGACCGGCAGCGCGTCGATGTCGGCGCGCAGCATCACCTTCGGGCCGGGGCCGTTGCGCAGCACGCCCAGCACACCGGTACGCCCGATGCCGGTGTGCACCTCGTAACCGTCGGCCTCCAGGCGCCGCGCCAGTTCGGCGGCGGTGCGGGTTTCGGCGAACGACAGCTCCGGATGCCGGTGGAGGTCGGTGTACAGGTCTTCCAATCCGGGCAGCGCCGCCTGCAGCGGTGCCAGGACACTTTCGAGGCTCACCACGTCATCCTGGCAGTATTACCGACCGTGAGCACACGAGCGGCCCTCCCCGACCTGTCCGACGACGTTTGCGCGAGGCTCCGTGACGCCTTCCGCCGGACGGGTTACGACGCCGACGGCGTGGTCGGCGCCCTCGGCTCCGCGCACGGCGCCCTCGGGCGCGGCGAACCCGAACTCGCCTACCGCGCGACACGCGACGCGGGTGAGCTCGGCACGCTGATCCGGCTGTTCCTCCTGGGTTCGACCGAACCGGAGAAGGACGTCGAGGCCGCTTTCGCGCCGCTTTCCCTCGATGATGCGGTCGCCGCCACCCTGCTCGTGCCCGTGGCCGACGGCTACCGCGCCGGGCTCGACGTCCGCCCGCACGGCGACGACGAAGGCTCGTGGTGGGTCGTCGCCGACCTCGACGCCGACATCCTGGGCCGCACCGTGCCCGAAGACCACGTGCTCGGCGTCGGGCACGCCTCCCTCAGCCTGATCCGGGCCACCAGCCGCCGCGAGGTCGGCAGCCTGCTCGACGTCGGCACCGGCAACGGCGTCCAGGCGCTGCACGCCACCCGGCACGCGAAGAAGGTCACCGCGACCGACGTCTCGGCCCGTGCGCTGGCGCTGGCCGCGGCGACGTTCCGGCTCAACGAACTGGACGTCGAACTCGTCCGCGGCGAATGGTTCGCGCCGGTCGCGCGGCGCCGGTTCGACCAGATCGTCTGCAATCCGCCGTTCGTGGTGGGCCCGCCGCGGGTCGACTACACCTACCGCGACTCCGGTCTCGCCGGTGACGACGCCAGCGCGCTCGTGGTGCGGCAGCTGCCCGGGTTCCTCAACGACGGCGGCACCGGCCAGCTCCTGGCGTCCTGGCTGCACGTCAAGGGTGAGGACTGGGGCGACCGGGTGACCCGCTGGCTGCCGGCCGAGACCGACGCGTGGTTCGTCCAGCGGGACATCGCCGATCCGGGGCTGTATGTCGGCACATGGCTGCGTGACGCGGGTATCGACCCCCGCTCTCCCGAAGGCCGCGCGAAATCCGGAGCGTGGCTCGACTGGTTCGACGAAAACGACGTCCAGGGCATCGGGTTCGGCTTCGTGACGCTTCGCCGGGCGGACGGCGCCACTCCGACGATCGTGTGCGAGGACCTGCGCCAGGCCTACGACGACCCGCTGGGCGCCGAGGCCGCGAACTGGCTGGATCGGGTGGAATGGCTGCGCACCAACGGGGATTCGCTCCTCGATGTCCGGTTCAGGGTCCCGGAGACCGTTCTTCTGGAGAGCGTCGCCGAGCCGGGTGAGGAGGGCTGGGCCACGACCGTACAGCGGCTGCACCGCACCGACGGTCCCGGTTGGTCGCACGAAGTGGACGAACTCGCGACACGGCTGCTCGCCGGTTGCCAGGGCGCATTGCCCTTGGAGGACCTGATCGTGCTCCTGGCGGCCGCTCAGGGCCTGGAACCGGAGGAACTGGCCGAGGCCGCGCTGCCCGTCGTCCGGGAACTGGTCCGGCACGGCATGCTGCTGCCCGCCGTCTGATGCGGGCGGTGGTGGCGAGGGTCACGGAAGCGAGCGTGACCGTCGGCGACGAGGTGACCGGCGCCATCGACGAGCCGGGTTTGCTGGTGCTGCTGGGAATCCATGTCGACGATGACGTGTCGAAAGTGCCGACGATGGCCCGCAAACTGCACGAAGCTCGCATACTTCGCGACGAGGAGTCGTGCGCCACCACCGGCGCCCCTCTTCTGGTGGTAAGCCAGTTCACTCTTTACGGCGACACCCGCAAAGGCCGCCGTCCGTCCTGGACCGCGGCCGCCCGTCCCGAGGTCGCCGAACCGCTCGTGACGGCGGTCGTCGACGCGCTGCGCGAACGCGGCGCACGGGTCGAAACCGGTCGCTTCGGGGCCATGATGGCGGTCCGGAGCGTGAACGACGGTCCGTTCACCCTCCTCATAGAGGTCTAGACCACGTTTCTTTCTCCCCCGCACGGGCATTCTCAGGAAAAGCTCAGGGTTGGTCGAGCAACGCCCCAGGTCGGCCACCCGTCTCCTCTGTAGCGGCCGGGAACGTTTTCGGACCTCCCGGCGTTGAGCCAAGTGTCCAGCCAAGCTGGGCCGACGAGGAGTAGCGGGTTTTCCACAGGGCCTGCTACGCCGAGGCGGATCCGGCGGACACATCGCAGCACGTTCAGCCCGTGACCGGGGAGGCAGAATGTCAGTCCAGACTCTCGAACGCGAAGCGCGCGGGATTCGCGAGCGCCGTATCCCGGCGCAATCCACCCAGGAGCCGGTGAGCACGGGGGCGCTCACCGACGCCGACCTCGACGCCCAGAGCCCGGCCGCGGACCTCGTTCGCGTGTACCTCAACGGAATCGGCAAAACGGCGCTGCTGTCCGCCGCCGACGAGGTCGAGCTGGCCAAGCGCATCGAAGCCGGCGTGTTCGCCCAGCACATGCTGGACACCGCCGAGGGCCTCACGCCGAAGCGGCGTTCGGAGATGTCCGCCCTCGTGCGTGACGGCCACAGCGCGAAGAACCACCTGCTGGAGGCCAACCTCCGCCTCGTGGTCTCGCTCGCGAAGCGCTACACCGGCCGGGGGATGCCGCTGCTCGACCTGATCCAGGAGGGGAACCTGGGTCTGATCCGCGCGGTGGAGAAGTTCGACTACTCCAAGGGGTTCAAGTTCTCGACGTACGCCACCTGGTGGATCCGCCAGGCCATCACCAGGGGGATGGCCGACCAGGGACGCACCATCCGGCTGCCGGTCCACCTGGTGGAACAGGTGAACAAGCTGGCGCGTATCAAGCGCGACCTGCACCAGCAGCTCGGCCGGGACGCCACCCACGAGGAGCTGGCCGCCGAATCGGGCATCCCGGCGCACAAGATCTCCGACCTGCTCGACCACTCGCGTGACCCGGTGAGCCTCGACATGCCGGTCGGCACCGAGGAGGACGCCCCGCTCGGTGACTTCATCGAGGACTCCGAGGCGACCGACGCCGAGAGCGCCGTGATCTCCGGTCTGCTCCAGGACGACCTGCGCCGCGTGCTCGCGACGCTGGACGACCGCGAGTCCCAGGTGATCCGCCTGCGCTACGGCCTCGACGACGGCCAGCCGCGCACGCTCGACCAGATCGGCAAGCACTTCGGGCTTTCCCGTGAGCGCGTTCGGCAGATCGAGCGAGAGGTCATGTCGAAGCTGCGTCAAGGTGAGCGGGCGGACCGTCTGCGCGCCTACGCTTCGTAGCGCCATAGAGCCTTTCGGCGCGGATAAAGCAACACCCGTTCGGCAGCGTTGACTTATGACCTGCGTCACGAGACCGTCGAGCAGGTAAAAAGTCTTCGCGGTCGGGTGTTCGCGCCCGGATCGCTTTCCCCGGGAGGTCGGGTCCGTCGGGGTGGGCCCGGCCTCCCGAACCATTTGTCCGGCGCGACGACAAATTGCAGCGCGGGAATTGCACTCGGTCCCGTGGGTCGTGAGTGGCGTTTCGGGTTCTAACCCGAAACGCCACTCACGACCCACTCGCGCTGGCACCCACCCGCAGTGGCCCCGGTTACGTCAGCCGTGGCCTCTCGGGCGCCTCGGCCGGACTTGGGTACCGTGAGCGGGTTCCCGATGCCGGCAAAGGAGCCCGCGCAGTGGCGCCCACCACGTTCCAGTACACCGAAGTCCTTCCCCTCGCCAAGGACACCCGCACCGAGTACCGGCTGATCGGCACCGAAGGTGTCGAGGTCGTCGAAGCCGCGGGCCGGAAGTTCCTCAAGGTCGAGCCCGAGGCGCTGACCAAGCTCGCCAAGACCGCGATCACCGACATCCAGCACCTGTTGCGCTCGTCACACCTGGCGCAGCTGCGCGCGATCGTCGACGACCCCGAGGCCAGCGGCAACGACCGGTTCGTCGCGATGGACCTGCTGCGCAACGCGGCGATCTCCGCCGGCGGCGTCCTCCCGATGTGCCAGGACACCGGCACCGCGATCGTGATCGGCAAACGCGGCGAAGGCGTGCTCACCGGCGCGGACGACGAGCGCGCTCTCTCGCGCGGTATTTTCGACGCGTATCAGGAGTTGAATCTGCGCTATTCGCAGATGGCGCCGGTGAATTTCTGGGATGAGCGCAATACGGGCACCAACTTGCCCGCGCAGATCGAGCTCTATCACAAAGACGGCCAGGGCGACCCGAGCTATGAATTCCTGTTCATGGCCAAGGGCGGTGGCAGCGCGAACAAGACGTTCCTCTATCAGGAAACGAAAGCCGTCCTGAACCCGAAGCGGCTCGCGAAGTTCCTCGACGAGAAGCTGCGCAGCCTCGGCACCGCGGCCTGCCCGCCGTACCACCTCGCGATCGTCGTCGGCGGCACGTCGGCGGAATTCAACCTGAAGGTCGCGAAGCTGGCCTCTGCCCGCTATCTCGACGACCTGCCCACCGAGGGTTCCGAGCTGGGTCACGGTTTCCGCGACGTCGACCTCGAACAGCAGGTGCTGGAGATGACGCGCCAGTTCGGCATCGGCGCGCAGTTCGGCGGCAAGTACTTCTGCCACGACGTCCGCGTGATCCGCCTGCCGCGCCACGGCGCGTCCTGCCCGGTCGGCGTCGCCGTGTCGTGCTCGGCCGACCGCCAGGCGAAGGCGAAGATCACCGCCGACGGCGTGTTCCTGGAGCAGCTCGAGCGCGACCCGGCGCAGTTCCTGCCGGACGTCACCGAGGACGACCTGTCCGACGAGGTGGTGACCGTCGACCTGAACCGGCCGATGGCCGAGATCCGCGCCCAGCTCTCGCAGCTGCCGGTGAAGACCCGCCTGTCGCTGACCGGCCCGCTCGTCGTCGCCCGCGACATCGCGCACGCGAAGATCGCCGAGCGGCTCGACGCGGGTGAAGAGATGCCTCAGTACCTTCGCGACCACCCCGTGTACTACGCGGGCCCGGCGAAGACGCCCGAGGGCTACGCGTCGGGTTCGTTCGGGCCGACCACCGCGGGTCGTATGGACTCCTACGTCGAGCAGTTCCAGGCCGCGGGCGGTTCGCTGGTGATGCTGGCGAAAGGCAACCGGTCCAAGAAGGTGACCGCCGCGTGCAACGAGCACGGCGGGTTCTACCTCGGCTCGATCGGCGGCCCGGCCGCGCGGCTCGCGCAGGACTGCATCAAGAAGGTCGACGTGCTCGAGTACGCCGAGCTGGGGATGGAAGCGGTCTGGAAGATCGAGGTCGAGGACTTCCCCGCGTTCATCGTGATCGACGACAAGGGCAACGACTTCTTCGAGGCCACGTCGGAACCGGTGCTGCAGATCAGCTTCCGCTGACAGCCCGGCCCAGTGTCATGAAAGGGTCGTTCAGGACGTTTTTCGTCCTGAACGACCCTTTCATGACATCCCGGGGATGTCCGCCCTGACGTCAGTGCAGGACGCTATGAACGGTCCGTTCCTTGCAAATTTTGCAAGGAACGGACCGTTCATAGCGCGTGTAGGGGTCAGCGCATCTGCTTCAGGACCACGGTCCGCTCCCCCAGCGGCGCCGAAAGCGCCACCGAGATCACCGGATGCCGGATGTCCATCGTGCACATCTGGCCGGTCTGGCCCTTGAGTTCGGTCAGGTTGACGGTGACCCTGGTCCCGTCCTGCTGCGCGGCCTCCGCCGTCGCGTGCCCGCAGCCGCCCTCCTGGCCGCGGATGTTCAGGATCGTCCCGCCGTTGCTGGTGTACACCTCACGCGGGTAGTCCGCGGGCAGTGCCGACGCGTCGAGCTGCTTGTCCGGCAGCTTGGTGCTGCCTTCCGGAACCTCCTGGCGCGGCGCGCCCGGCACCCCCGGCTGGCTCCCGGGCTTGCTGCTCGGGGCGGGGGCCGACGACGAAGGCGGCGCGGTCGGGGACGGCGGCACGGTACTCAGGGTGCCGCTCCCGGGTCCGGCCGCGGGTTCCGCCGCCTGGTTCTGCGCCCCGCAGGCGGATACCGCAACGACGATCAGGCCAAGGCCGATGACATTCGTTAAGTACCTCATGTGACTGGGACGGAACGAAGCCGCCGCGGGGTTGCATCCCGGATCGGCTCAAAGGACGACGGTCCGGGTCCCGACCGGCTCGGCGAGTTTCACCGGCAGGACGACGTAGCGGATCACCTGCGGGCACATCTGCCCCGGCTTCCCGTGGTCGATGGTCACGTGGACCACGATCCGCCGCGCGTTCTCTTCGGCGAGATCGGCCCTCGCCTGGTCGCAGCCGCTCAGTTCGAGATGCACGTTGAGGCCGCCGTTCTCGGCGCTGACCTGTGCGGGCAGTCGGGTCTCGACCTGGGACGGCGGCAGCATCTTGTCCGAGGGCGGCGGGCCGACGGTCGGCCGTGACATGGGCGGTTTCGCGACCGGCGGGCTCGCCGGGAGCGAGGTGGGCAGACCCGAAGGGGTGGTGACGACCGGAGGCGTGCTCGTGTTCGCCGGTGCTCCGGGGCCGCCCGCGCCGCAGGCCGCCGTCGCGGCGAGCACGAGCCCCGCGCCCAGCGTCTTCGCTGCGTTCTTCATGCCGTCAAGACGGAACGAAGCGGACGAATGGTTGCATCATCGCTGTGCCGCACGGCCGCGCACCAGCCCGAGGATCACCACCCCGGCGAGGGTGACGGCCAGCAGCAGCACCGTGCTCGCCGACGCGAGGAACACCTGCCCCCGGTCGGTGAGCGCGAAGATGCTCGCGGGCAGCGTGCGCCAGTCCGGCGGGTACAGCATCATCGTCGCGCCCAGTTCGCCCATCGACATCGCGAGCGCGAGGCTGGCCGACGCCGAGATCGACGGCAGCAGGACCGGCAGCCGCACCCGCAGCAGCACGCGGACCGGCGACGCGCCGAGGCTCGCCGCGGCCTGCGCCAGCAGCGGATCCATCCGCGCGATGGCGGCGGACACCGTGCTGTAGGAGAACGGCAGCAGGATCATCACGTGTCCCAGCAGCACGATCCAGCGCGTGCCGTTGAAGGCGAGCGGCGGACGGCTGAACGCGACGAGCAGCGCCAGCCCCAGCACCACCGACGGTACCGCGATCGGCAGGTGGAACAGGGTGTCGACGGCCTTCCGCAGCTTCGGCGGTGCCGACGGTGACGCGAGCGCGGCCCATGTGCCGAGCAGCACCGACACCAGCGACGCGATGACACCGGTCTGGATGCTCACCGAGAGACTCGCGAACGTCTCCCCGGACAGCGCCTGCGCGAAATGCGAGCCGGTGAGCGCGCCCGGCAGCAATCCCGTCCAGTTCCCGGCGACCGACGCCAGCACGATCATCAGCAGCGGCGCGAGCACGATCGCGGTGAACAGCGCCGCGAACACCACCCACAGCAGGACGCGGCTACGCCTGGTCCACAGCAGCACGGCGGCCTCCCTTCGTCAGTCGCCGGTAGGTTCCGTACAGGGCCAGGGAGAACAGGACGTTGACCACCGCGATGACGCAGGCCTGCGGGAAGTCGAAGGTGACGATCCCCTTGCCGTAGACCAGCATCGGCAGTGTCGTGACGTCCTTGGCGCCGAGGAACAGCACGATGCCGAACTCGTTCATCGCCAGCAGCATGGTCAGGCACGCGCCGGAAGCCAGTGAGGGCAAGGCTTCCGGCAGGATCACCTGGCGCAGCACACGGCCGGGTTTCGCGCCGAGACTGGCCGCGACCTCCATCTGCGCCGAGGAGACCTGGCCGAACGCGGCGAGCGCGGGCCGCATCACGAACGGCGTGTAGAAGGTGATCTCCGCCAGCAGGATCCCGAACGGCGAGTACAGGAACCCGCCCGCGCCCAGGATTCCCGCGCTGCCGTAGATGAAGGTGAACGCGAGCGCGATGAGGAACGACGGGAACGCGAGCACGGTGTCCACCAGCCGCGAGAGCGTCCGCGCGCCGGGGAACGGCACGAACGCGATCACCAGCGCGAGGAACGTCCCCAGCACCACGCAGCCCGCGGTGGCGCCGAGCGCGAGCGCGACGGTCTTCCAGGCGGCGTCCCGGAATTCCGCCGAGCCCAGGACGTCCAGCCAGACCGACAAGCCGAACTCGCCGGTCTTCGATTCCAGTGACTGCAGGACGACCAGCACCAGCGGGTAACCGAAGAAGCCGAGCAGGACGAGCACCGGCGGCAGCAGGAGCCAGCCGCGACCGGGTCGTTTCTCCTGTCGCCGTGCCGGTGCCGCCGCCGTGGTGGCGAGCGCGAGGCCGGTCATCCGACGCCCACCAGCGGGCAACCGTCCGGAATGGACACTCCGACCCGCTGCCCCACGTCCGGGAGGCCGTCGATGTCCGGCACCTCGGCCCGGACTTCGTTGCCGTCGTGCGCGAGTTCGAGGTCGAGCCGGAAACCCGTGCCCCGCCACTGGACACCGCGCAGGACGGCCGGCAGCGCGCCGGGGGTGTCCGGCGCGGTGATCCCGACCCGGTGCGGCCGGACGCCGAGCGCGACGGGCTGGCCCGCCCGGAAGGTCCCGGACGGGTCGGCCGCCAGTTCGCGATCGCCGAGCCGGACCCTGGTGCCGTCGGCCTGGATCAGCTCGACCGGGATGAGGTTGGACGCGCCGAGGAAGCTCGCGGTGAACTCCGTCGACGGCCGCTGGTAGAGCTCGCGGCTGGGCCCGAGTTCGACCAGTTTCGAGTCGCGCATGACGGCGATCCGGTCGGCCAGCGCCAGCGCCTCGCCCTGGTCGTGGGTGACGTAGATCAGCGTGGTGTCGGGCAGTTCGGCCCGCAGCCGCAGCAGCTCCGCGACCATGTCCTCGCGCAGGGCTGCGTCCAAAGCGGACAGTGGTTCGTCGAGCAGCAGCACCCGCGGCCGGATCGCCAACGCCCGCGCGAGCGCGACACGCTGCTGCTGTCCGCCCGAAAGCTCACGCGGGTAGCGCCGGGCGTACTTGCCCATCCCGACCAGTTCCAGTGCCTCGGCGACCCGGCCCGCCGTCTCGGCACGGGGTGTTTTCCGTGCCTTGAGGCCAAAAGCGACGTTGGCCTCGACCCGCATATGCGGGAACAGCGCGTAGCTCTGCACGACCACGCCGAGGCCGCGCCGGTGCGGCGGCAGCTCGGTGACGTCCTCGCCGTCGAGCAGGACGCGGCCGGTGCTCGGCACGACGAAACCCGCGAGCGCCTTCAGGGCCGTCGACTTGCCGGAGCCCGACGGCCCGAGCATCGCCAGCGTCTCCCCTCTCGCCACGGTGAGGTCCAGTGGCGAGAGGGCGGTCGTCCGGCCGAAGCGGACGGACACGCCGCGGAATTCGACCGCCGGGGTCATCGGCCCACGGCCTTCTTGTACGCGGCGAGGTCGGCGTCGAGCTTCGCGAGGACGGCGTCCCAGTCCGGCTGCCAGATCTCGACTCCGGCGAGGGCGGCCTTCACCTTGTCCGCGCGCGGGCCGGACGGCGTGACGTCGGTCCGCGACGGCGCGCCGAAGGCGTCGACGGCCTTGCCCTGCACCTCGGGCGAAAGCAGGAAGTCCAGGAACTTCTTGGCGTTCTCGGCGTGCGGCGCGTTGTTCACCAGGCCCGCGTAGTACGGGAGGGCGAAGGTGGAGCGCTTGCCCTGCGCGTCGGCCGGGAAGAAGACCTCGAACCCGCCGCTCTTCTCGATCGCGGCGAGGTTCATCTGGACGTCGCCGTTGGCCACCAGGATCTCGGCCTTGGCCACCTTCGGCTGGAGCTTGCCGGTGGAGGACGACGGGCCGACGTTGTTGGCTTCGAGCCTCTTGAGGTAGTCGAGCGCGCCCTGATCACCGAGGACGTGCTGGAGCTGCAGCAGGACCGCGGTGCCGTCGCCCGCCTCGCCGGGGGTCGAGTACTGGAGCTTGCCCTTGAGCGACGGCGACAGCAGGTCGTCCCAGGTCTTGGGCGAGACCTGCGGGTTGCGGATGAAGCTGAGGTAGTTGTTCATGAGGGCGAAGTAGCGGCCCTGGCCGTCCTTCTGCCCGGCGGGCACCTGGTCGATCCCGGCGGGCGCCGAGGCGGCCAGCAGGCCCTGCGACGCGGCCCGCTGGATGAACGGCGGCAGCGTGACCAGGATGTCGGCCTGGGTGTTGGCCTTCTCCTTCTCCACCCGCGAGGCGACCTCGCCGGAGCCGGCGGTCACCGCCTGGACGGTGATCCCGGTCTTGGCCTTGAACTCCTCGATGCGCTGGGCGTACCAGTCCTCGAGACCGTCCACTGTGTACAGCGTGACGGTCTGGTCGCCGGACGCGCCACCGGCGGTTCCGCCGCAGGCGCCCAGGGTGAGGGCGAGCAGGGCGGCGAGGGCGGTGGCCGCGAGTTTCTTCATGTCGTCAAAGCTCCTTTTAGGACAGCAGGGTGGGGAGATCGCGGACGGATTCGAGGACGTGGGTGGCGCCGGCGGCTTCGAATTCCGGCTTCTTCGCCGATCCGGTGAGCACGCCGGCGACGATCGAGGCGCCGGACCGCAGCCCGGTCTGGACATCCGAGGCGGTGTCACCGGCGACGGCGATCCGGCGGACGTCGGTGATTTCGAGCCGCAGCGCGGCGGCGAGGACCAGGTCGGGGTACGGGCGGCCACGGACCCCGTCGCCCGGCGCCAGCACGGCGTCGGCGAGGCCGTGCCAGCCCAGCGCGTCGAGGATCGCGTTCTGCGTCGCCGGCGCGAAACCGGTGGTGAGCGCGACCTTGACGCCGCGGGCGCGCAGGTCCTGGATCGTCTCCTCGGCGCCGGGGATCGGCTCGCAGTGTCCGTCGGCGACGAGTTTCTCGTAGGCGTCCTGGAAGGCGGTGTTCGCGCGCTGGGCGCGTTCCTCGTCCCCGTCGAGCAGGGCGCGGAAGACGACGATCTTGGACTGCCCCATCGTTTCGACGACGTAGTCGAGCATTCCGGGGAAGCGGCTGTCCTCTTCGGACACTCCGGCGGCGGCGATCGCGGCGGTGAAGGCGCGGATCACCAGGCCGTCGTCGGCGACGGTGGTGCCTGCCATGTCCAGGACGACGAGTTCGGTGTTCACCAGGAGAGCTCCTCTGCGGTGTCTTCGGCGATGGCGGGGGAACAGGTCATCCCCCGGCCGCCCGGCCCGGTGACGAGCCACGCGTTGTCCGCGACGCGGGCGCGGTGCACGATCCGGGCGGTGTCGGTGGTCTGGGCGTAGACCCCGGCCCAGCGGCGGGTGATCCGCGGCAGCGGCCGTCCGAGCAGTGCCCCGGCGACCTCGGCGAGGTGGTCGTACGGGGCTTCGGTGGTGTCGAACGAGAACGGCTCGTCGTACTCGTGGGTGTCACCGATGGTCAGTGAGCCGTCGAGGCGCTGGACCATGAGCAGCTGCATCTTGGCGGCCGCGGCGATCTCGCCCTGCGGCTGGCCCGCGTTGAGGCCGTCGAGCGCCTCGCCGCGGTACGCCGGGTAGTAGCGGAAGCTGTCCGCGTCGGCGACCGTGGTGGTGAGGGTTTCCCCGAGCGGCTCGGTCTGGGCCATCTGCAGACGCACGCGGCGGACCGGTGTCGTCCCGGCGAGCTCCTTGACCAGGCCGCCGGTCCAGGCGCCGGTGCACAGCACCACGACGTCGCCCTCGTGGGTCTCGCCCGTGTCGTCGACGACGCCGCGATCGGTCAGGTCGCGGATCTCGCGGCCGGGCACCCAGGTGTAGCGGCCGGACTTCGCGAGTTCGGCCCGCAGGGCGGGCTGGGCGACACGCGGTTCGACGGCGGCGTCGCGGTCGCACCAGAGCGCGCCGAGGAATTCACCTCGCAGGGCCGGGTTCAGCTCGCGGGTCTCGGCGGCGTCGAGCAGTTTGAAGCCGCGGTCTTCGCCTGCGTCGGCGGCCGCCCGCGCGACGGCGAGTTCGGCCTCGGTGCGGACGACGGTGAGCGAGCCGTTCGGCCGGAAGCCGATCCCTTCGACGCGTTCCCCGATGCGCTCCCACAGCACCCGCGCCCTGGCGGCCGTCTCCAGTTCGGGCCCGCTGGCGCGGCCGCCGACCCAGACCAGGCCGAAGTTGCGCACGGACGCGCCCCTGGCCTCGGGTTCCCGTTCGATCTGGACGACGTCGTGGCCGCGTTCGACGGCCTGCCAGGCGTGCTGGGTGCCGAGCACTCCGCCGCCGATGATGAGGATTCGCACACCGCAGACGCTCGTCTGCGCGCACCAACGCTCCGTGACCCCCGTCCTAACCCCAGGTGAAGTGCCTCCGAAATGTGGACCAGACCTGTTATCTTCGCGTTACATTACGCTGCGTTTCGTCCTCTGGATGCGGTCGTTGAATCCGCAAATATCGCGTTCAGAGGACTGACTGCGGCAGGTGGCTACTCCACGCGGCCCAGTCGGGTCTCGAAGGAGAGCCGGTCGCCGCGGAACAGCGAACGGACACGTTCGAACGGGACCCCGTCGGTTCCCCACGAGGTCCGGTGCATCAGCAGCATCGGCAGCGCCGGGTTCGTCCCGATCAGCAGTGCCTCCCGCGGAGTGGCGAGCACGGTCTCGACCCGCTCCTCCGCACCGTCGAAGACCACCCCCAGCCGCTCCCGCAAACAGGCGTAGAGCGACTGTGTGGGATCGAACACATCCATGAGCGTCGGGAATCGCGCGGCGGTGAGATAGGTCGATTCCAGCCCGACCCGCTCGTCGTCGGCGAGCAGCACCCGTTCGATGTGGATGACGTCGTCTTCGGGATCGATTTCCAGTTCCGAAGCCAGCGACGGACCGGCCTCGCGGCGTTCCAAAGAGATCAAATTACGGCCGGGCCGAATGCCCTGCCTCCTGAGTCCTTCGGTGTAACTCACCAAGGCGAGCGGCTGGACGAGCTTGGGGCCTGCAACGTACGTGCCGCTCCCCTGCCGCCTGCTCAGCCGCCCTTCCAGCACGAGTTCACCGACGGCCTGACGGACCGTCGCACGGGAAACCTCGAATCGTTCGGACAGTTCCCTTTCGGTGGGAAGTACCGCTCCTTGGCCCAATTCGGAGATCACGTCGAGCAGGTCGACTTTGACCGCGTAATAGCGGGGAATGCGGCCGTGCTCGGGAATTCCGTCCCGGACCGGGCCGTCGGCGGGGGGATGCAGTCTAGGCGAACGCGCTTTCACGATCCAGATCCTAGGCCCGATTCCCCATGCCTGTACTGACCCGAACGAAGTGTTCATGCCACGCTCACACTCGTGGCCGAAAGGGCACCCCTCGGCGGGCGTTCAGCCTTCCGGCGGTTCCGGCGGCTCCCGCTCCGGGAGTAAGGGCGTTGGGCACTCCGGCCCACGCCATTCGTCGGCGATCAGGCCCGGGCGTCCGTTAATCACCACCATCGACCGAAAGATCCGAAGAAAGTCGGTTGTCCCGGCGTATGCCCACCTGCTGTAGTCAATTGGCCGCAGTCAGTCTCCCTGCCTCCACTGTGGACAGCCGGAAGGAATGAACCCTTGGACATCAAGCGTCGGTTCAGCCTGCTCAAAAAGACCCTGATCGCAGTCGCGGCGGCCGGAACCCTGGCGGGTCTCGCCACGGCTCCGCAAGCCGCCGCCGCGGAGCCGCCGTCCACCGACGTGGTCGGTGGCACCCGGGCCGCTCAGGGCGAATTCCCTTGGATGGTCAGGCTTTCCATGGGCTGCGGTGGTGCGCTCTACACCCCGCAGATCGTGCTGACGGCCGCGCACTGTGTGTCGCGGACGGGGGCCAACACGGGTATCACCGCCACCCTCGGCGTGGTGGACCTGCAGAGCACGGCGGCCAAGAAGGTCAAATCGACCTACGTGTACCGGTCGCCGACCTACCCCACCTCCACCGGTGGTGACTGGGCCCTGATCAAGCTCGCCAGCCCGGTCAGCGGCATCCCGACGCTGCCGATCGCCACCACGACCGCCAACAACAGCGGCACCTTCACCGTCGCCGGCTGGGGCGCCGCGACCGAGGGCGGGGCGCAGCAGCGCTACCTGCTCAAGGCCAACGTCCCGTTCGTCTCCGACTCGACCTGCAAGGCGCAGGGCGGCAGCTACGCCGACCTGATCGACAGCGCCGAGATCTGCGCGGGCAACGTCAACTCCGGTGGCGTCGACACCTGCCAGGGTGACTCGGGCGGCCCGATGTTCCGTCGCGACAGCGCCGGTGCCTGGATCCAGGTCGGCATCACCAGCTGGGGCGAGGGCTGCGCGCGGGCGCACGCTCCCGGCGTCTACACCGAGGTGAGCACCTTCGCGACCGCGATCAAGAACGCGGCCGCCGGTCTCTAGTCCCACCGCACGGCATGCCATGAACGGTCCGTTACTTGCGAAATTCGCAAGTAACGGACCGTTCATTGCGTTCGGGGGTCGTCAGCGGGTTTTGTCCAAACGCGACAGTGTCTCCTCGTAGCCCGACACGAGTTCCGCGATCACGTCGGCGACCGGGCGCACCCGGTCCATCCGCCCGACGATCTGCCCCACCGGCATCGAGACCACGCTCGGATCCGCCGCGTGGTGGATCCGGTTGTGCGCGTGGGAGACCAACAGGTTCTGCAGCGGCATCGGCAACGGCTCGGGCGCGCCGGGCGCGGCCCACGCCTCGGTCCACCGCGTCTTGAGCAGCCGCGCCGGTTTGCCGGTGTAGATCCGCGTGCGGACGGTGTCGGACGATCCCGCCGCGACCAGCGCCCGCTGCATCGCCTCGGACTCCCCCATCGTCTGGAGGTATTCCTCGGTGGCGAGCCAGAAGGAGCCCATCCAGACCCCGGAAGCGCCCAGCGCGAGCGCGGCCGCGACCTGCCGGCCCGAGCCGATCCCGCCCGCGGCGAGCACCGGGACACGGTCGCCGACGGCGTCCACCACCTCGGGCAGCAGCACCATCGACGCGATCTCGCCGGTGTGCCCGCCCGCCTCGTATCCTTGTGCCACAACGATGTCGACGCCGTTGTCGACGTGCCGGACGGCGTGTTCGGCCTTGCCCGCCAGCGCCGCGACCGGCACACCCTTCGCGTGACACTGCTCGATGACGTCCACCGGCGGTGACCCCAAGGCGTTGGCGATCAACCGGATCGGGTGTTTCAGCGCGACCTCGACATGGGACCGGGCGACCGAATGCAGCCAGCCGAGCACGCCGGCGCGTTCGTCGGTGTCGTCCGGCAGCGGCGGCACCGCGAGGTCGCGCAGCGTCCGCTCCACGAAGTCGCGATGCTCCTGCGGGATGTGCTTGGCGAGGTCGATCGACGTCCCTTCGGCCGGGATCTTCGCCGGCATCACGATGTCGACGCCGTACGGCTTCCCGCCGGTGTTCTCGTCCATCCAGGACAGGACGGCGTCGAGTTCGGCCGCGTCGTTGAACCGCACGCAGCCCAGCACGCCGAGACCGCCCGCCCGGCTGATCGCCGCGGCCACGTGCTCGGACGGGGTGAACCCGACGATCGGCAGGTCGATCCCGAGCCGGTCGCACAGAGACGTCCGCATGAAACTCCTTCAGTGCCGGTGGTGAACCCGCGTCCGCGATAGCGGGGCCTACGGCCGGGCGGGTTCACGCGTTTGGTCGCCTTTCCAAGTAACTCTGCAGCTCCGCCAACAGGCGCTACGCCGGTTGGATGGTGATGGGCTCGTGCTCGGCGGCGTAGCGCTGCGCCCAGGGATAGTCCGGCTTCCCGCTGGGTGAGCGCCCGATCTCCTCCGTGAGCCACAGACTGCGTGGCACCTTGTAGCCGGCGATCTCGGTCCGTACGTGCGCTTCGAGCGCGGCGACGTCGAGTTCCTTGCCGGAGCGCGGCTGGATCACCGCGGCCACCCGCTGGCCGAGCCGGTCGTCGGGGATGCCGATGACGAGCGCGTCGAAGACGTCCGGATGCGATTTGAGCGCACCCTCGACCTCTTCCGGGTACACCTTCTCGCCGCCGGTGTTCACGCACTGCGACCCCCGGCCGAGCAGGGTCACCGTGAGGTCTTCCTCGTAGCGCGCGTAGTCACCCGGGACGACGTACCGCTTGCCGTCGATCTCGACGAAGATCTTCTCGGTCTTCGCGGGGTCCTTGTAGTACCCGAGCGGGACGTGCCCGCGCCGGGCGATCAGGCCGATTGCGCCCGGTTTCGGCTCGACGAGCGCGCCGTCGTCGTCCACGAGGATCGCGTCCTTGCCGAAGTTGACCCTCGGACCGGCGGAATGATCGCTGTCCTTGCTGACCATGCCGATACCGGTGAACCCGCTTTCGGAGGAACCGATCGCGTCGGTGATCACCACGTTCGGGAGCAGCGACAGGAATTCCTGCTTCACCGACTGGGAGAACAGGGCGGCGTGACTCGACACCGCCACGATCGACGACGCGTCGTAGTCGCCCTCGCGGTAGGCGTCGATCAGCGGCCGCGCCATCGCGTCGCCGACGATGGTGAGCACCTGGACCTTGTTGTCCTGCACGGCTTTCCAGACCTCGTGCGCGTCGAACCGCGGGACGAACACGACCGGGCTGCCGGTGAACAGCGCGCCGAACGCGGCCCACTGCGCGGCGCCGTGGATCAGCGGCGCGGCCGGAAGCCGGACCAGGCTGCCCGACTTGCCCTGTTCGGCGAGTGTCCATTCGTCAGGGACGTACTCGCCGGTGACGAAGTTGATGCCGCCGCCGAGCGCGCGCCAGATGTCCTCGTGACGCCACAGGACGCCCTTGGGATAGCCGGTGGTGCCGCCGGTGTAGAGGATGTAGATGTCGTCGGCGCTGCGTTCGGCGAAGTCGCGCTCGGGCGAGCCTTCGGCGAGCGCGGCTTCGTAGTCCACGCCGCCGTAGGACGAGTAGTCGCCGTCGCTTCCGTCGTCGACAACGACAACGTGTTTCAGTTTCGGGGTTTCCGGCAGGACGGCGGCCACCGTGTCCGAGTAACCGCGTTCGTGGACCAGCGCCACGAGGTCGGCGTTGTCGAACAGGTACCGCAGTTCGCCGTGGACGTAGCGGTAGTTGACGTTGACCGCGATCGCGCGCAGCTTGTACGCGGCGATCATCGATTCCAGGGCCTCGATCGAGTTCCGGGAATAGACACCGATGTGGGATCCGGGTCCCACGCCGTGTGCGGCGAGGTGATGCGCCAGCCGGTTGGCGCGCTCTTCCAATTCGGCGAAGGTGACCCGCCGATCGCCGCAGACGACCGCGATGCGCTCCGGCACGGCGTCGACGGCGTGCTCGAGTAGATCCGCGATGTTGAGTGCCACTTCCTCAAAGTAGAACATGTTATCGTTCTGGGCAATGGCCGCTCTATGGGAGGTTCAGGTGGGCGAACCGCACGCGCTGGTGGAAAAGATCGGACACACCCTCGTGGTCACGATGAACCGACCGGAGGCCCGCAACGCGCTCAGCGGCGAGATGCTCGGCATCATGGTCGAGGCGTGGAACCGGGTCGACGAGGACGAGGACGTCCGGTGCTGCGTGCTCACCGGCGCGGGTGGCGCGTTCTGCGCGGGCGCGGATCTGAAGTCGATGTCGAAGAATTCGCCGTCCGACTCGTTCGAGAAGGGCACTTTCGACCCCAGCAAGATCGAGGGCCTGCTGAAAGCGCGGCGGCTGACGAAGCCGTTGATCGCAGCCGTCGAAGGCCCGGCGATCGCGGGCGGGACCGAGATCCTTCAAGGCACCGACATCCGCGTCGCGGGCGAGAGCGCGAAGTTCGGCGTGTCCGAGGCGCGGTGGAGCCTGTTCCCGATGGGCGGTTCGGCCGTGCGGCTCCCACGCCAGATCCCGTACACCGTCGCGGCCGATCTCCTGCTGACCGGACGGCACATCACCGCGGCCGAGGCGCTGGAGATCGGCCTGATCGGCCACGTCGTTCCGGACGGCAAGGCACTGGACAAGGCACTCGAACTCGCGAGCCTCATCTCCGCGAACGGCCCGTTGGCCGTCCGCGCGATCCTCAAGACCATGCGGGACACCGAGGGCATGCACGAGGAAGAGGCCTTCAAGCTCGACGCCCAGTACGGCATCGAGGTCTTCGCGAGCGAAGACGCGAAGGAAGGCCCTCGCGCCTTCGCCGAGAAGCGTAAACCCATCTTCCGGGGCCGCTGACCCCCGCGTTTCGTCCTCTGGATGCGTCAGGGGACGCGGTGGCCTTCCCAGTACGGGTCGCGAAGCTTGCGCTTGTAGAGCTTCCCGTTCGGGTCGCGCGGGAGTTCGGGCAGGTAGTCGACGGAACGCGGGAGCTTGAACTTCGCCAGCCGCGACGCCGCGTACTCGAGGATCTCCGCGGTCAGCTCATCGGAGGGCTCGACACCGTCCGCGGGCTCGACGACGGCCTTGATCGCCTCGCCCCAGTCCTCGTGCGGGACGCCGAACACGGCGACGTCGGCGATCTTCGGGTGCATCACCAGCTCACCCTCGATCTCCGCCGGGTAGATGTTGACCCCGCCCGAGATGATCAGATCCGCCTTGCGGTCGTGCAGGAAGAGGTAGCCGTCCTCGTCGAGATGACCGACGTCGCCGAGGGTGAACAGGTCCCCGACTCGCGCCTTGTCCGTTTTCGCCCGGTCCTTGTGGTACTCGAACTTCGAGTCGCCCATCTTCATGTACACGGTGCCGGTCTCGCCGGCGGGCAGTTCCGTGCCCTCGTCGTCGAGGATCTTGATCGTCGAACCCGGCCACGGCAGCCCGACCGAACCCGGTTTCTTCAGCCACTCCTCGCCCGAGATCGCCGTGCCGCCACCTTCGGTGGCCGCGTAGTACTCGGTGACGACCGGGCCCCACCAGTCGAGCATCCGGCGTTTGACCTCCAGCGGGCACGGGGCGGCGCCGTGGATCATCACGCGCAGCGAACTCAGGTCGTAGGCCGCGCGGACGTCGTCCGGCAGGGCGAGCAGGCGGCGGAACTGCGTCGGGACCATGTGGCTGTGCGTGACGCGGTGCCGCTCGATCAGCCGCAGCATGTCCTCGGCGTCCCAGCGGTCCATCAGCACCGCGGTATGGCCCAGCTGCAGGGAAATCGCGACGAAGTTGAGCACGGCCGTGTGATAGAGCGGCGATCCGCACAGATGCACGTGGTCGTCGTGCGGCGCCAGCCCGAAGATCCCGAAGAACCACGTCGACGCGGCCGGCACGGAGTCGGGGTCGGCGCCGGTCAGCGGCCGCCGGACACCCTTGGGCCGCCCCGTGGTCCCCGACGTGTAGAGCATCGGCGAGCCTGCCGTGCGCCGCTCCGGACGGCCGTCGCCCTCACCGGAGCCGAGTTCCTCGATCCGGCGGAAGCCGTCGACGTCGCCGACGGCGAACCGGCCGCGTTCCGGGATCCCGGCCTCGTCCGCGGCGGCGATCGCGACGTCGGCGAACCGTTCGTGCGCGAGGAAGGCCTTGGCACCGCTGTCGGACAGGATGTAGGCGACCTCCGGCCCGACCAGATGCCAGTTGACCACCACGATGTACAGGCCGGATTGGATGGCGGCGAAATAGGCCGCCACGAGCTCGTCGCCGTTGGGCTGCAGGACGACGACCACGTCCCCGGCCTCCAGCCCGAGGGCCTGCAGACCCCGGGCGTACGCGTTCGCTTTCGCGGCGAGGTCGCCATAACCGATCGAGCGGCCGTCCGGATCGACGAGCGCGACCCGCTCCGGCTCCTGTGCGGCGATGTTCCAGACCCCAAGTGTCCCGGTGGCAGTCGACATACCCGCGAATCTAGAACGCGTTCCACTCAAGAGCAACCGCCAGCCAAGCCGAGATGACCGATCTTGCCGAGAAATCGAGAACATGTTTCACTCAGAACGTGAGCGCACCTGAACTCCCGCTGTCGGCCCCGCTCAACGTGGGCTTCGACTACACGCGTTCGGTCGGCCCGGTACTCGGCCGGTTCGTCGACGCCCTGCGCGAGCGCCGCGTCGAAGGCGTCCGGGGCAGCGACGGCCGTGTCCACGTACCCCCACTGGAGTACGACCCCGTGACCGCCGAAGCCCTGTCCGAGTTCGTTCCGGTGGCCTCCGAGGGCGAGATCGTCTCCTGGTCCTGGATCGCCGAACCCGTCGACGGCCAGCCGTTGTCGCGGCCGTTCGCCTGGGCGCTGATCCGCCTCGACGGCGCCGACACCTCGATCCTGCACGCCGTCGACGCGGGCACGCCGTCGAATGTCCACACCGGACAGCGCGTGCGGATCCGCTGGGCGGACGAGACCGTCGGGCACATCCGGGACATCGCCTACTTCGTCCCCGCCGACGGGCCCGACACCGAAGCCACCGAGGCGCCTCCCCCGGTCGCGGACCGCGAGGAGGGCGCGCCGGTCAGCGTCGTGATCACACCGATCCACCTGCGCTACCAGCATTCCGCGTCACCCGAGGAAAGCCGGTATCTGCGCGGGCTCGCGGAGGGGAAACTGATCGGTCAGCGCTGCCCGTCGTGCGAGAAGGTCTACATCCCGCCGCGCGGCGCGTGCCCGACCGACGGCGTGCCGACCACCGACGAGGTCGAACTGCCCGACACCGGCATCGTCACCACGTTCTGCATCGTGAACGTGCCGTTCCTCGGCCAGAAGATCAAACCGCCGTACGTGGCCGCGTACATCCTGCTCGACGGCGCGGACATCGCGTTCCTGCACCTGGTCCTCGGCTGCGACGCCGCCGACGTCCGGATGGGCATGCGGGTCCGGGCCGCGTGGAAGCCACGGGACGAATGGTGGACCTCGCTGGAGAACATCGGTCACTTCGAACCGACCGGCGAACCCGACGCACCGTACGAATCCTTCGCCCACCATCTGTGAGGACCACCGTGCCAGATGTAGCAGTCGTGGGCTTCGCGCAGGCCCCCAACGTCCGCAGTACCCCGGGCACCACCAACGGCGTGGAGATGCTGGTGCCGATCTTCGCCGAGGTCTTCGAGCGCACCGGTCTGTCCAAAGAGGACATCGGGTTCTGGTGCTCGGGTTCCTCGGACTACCTCGCCGGCCGCGCGTTCTCGTTCATCGCCGCGGTCGACGCGATCGGTGCCTTCCCGCCGATCCACGAGTCGCACGTCGAGATGGACGCCGCCTGGGCGCTGTACGAGGCGTGGCTGAAGATCCGGATGGGCGAGGTGGAGACCGCGCTGGTCTACGGCTTCGGCAAATCGTCGGCCGGGCAGTTGCGGCGGGTGCTCGCCCTGCAGATGGATCCCTACGTCGTCGCGCCGCTGTGGCCGGACTCGGTGAGCGTGGCCGGGATCCAGGCGCGGCTGGGGCTCGAATCCGGGCTGTGGTCGGAAAAGGATCTCGCCGAGGTCGCCGCGCGCAGCCGCGCGGACGCCGCCGGCAATCCCGCCGCGCAGATCTCCGGGACGGTCGAGGTCGCGGAGCTGCTCGACGCCCCCTACTTCGCGGATCCGTTGCGGGCCCACGACATCGCGCCCATCACCGACGGCGCCGCCGTGCTCGTGCTCGCCTCGGCGGAACGGGCGGCGGACCTCGTCGACAGTCCCGCGGTGATCACCGGGATCGAGCACCGGGTCGACTCCCCCGCGCTCGGCGTCCGGGACCTCACCAAGTCGCCTTCGACGGCGGCCGCCGGGCGGGCGCTCGATCTCGACGGCGTCGAGGTCGCCGAACTGCACGCACCGTTCACCCATCAGGAGCTGATCCTGCGTGAGGCACTCGGCCTCGGCGACCAGGTGCGGATCAATCCCTCCGGCGGCGTCCTGACCGGCAATCCGATGTTCTCCGCGGGGCTGGCGCGGATCGGCGAGGCGGCGAACCGCGTCCTCGACGGCAGCGCGCGCAAGACCCTCGCCCACGCGACCAGCGGCCCCGTCCTCCAGCAGAACCTGGTCGCGACCTTGGAGGTCCTCTCGTGAAGCACCTCGCGGCCGTACTGGGAACCGGCCAGACGCACCACAAGGCCAAACGCACCGACGTGTCCATGCCCGGCCTGCTCCGGGAGGCCATCGACCGCGCGATGCTCGACGCGGGGACCGGCTGGGACGACATCGACGCGGTCGTCCTCGGCAAGGCGCCGGATCTGTTCGAGGGCGTGATGATGCCCGAACTGTTCCTCGCCGACTCGCTCGGCGCGACCGGGAAACCGTTGCTGCGCGTGCACACCGCCGGCTCGGTCGGCGGGTCGACCGCGCTCGTGGCGGCGTCGCTGGTGCAGGCGGGCGTGCACAAACGGGTGCTGACCGTGGCCTTCGAGAAGCAGTCCGAGTCGAACGCGATGTGGGGTCTGTCGATCCTGCCGCCGTTCCAGATGCCGGTGGGCGCCGGGGCGGGCGGGTACTTCGCGCCGCACGTGCGCTCGTACATCCGGCGGTCCGGCGCGCCTGACCACGTCGGTGCGATCGTCGCGGCCAAGGACCGCCGCAACGGCGCGCTGAATCCGTACGCGCATCTGCGGCAGTCCGACATCACGGTGGAATCGGTGCGGGCGTCGCAGATGCTGTGGGACCCGATCCGCTACGACGAGACGTGCCCGTCCTCGGACGGCGCGTGCGCGATGGTGATCGGGGACGAGGCGTCGGGCGACGCCGTACCCGGTGGCGCCGCGTGGATCCACGCGACCGTGATGCGCACCGAGCCAACCACGTTCGCCGGACGCGACCAGGTCAACCCCCAGGCGGGCCGGGACGCCGCGGCCGCGTTGTGGCGCGACGCCGGGATCACCGACCCACTGTCCGAAGTGGACGCCGCCGAGATCTATGTGCCGTTCTCGTGGTTCGAGCCGATGTGGCTGGAGAACCTCGGGTTCACCGACGAGGGGCAGGGCTGGAAACTCACCGAGGCGGGCGAGACCGCGCTCGGCGGGCGGTTGCCGGTCAACCCGTCGGGCGGGGTGCTCTCGTCGAACCCGATCGGCGCGTCCGGGATGCTGCGGTTCTCCGAAGCGGCCAAGCAGGTGATGGGCCGGGCCGGGGACTACCAGGTCGACGGGGCGCGGATCGCGCTCGGGCACGCGTACGGCGGCGGTTCGCAGTTCTTCTCGATGTGGGTGGTGGGGTCGGCGAAGCCCGGTTCCTGAACCACCGGCCGTGCGATGTCAGGAAAGGGTCGTTCACGACGTTTTTCGTCCTGAACGACCCTTTCCTGACACGCCAAACCACGCCGGCAACCCTTCAGCCGCGTTTGGCTTCTTCGACCTTGCCCCATCTGACATACAAGCGGATCCTGTTCGGGCGGTGGTCCAGCGTCAAGAATTCGTGGCGCTCCCGGTCGACCACCTGGACCTCGAACCCGGCGGCCTCACATATCGAGCGCGCCTCATCCACCCGCGAACCCTCAAGATCGGTCAGAGACGGTATCCGGGCACCCGGCATCGAATCCTCCTTCAGATCAGGGACGGCGGCGCGGCCGCAGGCGTTGCGCGGCCAAGGTCGCGACCACCCCGGTCACCGCGCCGACCAGCACCGGCTTGAGCCCGTGCCGATCGGGTGCCGCGACCACGGGCCGGACCACCACGGGCGGCGGCGGACGCACTGGGTCCGGCGGGGCGTCGCGCGCGGTCGCCGTCCAGGCCGTGACGAAAACCAGCATCCGCGCCACCAGCGAGATGAAGAAGATCAGACCGATGATGGAACCGAACGCGACCCCGGTCGGTGAGTTCCCGATCAGGCGCAGGTAGATCCCACCGGCCTGCTTCAGCAGTTCGAAGCCCAGCGCCAGCGCGACCGCGCCGCGCATCGCGCTGCGGACACCGACCGGTTTCCGCGGCAACCGGGTGAGCACCCAGAGGAACACGAGCCAGTTCGCCAGCAGCGCCAACGGAATCGAGATGGCCGACAGCACGTTGTGGCCCCAGGCGGTGTCGTCCACGCCGGCCAGCCCCAGCAGATACCGGCCGAGCGCGGACCCGGAGATGGTGATGGCGAACGAGACCAGCAGCGCGCTCGCGAGGCCGAGCAGCGCGAGCAGGTCGGCGGCGATCGTGCGCAGCAGCGGGAGATCCGATCGGTTCTGGCCCCACAGCGCGGTGAGCGCGTCCCGCAGCGAGTTCATCCAGTTCCAGCCGGAGTACAAGCCGATGATCAGACCGATGATCCCGACACTGGTGCGTTGCTCGACGAATCCGGTGAGCAGCTCCCCCGCCTTGTCACCGAGGCCGCCGGGCAGGGTGCCGGTGATCGCGTTCAGCATCGACTCGATCAGCTGCGGCTGGCTCGCCAGCACGAAACCCGCCACCGAAACCGCGACCATGAGGATGGGCACCAGCGAGAACAGGCTGAAATAGGTGATCGACGCGACGTAGTGGTAACCGCCGTACTCGACGTAGCGGTTCACCGCCCGCGCCACGTGGTCCAGCCAGCGGTGGCGGGCCCGCAGCCGCTGCCATTTCGTCGGTGCTTGCTTCTCCCTCACACGCCAATGTCTACCTCAGGCAAGTCACGGCTCGTGGGCAACACGCGATCAAGCGAGCGCGATCAGCCGCGAGCCGTCGTCCTCCGGCAGCGACGGGCCCGCGGTCGCCAGCACGGTGTTGCCGAGAAAGTCCAGCTCACAGCCGAGGGTGGAGAGGAACGCGGTGTCGGTGGCGTCCCGGCCGGTGGCGATCCGGCAGAGGCTCTGCCTCGGCGCGAGACCGGTGGCGTCGAACACATACCAGCGGCCGTCGATCGCGGCCTCGAACACGGCGTGGAAGTCCATTGGGGACAGTCCGGGCGCGTAGACGGCGGCGAACCGGGCGGGGATGTCCAGCACACGGCACAGCGAGATGCAGACGTGCGCGTAATCGCGGCAGACCCCTTCCCCGGCGAGGTAGGTGTCGACGGCGTCGTCGGTCGGCGAACCGGAACCGACCACATAGGACAGGTGCTCGCCCACGTGCCGGACGATCGCCTCCACCTGGGTGCGCGCGTCGGGCAGGCCGCCGAAGCGGGACAGCGCGAGCCCGCCCATCCGGTCCGAGGGACAGTACCGGCTGGGCCTGGTGTAGCGGATGACGTCGTCCAGGCCGACAGGTTCGGCATCGGCCGGGTCGAGCGTGCGTTCGGCCCGGTACCGAACCACGTGTTCACCGGGCGGCAGATCGACGACCTGGGCCCGGGTCCCGTGTTCGAACGCCACCTGGCGCGGCGGCGCGGGATAGGCGAACTCCTCTTGCCCGGCCCCACCGGCGAGCGCGATCACGAACGCGGCGGGGCCGGGTTTCGTGACCCGGAAGGACATTTCGACGTCGACCTGCACGTGGGGACCCATGGCCCCATGGTGCCCCACGGCCGCGGTCCCGGCCGATCAGGCGTAGCGGACCTGGTAGTGCTTGATCCCGTTGAGCCAGCTCGACCGGAGCCGGTCGGGCGGGGCGAGCTCGGCGATGTCCGGCATGACGTCGGCGATGGCGTTGAAGATCAGATCGATCTCCAGCCGCGCGAGGTTGGCGCCGATGCAGTAGTGCGAACCCGTGCCGCCGAAACCGACGTGCGGGTTGTCCTCGCGGAGGATGTCGAACTTCTCCGGCTGGTCGAAGTGGTCCGGGTCGAAGTTCGCGGAGCTGTAGAACATCCCGACCCGGTCGCCCTTGCGGATCCGCTGCCCGCCGAGTTCGGTGTCCCGGGTCGCGGTGCGCTGGAAGGCGACCACCGGCGTGGCCCAGCGGACGATCTCGTCCGGCGCGGTCTTCGGGCGTTCCTTCTTGTACAGCTCCCACTGATCGGGGTGATCGAGGAACGCCTTCATCCCGTGGGTGATCGCGTTGCGCGTGGTCTCGTTACCCGCGACGGCGAGGAGGATGACGAAGAAGCCGAACTCGTCCGACGCCAGCGATTCGCCGTCGACGTCGGCCTGCACCAGCTTCGTGACGATGTCGTCCATCGGGCACTTGCGGCGTTCTTCGGCCATGTTCCAGGCGTAGCCGACGATCTCGGCGGACGCGGCGAGCGGCTCGACCTCGTACTCGGGGTCGTCGTAGGCGACCATCTGGTTCGACCAGTCGAAGACCTTCAGGCGGTCTTCCTGCGGGATGCCGATCAGTTCGGCGATGGCCTGCAAGGGAAGTTCGCACGCGACGTCGACGACGAAATCGCCGGAGCCCTTCTTCTTGGCCTCGCTGACGATCCGCTCCGCGCGATCGCGCAGGGTGTCCTCGAGCTTCGCGATCGACCTCGGCGTGAAGCCCTTCGACACGATCCGGCGCAGCTTCGTGTGCTGCGGGGCGTCCATGTTGAGCAGGACCAGACGGTTGGCTTCGAGGCTGTCGTCGGTCATGTTCTCGTCGAACCGGATGATCGCGGTCTTCTCGCGGGAGGAGAACAGCTCGCTGTCCCTCGACACCGCCTTGACGTCATCGAGCCGGCTGACCACCCAGTAGCCGTCATCGCGGAAGCCCGCGGTGTTGTGCGGCTGAGGGTTCCACCAGACCGGTGCCGTACGGCGGAGTTCGGCGAACTCCTCCAGAGGCAGTCTGGTGGCGTACAGATCCGGATCGGTGAAATCGAAACCGGCGGGGATCAGGGGAGCGGCCACGGGCTACCTCCTACGCGGTTCGCCAATGAAACACGTTCTAGACCCGATTGAAGCATACGGCGTTTACCAAGTGAAGAGTTTCAGTGAAACCCGTTTACTCGACCCGCGTGGATCTTGCACTCCCTACAAAAAGGGGGAACGACGACCAGTGATCAAAATCCGGTCAACCCTGGGACGGCTTGCCCAAACCAAGAACGTGTTCTACTTTTCTCGGTAGTGAACAGTGTTTCCCAGGAGGCGAACGTGGGTAGTCCGGTGATCGTCGAGGCGGTCCGCACCCCCATCGGCAAGCGCAGGGGGCACCTGGCGGGGCTGCACGCCGCCGAGATCCTCGGCGCGGCGCAGCGCGCCCTGCTCGAGCGGGCGGGCGTGGATCCCGCGCTGGTCGAGCAGGCGATCGGCGGCGCCGTGACCCAGGCGGGCGAGCAGGCGGGCAACGTCACGCGCACGGCGTGGCTGCACGCCGGTCTCCCGGAGACCACGGGCGCGACGACCATCGACGCCCAGTGCGGCTCGGCGCAGCAGGCGACGCATCTGATCGCCGGGCTCATCGCGACGGGCGCTATCGACGCCGGGGTCTCATGCGGCGTCGAGGCGATGAGCCGGGTCCCGCTGGGCGCGAACCGCGGCGAGGGCATCGGCACGCCGAGGCCCCAGTCGTGGTCGATCGACATGCCGAACCAGTACGGCGCGGCCGAGCGGATCGCGGAACGCCGCGGGATCACCCGCCTCGACGTCGACCGGTTCGGGACCGAGTCTCAGGCCAAAGCCGCCGCCGCATGGGCCGCGGGGCACTTCGACCGCGAGGTCGTCGCCGTGAAGGCCCCCGTGCTCGGCGAGGACGGCACTCCGACCGGCGAGACCCGGCTGGTGTCGCGCGACCAAGGACTTCGCGACACGACCGTCGAAGGCCTGGCCAAGCTCAAGCCCGTCCTCGAAGGCGGCGTGCACACGGCCGGGACGTCGTCGCAGATCTCCGACGGCGCGGCCGCGCTCCTCCTGATGGACTCGGACCGGGCCAAGGCACTGGGCCTCAGGCCGCGAGCGCGGATCGTCTCGCAGGCGCTGGTCGGCGCGGAGCCGTACTACCACCTCGACGGGCCCGTTCAGGCGACCGAACGCGTCCTCGCCAAGGCGGGGATGACGATCGGCGACCTCGACCTCTTCGAAGTCAACGAGGCGTTCGCTTCGGTCGTGTTGTCGTGGCAACGGGTGCACCGGCCCGACGAGGCCAAGGTCAACGTGAACGGTGGCGCGATCGCGCTCGGGCATCCCGTCGGCAGCACCGGCGCCCGTCTGCTGACCACGGCGTTGCACGAGCTGGAACGCCGCGACGCGAGCACCGCGCTGGTGACGATGTGCGCCGGTGGCGCGCTTTCCACCGGCACGATCATCGAACGGATCTAGCGTCTAGCCCACGGCGACCTCGACCACCGGACCGCTGTCCGGCCTCGCGAGCCTTTTGAGCCCCTGACCCTCCTTCCAGAAGTCGAAATAGATAGTGTTGCCCTCGACCCAGGTCAGCACCGCCTCGGTGAGGTCGAGCCGGAAGACGTGAGCCTCCCCGTCGTCGCCCTGCAGGCGGGCGACCTCCGCCGGATCGGTGATCTCGACGGCCTTTCCCGACACCTTCGCGTCCGCGCCGCCCTCGTCGATCGCCGAGGCGGCGTGGATCGCGAACCTGCCGTCGTGCTGCAGATCCTTCGCCTTCATCGCGCCGATCATCGAACCGATCAGCAGATCCTGCTCACGAAAATCGACCTCACTGCCACTGCCCCTGGGCGAACCGTCCCGCCGGACCGTCGCCAGCACATGCGACTTCGCCGCGGTGAACCGCTCTTTGATCTTCTCCGCCAGCGCGGGTGCCTCTTCACTGAACTGCTGCCACGTCGCCATGTGCATCAGCGTCCCACCGGGGTCCGACAGTTTCGAGCCGTCAGGGCCGCGGCGCCCCCATCGGGTTCGGCAACGGGATCGCGCCGGCGTCGAAGATCCGGCGGCTCAGCGGGACGGCGATCCGCAGGACCTCGGCCGCCCCGTCCTCGCCCAAGGCGTCGAGCGGGCCGAGAGCGAGGCGGTCCGTTTCGTCCTCGACCCGTTGGCGCAGCTCGATTCCCGGGCCGGTGAGCCGGAGATCGGCGTCGAGGATCCCTCGTTCGGACAGCCGCGCGACACTCGCGTCCCACTCGTCGTCGGACCAGCCGCGGTTGATCTGGATGACCTCACGCGTCACCGCCCCGCTGCCGATATGGGTCAGTGTCGTGTCGAGTCCGCGCAGTCCGGCGGCGACGGCGGAAAGCACGTGGCCGTCCCCGCGATGCTCGCGCAGCACCGTCGCCGCGAGCCAGACCCGGCCAGCCGGCGTCGAGGGCCTGGCGACCGATGACCAGGCGGCGGCGAGCGGCCTGGCCGCGTAGTCGCAGCCGGTGACGGCGTGTTCGAGCAGATCGGCGAGGTCCCCGAGGGGCGCGTCGGCGGGAAGGATCCGGTTCAGGGCTTCCTCGACGGCGGCCATCCGGCTCCGGAGCACGACCGCCGGTTCGGCAAATTTCCACGCGTCGGGCAGGGAACGCGCGACCATCCTCGGGGCGAACCCGAAGAGCATCGCGGTCGCGGGTGGTTCCGGCAGCGGCCCGAGCGGCGCGACCCGGCCGGCGAAATAGCCCATCCACCAGCCCGGCAGGCCCGCCGCCTTCGCCGCGGCCGCGGTCTCCGGGGCGAAGTAGACGACGGCGTGCAGCGGCTCGACCGCTTCCCAGAGACGGCGCTGAAGTGACTTCACTCCCCCATCTTGCCCCGCCGAAAACCGGATGCGGCTCCTCGCGGCATCGTGTGTGATCGCGCCATGGTGATCAGCTTGGAGAAGCCGGGGACCGACGGGCTGGGCGAGGCCGTCGAGGCGCTGCGGGAATGGCAATCCGAAGGCGTGGCTTGGCAAGTGCATCCCGGTGACCTCGGCTGGTACTGGCGTAACGGCGCGCCCGCGGTGGCCGAAGCGGTCCGGATCTGGCGCAGGGACGGCCGGATCCTCGCCGTCGGTTTCCTGGACGGAGCCGACCTCCTGCGGCTCACGACCGCGCCGGACGTCCGCCGGGACGAAGAACTGGCGCGGCGGCTGGCCGAAGACGTGGCCGCGCCCGAACGTGGTGTCCTGCCCGCCGGAAAGGTCTCCGTCGAGGCGCCGATGGACGCGCTGCTCCAGGATCTGCTGCCCGGCCACGGCTGGCACGTCGACGAGGAAGAGCCATGGACGCCGCTGAGCCTCGACCTCACCGAGCCGGTGAAGGCTCCGGACCTGCGGATCGAGACGGTCGGAGCGGATCTGGCGGCCGACTGGGCCGACGTGATCGGGGCGGCGTTCGGCGGATCGACGTTCACCGCCGAAAAGTGGCGGACGATGGCGGCCTCGGCGCCGTACGCCGATGCCCGGTGTCTGCTCGGCTACAACGACCGAGGGGACGCCGTCGCGGCGGTCGCCGTATGGTCGGCCGGTCCCGGCAAGCCCGGGCTGCTCGAACCGATGGGCGTGCGTGCCGACCGGCGCGGCCACGGATACGGGCGGGCGATCACCGTCGCCGCGGCGGCCGCGCTCCGGGAGCTCGGCTCGTCGAGCGCGGCCGTGAACACGCCCAGTTCCAACGTCGCCGCCGTGACGACCTACAAATCGGGCGGGTTCCGGCCGTGGCCCGAGATCCGGGACCTGACGCGAGACGCCTCGTGAGTGGTGAGGTCCGAAGTCCGTGAAGGCCTCCTTGAGGGACTCTGGGTCCCTCAAGGAGGCCTTCACGGACTGGGCACACAGGCGCGGCG
>NZ_LQMT02000033.1 GCF_001620365.2 Amycolatopsis keratiniphila subsp. keratiniphila
AGGAACGGCCCGTTCATTGCACGCCCGGGGCGATCAAGGTGCCACCGGCCGTGCACCGGGCTACGTTCGGTCCATGGTGCTGCACAAGGGAACCGCGTCCGATCCGGACCGCAAGACCGGGGGCAATCCGCTGTACGCCGGGGCGTATCCCGCGCTCGCCGCGAACATCCGTCTCCCGCACGACAGCCTCGCCGAAGACCCGCTCCCGCCCGACACCGCGCTCCAGCTGGTACGCGACGAGCTGATGCTCGACGGGAACGCCCGGCTCAATCTCGCCACGTTCGTCACCACGTGGATGGAGCCGCAGGCCCGCGAGCTGATGGCCGAATGCGTCGACAAGAACATGATCGACAAGGACGAGTACCCGCAGACCGCGGAACTCGAGCGGCGCTGCGTCAACATCCTCGCCGATCTGTGGCACGCGCCCGATCCCACCGCGATCATGGGCTGCTCCACCACCGGTTCGTCGGAAGCCTGCATGCTCGCCGGCATGGCGCTGAAGCGCCGCTGGTCGAAGCTGGGCCGCACCGGCGGGCCGAATCTGGTGATGGGCGCGAACGTCCAGGTCTGCTGGGAGAAGTTCTGCGAATACTGGGAGGTCGAGCCGCGGCTGGTGCCGATGGACGGCGACCGCTTCCATCTCACCGCCGACGAGGCGATCGCCCGCTGCGACGAGAACACGATCGGCGTCGTCGCGATCCTCGGGTCCACCTTCGACGGCAGCTACGAGCCGGTCGCCGAGATCGCCGCCGCGCTCGACGGATTGCAGGAACGCTCCGGCTGGGACATCCCGGTGCACGTCGACGGCGCTTCGGGCGCGATGATCGCGCCCTTCCTCGATCCGGAGCTGAGCTGGGACTTCCGCCTGCCGAGGGTGGCGTCGATCAACACCTCGGGGCACAAGTACGGGCTCGTCTACCCAGGCGTCGGCTGGGTGCTGTGGCGTGACAAGGAGGCGCTGCCCGACGAACTCGTCTTCAACGTCAACTACCTCGGTGGCGACATGCCGACTTTCGCGCTGAACTTCTCCCGTCCCGGCGCCGAGGTGGCCGCGCAGTACTACACGTTCGTCCGGCTCGGCCGCGAAGGTTTCCGTGCCGTGCAACAGGCTTCGCGTGACGTCGCGACCCAGCTGGCGGACGGGATCGCCGAGCTGGGCCCGTTCCGGCTGCTGACGCGCGGCGATCAGCTGCCCGTGTTCGCCTTCACGACGAAGCCGGACGTCGAGGGCTTCGACGTCTTCGACGTGTCACGGCGGCTTCGCGAGCGCGGCTGGCTCGTCCCGGCGTACACGTTCCCGGAGAACCGGACCGACCTCGCCGTGCTGAGGATCGTGGTGCGCAACGGTTTCACCCACGACCTCGCCGATCTGCTGCTCGCCGACCTCCGCCGCCTGCTGCCCGAGCTCGATCACGGCCCGCGACCGCGGACCGCGTTCCATCACTGAGCCGGGTGCCCTGCGTCACGCCGGATTTCCCCGGGCCCTACCGGCGCGTAACGTCGGGGGCTATGGGAGTCGCCGGAGACGAACGTCGTGCGTTGAGCGAGCTTTTCGAAGAGGTCGGCCCGGACGCGCCGACCTTGTGCGCGGGCTGGAAGACGCGGGATCTCGCGGCGCATCTGCTGGTCCGCGAGCGGCGGCCCGACGCGGCGCCCGGCATCCTGGTGCCCGCGCTCGCTTCGTACACGCAGCGGGTGCAGGACTCCTACGCCGCACGGCCGTGGTCCGAGGTCGTCGGCAAGGTCCGGTCCGGCCCCGCCTGGTACTGGCCGACGTCGATCGGTGCGGTCGACGAGCTGGCGAACAGCGCGGAGTTCCTGATCCACCACGAGGACGTCCGCCGCGGACAGCCCGGCTGGGAGCCGCGTCCGGCGGACTCCGCGCGGGACGCGGCGGCGTGGAAGTCGGCGAAGCAGGCCTCGAAGTTGAACCTGCGGAAATCACCGGTCGGCGTCATCCTGAAGACCCCCGAAGGCCGCGAAGCGCGGGTGAAGGAAGGCCCGGACACGGTGACCGTGATCGGCGCGCCGATCGAGCTGCTGCTGTTCGTCTTCGGCCGTGACGCCGCCCGGATCACCTTCGAAGGTGACGCCTACGCCGTCGACCGTCTGCGGAAGCACGACCGCGGGCTTTAGAGTTCCGGCCATGCCGATGATCAGTGTTTCGATGTTCCCCGGCCGCACGGCCGAGCAGAAGCAGGCCCTCGTGCGCGAGGTGACCGACGCCTTCGTCCGCACCTGTGGCGGCAATCCCGAAGGCGTCTGGGTGACCATCAACGAGATTCCCGCCGAACACTGGGCGTCCGGCGGGACTCTCTTCTCGGAGCGCTGACCCCGTTCGCCGGGGTCAGCGAAGCCCGACGGCCCGCAGCGCGAAGAACACCTCGATCGCGGTCTGCTTGATCGTCTCGGCGATCACCAGCGACCCGTGGCCCGCGTCGAACCGGTAGAACTCGAACGGGATCTCCCGTTTCGCGAGCCTGTCGAGGTAGTTCTCGACCTGCCGGATCGGGCAGCGCGGGTCGTTGTCCCCGGCGAGCACCAGCACCGGCGCCGTCACGGCCTCGACGTAGGTGATCGGCGAGCATTCCCGGTACACCGCCGGCACCGTCTCCGGCGAACCGCCGAACAGTGCCCGGTCGAACGACCGGAGCTGCTCCATCTCGTCCTCGTACGCGGCGACGTAATCCGCCACCGGCACCCCGGCGATCCCCGCCGCCCAGCGCGCGGGCTGGGTGCCCAGCGCCAGCAGGCTCAGGTACCCGCCCCACGAAGCGCCGTTCACGACGCACTTCTCCGGATCTGAAAGTCCACTTTGGACGGCCCAGTCGTGCACGGCGGCGACGTCTTCGAGCTCGGTCAGGCCGGGGCGGCCTTCGATGGCGTCACGCCAGGCCGAGCCGTACCCGGTCGAACCGCGGTAGTTGACCTCGACGACGGCGAATCCGGCGTCGAGCCAGACGGCGCGGTACGCGGAGAAGCGGTCCTCGTCGGCCGAATGCGGCCCGCCGTGCAAGGAGAAGACCGTGGGCAGCGGACCTTCCTGCGCGTCGGCCGGACGTGAGACCAGTGCGTGGATCTGCCCGCCGATACCGTCGACGAACGCGTCGGTGACCGGTACGGATTCCGGGGCCCGATCACCCGGCGGTTCGAGCAGCACGGAGTCTTCGCCGCCCGCTGTCCGCGCGCGCACCGCCGTCGGCCGCGCGGCACTGGACCACGAGTACTCGACCGTGCCGTCGGGCCGCACGCCCGCGCCGCCGATCCGGCCGGGCGGAGTGTCCAAAGAGGACAGCTCGCCGGTCGAGAGGTCGTACCGGTGCAGGGAACTGCGGCCTTGGTGGAAGTGCACGACCAGCAATGCCGTCGCGTCGGGATACCAGCCCGCGACCACCTCGCCGGGCAGATCCAGCTCGATCTCCTGCTCGGTGTCCGCGGCGGTGTCCCAGATCAGGAGCTCTTCGCGGCCGCGCCGCTCGTGCAGCACCAGCAGCCGCTGATCACCGGCGACCGGTGAGTACTCGAGCGCGCCGAGGCCTTTGCCCTCGCCGTCCCATTTGTCGGCGATCGTCGTGAATCCGTCGGTGGACAGGACGCGCAGCGCGGGGTGTCGTGAATCACCGTGCTCGGAGTGGGAGATCGCGAGCAGCGACTCGTCGCGGGACAGCGAGGCGATCCCGGCGTCGTCCTCGTGTTTGTAGAAGGACGTGGTTTCGCCGTCGATATGGGCGAATAGTTCGCTTCCGTCGTCGGTCGAGACGCCGACGGCGACCATCTTGGTGCCGATCTCGAGGCCGGCGGGGTAGCCGTCGTGGACGTCGGGCACCGCGCGCTCGGCGGCGGCTCCCGGCGCGAACGGTTCGCGGACCCAGGAACCGAATTCGTCGCCGTCGGTGTCGTTGAACCACCAGATCCAGCGGCCGTCGGGGGACGGGGTGGCGTGCATGGTGCCGTTGGGTCGATCGGTGACACGGCGGTGCTCGCCGGTCGACCGGTCCCAGGAGTAGACCTCCCACACGCCGCTGGCGTTGGAGACGTAGACGTTGGCGTCGGGGGCGTCGATGGCCCACTCGGGCACCGAGATGCGCGGCGCGTGGAAGCGGGCCCGCCACCTGCTCTCGGCTTCGGCGTCGTCGAACAGGCGGTCCGGGACCGCCGCGGACGGATATTCAGTGCCTGACTGCGTGCTCACCCCTCGATCCTGCCACTCGGGAGCCGTACTGTGTGCGGGGTGCTGGAGGGAAACGCGCCACGCGCGCGGTCCGCGCGTCAGGCGGTCGAACGGGCCGTGTTCGCGCAACCGCTGTTCGGGCCGGGGATGGGGTGCGTCGACGTCGGCTGCGGGCCGGGTTCGATCACCCTCGGTATCGGCGACGGGCACAGAAAGTCCACAGTGGACTTCCTGGTGGCGGAGGCGTGCGCGCTGCCGTTCGCCGACGATGCCGTGGACGTGCTCTTCGCGCACGCCGTTTTCGAGTATCTGAAGGAACCGGGTGCCGCGCTGGCGGAGTTCCGGCGCGTCCTCAGGCCGGGCGGCACCCTCGCACTGTCCACATCGGACTGGAGCCGGGCGCGGCTGCGGCCGAAGACGGCGAACGTCGACGCCGCCCTCCGCGGCCACTATCTGCTGTGGCGCCGCGCGGGCGGTGATCCGTTCGCCGGACGCTCGCTTCCCGCCGCGGTCGCGGCCGCCGGTTTCACCGACGTACGAACGAAAATCCGCTACCGCACGGACACGACGTACCGCGCGCTGGCGACGTCCGTGGAGGCGGGGCTGGTGACGGCGCTGGAAACCGCGACGACTCCGGACCGCGACCAGCTCGCCTCGGCCGCCCGGTCGGCGTGGTCGTGGGCGCGCTCGGGGGATGGGGATTTCGCGCAGTGCTGGACCGAGCTGCTCGCCACCCGCTGAGCGCCTTTCGGCTTTCGGCGCCCCCGATGTGGCATTGGGGACGTTGAGTGTCCCCAATGCCACATCGGGGGCACTCAGCGACTTGGGAACCCTCGGCCTTCGGGCGCGCTGCGGGTTGTCCACAGGCACCCGCCGTTGTGGACCACTGGCCCCGCCGCCCCCTCATCAGCCCAGTCCCGACGCCCCTCGGCGATACGCTGGAGCCGGGGTCGCCCCCCTGGGAGTGGCGGGGGCTGTCCGGGGCGCGGTGACTTGGGCATCGTCCTGGTCGGTGGGCTTCTGAAGGAAGGCGTCATGCCGCAACGCGAAAGGGCCTTGCTCGCGAAGGCGAGCAAGGCCCTTTCGATCTTGCGTCGGGGTGGCGGGATTCGAACCCACGACCTCCTCGACCCGAACGAGGCACGCTACCAAGCTGCGCCACACCCCGGATACTTCTTAGCGGGTCGAGGAGAAGTTTAGCGGACGGTGTTTCGGGCTTTGCGGGGGGCTGCTTTCCGGTGGTTCTCGCTGGTCGTGCCCCGTGGCACGAGGGTCAGCAGGCTCGCCTCGGGCGGGCACGCGAAGCGGACCGGGGCGTACGGCGAGGTGCCCAGTCCGGCGGAGACGTGCAGCCACATCTGGGCGCCCCAGCGGGACGCGCCGCGGGCGCGGGTGCGGTCCAGCTCGCAGTTGGTGACGAGCGCGCCGTAGCCGGGGACCCGGAGCTGCCCGCCGTGCGTGTGGCCCGCGAGGACGAGGTCGTAGCCGTCGCCGGCGAACTCGTCGAGCACGCGGGGCTCCGGCGAATGTGTGACGCCGATGCGGACGGCGGCCGCGGTGTCCACGGGGCCGGCAATGTCGGCATAGCGGTCGCGGTGGAGGTGCGCGTCGTCGACGCCGGCGGTGAACACGTACTGGTCGGCGACCTCGATGGTGCGCCGGACGTGGGTGAGGTCGTGCCACCCGTGTTCGACGAAGGCCGCGCGGAGGTCGCGCCACGGCAGGTGCTCGCCGTGGATCCGCTTCTTCTTGCCCTTCGGCATGAGATAGCGCGCGGGGTTCTTCGGCTTCGGCGCGTAGTAGTCGTTGCTGCCGAAGATGAACACGCCGGGCCGGTCCAGCAAGGGGCCGAGTGCGCGCAGCACGGACGGGACGGCTTGGTGATGTGACAGGTTGTCACCGGTGTTGACGACGAGATCCGGTTCGAGTTCGTCGAGCGCCGCTACCCAGCGTTGTTTGCTCACGTGTCCGGGCAGCATGTGCAGGTCCGAGATGTGGAGGATCGTGAAGGGCTTCGCCCCTGCCGCGAGGACCGGGAGCTCCGCGGTGCGAAGCGTCCACCGGCGCCTTTCGATACCGACCGCGTAACCGAGGGTCGCGGCTCCCAGGGCGACGGTTCCCACGGCCAAGCGCCGTACCGTCGCCCCCGAAGTGCTTTCGTTACTGAGCGTGCTCACAATGTCCAGTTTACGTGCTCTCCGGTGGTGATCGTTCGCCCCCATTCCGGCGATCTCGGTAAATCGCTGGAATGGCCTCTTTTCTTCACCTTCCGTGGCCGGCGCGGAGTGTCGCGATCGACCGACATGGTCTTGTCGACCGCTGTTCCCCGTTAGGCCGCCAGGCAGTCACTCAAAGTTAGCGGTATGTGACAGATTGTGACTTGCGCCGGTGAAAGAGCATCAGTTCTGCCCATCGTCTTTCGGTGTGCTGTTCCATGCTCGCTGCTCGGTGCCGGCAAGTTGGTGCCACAGTAGGACGAGGAGGCGGCCCAGGGCGATGGCTGCGCCCGGGCCGAAGATCGCCAACCAGAGCCCGATGATGCCGGGCTCCTTGGGGCTGACCGTCGCCACGCTCAGCGCCGTCACCGTAATTGCGGATAGCAGCATATGGACTGATAGTGCGACGAGCTTGGTTCGTGGTGTCGGGTACGCCCTGCTGGCGAGGTAGGTGGACACAGTGAACGCGAGGATGTAGACGAGCCATGCTCCGGCCACGGCAACTCCTTCGTGCTGATTGTCGGTGGTAGTTAACCGGAGCAAGGCTCGGCATATCACCTACCTTCCGCTGTGCGAGGGATCCGGCGTGATTTTCGAATCAAGACAGAACGTGGCTGACTCAGGGTCTATCCCGGGGTTCTCCGGGATGGGGACGGGTGTCATGCCCCAAGGGTTACCGTTTTGTCCCGTTCCAACGTCGCACCTGCCATGTGCGCTTCCCCAGGGGGCGGGGCCGCCGGTAGGGTCTGGCAACGAGCTGAATGCTACGAAGTCTCCTCTGATGACCGGTTCTGCGCTGCGTGAAGGTGTTCCATCGAGATTTATCGCAACGCTGTTATGGTAGAGGTACTGACTCGGCATGTGGCTGCTTCTGAGTAGTGGATTCCCGCCGAGCTTGCGCATAGAGCCATCAGTGCAGGCCAGGAAATTCAGTTCCTGCCAGATCGGTGGCGCTTGCGTAAATATACTGGCGTCAACGCTGGGTGCCAAGCCGTTGTTGAAGAACATATCTCGGACAGTAACCCCTAGCTTGCGTAGTCCCTCTGGAAGTCGTATGTCGGTACCGACCTGCTCCGACCAGCTCTTCATCGCGCTAACCGGTCCTGACTGGCTGAGCATCGGGCGGTAGCCGATCGAGCCTCCCCCATTCGTCAACGCAGCAACACAGGTGGCACTGGTTCTCGTGGGTGTGCCCTGAGAATCGGTCAGTACGGGTGCTTTGCCGGCGCTAACATAGGACCGTCCGGGGAGTATGCCGGTGTTGGTGGGATCAGTTCTTCGCCACACTCCATCGTGCTTGAGAAGATTTGGCATGGAATAGCTTAGGTTGGGTGCATTGATGTCATAATCTGCTTGCAGATTCTTTATCAGTTCCAAAAAGAACTTGGGCAGGTGAGTATTTCCTGTCTGGTGTTCATAACTCGTGAACTCGGATCCGTCGACAACTTTCCCTGAAGGATCACTGACAAACATGGCTGTTGCTTTAATTTTTATTTTGAATCGGTTGAAATCGTCGAAGTGAGCCGGCCGTCTGTCACTGGAGGGTCGGTCGTTATAGGGTTGGGCGAAGGCGATCCATGTGCCAATACTGTTGCCGTCTGGATGGTTTACCGGGTCCATGCCTGCTTCCAGTATCTGACGTCGCCAGATTTCAAGCCCTGAGCGGGTATGTTGGCCGACGCAGCCGGAGTTTGCTGCACCTTGACATACGGGAAATGTTAGGATCCGGTTGGTTATTCCGCTCGCCCATTCATAGAGTGATTTCCTGTTCGCTAATGGCCCACTTAGCCAGGATGCGCCGCCAGAAGTGTCAATGTCCTGGTCCTCGTCGAACTGGGCTACTGCCTCAACGGATTCTTCATGATAGGTTCCGTTGATGGGTACGAACGCCACAGCATCGAATGCGATGTCCTGACTCCCATCGCCGTCTTCCGTTACTGAGCTCAGTGTCACCTGGGGGACAGTGTTTTCGAACATGTATGTGCCGATCGGGACCCAGCGGTTTCCGCTGCCTGGCTGGGAGGTGGTCTGCGTTCGTGTGCCGCGAGCCGTGTTGACTGAGTACGCGGCCAGCTTGGTGTGCGCTCCGTGGTCGGGCAGTGCCACAAGCACCTTCATTGGGCCAGTATGCTGGCGGTTGAGTTTCCAGGTCGCGTTGACCTGGAGTTTCCCGGACTCTGCAGCTCGAGTTCGGGTGTGGGTGAACCAGAAATGGCCGCCAAAGCCGCCGCCGATCTGATGGGTGTCGACCTTGCCGGGGAAATGCCCGGTTCCGTCGTCGGAATAGTTGAGTGTAAATGTGCCCGCGTTGCTCCATGGTCTGCCACAGTCGGGACGCACTGCTGGCACTCCATCGGGCACGTCATCGATGATCAAGGCTCCGGAAGGAAGCCCGCTGAGGCCGCAGTTCGGTGCGTAGTTTGTGGCATCTTCTTGATAGGCAAAACCAGGATCGAATCGGAGCACTTCGCGGCCACATGAGTAAGAGCAGTCAGATTTCCAGGTGCTGGGCTGGTGGTACCAGCATCTTAGGTCAAATAGGCCGGAAGTGTTTTTGTGCGCGCAGGGGCCAGCAGGTTCGCCGATGACGTCAGGGTCATTGGGGGTGTGCTTGGATCCTGGCTCGCAATTGTTGCTGGTATCGCAGAATTGGGTGACCGGTGGTTTGACTTTTTGCCGGTTGACTGGGCCGGCGGTGTCGCCGCCGTTCCAGTAGGCGGCACGGTAGCCGTGTACGAAATTGCCGGGAGATTCGAGGGATTCGATAGGATGTCCGGCCCAGCCCATGACCTTTTCGGGATAAGGCCAGTCCTGAGGATGGGAGGCATCCTCGTAGGTGAATTCGAGGAAGGGGAGACGGTTGGCTGGATAGCGGGGGTTTACGGGATTGTTGAGCCAGCCGACTCCCCATGGGGAGCCGTCGTTCTTGTTTGGATAGAAGCCGGAGTTGTAGGCCCAAATAGCGAAGAACCAGTTCTCGAGCTTCGCTGGGTCGCCGTTATTTACCAGCAGCCCAGCTTCACGTGTTTGGTTCCACTTGCTCTGGAGAATCTGTAGTCCGGCGGCCACGTTGGCCGCGAAGTCAAGTGCGATGGCTCGTTGATGACCGTACGGACGTGCTACCTCTCCGGGCTTCTCCTTGCCGGCGAGGCGCATCCCATCGGTTACCTGCGTTATGCCGTACCCGCAGTCCGCATCTGGCCAGTTGATGGTCCAGTCGTCAGCTGCGGTGTCGTTGTAGTAGTCGATGCCATAGTAATTTCCGATCAGTGGGTTCGCAGTCACCCCGGGGAGGGCAAAGCGTGCTGCCTGCCATAGGTTCGATTCTTGTGCGGCTACACCGAGCATGATCTGGGCGGGTACGTACCCGCCGCCGGACAGTGGGATGGAGGGGAAGAGTCCCTGAGGGGTGTAGGCGGGCATTCCGAGGTTCTTCCAGTTGGCGGGGCGCTGAACATTCAGCACTCCACGGACCGCCTGGTCAACCGCCCATTCAACCTGTCGTGGCTTGGGCTGCATGGTCTGGTTGCGCGGATCACCACGCGGCACGGAGCAGAACCTCTCGGCGAAATCCGCCGGATTGTTCGGATCAGCGGATTGTGGTCGGATGCCACTTCTACCGGAGAGCGACGGGTGAAGGACCTTGTCGTCTGCCGGGCTGAACCTGCTCGACTGGCCGGGGATCGTCGTGAGCTCGATCTGTTTGCCGGTCTTGAGGGCGATTGCGGACACATTCACGGGCTGAGCCGCGAGTGGGTCCTGAGCAGGAAGCCGCGGATCGTCCTGCCGGGTTTTACGAACGGAGGTCACTGCGAGGTGGCCCTCGGTCGAAACCTTGGCGCCTGCCGGTGCTGCTACGACGGATACGCTGGACACCGACTTGGCGACGGAGTCGGCCTTCCCGGTGATGAAGACCCTCCCCCCACGTGCGGAGGCGATATCCAATGCGGCCAGCTCGCCGGTGGCGACGGTGTTCACGCGTCCGCCCGCAGCCCGTTTGACAGTCGCGCGATTCTGGTCGCGCTCGATGAACATGACGCCGCCATCGGCGTCGACTGCCAGCCGGAACGGCACGCCGGTCGCCGGCGCGACAACGCGACGTTCTCCGGAAGCGGACACCCGGACTAGGGCGCCGGAGTCCGCGCCCACGATGCCTTCGTGAGTTGGTACTGCCGAGGTGAGTTGGCCCGCTACCTCGATCGGCTTGCTGAAGGTGCCCGCCGCTGCGTCGAGGCGATGGAGGCGAGTTTTCCCGAGTGATTCGTGGCCTTCCTGGGTCAGAACCGCGGATTCGCCGTCTCCGCAGCCTGGATTGAAATAGGCAAGGCTGGAGCGTAATGGCAACTTCTGCACTGCCCCGGTTTCGAGATTCACGGTCGCGGTGAACCCGCCTCGTCCCGCCAGAGCTTCCTTGTTGGTGAACGTCCGCGGCGCATAGACCACAACGGCACGTTTTCCGGATGCCGTGACGCAGGCGTTTCCGATCCATTGATCGGTGTCGAATCCGATTTCCGACAGCGTGGCCGCCGTTCGCCACTGATATCCGTCAGACTGTTTGGCGACGAGGAGGTGAAACCCCTGTGCGTCGCCACTCGTGGTCCAGGCTGTGTCAGTGGACTCCTTCCAGCCGGGCCCGAGCTGGGAAGTGCGCTGTTCAGTTGGGATCTGCCGCGGTGCGGTTAGAGGTCGAGGCGCGACCTCTACGTCCTTGTCTGGAAGCACTTCTTGCCGTGCCTCAGCGGGGGTGCTGGCTAGAGCCGAAGTCAGAACGGCGGCCAGAACTGCGGCAAGCCATCTTCGACGGTAGGTGTACGTGGGTCGAACCTTCATGGAAGCCTTCATTTTGCCGCCTCGAAGTGTAGGTGCAACCGAGGAAGTTGTTTGCAGGCGAGAGAGGTGATTCGTAAACAGTCGTGCAAGAAGCTACGAATAGCGTGGTAGATACCATGGGTTGAAGCGGTATATGTAAGACATCCGGCTCCCTCCCCGGAGCGCGATGATGTGCCAAGAACAGTGATCACTTGGAAGTAGATCGAACTTCCCGAGGTGGCGCAATAGGCCGCTCGGAGGTCCGCCTGCTGGCGCGTCGGTCTTCGGTGATCGCTCGTCACTCGAACGGTCGATTGATCGACACTGGTTGGACGCGGCATTGTCTTCGTGGGGAACAAATGCCAAAGATTCTCGGCTTCGCGTCTGTCGAGAGTCCGTGACGTTCGTATCGATTCCCGTATCGTGCGGCAAAGTTTGACGCGAACTGATTGTCGTTGCGCGATAATTATTTGAATGGATTAGTTGACTAGAGCTGCGGCTCGAACTTCTCGTGGCCGATTGCTGCTTTCGATATTTATTTTCAGGGAGTGATGAGTATGAAGGTGAAGCGTACCTTTGCCGTCTTAGGTCTGTCAGTGTTGGCTTCATTGGGTGCTGTGCAGGTCGCGGAGGCATCGCCCGATTCGACGGAGGAGGTCTTCACTTGTGCATACCAGGCGTATAGCGTGTGGTGTTCCTCTACGCTCGCCAATTTGAACGTGCGAACTCAGCCGAACTCGCAGTCTGGCCGCGTGGTAACGCTCCCGAAGAACGAGACGTTCGAATTGCAGTGCTGGAGGCGTGGCGAGTCCATCAATGGCGATGACGTTTGGTACTACGGCAGCGGGAATTATGTGGACCCGTGGGAGCGGGGCAATGGATTCGTGTCTGGTTACTGGCTTGCTACCGGCAAGGACCCCGCTCCGCAGATTCGAGCATGCTAGCTGTGGGGATGGTCGATTCGAGGACGTGTCCGGCTTTGATTGAGCAATCCACACAATTGATCGTCGGTGTCGGCTGCTGATGCTTCAAGTTTGACCGTTGCAATCCGACAATTCCCGGTCTTCTTGTTGTCGGTACGGTGGTTTCATGAAGGCTTTATGGGAATCGATTAAATGCCTCGATTTACGTCTGGGCAAGATTTGAGGAAATCCAATGTCAAATTGCTTGTCCCGTAGATCTGTATATGTCGTCAGCGCGCTTGTGGCGGCCATCGTCACAGTAGGTGGGCCGGCCTTCGCTACAGCCGGCCCGGATTTGAAGGTAACGGCGACAGTGGCACAAGGCCCGTACCTGGCCGACGAGGAAATCCCGGTCGAGCTGACCATCACCAACAACGGAGATGCCCCGGCGACCGAGGTCAAGGCAACCGGTCTCTCCCAGTTCGGCGCGTTTCTAACTTGGGAGTACCAGACGTGGCGTGACCTCGACGTTCATGGCCACGGCGCCACCTTTGCCCCTGGGGAGAGTCGGACCTACCACTTGGTCGGCAATGTCCCCAGCTTGGTTGGGGGCAGTCCTGTGGTGCGGATCAACGCGACGGGGCTGGCCGAGGCCAACCCTGCGGACAACTTCCAAGATGTCACCGTGAATCTTGTCCCGGCCGGAACGACGGATCGTGTCGCCGGCCAGGTTTTCGCCGATGCGAACGGCGATGGCCTACCCACTCCGGGCGAGGAACTGGCTGGTGTGAAAGCCATCGCCTACGTCTGGGATCCAGGAGCCAACCATGTTGTGACGACGACTGACGCAAACGGTCGTTTCTCACTTGACGGGATCCCCGTCGGAGCGGCGCAGCGTCATATCGGTTTCGAAGACGTACCGGCTGGTTGGGAGCTCGGTATCCAACCGGCCATGCGCCTTGACGGAACCGGGCAGTACACCTCGTTGACCATCATGGCAAAGCGGGTTAGCGGCTAGAGCCGTCAGGTAGTCCGTGAAGGCCTTCTTCCGTGCGCCACGGCCGGAAGGATGCCTTCACGGACGTATGAGAGAAATCAGCGGCCGCCGCCCATGTACTTCGGGTCCGGCTGCGGTAGCGGCAACGCCTCCTGGCCTTCGAGGATCTTCGACATCGCCCCGAACCAGGTCTGCGCCGGCGTCTTCCCGCCCCACATGTTTTCGCAGCCCCGAGTGGAGACGTTGCCCGGGCCGAGGTAACAGAGGCCGCCACTTCCACCCTTCGGCCGGAACACCATCGCCGCGCCTGCGAGCTGGGGAGTCGCCCCAAGGTAAGAACCTGCGCCGTTGTTCTGTGTTGTTCCGGTCTTGCCGATCACCGGTCGGTTCCACTTGGCACCGCTCGCGGCGCCGAACGACGTCCCACCAGGTTGGCTGTCCTTGCTCATACCGACTGCGAGTGTGTTAGCGAGGCCCTCTGGCACCACCTGTTCGCAAGCGGCTTCCTTGACCGGGACCGGCTTCCCATCCCGGTCGGTGACACTCGCCAGCGGGGTCGGCGGGCACCAGACGCCACCGCTCATGATCGTGGCGCCGACATTCGCCAGTTCCAGGCCTGACAGTGGGCTCACGCCGAGGGTGAACGCACCGGACCCGGCCCAGCCCGGCTTCGGTCCGTACGCCTGGAGTTGGTTGACGTTTACGCCGTCGTCTTTGGAGTTCGGGTCGACGGTCCCGCCGCCCCGGTTGCTGGCCATGGTGTCGCGCATGCCGAGCTTGCGAGCCATCTCCACGACCGGACCGGTGCTCCCAAGCCTGTCCTCGAGATGCACAAACGCGGTGTTCGGCGAAGTCGCCAGCGCCTGCTGCATCGACATGGTCCCGCCCGCCGGGTTGTAGTCACCCGCGTTGCCGACGCAGTACCAGTTACCACCTGGTCCAGCGGGGGGCCGGGGAGCCGCAGGACACCGCTTCGGGCCACCGGCGAACACATGAGACACGTAGAGGTCGGGTACTGGGAGTGAGCTGTTGATCCCTGCTACGCCGGCTTCCAGGGCCGCGGCGGCGGTGAAGACCTTGTAGGCGGAACCGGCGCCTGCGGTGTTGTAGACGCCGGAAGGCAACGCGAACGTCGTCTGCCCCTGGTCTTCGTGCAGCCCGTAGTCGCGGTTCGCCGCCAGCGCGACGACCTCATGCCGCTGTTTGCCCGGCTTCACCAGGGAAAGCGTGTTCGCGACGTTGTCCTGCGTCTTCTTGACCTGGGCTTCGGCCGACATCTTGGCCTCGTGGTTCGCCCGTTCGTCCAAAGTGGTCTTGATCTGGTAGCCGCCGGTGTAGAGGTCGTCCTTCGTCATCCCGGACTTGAGGAGATAGTCCTCGACGTACTGGCAGAAGAAACCGTTCTCCGGGCCGGCGCCGGTGCAGTTCGACGCGGGCTTCTGCGGGCCGCCTTCGACGACGCCGAGCGGCTCGGCCTTGAAGCGTTCGGCGTCCACCTTCGCGAGCTTCTGGTTGTCGACCATGCGGTCCAGCACCAGGTTGCGGCGTTCGGTCGCCTTCGCGGGGCTCTTCCACGGGTCGTTGACGATCGGGTTGTTCACCAGGCCGGCCAGCAGCGCCGCCTGCGGCACCGTGAGCTTCTCGACGGACGTGTTGAAGTACGCGTTCGCGGCCGCGCCGACCCCGTAGATCTCGCGCGAGAACTCGACGACGTTCAGGTAGCCGGTCAGGATCTGCATCTTGTTCAGCTTGGTTTCCAGCTGGATCGCGATCCGGGCTTCCTTCAGCTTCCGGGCGACCGACTGTTCCTGTGCGCGCTTCTGGCCCGGCTTGTCGTCCCGGTAGACGACGTTGATCAGGTAGTTCTTGACGTACTGCTGGGTCAGCGTCGACGCGCCCTGCGTGTCCCCGCCGGTGCTGTTGCTGACCGCCGCGCGCAGCGTGCCCTTCCAGTCCACCCCGTTGTGCTCGTAGAAGCGCTTGTCCTCGACCGAGATCAGCGCCCACTTCATGGCGTCGTTGATCTGGGTCTCGGTGGTCGGGATGCGGTACTGCTTGTACAGCGTCGCGATCTGCTTGCCGGTGTTGTCCGTGATCGTCGTCACCAACGGCGGCGGGATGTCCGCCAAGTCCGAAGATGTCTTGTCGACGGTCTCGCTCGCCTGGTTCGACAGCACCCCCGCGGCACCCGCCACCGGGAACAACATCCCCGCGACCAGCACCCCCGCGAGCACACACAGGCCAATGAGCTTCAGCAGACCGTCCGTTTTGCGCACGCGGACCAGGGTACGCGGATGCCGTTAGCCCACCGTGACGTCACCTCGCGGTAAGTGTGGATTCGGTTACGAAATCGACCCCATGAGGTGACGGCCGGTAACGGCAGGCATTCTAGGGCTTGGCGGGGGGAACCGAGGGCCCCTACAGTCCGTCAACGTCTCACGTATGAAAAAGCCGACAGACGGGTGAGTGCGAGCGGCAGTCGCATTCGGCCGAACGGAGGCACCGGCACCGGGGAGGTGTCGGCTCAACCGACGTGAGCACACAGGGAGACACGCTCATGGGGGCAGGAGCGCAGGCTTTTCGTCCTCCCGTGGTGTGTCGAACACCAGGGTAGGGAGCTGGGGGTATGGAAACCAACCAGTCGAGCTGGCGAGTCAATGCGTCGTGCCGCGACACCGATCCGGACGGCTTGTTCGTCCGGGGGGCGGAACAGAACCGGGCCAAGGCGGTCTGCCTCGGTTGCCCGGTCAGGACGGAATGCCTCGCCGAAGCGCTCGATGGCCGGATCAACTTCGGCATCTGGGGAGGTATGACCGAACGGGAACGGCGGGCGCTGCTGCGGCGGCGGCCGGACGTTTCCAGCTGGGCGGACCTGCTCGAAGCGGCGAAGCGCAGCTTCACCGGGATCGACGAAGAGGAAGACGTGCGCGTCCGAGTCTCGTGATCATGGTTTCGTGAAAAGGCCCCTTCCCTGAGTCCAAGGTAGGGAAGGGGCCCTTCGCGGAGCCTCAGGACTGGGTGGCGAGCTTGGTTCCGATGTCGCGCAGGCCTTCGAGATCGTGCACGTCACTGGGGAGCGCGGGCACCCGCACCAGCGGGACCTCGGGATGTGCCCGCGTGAACCTGGCGAGCAGCCGCGTCTCTCGATCGGCCAGCGCGACCCGGTCCGCGTGCAGGCGAAGGACGGCTTCGGCCAGCGGAGCGCTGGTCTCGCCCTTCGCGAGCTGCTCGGCGGCCGCGACGGCTTCGGCACTGGACAGCGGGGCGAGCACCGGATGCGTCCGGTTCGCGACCAGCCCCGCCAGCGGCATGCTCTCCTCCGAAAGCCGCTCCACGAAATAGGACGCCTCGCGCAGCGCGTCCGGCTCCGGCGCGGCCACCACGAGGAACGACGTCCCGCCGGACCGCAGCAGTTCGGAGGTCTTGCGCGCGCGTTCGCGGAAGCCGCCGAACATGCTGTCGAAGGCTTGCATGAACGCCGAAGCGTCGGTCAGCAGCTGGCCGCCGATGATCGTCGAGACGGCCTTCGCGAACATCGAGAATCCGGCGTTGACCACCTTGCGCAAGCCCCAGCCGCCCGCCTTGGCCGGGCCGGTGAGCAGTCGGATCATCCGGCCGTCGAGCGCGGTCGAGAGCCGCGTCGGCGCGTCGAGGAAGTCCAGCGCGGACCGGCTCGGCGGCGTGTCGACGATGATCAGATCCCACTCGTCGGTGGCCGCGAGCTGCCCCAGCTTCTCCATCGCCATGTACTCCTGCGTGCCGGAGAACGACGTGGAAATGGTCTGGTAGAAGGGGTTCTGCAGCAGCTGCTCGGCGCGTTCCGGGCCGGCGTGCACGCGCACCATGTCGTCGAAGGTGCGGCGCATGTCGAGCATCATCGCCCACAGCTCGCCCTTGGGCTCGAAGCCTTCGACCTGCACCTGCTTCGGGTGATTGCCCAGCTCGCGCAGGCCGAGCGCCTGCGCCAGCCGCCGGGCCGGGTCGATGGTGAGCACCACCGTCTGCCGTCCGCGTTCGGCCGCGCGCAACGCGAGCGCCGCCGCGGTGGTCGTCTTGCCGACCCCGCCGGAACCGCAGCACACGATGACCCGGCTCTCCGGATCGTCGATCAGCTTGTCGACCTCCAGGACGTCCGACATCAGCGCACCCCCTGCTCGGTCAGCGCTTCGGCGAGGTCGTAGAGCGCCGCGACGTCGACGCCGTCGGTCAGATCCGGCAGTTCGAGACCCGGCAAGTCCGCTTCGGAAAGTTGCTCGCGGGCACGCTGCTCGGCCGCGACCCGCACGGCGTGTTCGACGGTCTCCTCGACGAGCGCGTCGAGAGTGCTTTCGGGCAGGTCGAGACCGGCCGACGCGAGGCCGGCGCGGACACGCGAGGCGTCGACACGGCCGTCCGCGGCGGCGGTCACCGAGCGGGCGGGCAGCCGCGGCGGGCGGACCCGGTTCACCAGCACGGCGCCGGGGCGCAGATCGGCGCCGTCGAGTTCGGCGACCGCTTCGACGGTCTCCCGCACCGGCATCTCTTCCAGCAGAGTCACCAGGTGGACCGCGGTCTCACCGGAATGCAGCAGCCGCACGACGCCGTCGGCCTGGCCGCGGATCGGGCCGGTCTTGGCGAGATCGGTCAGCGCCTTGGTGACGTCGAGGAACTTCACGACCCGGCCGGTGGGCGGCGAGTCGACGACGACGGCGTCGTAGGTGTGGCGGCCGTCCGATTCGGTGCGGCCGACGCATTCCTTGATCTTCCCGGTGAGCAGGACGTCGCGCAGGCCCGGCGCGAGCGTAGTCGCGAACTCGATCGCGCCCATCCGCCGCAGCGTCCGCCCCGCGAAGCCGAGGTTGTAGAACATCTCGAAGTATTCGAGCAGCGCGGCCTCGACGTCGATGTGCAGGGCGCGCAGTTCGCCGCCGCCGGGGACGGCCGCGATGCGCTGCTCCGCGTACGGGAGAGGCTCGGTGTCGAAGAGCTGGGCGATGCCCTGGCGGCCTTCGACCTCGATCAGCAGCACTCGGCGTCCGCCCTTGGCGAGCGCGAGGCCCAGCGAGGCGGCGAGCGTGGTCTTGCCCGTCCCGCCCTTACCGGTGACGAAATGCAGCCTGGCTCTCGCGAGTTCGTCGGTCCAGCCGGCAAGGGGTGTGCTCACCGGTCCCACCCTAATTGAGCGATCAGCTCGCCAGCATCATGACGCCGAGCGCGGCCACGACCAGTCCTGCGACGCACCAGGTCAGGACGCCGGGCAGCACCGTGAGCATCACCACACCGAGCAGCAGGAGGGCGACGAAGGCCACCGCGCCGGTGACCGCGACCGTCGCCGAGCTGTCCGTGCGGTCCCGTGCCTTCGCCATCAGGACCAGCACCAGCGGCAGCCCGGCGGCGGCGAGCAGGACGGTCGCGATCACACGCCAGGTCTCCACGGGCCCACCGTAGCGCCGCCGAACGCGCGTGAAGGCCCCCTTCCCTCGGCTCAGCAGAGGGAAGGGGGCCTTCACGCGCTTCCGTCAGCTCCCGATGGGGGTCGCGGGCACGCAGGGGACCGGCTTCGCGTGCGCCGGGTCCAGCGCGTTGAGGACGTGCCCGGCGGCGTTGCGGTCGGCGGCGACCCCGGCGTGCTCGGCCAGGTCCAGCAGGCAGCTGTCCTGCAGCACGATGTTCTTCACGTTCGGGCCGGAGCCCATGCCGCTCGTGTACGGGACGACGGCTTCGTCGTAGCGGGTCATGATGTTCGTGTAGGTCACGCCAGGCTGGAAGACGCCGTTGCCCGACCGCAGCTTCGTGAGGAACTCCGAACCGCGCAGGAACTGTCGGCACGAACCGCAGAGCGGGTCGAGGATGCCGTTGAACCCGGGTGCGAGCCCCAGCGCGCCGGCGAGCGCGTACAGATGCGACGCGCCGAACAACGTCGTGCCGTTCCAGAGCGGGGTCAGGCTGACGTACTTGTCCACTTTGGACGCTCCGCCGAGGAACTTCACATAGTAAGAAGGCATCAGCGTGCCTTCGGAATGCCCGAGGATGTCCACCTTGGCCGCGCCGGTCGCGCCGCGCACCTTGTCGATGAACGCGGAAAGCTCCTTCGCGCTCTGCTCCATCGGCAGCAGCCCGCCGGGCTGGTAGATCGGCAGCGGCTCCCCTGGGACGCCATAGGTGAGGGAGAAGACGCAATACCCCTGGTTCTTGAGAAGCGGGCCGAACGTCTGCCAGTTCACCGTCTGGTTGGCGCTGAGGCCGTGGGTGAGCACCACCGGATTCGGATGGGCCGTGCTCGGACGGCAGTCGAAGTCGTTCGCGCCGGGTGGCGGGCCGCCGGGGTTCGCCGCCTGTGCGGGCAGTGCCGCGGCCAGCGTCCACGGGACGGGGAGTTCCTCGTCGGCGGTCGCGGGTGCAGTGCAGATCAGGGCAAGGGCCGCGGCCAGGAAGGTGGCGGCGAGGGACTTCGTCGTCCGCATGTCGGCGTCCTATCTACTCCCGAGTAGGTGTGAAGTGAACCACATCGGCGGGAAATCGGCGAACCGGTCGCGAGAGGGTTTTCCGCATGTGTGTCGGGCGCCCTTGCCGGTTTGGCTACGCTCCCGGGCATGAGCGCCACCAAGTGGGAGTACGCGACCGTCCCCCTGTTGATCCACGCCACCAAGCAGATCCTCGACCAGTGGGGCGAGGACGGCTGGGAGCTCGTCACCGTGCTCCCGAACCCGACCGGCGAGCAGCACGTCGCCTACCTCAAACGACCGAAGAACTGAGGGCCTGAAGCCATGACCTGGAGCGATCGCCTCGCCGAGCTCGGTATCGAACTGCCGGCCGTCGCCGCCCCGCTGGCGGCGTATGTGCCCGCCGTCCGCACCGGTTCGCACGTCTACACGGCCGGGCAGCTGCCCTTCGTGAAGGGTGAGCTCGAAGCGACCGGCAAGGTCGGCGCCGAGGTCAGCCCCGAAGAGGCGAAGCAGTACGCGCGGACGTCGATCCTCAACGCCCTCGCCGCGGTCGACTCGGTCGCCGGTATCGACAACGTCGTGCGGGTGGTCAAGGTCGTCGGGTTCGTGGCGTCCGCGGAGGGCTTCACCGGCCAGCCCGCGGTGATCAACGGCGCGTCCGAGCTGCTCGGCGAGATCTTCGGCGAGGCGGGTATCCACGCCCGCTCGGCCGTCGGCGTCGCCGAGCTGCCGATCGGGGCGCCGGTCGAGATCGAACTGATCGTGGAGGTGAAGTGATGGACCCGGACATCGAACGGTCCTCGCACGAGCTCCTGCTCCGGCTGGCCGGACGGCTGCCGGACCAGCTCTTGTGGCGGTTCCGTGACTGGCTGGGCGAAGGCGCGATGGGCACGCTCGCGCGCACCCTGCCCAGGTCTTTGCTTAAGCACAGGATCGACCTGGATCAAACCGAGTATCGCCTGCTAGTCGCCGGACTCATCCCTCACGGGGCCGACTGGCATCAGGTGAGTTCCACCCTGGGGGTAGACGACGTCACCGAGACCAGGTACACATTCACGCAGAGTGCGCCCGAATGGGTGAACTCCGTCGACTCTGTGTCCGTATTGATCCACGCGACGTTGCGGGGACGGCCGGATGTGGGTGAAGTGCGGCAAAGCTGGCGACACCTCGGTGTGGTCGGCGAGGGTGGGGCGAAACGAGTCCTCCTGGTCACGGCGACGAACGGCCTGCCGAGGCTGACCGGCGAACTGCAGCGCGTCCTGCGCGTGCTGGGTGACGAGGAGCCCGGCGTCGAGGTTCTCCCGCCGAGCATCGACCTCACCGGCTATCACCGCACCGCGCTCGCCAACTCCGAGCTGGTCTGTGTGGGCGCGGTGGACACCGGAAGTCGGCTGGTCGCCGCTTAACGCTCGCTCCACCAGGCGAGCCGGGAGGGAGCAGAGCAATGGTGGAGGTCCACGACGGCCCGCCCATGGACGGGTTCTCGGTGCCCCTGCGCCTGCACAACCTGTTACTGGCCCTGGCGGGTCGTATCGACGACAGTGCTTTGACCGAAGCGCGTGAGCTGATCGCGCGTGCGCACATCGACGAAGCGGTGGAGCTCACCACCGGCACCCTGATCGCGGGGAAGATCCCGGTGAGCTCCTCCGAACAGCGCGAACTCGCGCTCGTCCTCGAGATGAGCCGGTCCGACGCCACCCTCGCGAACGACCTGCTGGTCGTCGAGGAGGACGAGCCGGTGCTCACCCACCGGTTCACCGGGGAGAACCAGCCCGAATTCGGCCTCGCCGAGGCGCTCGACCGCACCCTGCAGGTGCTGCCGGACGTCCGGTCGGTGCACGCGGTGTGGCGGAACACGCCGGCGGGCAGTGTGCCCGGCGCGCTGCCGCAGCGGGTGGTCCTGGTCGAGATCGGGCCCGAGGGCAACCCGCCCGCGGTCGCGTTCCGCGTGGACACCGCGCTTCGCCGCGCGGGTATCCGCTCGGTCGTCGAGGTCGCGGGTCCCGGCGTCGCACGGTCCGCGTACCACCAGGCCGCGTCTTCGGCCGCGAGTCCTGTCTGGGTCACCGGGAGTACCCACTCCAGTGACTTTCGATCCGAACCGGTGACCCCGCCGCCCGCTCCCTCCCCGGCTCCCGAGCCGGTCAAGGAGCAGCCGAGCAGGCACGGGCTGCGGCCGGTGAGCGCCGGGAGCCACGAACCGGCCGAGCCGATCGCGCCGGTGGTGCCGATCGTGCAGCAGGCGCCCGCGACGACGTCGTCCTCGTCTTCGTCGGAGTCGGCACCGCCGCGCAAGTCGCGGGCGGAGACCCGCGCCGAGCGCACGGCCGACCTGACCCCGGCCGAGGTGGCGCAGCTTCGCCAGGCGCTCAAGGAGGACCCCGAAAAGGGCCGCGAGATCGCCACGGGCAAGCCGAGCATGCACGAGGTCGTCGAGCTGCCCGCTCTCGACCTCGACGATCCCAGCCTGAGCGAGCGCGACCGCGCGCTCCTGCGCGAGCTGCACGCCGAGCTCGCCGAACGGGAGCGTGCCGAAGCTGCGAAGATCCGGCTGAACGGCGCTTCGCGCAGCAGCGGCTGGTCCTCCTGACGAGTCCCACGCGTTTCGTCCTCTGAATGCGGTAGTTGCACGCGCAACGATCGCAACCAGAGGACGAAACGCGGTGTTAGGTTGCGGGTGTGGCTGAAGAACTGACATTCGACATCCCGGTGGGGGCCGGGGTGGGCACCCGCGCCAACGCCGACGGCGAGCCCGTGACGCCCAAGGACGCGGCGACCGTGATCCTCCTCCGCGACGGCGCCGAAGGCGTCGAGGTCTTCCTGCAGCACCGGGTGAAGGGCATGCCCTTCGCGGGCGGCATGACGGTCTTCCCCGGCGGCGGCGTGGATTCCCGCGATGTCGACACCTCCGTGAGCTGGGCGGGCCCGGAGCCCGCCTGGTGGGCGGAGCGCTTCGGCTGCGACGAGTCGCTGGCCCGCGCCCTGGTGTGCGCGGCCGTGCGGGAGACGTTCGAGGAGTCGGGCGTGCTGCTCGCGAGCACCGGCGACACGGTCGTCACCGACACGACGCCGTACCACGACGCCCGCGAAAAGCTGGTCTCCCGCGAGCTCTCGCTCGCCGCGTTCCTCGAAGCGAACGGTCTGACACTGCGCGCGGATCTCTTGCGCCCGTGGGCGAACTGGGTCACCCCGCCGCAGGAACCGCGCCGCTACGACACCTGCTTCTTCGTCGCCGTGCTGCCCGAGGGCCAGGAGGCGGACGGCGCCACCTCCGAGGCCGTCAGCTCCGGCTGGCAGCGGCCGGAAGAGGCCATCGCCGATGCCAAGGAAGGCCGCCGCATGCTCATGCCACCCACCTGGATCACGCTCGCGGAACTCGGCGAATTCGACTCGTCGGCCGCGGCCCAGGCCGCCGAGCGCGAGATCTCGAAGATCATGCCGACGCTGGTGCGCGACGGCGACAAGGTCCGCGTCATCCTGGACCCGGCGTGAGCGCCCCCGCGTACGGCGTGCTGCGCCGGATCACGCCGACGGCTTCCGTGCTGCTGGAGAACAATCCTTCGTCGATGACGTTGGAGGGCACCAATTCCTGGGTGCTGCGCGGGCCCGGCGCGTCCGGTTCCGTGGTCGTCGACCCCGGTCACGAGGACATCGAGCATCTGACGCTGCTCGCGGAAACCGGCGACGTCGAGCTGATCGTGCTCACCCACCATCACCCCGACCACGCCGAGGGCGCGCCCTGGTTCGCCGAGCGCGTCGATGCTCCCGTGCGGGCCTTCGACGAGAAGCTCTGCATCGGCGGGAAGTCCCTTGTGGACGGTGAGGTGATCGAGGCCGGCGGTGTCCGGCTGTCGGTGCTGCACACGCCCGGGCACACCGGCGACTCGATCTGCCTGGTGTCCGACGGCCAGATCCTGACCGGTGACACCATCCTCGGCCGCGGCACCACCGTGCTGCACGACCTCGGCGACTACCTGCGCTCGCTGCGGAAACTCATCGGGCTGCCCGACGGCACCGTCGGCCTGCCGGGACACGGCCCGGAACTGCCCGATCTGGCCGCGACCGCGCGCGAATACCTGGCACACCGGGAAGAACGGCTCGACCAGGTGCGTTCGGCACTGGAGACGCTCGGCGCGGACGCCACCCCGCGCCAGGTGGTCGAGGTCGTCTACGCCGACGTCGACAAGGCTTTGTGGGCGCCCGCCGAATGGAGCGTGCGGGCGCAGTTGGACTACCTGAGGTCGGAGGACGGCGAATGAGTGACGTCGAGGTCGAGTTCTACTGGCGCCCCGGATGCGGGTTCTGCGCCGCGCTGGAGCGGCCGCTGTCGAAGAGCGGCTTCAAGGTGAAGCGGGTCAACATCTGGGAGGACCCGGAGGCCGCCGCGCGGGTGCGTTCCGTGGCCAATGGGAACGAGGTCGTGCCGACGGTGTTCGTGGGCTCGAAGGCGATGGTGAACCCTTCGTTCGGGGAGATCGAGGCCGCCGTGAAGGCCGCCTCAGCCTGACCCGCAGCGTGCTATGAACGGTCCGTTCCTTGCAAAATTTGCAAGGAACGGACCGTTCATAGCGTTCAGTGCCGGATGACGCGTCGAGCAACCGGGGTGCGAAAGCCACTTTCGCAACACGTCGCCGAGCCGCCCGGCCACGCACGAAAGCGGACGTCAGCGCGCCAGCATCGGCATCACGTAGTACGTCAGCTCCACATCGCCCGGCTCGACCGCGCGGATGACGCAGGCCCGCATCCCGGGCTGGATGTCGAGCCGCACCCGTTCCCCGGCGAAACCCTGCAGCGCGTCCAGCAGGTAGCGCGCCTGGAACGAGGGCGACGTCCGGCCGCCGGAGACCTGCGCCTTCAGCGTTTCCTCGGCCTCCCCGGTGTCGCGCTTCGAGCTGGCCAGCCGAAGGTGTGCGTCGCCGACCTCCAGCGTCAGCACCCGGCGATCGTCCGCGTAGACGCCGACGCGGCGCACGGCGGCGGCCAGCGCGTCGGCGGCGACCTCGACCGTCGTGTCCACAGTGGACGATTCGATCAGCTTCTCCGACAGGAAACCCGCGTCGAGAACGGCGGTGGTGACGGCGACGCCCGCCCAGCTCAGCCCGAACCGGGTGCCGTCGCCGTGCAGGCCGACGGGGCCGCGTGCCTGCTTCGCCGTCTCCGCGAGCAGGCCCGCCGGGACGAGCGCGTCGATCGGCTCGCCTGCGGAGCGCAGGGGCAGGGTCGCCACGGCCATCCGATACCGGTCGGACGCCGTCAGCCGCAGCTCCCGGCTGAAGCTCTGCACGCGGACGCCGGTGAACATCGGCAGCGCGTCGTCCTTCGCCGCCGTGCCCGCGACCGTGCGCAAGGCGGTGACGAGCGCGTGACCGTCCACTTCGGACACCTTCGGCGGCATGTCCGGAAGGTTCAGCTCGCGGCTCAGCAACGGCAGCGCGTAACGCCCGCCCTCCACCCGCACGGCCAGCCGCGAACCCTCGACGACCAAACGCACCAAGTCGTCTTCGAGCATGCGCAGCGTCTCCGCGAGGGGCCCGGCGGGGACGAGGACCTCACCATCGGTGTGGACCATGGCCTCGGCGGTCAGGCGGACGGCTCGTTCACTGTCGTTGCCGCCGACGGCCAGCCCTTCCTTCCCGGCGCGCAGGAGCAGGCCGGAGCGGGCCGGCAGCAGCCGGGCGGCGGCGGAGACGGCGGACGAAAGCGGGCGGGTGGCGGCGGTCAGGTCCATGCCCGCAAGCTAGCGGGTGGCACCGACAAGTTCGGGCGCTTCGGTGGCGGCCGCGGCGGGCTGGGGGCGGAAGGTGCCGCGCAGCAGCCACACCACCGCGGCGAGCGCGAACCCGACCCCACCGGCGGCGAGGAACGCCGCTTCGTGCCCGGCGTGCTCGACGAGGTAGCCGCTGATCGACTGCCCGAACGCGAGACCGAGGGTCACCGCGGTGAGCACCCAGCCGAACGCCTCGGCAGCCGTACCCTTCGGCGCGGCGATCTCGATGGCAGCCGAGTGCGTCGTCGACTGCGGCGTGATGAGCGCGCCCGCGGCGAGCATGGCGAGCGCGAGGCCCCAAAGCGAACCCGGCAGCGCGAGCAGCGCCACCAGCGCGCCGAACCCGGCCAGCAGCACCGGCAGCCGCAGGCCCATCTGACGCGGCCACGGGCGCAGGCTGTACGCCACGCCGAACGCGACCGAGCTGACCGACCAGGCCGAGAGCAGCAGACCGCCGATGGAGGTGTTCCCCGCCTCGGTGGCGGCCGCCGGGACGGCGACCTCGACGAATCCGATCACCGCGCCGAAACCCAGCGCGGCGATCGCGAGTGTGCGCATCCCGGGGCTGGCCAGCGCGCCGAGCAGTTTCCCGCCCGTCGACGGCGACGGCCCCCACGCGCGCACGGTCGGGCTCAGCGCGAACAGCACCGCGCCCGCGATCATGGTCAGCGAACCGGTCACGATGCCGGTGCCCGCCCACGGCGCGGCGATCAGCAGCCCCGCGAACCCGGGGCCGAGGATGAAGAAGACCTCCATGCTGATCGCCTCGTAGGAGAACGCGGCGTTCCGCGTCGGCCCGGCGGGCAGCAGCCGTGTCCACAGCGCCCGCGAGGCCGAGCCGACCATCGGTTCGGTGATCCCGGTGCCGAAGGCCAGCGGGACCAGCACGAGCGTCGGGGCGTGCGCCTCGATCGCGAACACCAGCCCGGTCATCGCCAGTGCGAAGAGCACCGTGGTGGTCAGCAGCGGGCGGGTCGGCCCGAAGCGGTCGATGAGCCGCCCCTGTACGACCGCGCCCACGGAGACGCCCACCAGCGACCCGGCCGACACCAGTCCGGCCGCGGCGAAGGAGCCCGTCTCACGCTGGACGTAGAGCAGCGCGGAGATACCGATCATCGCGATCGGCAGGCGGGCGAGCAGCGACGCGATCACCGCCCCGCGGGATCCGGGCGCGGTCAGCGCGGCGCGGTAGTCGGCGAGGGAGGTGCGGTGACTCTCGGCGGAAGCGGACACAGACTGGGACACGCGTACCAGTATGAACACTTTGGTACGCGAGTACCAGATCTTCGACGGTAAGTTTGGTCACCACCGGATCCGGGTACTACGGACCAGGAATCGGCCGGGTTCATCACGATCGGGTAACAGTCAGGTGATTCTGGGTCATTCGGGGCAACAAATCGACGCAGATGGCGTCCTTGAGAGTGAAAGAACTTGAGTTCACGGCCGATGGCCGTGGATGGTTGTACGACAAACACACAGCTTCCAGCTCCCTCCGGCGTACGGGTCGGGGCCTTGTTCCGGAGGGCGGGGAGCGCGGATCGTCGGGGGATGGTCCGCGCACAGCGAAGAGCCGGTGCGCCACGTCGGGGGTGGCGCCCGGCTCTTCGTTGTGTCGAGCGTTGTGTTCAGGCTCAGATGTCATGAAAGGGTCGTTCAGGACGAAAAACGTCCTGAACGACCCTTTCATGACACTTCTGAAGTGCGGGGGGGGCTAGCGCGCGCGGCGGGCCAGACGCTCCGGGTCCAGGATCAGGACGCTCTTGCCTTCGAGCCGCAGCCAGCCGCGGTGCGCGAAGTCGGCGAGAGCCTTGTTGACGGTCTCGCGCGAGGCGCCGACGTACTGGGCGATCTCTTCCTGCGTCAGGTCGTGGGTGACCCGCAGCAGGCCTGCCTCCTGGCTGCCGAAGCGCTGCGCGAGCTGCAGCAGCGCCCGCGCCACGCGGCCGGGGACGTCGGTGAAGATCAGCTCGGCGACCATGTTGTTCGTCCGGCGCAGCCTGCGGGCGACCACGCGGAGCAGCTGCTCGGCGATCTCCGGGCGGGTGGAGATCCACTGCCGCAGCGCCGGGCGGTCCATCGTCACCGCGCGGACCTCGGTCACCGTCGTCGCGCTGGACGTCCGGGGGCCGGGGTCGAAAATGGACAGCTCTCCGAACATGTCGGACGGGCCGAAGATGCCAAGCAGGTTCTCGCGGCCGTCGGGTGACTTGCGGCCGATCTTCACCTTGCCGGACTGGATGATGTAAAGCTTGTCGCCGGGTTCACCCTCGTTGAAGATGACATGCCCGCGAGGGAACTCCACGGATTCCAAGGTCTGTGCCAGCGCCTCGGCGGCTGCCGGCTCAACACCCTGGAAAATGCCCGCTCGGGCCAGGGTTTCGTCCACCTCGGGTGCCTCCTCATCGAGATACGACGTCGATCCTCATTCTGCCGAGGGCCGTGTCGTCGATCACTTTTCGCGTCAGTCTAGGTCGTGCGCGCGAGATCGCTCGTCGGCACGCCGAACGCGCGCGCGGGCCGGGAACGATCTCGCTCGAACGTGGAGCCTAACTCCGCACGCGTCGCGCGCGAAGCCTGGCCGCCTTCCCGCCCAGCCTGCGCAGCCGGAAAAGCTCGAGAGCGCGCCCGATGCCGTGCCCGTAAAGGGCCCTGACCTCGTTGGGCTGAGCCTGCTCGAGGAACTCCTCGACCTCGTTCTCCTGCACCGCGACGTGCTTGAGCCTGGTCTCCACGCGTTCCATGAACAGCGCGAAGAACATGATCACCAAGGGGACGAGGATGACGAACCAGACGGTCATGCGCCCTGCCCAGGGAATTCCGAAAAGTTGTGCATTACTCCAGATCCTCGCTCATGGCGTCCTCGATCGAAGCGCCGAGGTGGTGCTCTGGCGTGTCGGCCGTCGACCGGCGGGATGCTCCCACTGGCTCGTCCGATGGCGCCCGTAGGCTATCGGGGTGCCTCCTGCCCCCACCAATGCCCCCCGCGCGGGGGGTAAGGGTGAAAGCCGGCTCGCGTTGGTGAGACGCGCCAGGCGGATGAAGCGTTGCCTCGACGACGAGTTCCCCGACGCGCACTGTGAGCTCGATTTCACCACTCCGCTCGAACTGCTGGTCGCGGTCGTGCTTTCGGCACAGACCACCGACGTCCGCGTGAATCAGGTCACGCCCGCGCTCTTCGCGCGCTACCGGACCGCCGCGGACTACGCCGGCGCCGACCGCGCCGAACTCGAGGAGTACCTCCGCCCGACGGGCTTCTACCGCGCCAAGGCGAACTCGGTGCTGGGACTGGGTGCCGCGCTGGTGGAGCGCTACGACGGCGAGGTGCCCGGCAAGCTGAAGGACCTCGTGACGCTGCCCGGCGTCGGCCGCAAGACGGCCAACGTCGTGCTCGGCGACGCCTTCGGGGTCCCCGGGATCACCGTCGACACGCATTTCGGCCGCCTGGTCCGCCGCTGGGGCTGGACCGAGGAGGAGGACCCGGTCAAGGTCGAGCACGCCGTCGGCGAGCTGATCCCGCGCAAGGAGTGGACGCTCCTCTCGCATCGGACGATCTTCCACGGCCGCCGCGTCTGCCATGCCCGCAAACCGGCCTGCGGCGCCTGTCCGCTGGCCAAGATGTGCCCCTCGTACGGAACCGGCCCGACGGGTTTCGAAGAGGCCGCGAAGCTCGTCAAGGGCGAAGAGCGCGACCACATCTTGGATCTGGCGGCCCGCCGGTGACCAGGGTCACCAAACTGGCCCTCGGTGCCGCCGTGCTGGTGGTGGCCCTGATCGTCGCGTTGCTCACGACCCGTGACGACCAGGCACCCGCCAAGACGTCGGGGGATCTCACGGCCGCGCGCGCGAAGGCCGCGCTCGCGCCCTGCCCGCCGCCTGGGCCGGGTGAGGTGGCGAAGCTGGCCGGTGTCGACGTCGAGTGCCTTGGCGACGGCTCCCGGGTCGACCTCGCCAAGGCGGTCTCGGGCGGGCCCGTGCTGGTCAACCTGTGGGCGTCGTGGTGCGAGCCGTGCCGCGCCGAACTGCCGCTGCTCCAGGAGTACGCGGCGTCGCCCGGGGCCGCGCGCGTGCTCCTCGTCCAGGTCGCGAGCTCCGGCGCCGACGGGCTGGCGATGCTGGCCGAACTGGGTGTCCGGTTGCCGTCCGTGTTCGACGGTGACGGACGGACCGGGCCGGTGCGGACGGCACTGAAGGTCCCCTCCTCCCTGCCAGCGACGTACCTGGTCACGGCGGGCGGCGACGTCCGGCTCATCGAGAACCCACGCGTCTTCCTGAACACTGACCAGGTGCGCGCCGCTGTGGAAGGGACACCATGACCGGCCCCCTCGTGGACCCGGAGGCCGTGCCCGCCTGGCTGCAACCGCTGGTCAAGATCAGCGGCGAAGTCGACGCGGCGACCTTCAGCCGGTTCAGCGTGCCACCGGACGCGAGCTACCGGTCCGCGTCCGTCCTGATGCTCTTCGGCGAGGGCCCGCAGGGGCCCGACGTCCTGCTCCAGCGCCGCGCGGACACCCTCGGCTCGCACGCGGGCCAGGTCAGCTTCCCCGGCGGGGGAGCCGAGCCGGAGGACGGCGGGCCGGTCGGCACCGCGTTGCGCGAGGCGGAGGAGGAGACCGGCGTCGAGCCCGCGGGGGTGTTGCCGGTGGCGGTCTTCCCGGAGCTGTTCGTGCCGGTGTCGAGCTTCGCGGTGACGCCGGTGCTCGCCTACTGGCGGACGCCATCGCCGGTGCACGCCGTCGACCCGGGCGAGACGGCGGCCGTGGCCAGGGTGCCGGTCAGCGAGCTCACCGACCCGGCCAACCGGTTCCAGGTCACGCGCAAGGGCTACGACTGGAAGGGTCCGGCGTTCGACGTCGGGGGGATGTTCGTCTGGGGCTTCACGGGCGGCCTGCTGGCGATGACGCTGGCGCTCGGCGGCTGGGAACGGGACTGGGACCACGGCGACGTCCGGGACCTTGACGTAGCGTTGGCCGAACATCAGGCGCGGGTCGACGGGCGGCAAGTGCCGGAGAAGGAGTAGGCGCCGGTGAACTGGGTCGACGTACTGGTGATCCTGCTCGCGCTGCTGGCGGGCGTGTCCGGCGCGTTCCAGGGGGTGATCATCGCCCTCCCCTCGCTGGTCGGGGTGGTGCTCGGCGCGCTCGCGGGGATCAAGATCGCGCCGCTGGTCGTGGAACTCTTCCAGCATCCGGCGGCGAAGGTCGCCTTCGCGGTGGCGACCGTGGTGTTCCTGGTCGCGCTCGGCGAGACCCTCGGGGTCTGGGCAGGCCGGAGGCTGCGGCAGAAGATCAACCCGGACAAGCTTTCCGGCGTCGACAAGACGCTCGGCGCGGTGGTGCAGGCCGCCGTGGTGTTCGTGGTCGCGTGGCTGATCGCGACCCCGCTCACCGCCGTCTCGGGCGTGCCGGGGCTGGCGAAGTCGATCAACGGCTCGGTCGTGCTCGGCGGCGTCAACGACGTCATGCCCGAAGCGGCGCAAGGCTTCCCGAGCGAACTGCGCAAACTGCTGGACGCATCGGGCTTCCCGTCCATTGTGGACCCGTTCCAGAAGCCGAACGTCGAGGACACCAGCCCGCCGGACACCGCGCTGCAGGCGAGCGCGATCGTCAAACAGGTGCACCGCAGTGTGGTGAAGATCCGCGGCAACGCGACCTCGTGCTCGCGGGCGCTGGAGGGCAGCGGTTTCGTCGTCGCGCCGCAGCGGGTGATGACGAACGCGCACGTCGTCGCGGGCACCGACGAGGTCGCCATCGAGTCGACCTCGGGCAAGTTCCCGGCCAGGGTCGTCTACTTCGACCCCGAGGCCGACGTGGCCGTGCTCGCGGTGCCGAGGTTCCAGGCCCCGGTGCTCCCGTTCACGCCGCGGGTCGCGCGGGCCGGCGACAACGCGATCGTGCTCGGTTACCCGCTCGACGGCCCGTACACCGCGACGCCCGCCAGAGTGCGCGGCCGGATCAACCTGCGCGGACCGGACATCTACGAGTCCAACACCGTGCAGCGCGACGTGTTCACCGTGCGCGGGCAGGTCCGCAGCGGGAACTCGGGCGGGCCGATGATCAACCCGGAAGGCGAGGTCATCGGGGTCGTGTTCGGTGCGGCCGTCGAGGATCCGGAGACCGGCTTCACGCTGACTTCGGAGCAGGTGCGGCCGGTGGTGGAGACGGCTCCGGCGCTGAGCGCGAATACCTCGACGGGGCCGTGCGCTAACTGAGCCCACTCACTCACCAGCCGATGCAATGAACGGTCCGTTCCTTGCAAAATTTGCAAGGAACGGACCGTTCATAGCACGCGCGGGAGGTGGGTCAGGAGGAAGGCGAGAGGCCTTCGCGCCACGAAGCGACCGTCTCCTCCACGTCCAGCGGCCGTGCCCGCAGCACCGGACCGCCCGCCGGACGCCGGTGCTCGGCGCGGATCCGCTCGTTCAGGTCCTCGACGATCTCCCGCACCCGCGCCTCCCGGCGCACCTTCGCCAGGGTGTCCGGCAGATCGTCGAGCTCCTTCGCGATCGCCAGCGAAGGCGGCAGCAGCGCCGAAACGTCGTGCCCCTCGGCGCGGACCTTGTTCACCACCCAGGCCAGCGCGGTGTCCTTGCCGTCACTCTTCGGCAGCGGTTTCCCCGCGCCGGGAAGGTCGTCGAACTCGCCCTTCGCCGCGGCGGCACTGACCTGCCTGTCCACCCAGGACTCGAACGACACGCCCGTCGGTTTGCGCTCGGTCATGCGTCCAGGGTACGGAAAAACTCCAGCAACGCGGCCGACGTGCGGTCCGGGGCCTCCAGATGGGGGAAGTGCCCGATGCCCGGCCAGCGCTCGAGGCGGGCGTCCGGGGCCCAGCGACGGGACGTTGCCGCGGTGTCGGGAAGGACGCATCGATCCTCTTCACCGTGCAGCTGCAGCACGCGGGGAGCGAAGCGGCCTCGCAGCGCTTCGCCGAACCGGCGTCCTTCGCCGCGGAACTGTGCCCGGAACGCCCATCGGTAGTACTCGAGCGCGCTGTGCGGCACTCCCGGCACGAGCATCGCCTGCCGAAACGCCCGCACGGCGTCGGTGAACTCCGCCGTGTCCGTCCACTGTGGACCGGACCAGGCGCGGAACAACTCTTCGACGGCGAGCGCGTCGTCCCTGACCAGCCATTTCTCCGGCGCCATCGGCAACTGGAAGCGGAACAGATGCCCCGAAGCCCGCAGCTGCCCCGGCCGCCGGACGGCCCGGCGCAACGCCAGCGGATGCGCGCCGCCCAGCACGCTCACCGACGAGACCAGCCGCGGATGCAGCGCGCCGACCGTCCACGCGAGCATGCCGCCCCAGGCATGCCCGACGAGATGGGCCTTGCGCGCGCCGAGCGACTTGATCAGCCCGCCGACGTCGCCCGCGAGGGTCCAGGCGTCGTAGCCGCGCGGGGGTTTGTCGGAGTCGCCGTAGCCGCGCAGATCCACCGCGACCGCGCGGAAACCGGCGTCGGCGAGCGCGGTCAGCTGGCGGTGCCAGGTCCACCAGAACTCGGCGAACCCGTGCAGCAGTACCACCAGCGGTCCGTCGCCGAGCTCGGCGACGTGCAGCCGGATGCCGTTCGCCGAGACGTCACGATGGGTCCACGGACCGTCGATCCGGACGATCGACGGATCCGGTGTCGCCTGCACCGACTCGAAGACTTCTCAGTCGCGGTCCGCGGGCGCGTCGTCATGACGCGGCTTGAACGCGGCGGCGGTGTCCTTGAAGCTGTTGATCGTGCGCTCGGGCGCCTTGATCTTCTTCACCTTGCGGTAGCCGAGGAAGCCCGCGACCGCCGTCGTGGCGAGCATCAGCCCGAACACGATCGCGAACGCCGCCCAGCGCATCAGCCACTCCGACAGCAGCTCGCCGAGGAAGAAAAAGAAGAAGAACGAGCTGTACAGCCCGACGACCAGCGCGACCAGGAAGAAGATGGCGCCCTTGAGGCCCTTCTTCGCCTCCGCGACGACCTCGGATTTGGCCAGCTCGACCTCGGCGCGGATCAGCGTCGAGACGTGTTGTGTGGCATCGCCGACGAGTTTCCCGAGGGACTGCTCGCTCGCTACCACGTCGTCATCGCTCGACAGGGGGAGGTAGGGCACGGCCCCCACGCCGTCGGGGCCGGTACGTTCGTGCTTGGGGCTGCTCACACCGGTCATCGTGCCACGTGCCCCGATCACGGGCGCGACGGACCGGCGAGTGTCGCCGGTTCAATCCTCGCGCGCGTGCACGCGACTGCGGTGCAGCAGCATCCCGGCGCCCGCCAGCGAGGCGACCGCCGAGGCGATCAAGACCGCCATCTTGGCTTGGTCCACGGCTTCGCCGTCGAGCGCGAGATCGGCGATCAGCAGGCTGACGGTGAACCCCACGCCGCCGAGCATCGACAGCGCCCCGATGTCACGCCAGCCCATGCCCCTGGGTTTCTCCGCGAGCTTGAACTTCACCGCGAGCAGGCTGGCGCCGAAGATCCCGAGCAGCTTCCCGCCGACCAGCCCGATCAGCACGGCCAGCGGCAACGCCGTGGTGAACACCGCGCTGAGCGATTCGCTGTCCACTTTGATCCCCGCGGCGAACAGCGCGAACAACGGCACCGCGACCGCGGCCGACCACGGCTGCAACCGGTGTTCGAGCCGGATCGCGGGCGCGTGCTCCTCGCCCTCGTCGGCGCGGACGCGGGTGAGCAGGCCGAGCGCGACGCCGGCGATGGTGGCGTGGATGCCCGCCGAATGCACCGCGACCCAGGTGATCAAGGCCAGCGGCACGTAGATCCAGGCGCTGCGGACGCGGCGGTGCTGCAGGTACGCGTACAGCGCGAGCGCGACGACGGCGACACCCGCGGCGACGAGGTCGAACTTCGCGGTGAACAGGATCGCGATGAGCAGGATCGCGCCGAGGTCGTCGACCACCGCGAGCGAGAGCAGGAAGACCCGGGCGCTGCTCGGCAGATTCGACGCGGTCAGCGCGAGCACGCCCAGCGCGAACGCGATGTCCGTGGCGACGGGGATGGCCCACGCCCGTTCGATACCCGGCGCTCCCCAGCCGACGGCAAGCGCGACCAGCGCCGGGACGACCATGCCGCCGATCGCGGCGACCACCGGCAGGATCGCCTGCTTGAACCGCGAAAGTTCACCGACCACGAGTTCACGTTTGAGTTCGAGCCCCGCGACGAAGAAGAAGAGCGCGAGCAGGCCGTCTTTCGCCCAGTCACCGATCGTCAGATTCAGGTGGAGCACTTCGGGGCCGAGCCGGAAATCGCGGATGGTGCGATAAAGGTCGTCGATGGGCGAATTCGCCCACAGGAGGGCGATCGCGGTGGCGCCGAGCAGGATCATTCCGCCGGTGGTCTCCGTGCGGAGATAGCGGGCGAAGTCCGCGACGACGGCTTTCGCGGGGCGGTTCGGGCCGGACAAGGCAACCTCCGGTTTTCGGCGACGATGAATACTGTTGCCGACCAGGCTTCCCGGCGCACCTTGACGCGACTTTAACGCCCGGAGCTGCGGAAATCATGCCTTCATGACGGTTGACACAAGATCCATGCGGACGTCGGTGTCCCGTCCACATGCTGGGCTTCTAGCATGTCAACTGAAAACCGACAACGATGTCTTCGATAAGGACGGCATGGTGAGTACCTCTACCGAGGTCCAGCAAGACACGAGGTTCTTCGGGCACCCACGAGGGCTGGCGAACCTCTTCGGCGTCGAGATGTGGGAACGGTTCTCGTTCTACGGGATGCTCGGCATCCTCCCCATCTACCTCTACTACGAAGTCAGTCAGGGTGGCCTCGCGCTGCCGAAGGCCTCCGCGCTCGGCATCGTCGGCGCGTACGGCGGCATGGTCTACCTGTCGGCGGTGATCGGCGCCTGGGTCGCGGACCGCGTCCTCGGCTCCGAACGGACGCTGTTCTACAGCGCCATCCTGATCATGATCGGGCACATCAGTCTCGCCGTGCTGCCGGGGCTGGCGGGTATCGGCGTCGGTCTCGTCTGCGTCGCGGTGGGCAGTGGTGGGCTGAAGTCCAACGCCACGGCCATCGTCGGGACGCTGTACGCGCCGGGTGACGAACGCCGCGACGGTGGTTTCACCATCTTCTACATGGGCGTCAACATCGGCGGTTTCGTCGGGCCGCTGCTGACCGGCCTCGCGCAGAGCGAGATCGGTTTCCACGTCGGCTTCGGGCTCGCCGCCGTCGGGATGGCGCTCGGCCTGATCCAGTACACGATCGGCCGCAAGAACCTCGGCGAGAAGGCGAGCGAGGTCCCCAACCCGCTGCCCGCGTCGCAGCGGCCGCTGGTCTTCGGCGGCACCCTGGTGGGTGTCGTGGCGATCGTGCTGCTCGTGGTCTTCGGCGTGATCAACCCGGGCAACCTCGTCGACGTCGTAGTCTGGGCCGTCGCGGTCATCTCGGTGATCTACTTCGTGGTGATCATCAGCAGCAAGAAGATCACCTCCGACGAACGCAGCCGGGTGTACTCGTTCATCCCGATGTTCATCGCGAGCGCCGCGTTCTTCTCGCTGTACCAGCAGCAGTTCACCGTCGTCGCGGCCTACACCGACGAGCGGCTGAACCGGACGATCTTCGGCTGGGAGATGCCGGTCGCGTGGGTCAACTCGATCAACCCGGTGTTCATCATCCTGTTCGCGCCGGTGATCGCGGCGATCTGGACGAAGCTCGGCTCGCGGCAGCCGTCCTCGCCGATCAAGTTCGTGCTCGGCACGGTCACCATGGGCGTGGCGTTCCTGCTGTTCCTCCCGATGGTCGGCAGCGGCAAGAACGCGAGCCCGCTGCTCGCGCTGGCCGGCATCCTGTTCGTGTTCACCATGGCGGAGCTGATGCTTTCGCCGGTCGGTCTCTCGCTGTCGACCAAACTCGCGCCGGAGGCGTTCAGGACGCAGATGGTGGCGCTGAACTTCCTGTCGATCTCGCTCGGTACGGCGATGTCCGGGAAGCTCGCCGAGTACTACACGGTCGACGACGAAGCGCCGTACTTCAGCATCGTCGGCGGTGTGGCCATCGTGGTCGGTGTAGCGCTCCTGGTGGCGACGCCGATGATCCGCAAGCTGATGAAGGGCGTTCACTGACGCACTTCTTCCCGCGCTGACGAGCGACCCTCGGAGGTGCTGAAAGGGCCCTTCACCGCATAGGAAGCGGTGAAGGGCCCTTTCGCTACCTGGGACCGCCGTTAGCCCACGGTGGTCCCGAACAGCACACCGACGTAGTACGTCACCACCATCGTCAGCGCGCCCACGCCGACGTTCCGCGCGATCGCGCGGCCGGCCCGGGCGTCGCCGAGTTTCGCGCTGATGAACCCGGTCAGCGCCAGCCCGACCACGACGGCCGCCGCGCACGCCCAGACGCGTGCCGAGGTCGACGTCCACACGATCGCCAGCAACGGCAGCAGCGCGCCGACGGTGAACGCCACCAGCGAGGCCCATGCCGCCTGCCACGGGCTGGTCAGGTTGTCCGGATCGATGCCGAGTTCGGCCTCGGCGTGCGCCTGCAGCGCGTCCTTTTCGGTCAGTTCGCGGGCGACCTCGGCGGCCAGTTCCGGGGAAAGGCCCTTGCCTTCGTAGATCTGCGCGAGTTCCCGTTCTTCGGCTTCGGGCATCTCTTTCAGTTCGCGCTTTTCCAGCCGCAACTGTGCGCGTTCGGTGTCGCGCTGGGTGCTCACGGAGACGTATTCGCCACCCGCCATCGAAAGCGCGCCCGCGACGAGCCCCGCGATTCCCGCGGTGGCGATCATTGTGGAGTCGGTGGTCGCGCCCGCGACGCCGACCACGATGCCCGCCACCGACACGATCCCGTCGTTCGCGCCGAGCACCCCGGCGCGCAACCAGTTCAGTTTGCCGCCCAGATCCGCGTGCGGTTCGTGGGGATGTTCGGTCGATACCGTATCGGTCACCGTTTCAGTGAAACACGGAAAACGGCACGATGCGAGCGGAAAGCGTTTCGGTCAATTGAGGCAATCCTTATTCATTATTGCCTTACCTAAGTCGTCGGATAGATTGCCGGACATGGCCGAGGTGATGATCCTGATCGGGTTGCAGGCGTCCGGGAAGTCGACGTTCTTCCGGCGGGCGTTCGCGGGCACGCACGTCCACCTCAGCAAGGACCACTTCCCGAACGCCAAACGACGGCAGCGGCGGCAGCTGCGGATGCTGGCCGAGGCGCTCGAAGAGGGCCGTTCGGTGGTCGTGGACAACACCAATCCGTCGCCGGAGGAGTGGACGCCGCTGATCGAAGTCGCGAGACGGCACGGCGCGCGCGTCTGCGGGTACTGGTTCCCGCCGGATCTCGAAGGCTCCCAAGAGCGCAACGCGCTCCGGAGCGGCAAAACCCGGGTGCCCGACGTCGGTCTGTATGCGACTCTCAAGCGGCTGCGGCGTCCGAGCGCCGAAGACGGTTTCGACGAGCTGTACACCGTCGGTTTCGACGGCGAAGGCGGTTTCGTCGTGGAGCGGGGGTGAGGCATGGACGCCGGTGATTTCGAGGCACGGCAACGGGAACGCGAGTGGTTCCACGGGCTGACCGTGCCACCGGGAGCCTGGACGGTGCTCCGCGTCGACGGCCGGGGTTTCTCCAAGTTCACCGAAGCGCGGTTCGAGAAACCGTTCGATCCCCGGTTCGCCGACTGCATGGCCGAAGCGGCGAGCGCGTTGCTGGCGGAGTTCGCCTCGCCTTACGTGTACACGGAAAGCGACGAGATCTCGCTGGTGCTCCCGCCGTCCGCCGCTCTGTTCGGCCGGGGCGTGGAGAAGCTCGTGTCGATCTCCGCCGGCGTCGCGTCGGCCGCGTTCACTCACGCGGCCGGGGTGCCCGCGCACTTCGACGGCCGGGTCTGGCTCGGCACGACCGCGGACGACGTCGTCGACTACTTCTCCTGGCGTCAGGCGGACGCGGCCCGCTGCGCGCTCAACGGCTGGTGCTACTGGATCCTGCGCAAGGCGGGGAAATCGCCGAGTGAGGCCGGCGCGGCTCTCGAAGGCACTGGCGTCTCCGAGAAGAACGAATTGCTCTTCGCGCACGGCGTCAATTTCGCCGAAGTCCCCGCCTGGCAGCGCCGCGGCGTCGGGCTGTACCGGGAGTCCTACGAGCGCACCGGTTTCGACCCGGTGCGAGAGGTCGAGGTCTCCGCGATCCGCCGCCGCGTCCGCGTCGACCGCGAGTTGCCGATGAAGGGCGAATATCGCGCCTTCCTCGGCGAGTTGCTTCAGCCGATCGGCTCGGGCAGCCGCCGCACGGAGTAGGCGAGTTCGATCGTCTCGCCGGTCGCCGGGTCGCCCAGTTCGACGCGCCAGGAGCCGGCGAACTGGTCGACGCCGTGCACCATCGGGATCGTCCCGGAGATCAGCACGGTCCCCGGGGCGTAGAGGTCACGCTCGCGCAGCACGTCCAGCCAGTACGACGGCGGGAGCAGCTCGGCGAGTTTCCCTTGCTGGATCAGGGTTTCCCCGGCCCAGGCGGACAACGTGAGGTCGTCGAGCCGGTCCTGGACGTCCACGAGCCGCCACGCCTTGGTGGCGAGGACGTCGGGGCCGGCGTTCTTGCTCCACGCGACGCCGTGCGCTTCGAGCGCGCGGTCGGTGTGGTCGCAGGCGGCGGTCAGGAGGACGTCCTCCGGCTCGGGACCGGTGATGACGATGGCCCATTCGGCCTCGCCGGAGGTCCGCTCGTGCTGCACCGGGACCTCGTCGGTCTGACTCGCCAGGTACGGCGCGACCGGGTAGAGCGCCGGGATCACCGAAGGCGCGGGGACGCCGAGTTCGGCCAGTTCGGCCACGTGGGCGGCGACGTCCTCCTGGCTGCGACCGGCGTATCCGGCGTTCAGCAGCGTGTGGACCTCGGTCCGCCGCTCCTGGCCGTCGGGAAGGGTGAAACGCAGCTCAGGCATCTATCCTCCGAGATTGGGGGTTGCGCATACAGCTTGTATACAAGGAGTATATCCGCAATTCAACCCCTCCCGGCGGGGTTGCGGATCTCCTACGGACGGATGTGGACATGACCTCACCAGCCGGTGACCGGCGTTCGTTGCACAAGGCCTTCGCGGCCAGCCTCTCGGGGACAGCGCTCGAGTGGTACGACTTCGCGGCCTACTCGGTGGCGGCCGCGACGATCTTCGGGCATCTCTTCTTTCCCTCGGAAGACCAGCTCGCGAGCACGATGGCGGCGTTCTCGACCTACGCCGTCGGCTACCTCGCCCGGCCGCTCGGCGGGTTCCTCTTCGGCCGCCTCGGCGACGTGCTCGGCCGCAAACGCATCCTGGTCATGACGCTCGTGCTCACCGGCGTGGCGACGTTCCTCATCGGCGTCCTGCCCACGTACGAGACCATCGGCGGCTTCGCGGCGGTGCTGCTCGTGGCGCTGCGGTTCGCGCAGGGCGTCGGCATCGGCGGCGAATGGGGTGGCGCCGTCCTGCTGTCGAGTGAGTTCGGCGATCCCGGCAAACGAGGCTTCTGGGCGTCGGCCGCGCAGATCGGCCCGCCCGCGGGCAACCTGCTCGCCAACGGTGTCCTCGCCGTCCTGGCCGCGCTGCTCACCGAGGACCAGTTCAACAGCTGGGGCTGGCGGATCGCGTTCCTGCTGTCCGGCGCGCTCGTCGGGTTCGGGCTGTGGATCCGGCTCAAGCTGGAGGAGACGCCGGTCTTCAAGCAGATCCAGGAGCGGGGCGAACGTTCGTCGGCGCCGATCTCCGAGGTCTTCCGCACCGAACGCCGCGCGCTCGTGGCGGCCGTCCTGATCCGCGTCTGCCCGGACGTGCTCTACGCGCTGTTCACCGTCTTCGTCCTCACCTACGTCACCACGCACACCGACCTCTCGCGCGGCGCCGGGCTGGCCGCGGTGATGATCGGTTCCGCGTTCCAGCTGATCCTGATGCCGCTGTTCGGCGCGCTCTCGGACCGGGTCTCCCGGCGCAAGATGTACCTGTTCGCGACCATCGCCGCCGGGATCTGGCCGTTCGTGTTCTTCCCGATGGTCAGCGGCGGCTCGTTCGCGATGCTGGCGATCGGGATCGTGCTCGCGCTGGTCATCCACGCCGCGCTCTACGGCCCGCAGGCCGCCCTCGTCACCGAGCAGTTCTCGCCGCGCCTGCGCTACACCGGCAGCTCGCTGGCGTACACGCTGGCCGGCGTGATCGGCGGGGCGCCCGCGCCGCTGCTGTTCACCGCGCTGCTGGCCGGTTTCGACACCTGGCTCGCGATCGGGGGCTACTTGCTCGTGACCGCGGTGGTGACCATCATCGGTGTCGTGCTCGCCCGTGACCCGGACCGCGAGGAGGCCGCTGCCATGGAGCCCGTGCGATGACCTGGGCTCGGATGTCCACTGTGGAGGGTCTGCCGCTGATCGGCGGACAGGGCCGGTTCCGGACGCTCGCGACGGCGGAAGGCGGCCTGGCGTACGAGATCTGTTATCCGGCGGGCGTCGCTTCGCCCGTGCACAGCCACGATCACGACAGCATCGTGTACCTGATTTCGGGTTCGCTGCGCGGCACGCTCGACGGCCGGGAAGTGACGCTCGAAGCGGGCGGGACCATCGTCCATCCGCGCGGAGTCCCGCACAGCGTCGAGGCCATTGTGGACAGTCAGTGGGTCGAGTTCAAGACGCCGCCGCCTTCGCGGCCACCGATCGCGGAATGAAGAAACCGGGGCGGACACTGATATCCAGCGTCCGCCCCGGTCGGGAGGAAAGTCTCAGGCGTCCAGCTCGGCCAGCGCCAGCTTCGCCTTCTCCAGCTCGGCTTCGAGCTGGGCCACCTTCGCTGCCTGCAGCTCGCGGGCTGCGTTGATGACCTCGTCGATCGGGCCCGACAGGTCCGCGTGCAGCTCCTTGGCGGCGCGGGACACGGCGGCGGCCGGGATCTCCAGGCCCTTCGCGACCCACTTGGCGCCGTTCTTGAGCTCGGCCTGCCACTCGCCGTCGGCGGTGCCGGTGACCGTGAGGGTCAGCTCGACGGTGCGGGTCTTCTTCGCCGTCGTGGCGACCTTCGGACGGCCACGCTTCGGCTTGGGGGACTCGACCGCCGCCTCTTCGGCAGCGGGTTCCGGGTTCTCCGGAGTCTCGGTCTTCGCCTCGGCCGGGGCTTCGGCCGTCTCCGCCTGCGGCGTCGAGTCGACGGGCGCTTCGGTAGCCGCTTCTTCGGACACGGCGTCAGTGCGTGTCAAGGCATCCACGGTCATCGTCGGTGTCGTCTCCTTGCCCGGGTATGGGGTGGTACCCGGCACATCCTAGAACAGGCGTTCGACTCGTGCCCGGCGGGGTGTGGTAAGCGTGCCGGATGTCATGAAAGGGTCGTTCAGGACAAAAAGTGTCCTGAACGACCCTTTCATGACGTTTGGGACGGCTACTCCTCGGACTTGCCGGACTTCAGGCCCGAAGAGATCAGGTCCATCACCGACGAGTCGGCCAGCGTCGTCACGTCGCCGACCTGGCGGTTCTCCGCGACGTCACGCAGCAGGCGGCGCATGATCTTGCCGGACCGCGTCTTCGGCAGTTCCTGCACGACCAGGATCTGCCGCGGCTTCGCGATCGGGCCGATCTCCTTGGCGACGTGATCGCGCAGCTCCTGGACCGCCTCGTCGCCGCCATCCACGGCGTTGCCGCGCAGGATGACGAACGCGACGATGCCCTGCCCGGTGGTCGGGTCGGTCGCGCCGACGACGGCGGCCTCGGCGACCGTCGGGTGCGAGACCAGCGCCGACTCGACCTCGGTGGTCGAGATGCGGTGCCCGGACACGTTCATCACGTCGTCGACCCGGCCCAGCAGCCAGACGTCGCCGTCGGCGTCGTACTTCGCGCCGTCTCCGGCGAAGTAGTAGCCCTGGTCGGCGAAGCGGGACCAGTAGGTCTCACGGAACCGCTGCTCGTCGCCCCAGATGCCGCGCAGCATGCCCGGCCACGGCTTGTCGAGCACCAGGTATCCGCCGCCGCCCTTGCCGACCTCGACGCCCTGGTCGTCGACGACCTTCGCCGAGATGCCCGGCAGCGCCTTCTGCGCGGAGCCCGGCTTCGTGGCGGTGACGCCCGGCAGCGGCGAGATCATGATCCCGCCGGTCTCGGTCTGCCACCAGGTGTCCACGATCGGCGCGGAGTTCGCGCCGATGTTCTCGCGGTACCAGATCCACGCCTCGGGGTTGATCGGCTCGCCGACGCTGCCCAGCACACGCAGCGACGAGAGGTCGTACTTCTGCGGGATCTCGTTGCCCCACTTCATGAACGTCCGGATCAGCGTGGGTGCGGTGTAGTAGATGGAGACCTTGTGCTGCTGCACGATCTCCCAGTGCCTGCCCTCGTGCGGGGTGTTCGGGGTGCCTTCGTAGACGACCTGCGTCGTCCTGTTCGCCAGCGGCCCGTAAACGATGTACGTGTGCCCGGTGATCCAGCCGATGTCGGCGGTGCACCAGTAGACGTCTTCGCCCGCCTTGTGGTCGAAGACGTTGTGGTGCGTGTACGCGGCCTGGGTCAGGTAGCCGCCGGAGGTGTGCAGGATGCCCTTCGGCTTCCCGGTGGTGCCGGACGTGTAGAGGATGAAGAGCGGGTGCTCGGAGTCGAACGCCTGCGGGGCGTGCTCCGCGGACTGGCCGTCGACCAGTTCGTGCCACCAGATGTCGCGGCCTTCGGTGATCGGCACCTCTTCGCCGGTGCGGCGCACGACGATGACCTTCTCGACCGATTCGGCGCCTTCGAGCGCTTCGTCGACATTGGCCTTCATCGGGGCGGCCTTGCCGCGGCGGTACTGGCCGTCGGTGGTGATGACGATCCGCGCCGCCTGGTCGTCCACCCGGGAACGCAGTGCTGTCGGGGAAAAACCACCGAAGACGACACTGTGCAGGACGCCGATGCGGGCACACGCGAGCATCGCGACGATCGCTTCGGGCACCATCGGCATCTGGATGGCGACGCGGTCGCCCGCCTCGAGGCCGAGGGATTCGAGGGCGTTCGCCGCGCGGGAAACGTCGTCCTTCAACTGCGCGTAGGTGATGTCACGGCTGTCGCCGGGCTCGCCGACCCAGTGGATGGCGACCTGGTCGCCGTGCCCGGAATCGACATGGCGGTCCACGCAGTTGTACGCGACGTTCAGCTTCCCGCCCACGAACCACTTCGCGACCGGCGCATTGGTCCAGTCCAGTACCTGCGACCACTTCGTTTCCCAGTGCAGGCGCTCGGCCTGCTTGGCCCAGAACGCTTCCCGGTCGGTGTCGGCTTCGGCGTAGAAGTCGGCGGTGGCATTCGCTTGCGCGCTGAAAGCCTCACTCGGGGGGAAGGTCCTGCTCTCCGTGAGCAAATTGTCCAGCGCCGGCGACTGCTCGGTCATGGTGCGATGCCTCCTGTGATTCGCGTGTCTTCACGCCCGTTGGCACGCTATCGACGTTACGACGCGAAGTAAAAGGTTGCATCGTGGTTGCGCGCGGCATTCACACGCTTGAGGACAAGGCGGTACGGACCGCCGGCCATTCTGGTCCGGTCAGCGAGTAGACGACGGTGTCGCGGATGGTCCCGTCCGGCCGGACGCGATGCGCGCGCAGCACCCCTTCCCGTTGTGCGCCGAGACGTTCGATCGCCTTCTGCGACTTGAGGTTGCGGATATCGGTCTCCCACGAGACGCGGTTCGCGCCGAGGTCGTCGAAAGCGTGGCGCAGCAACAGGAGTTTCGACGCGCGGTTGAGCCCGGTCCGCTGCCATTCGGAACCGATCCAGGTGTAGCCGACGGAAACGATCTTGTGGCGCGCGTTCATCGCGTAGAACGACGTCGTGCCCGCGACCTCGCCGGTACGCGCGTCGATCTGCGCCCAGGCGCGGCGGTCGGGGTCGGCGAGGATGTCTTCGACCATCGCTTCGGCGGCGGCGAGATCCCGCGGTTGCCGGAGGCTGAGCCAGGTCCAGATCGCCGGGTCGGAGCCCGCCGCGAAGAGGCCCTTGGTGTGGTCGCGGGTGAGGGGTTCGAGGCGGACGCGTTCACCGGTCAGGGTCGCGTGGTCGTTCCAGTCGGTCACGATCTTGACGGTACGACCGGCAATGGCCTTACTGGATAGCCAGTTTTGAAGCATTCGAGAAGGCCACTGCGGCGTTGCCTATGCTCGCGGGAACGATCGACGAAGGCGAGGCACCATGGCCGAAGAGCGGGAAGAGCTCACCTGGGAGTTGTTCGGGACGGCCGGCAGGGATCTGGCACAGGCCGTCGCCGACGACGGCTTCGAGCCGGACCTGATCCTGTCGATCGCGCGCGGCGGGCTGTTCGTCGCCGGAGCGCTCGGCTACGCGCTGGACGTCAAGAACCTGCACGTGATGAACGTCGAGTTCTACACCGGCGTCGACCAGCGTCTCGACCTGCCGGTGATGCTGCCGCCGGTGCCGAACGTCGTCGACCTGACGAAGAAGAAGGTGCTCGTCGCCGACGACGTCGCGGACACGGGCGCGACCCTGAAGCTGGTCCGCGACTTCTGCGCCGACCACGTCGCCGAGGTGCGCTGCGCGGTCGTCTACGAGAAGCCGCGCTCCGAGGTCGAATGCGAGTACGTCTGGAAGCACACGGACCGGTGGATCAACTTCCCGTGGTCGGTGCAGGCGCCTGTGGTGCGGCGCGAGGGCCAGGTGCTGGACGCGTGACGGATCCGCTGAAGCCACTGCTGGACCTCGAAGGGGTCGCGGCGGCCGCGAAATCGGCTCAGGACGCGGTGTTCGCCGTCCACCGGCTGCCCGCCAACCTGCGCGGCGGCGCGGCGACGGCCGCCGAAGCGTCCGTGCGGTCGGCGCGGGCGTCGGCGGGGATCGAAGGCGCCGCGCCCGAACTGCCGGAATCCGGCGAGGTGACCGATCCGGTGCTGGCTGGCGCGTTGCGGGTCGCGGAAGCGCTCGAAGGCCTGCTCCCGACGTGGCGGCGGGCGCCGCTGCAGGCGTTGGCGCGCCTGCACGTTCTCGCCGCGTCGGATCTGGTGACGGATCTCGACGCGCTGGGGCGGCCGCGGTCGTCCGGTGACGTCGGGCCGCGGCTGGAGATGCTGGCGCAACTGGTCACCGGCGCGACGTCGGTGCCGGGGCCGGTGCTGACCGCCGTCGTGCACGGGGAACTGTTGGCGCTCAAGCCTTTCGGCTCCGCGGACGGGGTCGTCGCGCGGGCGGCGGCACGGCTTTCGGCGGTGGCGACCGGGCTGGACCCGAAGGCGCTGACGGTGCCGGAGGTCGCGTACTTCCGGCGTGTACCGAAGTACCTCGAAGCCGCTTCAGGCTTCTCCAGCGGGTCTCCTGAAGGCGTTCGCGCTTGGCTGCTCTTCTCGTGCGAAGCGTTCGAGGCGGGCGCTCGTGAGGCGAAGTCCATCTCCGACGCCGCCGGCTGACCTCTGGCGAGATCCCACATGGGATCTTGCCCAGGTGTAGTGCGTGACCACATGGTCTAAGCGCCCCGGGCGACCTAACGTCGTCCGGCATGAGTGGTGCGTATCACAGCGATCTGGCCGGTAAGTCCGCGCTGGTCACCGGCGCGGCGGGCGGGATCGGCCTGGCCTGCGCCGAAGCGCTCGCCGAGGCCGGGGCCAAGGTCCATCTCGTCGACATCGACGACGCCGTCGAGAAGGCGGCGGCCGGAGTCGACGGCATCGCGCACGTCGTCGACCTCACCGACGCCAAGGCCGTCGAGACCCTCCCCACCGAGATCGACATCCTCGTCAACAACGCCGGTTTCCAGCACATCGCGCCGATCCACGAGTTCCCGCCGGAGACGTTCACCCGCGTCCAGTCGCTCATGGTCACCGCGCCGTTCCTGCTCATCCGCCGTGCGCTGCCGAGCATGTACGAACGCGGCTGGGGGCGCGTGGTCAACATGTCCAGCGTCCACGGCCTCCGCGCGAGCCCGTTCAAATCCGCGTACGTCACCGCGAAACACGCACTCGAAGGCCTCTCCAAGGTCACCGCGCTCGAAGGCGCCGAACACGGCGTGACCAGCAACTGTGTCAACCCGGGCTACGTCCGGACGCCGCTGGTCACCGGCCAGCTCCAGGCGCAGGCCGAAGAGCACGGGCTCGAACGCGACGCCGTCATCGAGCAGGTCCTGTTGCGGCGGTCGGCGATCAAACGGCTCATCGAACCGGCGGACGTCGCCGCGTGCGTGCTCTGGCTGTCCGGCGACCACGCCGCCCACGTCACCGGCACCTCCATCCCCCTCGACGGCGGCTGGACCGCCGCGTGAACCCCTCCCCGGAAAGGACCTCCTCGGTGACCACCCAGAACCGCGGCTCGATCGCGAAGGTCGTCAGCGCCAGCCTGATCGGCACGACGATCGAGTGGTACGACTTCTTCCTCTACACCTCCGCCGCGGCGCTGGTGTTCGGCAAATTGTTCTTTCCCTCCAACGATCCGCTCACCGGCACGCTGCTGGCGTTCCTCACCTACGCCGTCGGCTTCCTCGCGCGGCCGATCGGCGGGCTGGTGTTCGGGCATTTCGGCGACCGCGTCGGCCGCAAGAAGCTGCTGGTGCTGAGCCTGCTGCTGATGGGCGGGTCGACCTGCGCGATGGGCATCCTCCCGACCTACGCGACCGTCGGTGTGGTGGCGCCGATCCTGCTGACGCTGCTGCGGCTCGTGCAGGGTTTCGCGCTCGGCGGCGAATGGGGCGGCGCGGTGCTGATCGTCTCCGAACACGGCGACGACAAGCGCCGCGGGTTCTGGGCGTCGTGGCCGCAATGCGGTGCTCCCGGCGGCAACCTGCTCGCGACGGCGGTCTTGGCGATCCTCGCCGCGACGCAATCCGACGAAGCGTTCCTCAGCTGGGGCTGGCGCATTCCGTTCCTGCTGTCCGGTGTGCTCGTGGTGATCGGGCTGTGGATCCGGCTCGTGGTCAGCGAATCGCCGGTGTTCCTCGCGGCGCAGAAGAACGACAAGACCACGCACGCGCCGGTCGTCGAGGTGTTCCGCAAGAGCTGGCGCGCGGTGCTGATCACGATCGGCTCCCGGATGGCGGAGAACGTCTCGTACTACGTGATCACCGCGTTCATCCTCGTCTACGTGACCACCGGGCTGAGCCTGCCGAAATCCGCCGGTCTCAACGCGGTGCTCATCGGCTCGGCGGTGCACTTCGTGACGATTCCCTTGTGGGGCAAGCTTTCCGACCGGATCGGCCGCCGCCCCGTCTACCTGTTCGGCGCGATCGGCATGGCGGTGTGGAGCTTCGTGTTCTTCGCGATGCTCGACACGAAGAACTCCGGCGTCATCATCCTCGCGGCGACCATCGGTCTGGTGCTGCACGGCGCGATGTACGGCCCGCAGGCCGCGTTCTTCTCCGAACAGTTCCCGACGCGGGTGCGCTACACCGGGCTTTCGGTCGGTGGGCAGCTGTCTTCGATCGCGGCGGGCGCGGTGGCTCCGCTCATCGCGGTGGCACTGTTCAAGGAGTTCGGCAGCACGGTCCCGGTGTCGCTCTACGTGGTCTCGATGTGCGCGCTGACCGTGATCGCCCTGCTCGCCGCCCGCGAGACCAAGGGTGAATCCCTGCACTCCGAAGTTCTCACGGAGCGCGGTCACGTGTCAGCATGACCGCTGTGGACGGAGCCGCGGAATTGCGCCGGCTGCTCGAACTGCTCGCCTCCGGCGCGGGCAGCGAGCAGCTGGCGCACGTCCCCGTGGACCCGAAGGCCACCGAGCTGGCGCTGCGGATCCGGGACACCGTCGCCGAGCACCGGCGGCGCGAGGCGGAGCTGGCCGCGTTGTTCGACACCGCCAGCGACCTCGCCCGGCTGGACGATCCGGACGCCGTCCTCCGGTCGATCGTGCGGCGGGCGCGGGCGTTGCTCGGCGTGGACGTCTCGTATCTCAGTCTCAACGACGAGACCGAGGGCAAGACCTACGTTCGCGTCACCGATGGGTCGGTTTCCGCGCTGTTCCAGGACATCGTGCTCGGCATGGGCGAGGGGCTCGGCGGGCTGGTCGCGCAGACCGCGCGGCCGTACGCGACGGCGGATTACTTCAACGACAAGCGGTTCCGCCACACGTCGTCGATCGACACCGGAGTGCTCGACGAAGGACTGACCGCGATCCTCGGGGTGCCGCTGGCGATCGGCAGCAAGGTCATCGGGGTGCTGTTCGCCTCGGACCGGACCACCCGCGAGTTCTCGCCCGACGAGGTCGCGCTGCTGTCGTCGCTGGCCGACCACGCGGCGATCGCGCTGGACAACGCGCATCTGCTCGACGAGACGCGTCGCGCGGTCGCCGAGCTGAACGCCGCGAACGCGACGATCAGCGCGCACAACGACGCGATGCGCCGGGCCGAGGACGCGCACGACCGGCTGATGGATCTCGTGCTGCGCGGCGGTGATCTGGCCGAGGTCGCCGCCGCGGTCGCGGACGTGCTCGGCGGCGCCATCGCCGTCTATGACGCGGACGGCGCGGTCCTCGCCAGGACCGACGGTGAGCTGAGTCTTTCGCGCACCGCGGTTTCCGCGTCCAGGGCGAGCGGGCGCGCGGTGTCCACTGAGGACGGTTGGCTGTGCGCGGTCCAGGCAGGTCAGGAGTTCCTCGGCAGTCTGGTGCTGGGCGGCGGGCACTCGCTCGGCGAGGCCGACCGGCGGCTGTTCGAGCGGGCGGGCGTGGTCACCGCCGTGCTGCTGATGCAACGGCGGTCCGTCGCGCGCGCCGAGGACGAGGTGCGCGGCGAGCTGCTGTCGGACCTGCTCACCGCGCCCGGCCGCAATCCGGCCGCGCTACTGGCACGCGGTCGGCGACTGGGGGTCGATTTGTCGACATCGCACGCGGTGCTGGTCGCGCATTCCGACGACGTCTCCCGGCGTCGGCTGGCCGCGGCGGCTTCGCGGCACGCGGACCTGGTCGGGGTGCACGCCGACGAGGTAGTGCTTCTCGTCCGTGGCGCGGATCCCGGTGTGCTGGCGCGATCGGTCGCCGCCGAACTGACGTCCACAATGGACTGCCCGGTGACGGTGGGCGCGGCGGGGCCGGCTGCGTCACCGAAGGCGCTGGCCGTGGCGCACGCCGAAGCCGCGCGATGTGTCGCGTCGCTGCTGGCGCTGGGCCGGGCGGGGGAAGGCGCGAGCATGGCCGACCTCGGCTTCGTCGGGCTGCTCCTCGGCGAGCACGCCGACCTCGGCGCGTACGTGGCCGCCACGATCGGCCCGGTGCTCGACTACGACGAACGCCGCGGCACGGACCTGATCGGCACGCTCCGCGCGTATTTCGCCTGTGGCGGCAACTTGACGCGGGCGAAGGACCTGCTCCACGTGCACGTCAACACCGTCGTCCAGCGACTGGACCGCATCGCGTCGCTGCTGGGCGAGCAATGGCAGGCGCCCGAGCGCGCGCTGGAACTCCAGCTCGCGCTCAGGCTGCATCGCCTCACCAGTGACCGAAACGGATGACGTCGTCGAAGTCGCGTCGGGCGATCGTGGTCGCCGACGAGCCGGGCGACGGACCGGATTCGGCGCCGTGCCCGAGCGCCACGACACCGATCGGGTCGTGATCCTCCGGCACGCCGAACTCGCTGTGAAGCCTCTCCACGCTTTCCGGTGCCAGCCCGAAGAACACTGCGCCGAGACCTTCGTCGACGACCGTCTGCAGGATGAGCAACGTCGCCATCCCGGTGTCGACGTCCCAGTACGGCACGCGCCACCACGACTCGTCCCGATCTGCGACACCCTTGTCCGGCTTGGCATAGCGGTCGAGGTACGCGTTCTTGACCGAAAGCGGGACGATCGCGACCGGGGCCGTGGTCACGGTTTCCGGCGCCCAGCTCGCCCCGAACTCCCAGAATTTCGCGAGTTCTTCGCCGGTGAGGACGAGAAATCCTTGTCCCTGGGAGAATCCGGCCGATGGACCCTTCAGCGCGTTGCGCAGGATGCGCTGAAGGCTCGCCTCGGCGACGGGCTCGTCGGTGAACTTCCGGACCATGCGACGGCGTCGTACGACGTCCTGGAATTCCATGCGATCAGCTTAGTGCGCAAGACGTCGCCAGGTCACCGCTCGCGCGCGGGATGGTCGCCGAAGCGGGTGGGCGGACGCCGTCGAGCCAGCCTTCGAGCGCGGTGAACGCCGTACGGAAACACGGGCCGATGGGCCGCAGCTTGTCCGGATACGCGTCGTACAGCCCGTCGACGTGGGTGCCGTCGACGATCCGGTAGTAACGCTGGAGCCCGGCGCGGCCCTGCTCGGCGATCATCCGCTGATAGACATCGGAGTCACGGGTGATCGGCAGGAGCGTGTCGAGGGTGCCGTGCAGGGTGATCAGCGGTTTGCCGATCCGGCCGGTCAGCGAGATCCGTTCGACCGCGCGGTGCACCGACGGCGGGCGAGTGGCGTAGTCGTAGTCGGTTCCGGCGAACGACGGATCGAATTCGGCCTGATAGATGCGCTGGGTCAGGCCCCAATAGACGTCGTTGTGGTACGGCCAGAGGAATTCCGAACCCGGCGCGAAACCGGCGTCGAGGATCTCTTGATGGGCTTGCGCGGAACCGGCGGCGTACGCGGGATAGGCCTTGATCGCGGGCGGCAGGAAGGTGAACAGGTTCGGGCCGTCTTCGTGCCAAAGCGTGCCCTCCCAGTCGATTCCGCCGTCGTAGAGCCACGGCCGGTTCTCGAGCTGCCAGCGGACGAGGTAGCCGCCGTTCGACATCCCGGCCGCGAGGGTGCGGCTCGGCAGGCGTCCGTAGCGGTGCGCGACGGCCGCCTTCGCGGCGATGGTCAGCTGCGTGACCCGCGAGTTCCACTCGGCGATCGCGTCACCGGGGCGGCGTCCATCGGTGTGGAAGTCGGCTCCGGTGTTGCCCTTGTCGGTGGCGGCGAACGCGTAGCCGGCGGCGAGGACCTGGTCGCCGATCGCGCGGTCGTTCGCGTACTGCCGTCGCACGCCGGGCGATCCCGACACCACGAGGCCGCCGTTCCAGCGGTCGGGCAGCCGGAGCACGAACTGCGCGTCGTGGTGCCAGCCGTGCGTCGGGTTGGACGTCGACGAATCCGGGAAGTAGCCGTCGATCTGGATACCGGGAACGCCCTTGGGAGCGGGGAACCCCGCCGAGGTGAGCCCGGCCCAGTCCGCCTGGATGGTGTGCCCGGTGACCAGGGTGCCGATGGTCGTCAGATCGTCCAAACAGGACAGTCGTTGGGTCGCGGCGCCGGGAACGCGCACGTTCCCGCAACTGCTCGCCGCATGGGCGGGGGTGGCCAGGGCCAGCATCATCGCGAGGACCAGGAAGAGCCGCATCGGCCGACGATAAGCGGGTGTTTCGCGGATCGGTACCCGGCGCGACCACACAAAACGGGCCGTCGCTGTGGTGGTCTTCCACGTGGAAACCCCGCGGGCGCCGTCCGGTGACCGGGTTCGGGAGCAATCCCGGTGCTTTGCAGATGTTCGAATACGTTCCCGACGGTCTGCCGTCCGGACGTCCGGCGGTGGTCGTGCTGCACGGTTGCACGCAGGACGCCGCCGGATACGCGCGTGGCTCCGGCTGGGTCGGGCTCGCGGACAGGCTGCGGTTCAAACTCGTTCTGCCACAACAGGTCTCGGCGAACAACTTCAGCAAATGCTTCAACTGGTTCCAGGCCACGGACATCAAACGAGGGGCCGGAGAAGCCGAATCGATCGCGCAGATGGCGCGGTATTCGGCCGGAAGCCGGACGTACGTGACCGGCTTGTCGGCCGGTGGTGCGATGATTTCGGTGATGCTGGCGGCGTATCCGGAACTGTTCGCGGGCGGCGGTGTCGTCGCGGGGCTGCCCTACGGCTGCGCGGCCTCGATGATCGACGCGTACTCATGCATGAACCCCGGCAAGGATCTGACCCGAAGCAATGGGGCGACAAGGTGCGCGCCGCGGGCACGGGGCCGCGGACTACACGGTCGCCCCGATGAATATGCGTGAGCTTCCGAGCAGTGGACCGATGTCGGCGCGGCCGTCGACACGCACGCCGTCGCCGGGATGGGGCACGGTCAGCCGATCGCATCGGGGTCCGGTTGCGGGCAAGCGGGGCCGTATCTGCTCGATGTCGGCGTATGCGCCGCGGCGGAACTCGCGGCGAAGTGGCGGCTAGGCGAGGACGGCGTCCAGTAGCCCGGGGAAGCGCGCGTGGACGTCCTCGGTCCGTAGCTCGACCCAGCGGGTCCGGCCCTCGACGAACGTCGTCGTGAGGCCGGCCTCGCGCAACACCTTCCAGTGGTGGGAGAGCGTCGGCGCGCTGATGTCGACGTCGTACTCGGTGACGGCGCAGCTTCGCGGCGAAGGGTTGCTTCGCAGGGCGCGGATCAGCTCCAGGCGCACGGGATCCGCGAGCGCCTGGAGCACCGGCACGATCTCGATCTCGTCGATCGACGGCTGCGGCAGCGTGCTGCTCACGGCACTCCAAACTATTTGACAGTCATCGAACAGTCTCGTCACTATACCTCCCATGACGATTCGACGATCATCAAATGATCGGCTCGCTCTGGGGGCTCTGCTGGTACTCGCCGTCGGGACGTTCACCGTCGGCACCGACGGATTCGTCCTGAACGGGCTGCTGCCCGCCATCGCCGCCGACCTGCGGGTTTCCGAGGCCGTCGCGGGCCAGCTGACCACGGTCTTCGCGGTTACCTACGCCATTTCCTCACCGCTGATCGCGGCTTTCACCGGACGGCTCGACCGGCGCTGGGTGCTCGGCGCGGGGATGGTGCTGTTCACGATCGGCATGGCCGGTCAGGCGCTCGGCGAATCCTTCGCCGTGGTCGCCGTCGCGCGGGTGCTGGCCGCCCTCGGCGCCGCCGCGTTCCAATCCAACGCGTATGTGCTCGCCGGTGCGCTGGCGTCGGACGAGCGCCGTGGGCGCGCGCTGGCCACGGTCTCGAACGGGATGAGCGTGTCGATGGTGCTCGGCGTGCCGATCGGGGTGGTGGCGGGCAACTGGTTCGGCTGGCGTGCGGTGATGTGGGGGATCGGCGCGGTGGCGCTGGTCGTGATGCTGCTGGTGCCGCTGCTGCCCGGCGTTCGGATGCCGACGGTGTCGTTGCGCGACAGGCTCGCCGTCGTCGCGCGGCCGCCGATCGCGCGTGTGCTCGGCGTGAGCGTCCTCGGCACCGCCGCGGGCTTCGCGGCCTTCGTGTACCTGCCGGTGCTGGTGGCTCCGGTGGCGGTGGGCGCGACGATCTCGTGGCTGCTCGTCGGTTTCGGGATCGGGCAGATCGCGGGCAACGCCTTCGCGGGCCGGGCGACGGACTCGCTGGGGCCTTCGCGCGTCCGCTCGATTTCGTTGATCGGCACGGTCGTGACGTTCGCGCTGCTGGACGTCGCCGTGCTGAGCCTGCCCGGTTCGCTGGTCCTCGCGCTGGCTTCGGGGGTCTTCGGCGGCATGCTGATGGTTCCGCAGCAGCACCGGCTGTTCTCGCTGGCGCCCGACGCGCCGACGGTCGCCATGGGGCTCAACGGTTCCGCGATCTACGGCGGCGGAGCCCTCGGTGCCGCGCTGGGTGGCGTCGTCCTGTCTTCCGCCGGTGTCTGGTGGATCGGTCCCGTTGCCGCCTTCGTCGCACTGTTGGGCTTCGCGCTTTCGGTGCCTTCGCGGGCGAAGGTGCCCGAGCCTGCGTGACCCAGGGGAGCAAGGGACCTTTGCTACCACTTCTCTCGACATCGAGACAAGTGGTAGCAAAGGTCCCTTGCTCTCTTTCCGCAGGTCAGAGCGGCTACTTGACCGACCAGCGCTCCTCGATACGCGCAAACCGCCACACGAGGAGCGCGAAGAGCCACGTAAACACGAAGAGCGCTACAACCGCGTAGCCCACGTAGTCCAGGCTCAGCGATCCGATAGCCGCGAGCGGTCCGGTCGTGATGCCGAACCGTTCGGTGATGATCGAGACGACTTCGATCGTCCCGATGAGCAAGGCGACCGCGACGGAAAGCGCCGTCACGATGAGGTTGTAGTAGATCTTCCGCACCGGCTTCGCGAGCGCCCAGCCGTACGCGAAGTTCATGAAGCAGCCATCGACGGTGTCGAACAGCGTCATCCCCGCGGCGAACAGGATCGGCAGTACCAGGATCGCGTACCAGGGCAGCGAGAACGCCGCCGCGCCGCCGGCGAGCACCAGCAGGCTGACCTCGGTCGCGGTGTCGAAGCCGAGGCCGAACAGCACGCCGATCGGGTAGATGTGCCAAGGCTTGCGCACCGCTTTGGTGGCGCCGCGGAGCAGGCGGTTCATGAAGCCGCGGTTGTCGAGTTGCCGCTCCAGCGCCGCTTCGTCGAATTCGCCCCGCCGCATACGCCGGAACACCTTCACGATGCCGCCGAGCACCACCAGGTTCATGATCCCGATGAGGTACAGGAACACCGCCGAAACGGAGGTCCCGATCAGCCCGGTCGCCTCGTGCAGCGCCGACGAGTCGTCCTCGACGGCCCCGGCGAGCGCGCGGACGCCGAGCGACAGCAGCAGGCACAGGACGAAGACGATCGTCGAATGGCCGAGGGAGAACCAGAACCCGACCGAAAGCGGCCGTTGCCCGTCGGCCATCAGCTTGCGGGTGGTGTTGTCGATCGCGGCGATGTGGTCCGCGTCGAACGCGTGCCGCATCCCGAGTACGAACGCCGTGACGCCGAGACCGACCCCGAACACGCCCGTGGCGCCGAGCTCGTACTGGCGCGGCGCCACGAAAAGCGTCAGGACCCCCCAGCCGATGACGTTGAGCAGCAGGATGAATCCGGCCATCCCGGCGACGGACACCCGTTCGCGTCGCGTGAGCGCGATGCGTCGGGATGAACGGGTCTGTCCGCCGGTGTTCAGCTCGCGCGCACCCTGAGGGAGTCGAGAGCCTTTCGTACGTGGCCATCGCTGGCCGTCAGCGCCTTCGCCGCACTCGCGACGTCTTCGCCGGACAGCAGATGGACCAGCGCGACCTTGAGGTCGCCGTCGGCCTCGGTGAGCGCGTCGGAACAGTCCGCCATGCTCATGCCGGTGGCCTCGCGCAGGATCCGGATGGTCCGCCCGCGCAGCTTCGCGTTGGTCGCCCGCATGCTCACCATCAGGTTCGAATACGTGCGGCCGAGCTTGATCATCGTCGCGGTGGAGAACGCCGTGAGGATGATCTTCTGCGCCGTGCCCGCCTTCATCCGCGTCGATCCGGCGATCGCCTCGGGGCCGGTGTCCACCGCGATGAGGACGTCGACACCCGGCGGCGTCACCGCTGCCGGATTGCCCGAGACCAGGGCGGTCCGGGCACCGCGACGGCTGGCCGCGGCCAGCGCGCCGAGGACGTAGGGAGTCCGGCCGGAAGCCGTCAGCCCGAGCACGAAGTCGCCGGGTGCGACGGACTCGGCCACCTCGGCGGCTCCGGCCTTCGCGTTGTCCTCGGCGTCTTCGACGGCTTGGCGCAGTGCGCGCGCGCCGCCCGCGTGATGCGCGATGAACCAATCGGAGGGCACGTTGAACGTCGGTACGAGCTCCGCCGCGTCCAACGTCGCCAGCCTGCCGGAAGTACCGGCCCCGAAGTAGTGCACGCGGTGTCCCGACCGCAGCGCTTCCACGGCGAAGTCGACCGCCCGCGCCACCTGCGGCAGCACCGCGGCGACGGCTTCGGGGACCCGGCGGTCCTCGGCGTTGATCGCGCCGAGGATGCCCATGGTCGACATCAGGTCGATGTCGGTCGTCCGTGGATTGCGCTGTTCGGTTGGCGAGTCGACGTGCACCACCTGGCGTGGGACGGTCATCATGCGCCTCACTTTTTCGCTCATTTGCCGGTTTCCCGCGGCCGCCGCCTGCCGTCGGGCCGGACGCCCAGACGGTGCGAGCCAACCGCGTCCCTGGTCGCGTCGAGCGCGTTGACCGACGCGTCCATGTGCCGCTGCGCGACACCGATGAACAGGCAGTCGATGACGGTCAGCTGCGCGATGCGACTGGCGGTCGCACCCGAGCGGAACGTCGTCTCCCGCGCGGCCGTGGTCAGCACGTGGTCGGCGACCTCGGTGATCGGTGAACGCGGGAAATTCGTCACGGCGACGGTGATCGCGCCGTGCTCACGGGCCACCCGCAGCGCCTCGACGGTGTCCGTGGTCGCGCCCGTGTGGGAGATGCCGATCGCGACGTCGCCGGGGCTCAGCACGGCGGCCGAGGTGAGCATGATGTGCGTGTCCGACCAAGCGAAACTGACCCGCCCGATGCGGTGCAGCTTCTGCTGCAGGTCCGCGGCGACGAACGCGCTCGCGCCCACGCCGTAGACGTCCACGCGGCCCGCGCCGGCCACGATGTCGATCACGCGCTGTAGCGACGGGACGTCGAGCTGGTCGGCCGTCTCCTCCACGGCGCGCGCGTCCGCGAAGCTGACCTTGCCGATCACCGCGGCCAAGTCGTCCTCCGGACCGATCTCGCCGCCGAGGTTGCGGGTCGACCGCGCCTCGGAGCGGGCGGTGTCGGCCGCCAGTGCGATCCTGAGCTGCGGATACCCGCCGACGCCGACCGCCTTGCAGAACCGCGTGACGGTGGTTTCGCTGGTGTTCGCCGCGAGCGCGACCTCGGTGATGCTGCGCCGCGCGACCTGTGCGGGGTCGTCGAGGACGACCTTCGCGACGCGCTGCTCGGCCCGGGCGAGCCCGGGCAGGAGGGAGCGAATCCGGACGAGCGGGCTCGCGTCAGCGTCCCGTGTCGGCTGCGCCGGCACGGCCTCGGACGGTGCGGCCGCGATTACGGAATCGGTATCGCCCACCGTGGGAAAGTTACTAACCGTTGGCATCTGCGACAAGGCTACCCACACCCTTCGGGAAGATCGCAACCTATCCGTGTCTGCGGATTCGATTTGCGATTAATCGTTGACCAGAAAGTCGCTAACCAGGTCGAGGCCGTTAACGAGGTCGAGCTAACGACTTGGCAACTTAGTGTCGCGACGCAAGGGGCTGTGTCCCGGTCAACGGGGCCGCTTGGTCAGCGCATCGAAGCCGATTGGCTACCTAGTGCTCAACTTCCAGCCGGTAGCGACGAAAGTAGGGGGATTATGCTCACTGTCCAGCAGTATGCGGCCGCGTTCAGTGACTTTCACACCATCCAAGGAAATTCCTCGTCCGGTGTAACGGGCATCGGTCGTGTAACGCCACCGGAGGGTGATTTGTGAGCTTTGTGACACCTCGGCGGCGGCCCGCCACCAAGCGCGGTGTCCGTGTCCGCCGAGGCCGTTTTGCTCTCCGGTGGGGGCGCCTGGTCCGGACGCACGCACGGTAATCGATTTCCAGGTTGCTCCGCCGTCGGTACTTATTTCCAGGAACAGCGAATCCGACGGTCCTTCGGTGTCCACGAAGGTGTCGAAGGAGACCTTCAGCGGCCCGCCGCGCGTCCGTAACGGCGGAGTCGTGAGCGTGGCCGTGGAGACGTCTCCGGCGCCGCTGAACCACGCGTCGCGGCCGCGCACCGGGCGGACGGCCATCGCCTTCGCGAGCGAGCTCGCCCACGTCTCCCTCGCGAGGTTGATCGAGCCCCAGCTCCGCGTCGGGTGCACGCGGTTGGTGAGCAGGATCGCGAACGACCGCGAGAGCGGATCGATCACCAGCGAGGTCCCGGTGAAGCCGGTGTGCCCGGCCGTCGAGGGGGCCGACAGCGCGCCCATGTACCAAGGCTGGTCGAGTTCGAAGCCGAGCCCGTGCGCGTTGTCGGGGAACTTGTGGTTGTAGTTCGTCAGCATCGCCCGCACGGTCTCCTCGCGCAGGATCCGCTGGCCGCGGTACGCGCCGCCGTTGAGGATCGTTTGCGCGAGCACCGCCATGTCGGCGGCCGTGGAGAACACGCCCGCGTGCCCGGCGACGCCGCCCAGCGACCAAGCGTTCTCGTCGTGCACTTCGCCGCGTACGAGCCCTCTGGGCGGCTTCGCGGCGTACTCGGTCGCCGCGACCCTGGCGAGTTTCGACGCGGGCGGGTTGTAGCCGGTGTCCACCAGGCCCAGCGGCGCGGCGATGCGGTCCTGGACCACCTTGTCCAACGGAGCCCCGGCCACCTTCTCGACCAGGAAGCCGAGCGTCAGCAGGTTGATGTCGGAGTAGAGGTATGTGCTGCCCGGCGCGTTCTTCAGCGGGCTGTCGAGGACGGCCTTCCGGCGGGACGGGATGTCCGGGTAGCCCTCCCACAACGACGGGAGCGGTGTCGCGGCGAAACCCGAGACGTGGGTGAGCAACTGCTGGACGGTGACGGCCTCCTTACCGTTCACCCCGAACTCCGGCAGGTACCGCACCACCGGCGCCGAGATGTCCAGCTTGCCCGTCTCGGCCAGCTGCATCACCGCGATGGAGGTGAACAGCTTCGAGATCGAAGCCATGTCGAAGATCGTGTCCGCGCGCATCGGCACCTGCTGCTCGGGTGGCAGCTCCGTGCCCTTGGCGTCGGCGTAGCGGACCGCGCCGCCGACGGCCTGGCGCTCGACGATCACGCCGTCATGCGCGAGCAGACCGACTGCTCCGGAGAAGTGCGGATGGCCGGTGGCGTCCGGCTTCGTCCAGCTCTCGATGAACCGCTCGGCCGCCTTGATCGGCTCCGGGTCGAGGCCGACGTCGGAGGGCGCGCCGTCGCGCAGCACGGTGGACGCCGGCGCGAAGCCTCCGCGCGGCTTGTCGAACCGGCCCGCCGCGCCGTCTCCCTGTTGCCCGGTCCCCGGAATCGCCTGTGCTCCCGCCGTCGACAGCGTGGTCGCCGCGACCAATACGGAGACGGCCGCGATCAGGATCTTCCTAACACGGTGCCGACGCGGCTCTGCGCGCGACCGCGATCGCATCGCCAGGGCGTCCGTTGGTATCGATGGTGCGGTGCCCGGTGCGGACGCCCTGCCGCTGCGATAGCGGGGCCTGTCGGCCGAGGCGCGCTCTATGCTCCCGTCAGGTGCCGCGTCTTGCGTTCCCATCGCTTTGCTCCCCTCAGCGATAGATGAGATGGCGGCGGCGTTTCCGGTCGAACTCGGCCAGTTCGGCCTGCCAGGACCCGACGATCTCGTCCACTCCGGCGCCCTTGTCGATCATCGTGCGCAGCCTGTCCGAGCCGGAGAGCTTGTCGAGGAAGTTGTCCGGGCGCCACTTGAACTTGTCCGGATGCACCTGTTTCGCGGTGACGAACATGGTGACCGCGGTGCGGATGGCGTCGAACGCCCGCGGATCGGTGATCGTCACCTGCACGCCGCCGCAGGGCTCGTTGACGAACTTGCCGAATGTCGGCACGAAGTACGCCTCACGGAACTTCACCCCGGGAAGCCGTAGCTCGCCCAGCTTCTCGCGCCAGCGCCAATCGAGGCCCGGCGCGCCGATGATCTCGAACGGCCTGGTGGTGCCCCGGCCTTCGGAGAACACGGTGCCCTCGAACATCCCGGTGCCGGGGTAGACGAGCGCGGTGTCCGGCGTCGGCATGTTCGGGCTCGGCGGGACCCAGGTCAGCCCGGTGCGGGCGAAGAGCTGATCGCGGCGCCAATCGCGCACCTCGACGATTTCGAGCCTGCCCGGCGTGACCCCCTCGGCAGGCAGGAACTCGGCCGCGAAGAACCGCGCGAGTTCGCCGACGGTCATGCCGTGCTGCTGCACGATCGGCTTCCGGCCGACACCCGAGGCGAACGCCGGGTTCAGCATCGGCCCGGCGGCCTTGCCACCCAGCGGATTCGGCCGGTCCAGCACGACCACCGCCGCGCCGACCTTCGCCGCCGCGACCATCGCCGTGTACAGCGACCAGATGTAGGTGTAGAACCGCGCGCCGACGTCGGCGATGTCGAAGACGACGGTGTCGACGCCCGCCTTCGTGAACATGCCGGCGAGCTTCGTCGCGTCGGCGCCGTACGCGTCGTACACCGGCACGCCGGTGCGCGGGTCGGTGTAGTCGCCCTCGGAACCGCCTGCCTGCGCGCTGCCGCGGAAACCGTGCTCCGGCCCGAACGCGGCGAGCGGCCGGACCCCGGCGGCGGCCATCGAGTCGACGATGTGGTCGCCGCTCGCCAGCACACCCGTCGGATTCGACAGCACGCCGAGCTTGCGGCCGGACAGCGGTGCCCAGCCCTGTGCGGCGAGCACGTCCGCTCCGGTGCGGGTGAGCGGGGGACCTTTGCTACCACTTTCCGGCTGGGCCCCCGCGACCGAGGACCCGGCCGTCAGCGCGGGGACCGCGAGCGCGCCGGTGGCGAGGAAGTGGCGGCGGTTGAGGTTCACCAGGTCAGCCCGTGGCCGAAGGGGTACTTCACCGTGCCCACGTCCTTGCCCGCGGGAACGTCCACCGGCAGCTTGCCCTGCGGCGTCACCTTCCCGAGGATCACCTTCGCCAGCGCTTCGAGCGAAGGCGTGATGTAGCCATACGTGGCGAGCCACGTCTTGATCGGGTTCTCGTAGCCGGCGTCGTAGGGGATCTGGGCGGCGACCGCGACGACGGGCTTCCCGGTGTCGGCCAGCGCCTGCAACAGCTTGCCCTGCAACGGATACGTGCCGACGTTGTTGGTCAGCACGACGACGAGGTCGACGTTCTTCGCCGCCGCGGCCGCCTGCGCGATCTGCGCGTCCGTCGGCGTCTGGCCGGTCTGGAGCGCGGTCGCCTGCGTGCCGTGTGCGGTGAGCTTCGCGGCCAGCGACGTCGTCGTGGTCGCGCCCCAGCCGGTCACGAGGGTCTTCGCGGGCTGCTGCTTGAGCGGCAGGACACCGCCGTCGTTGCGGATCGCGGTGACCGACCGGTCGGCGATGCCCTGCGCGGTCGCGAGGTTGGCCGGGACACCGACCTTCGACATCACCTTGGCCGGATCGACGAACGGCGAGGTGAGGATGCCGCGGTTCAGCTTGAGCTTCAGCACCCGCAGGACGCTCTCGTCGATACGCCGTTCGGTCAGCTCGCCCTTGCGGACGGCGTCGAGCACCGCGTTGATCGCGAGTTCGAGGTTCACCGGCATGAGCAGCTGGTCGATACCCGCCTTGAGGGCCAGCACCGGGATCTCCGCGTCGGTGTGCATCTCGCGCACGGCGTCCATCGAGAGGGAGTCGGTGACGACGACTCCGCGGTATCCGAGCTCCTCACGCAGCTTGCCGGTGAGGATCGGCTTCGACAGCGTGGCCGGTTCGCCCGACGGGTCGAGGCTGGGGAACTGGATGTGCGCGCTCATGATCGAGTCGATGCCCGCCTTGATGGCGGCCTTGAACGGCGGCACGTCGGTCTCGCGCCAGCTGGCCTCGCTCCGGTCGATCCGGGGCAGCTCGTGGTGACTGTCGGTGGCCGCGTCGCCGTGGCCTGGGAAGTGCTTCGCGGCGGCGGACACCGTCTCCGAGCGCCGTCCGGAGTTCTGGAAGCCCCTGACCTGGGCTTCGACGAACTGGCTCGCCAGCTCCGGGCGGCCGGAGAAGGAACGGACGCCGATCACCGGGTTCGCCGGGTTCGAGTTCACGTCGGCGTCGGGGGCGAAGTCCTGGTTGATGCCGACGGCGCGCAGCTCGTGCCCGAGGATCCGGGCGGCGTCCTGCGCGGCCTTGGTGTCGCGGCCGGCCGAGATCGCCATCGCGTTCGGCAGCTCCGTGGCGGGGGCACCCATCCGGGTGACCGTGCCGCCTTCCTGGTCGGTCGCGATCTGCAACGGGATGCGGGCGCCGCTGCGGAGCGCGGCCCGCTGGAGCCCGTTGGACAGCTTGGCGACCTGTACCGGGTCGTCGAAGTTGTCGCGGCTGTCGTTGTTGAAATAGATGACGCCGCCCAGGTGGTACTTCTCGATGACCTGCGCGGGGGTGTCGACACCGAAGTCGGCCTTGTTCTTGGCGTTGACCTCGTCGGCGGATTTGCCGTTCACCCAGGTGACGAAGAGCTGCCCGACCTTCTGCTCCAGGGTCAGCCCGCGCAGCGTCCGCTGCGCCTCCGCGTCGGCCGTCATCGGCTGCGCGGTAGCCGGAACACCCGCGACACCCAAGGCGAGCAGACCCGCGAGGGGCAGGGCGAGCGCATAAATCCTCCGATGACGGGCGTGCGCGATTCGGGTCGTCACCTCAAGCCTCCCAGATTCGTGCCTGACTCTCAGATGGAAAGAAGTCCACCTGGAAGCACTGATATCCGGAAGCTACCCACGAGCACTTTGCTTGTCCATCGGCCACCCGCACGAACGGTCCGTTCATACACAAAGGGACGCGAACGGGCCTGTCACGCTTGAAAACGTGGGCAAAACACTGGCGGCGCCCGTCGGCAAGAAGCCGGCGGGCGCCGCCAGTCGGTGCGGACCACTCGGGCGACCAAGCGTGCAACTCTGGTCGTACCTTCATGGACTCGGCGTCCGGCGTCCCGGTACGCAGTCCCTAGACGACGAGCCTCCCGCGGCGCGCTGCGCGTGGGTACCCGGTGTCCGCACACGGAGATTCGCCGGGGTGGAACAGGCTTCTCTTCTACCTGTTCCCTGGCCGACCGAACGTCCGCACCTACTTTCTACGCCGTGAGCCGGGTCACTTCAAGTGCGCAGACGGGTGCACCGGTACAGAGGCTCGATCTAGTGACACGGGCACCCTCCGCGACGGACAATTCGCGCCCCTGACTGCGAAAACCGGCCCGGTACCGCCGTGTGGGTGTGCGCTCAGCGGGTGCGTTTGCGCCGGTTGTAGCCGTACCAGGTGGCACCCGCGGCGAAGGCGCCGAGCGCGACCAGACCCGCCGACCGCGCGGGGATCCGGGTCCGCAGCGACATCGGGTGCTCGAAGGCGAGGATCTCCCAGCCCTGTTCCGTCGCGTGCTTGCGCAGGACGCGGTCGGGGTTGACCGCGTGCGGCCGCCCGACGACTTCGAGGAGCGGGATGTCGGTGCTCGAGTCGGTGTACGCGTGGCACTGGGTGAGGTCGTAGCCGTACGTCGCCGCAAGCTGCTTCGCGGCGACGGCCTTGTTCTCGCCGTAGCAGTAGAAATCGACTTCGCCCGAGTACCGGCCGTCCACGATCTGCATCCGCGTGGCCACGCTCCGCGTCGCGCCGAGCATTTCGGCGACCGGCGCGACGACTTCCTCGCCGGTCGCCGACAGCACCACGACGTCGTGCCCGTCCGCGCGATGGGACGAGATCAGTTCCGCCGCCTCCGCGTAGACGAGCGGGTCGACGACGTCGTGCAGCGTTTCGCGGACGATCGCGGACACCTGCGCGACGTCCCATCCGGTGCACAGCGCGGAAACCTCGGCTCGCATCCGCTCGGTCTTCGCCGCGTCCGCGCCCGCGAGAGAGAAGACGAGCTGGGCGTACGCACTGCGAAGCGCGGCTCGGCGGTTGATCAGACCTTCGCGCAAAAGCGGCTTGCTGAAGGCCAAAGCGCTCGATGACGCGATGATCGTCTTGTCGAGATCGAAGAACGCCGCGACCTGGCTCGGCGTCGTGCTGGGTCGGTCCACTCGCCAAGGATAGGAGAGTGCGACGGCCGGCCGCCCGTTGGTCGACCACGATCGGGATCCGACGGTGGAAAATTCACGACCGCGTATCCGATCGGGCGCGTCGTGCCGTTATCGAATTGTGGGTACCGGCGCCGCCCGCAACGGGCCGGTATCGGAGTTACAGTGAGAATGTCCGGTGTTGCACCGGGCCCAGGTTCAGTCCGACCCCCCGGGGCTGAACCCCAGGCGGCCCTCGTCCCTCCCCCCTGGCGAGGGCCGCCTCCTATTTTCCCGTCGTGCCAATGGTTCAGACCTTGTCGGCGGCGGAAACCACGGCAGGACAAGGCCGAACCGTCCGTAGTTCGTTAACTTTCCTTTCTCTCAAGGGTTTCTTGTGTTCTTTTCGAGTGCGAGGCCCATAGCGGAGGGGACCGACAGAAATCGAGGGAAACCGGTTTCCCGGAGCGGAGTTGTCCACAACACCCCGGTTGTCCACAGGTGGGAAGGAATGGCGTTGTGCGCCGTGGGAAGCGGCGCGACCGTGGAGTGGTCACCCGAGTCCGACCGAATCACTGGGGGAGTCATGACCGCGGAACATCCGCTCGTCGTCGCCGGAGACGACGTCCTGCTCGACGAGATCCTGCGCGTGGCGGCGGCCGCGGGTTGCGAGGTCGAACGAGCACCCGATCTCGACGCCGCGCGCGGGAGATGGGCCCGCGCGCCGCTCGTGGTGCTCGACGAGGAGGCCGCGAGCGCGCCGAACCGGCTGCTGCGGCGGAACAAGGTCCTGCTCGTCTGCAAGGGCGCGCCGACGCCGGCGACTTGGGAGCGGGCCGTCAACACCGGTTCGGAGAAGGTCCTTTCCCTGCCGGACGAGGAAAGCGACCTCATCGGCGAGTTCGCCGACGTCGTCGACGGGCCGCCGCGGGACGACGGCGTCGTCATCGGGATCATCGGCGGACGAGGCGGGGCCGGGGCTTCCGTGCTTTCGGCCGCCGTCGCGTACCGGGCGGAGAAGTCCGGCACCGGCGGGCTGCTCGTCGACTGCGACCCGCTCGGCGGCGGGGTCGACGTCCTCCTCGCCGCCGAACGCGATCGCGGGCCACGCTGGCCGGAGCTCGAACTCGGCGGCAGGGTCTCCATGACCGCGTTGAGCGAAGCCCTGCCGCGAAAGAAGTACGCGAACGGCTCACTGTCCTTTGTGTCCTATGGCAGGGAAGGAGGCGGGCCGGGGCCCGACGCGATCGAAGGCGTGCTGTGCGCCGGACGGCGCGCGGGCCGGACGGTCGTCTGCGATCTGCCGAGGTATTTCGGCGCCGAGACGTCCACCGTGATCGGGCTGGCCGATCTGGTCGTGGTCGTCGTCCCCGCCGAACTCCGCGCCTGCGCGGCGGCGAAACAGGTCATCGCCAGGATCGAGCCCCACGCGTCACGGATCGGTGTCGCGGTGCGGGGGCCGTCGCCCGCCGGGTTGATCCCGCAAGAGATCGCCGACGCCGTCGGCGTTCCGCTCATCACCTCGATGGGCCGCGAGCGCTCCCTCGCGGCGGCCCTCGACCGCGGCGAGTTCGTCCTGAGGCATCGCGGGCATTTGGCCATCGCCGCCGGCGAAGTCCTCGCGGCCGCGCGAGGGCAGCTGGCCGGTGCCTCGCGATGACCGGCGATCTGGTCGAGCGGGTCCGGCGGCGGCTGGCCGGATCGGCCGTCCCGGCGGATCCGGTGAGCGTCGCGCGGGCCGTCCGCGCCGAAGCCGGTGGCGCGCTCGGGCAGGAGGCCGTCCTCGGAGCGGTCCGGCTCGCCCGCGACGAGTTCGTCGGAGCCGGTCCGTTGGCGCCGCTTCTCGAAAAACCCGGCGTCACCGACGTTCTCGTCACGGCACCCGACGAGGTCTGGACCGACACCGGCGAAGGTATCCGCCTGACGGACGTTCGTTTCGCCGACGAGGAAGCCGTCCGCAGGCTGGCTCAGCGGCTCGCCCTCGCCGGCGGGCGGCGGCTGGACGACGCTCAACCGTTCGCCGACTGCTGGCTGCCGGGCGTGGGGCCGCAAGGCCGGGTCCGCATGCACGCGGTCCTCCCGCCGATAGCTCCCGCCGGGACCGCGCTCTCGCTCCGGGTTCTCCGGCCCGCCACCCATGATCTCGCCGAACTCCGGCTGCGCGGGGCGTTCGGCACCAGCGGCGCCGACCTGCTCGGTTCGGTCATCCGGCGACGGCTCGCGTTCCTGGTGTCCGGTGGGACAGGGGCGGGGAAGACGACCCTGCTTTCCGCGTTGCTCGGCGCGGTGCCCCCGGCCGAACGCATCGTCTGTGTCGAAGACGCCGGAGAACTTCAACCGGACCATCCGCAGTTCGTCAGCCTGCTCACCCGCCCGGCGAACGTCGAGGGCGCGGGCGAGGTCGGGCTGAGCGAGCTGGTACGGCAGGCGTTGCGCATGCGTCCGGACCGGCTGGTCGTCGGCGAAGTGCGCGGTGGCGAGGTCATCGCGTTGCTCAACGCCATGAACACCGGGCACGAGGGCGGCGGCTGCACCGTGCACGCCAATTCGCCGGAAGACGTCCCCGCGCGGTTGGAGGCGCTGGCCGCGCTCGGCGGGTTGAAACGGGACGCCCTGCACAGCCAGCTGACCGCGGCGATACGCGTGGTCCTGCACATGCGCCGCCTGCCGAGCGGGATCCGGCGGCTGGACGAGGTCGGCGTCCTCCGGTCCTTCCGAGGCGAGGCCAAGGTCGTCCCGGTCTGGAGCAAGGGCGCCTGGATCGGCGACGAGACGCCGTTCGAGGAGATGGCGGCGTGAACCCGTGGTTCCTCCTCTCCTGGGGTGCGGGTCTCGCCTGCTGGCCGAAGCCGATGGCGCGCACTCCGATCGCCTGGCGGCTGCCTCGCGCCGTCCGGACGGGCTGGTGGCCGCTCCCCGCGCTGGCTCTGTCCTTCGTGGGAATCGGCTGGGCGGTGGCGACGCTGGTGCTCACCTTGGCCGTCCGCCAGGAATACCGGTGGCGGGCGCGAGAGAAGGCGGCGCTGGCCGAAGCCGAACTCACGGCGTCCGTGCTGCGGACCATGATCGGTGAGCTCCGGGCAGGTGCCCATCCGGTCGCCGCGGCCGAAGCCACCGCGGAGGCGGTGCCCGCGGCGTCCGAGCGCTTGCGCGGACTCATCGCGGCCGCCCGGTTCGGTGGTGACATCGCCACCGAACCGGACGCGCCACCGGCGCTGGCGACCGCGTGGACGCTCGCGAACCGCTTCGGGCTCCCGATGGCCGAGGTGCTCGATGCCGCGCGACGGGACGCCGAGGCGGAGATCGGTTTCCGCCGTCGTCTCAAAGCCAAGATGGCGGGCCCTCGGGCGAGTGCCGCCGTGCTCGCGGTCCTCCCGCTCATGTGTCTGCTGCTCGGCGAGGCGATGGGGGCCGGGCCGGTCCACGCCCTCACCGGGACGGCCGCCGGTCAGCTGTCGCTCGTCGTGGGCAGCGGGCTGATCTGGGCGGGTACGGCCTGGTGCCGGGCCCTCACCGGGCGGGTGGCGCCGTGCTGACCGGGGCGGCCCTGATCCTGCTGGGCGGTGCCGTCTTCTGCTGGCCGCGAGTCACCCCTATGGCTGCAGAGCGCCCCGGATGGCTCCGGCCGCGGGAAGGAAGGCCTCGCGACAAAGGCGTCTCCGAACTCCTTCGGTCCGCGGCCACCCTCGACCTGCTGGCCGCCTGCCTGGCCGGTGGGCTGCCGGTACCCGTCGCGCTCGAAGCCGTCGGGCCGACCGCGTCACCGCAGACCGCGGCGGCACTGCGCTCGGTGGCGTCGCACCTCGCCGTGGGCGTCGGACCGGCGGAAGCCTGGGCCCCGGTCCGCGACCGGCCCGGCTTGACCGAGCTGTCCGTCGCCGCGGTTCGTACGGCGAGGGCGGGCACCGCGCTCGCCGCCCACGCGAAGGACCTCGCGCGAAGACTGCGCGAGTCGCTCTCCGCCGAAGCCGAGGAACGAGCCGAACGGGCCGGGGTGCTGCTGGCGGCACCGATCGGCCTCTGCTTTCTCCCCGCGTTCCTCTGCCTCGGTGTCCTGCCCGTCGTGCTCGGCCTGGCCGGCCGTCTCGACTTCCTCTGACTGAAAGGCGATCCCATGTACAAGCTCCCCACCTTCCAAGAAGACGACGGTATGACGACGGTCGAGTACGCCATCGGCACCTTGGCCGCCGCCGGGTTGGCGGCCCTCCTCTATCTGGTCGTCACCAGCGACGCCGTCTCCGCCGGGCTCACCGCACTCATCGAGCGGGCCCTGTCGGTGAAGTTCTGATGGCCGACCGCGGCTCCGTCACGGTCGAGGCGGCGCTCGGCATCGGCGCGCTGACCTTCGTATCGGCCTTGCTGTTCGCCGGGATCGGAGTCGCATCCGATCAGCTCCGCTGCACCGACGCCGCCCGGGAGGCGGCCAGGCTCCTCGCCCGGGGTCAGCCCGCCCGTGCCGAACAGGCGGTGCGGGAGATCGCACCGTCCGGCGCTCGGCTGGACGTCGTCCGCGAAGGCGACTCGATCACCGTCGGCGTCGAGGCCGAACCGGTGGCCGGGCTCCTGCCGGGTATCCGGCTGCACTCCCGTGCCTTCGCCTTCGCCGAGCCTGGGAGCGGGCCATGACCTCGGACGACCGCGGGGTCGCGACCGTGTGGACGGCCTCGATCGTCGCGGTGCTGGTCTGCGCGGCGGCGTTCGTCTTCTGGATCGGCGCCGCCGTCACGGCCCGGCACCGCGCCGAGGCCGCCGCCGATCTGGCCGCGCTCGCGGCCGCCTCGCACGCGACGGAGGGGCCCGGTGCGGCCTGCGAACGGGCACGGGAGGTCGCCGTCCGGATGTCGGTCACGCTGCTCACCTGCCGGTGGGAGCGTGGCGATGCCCTGGTCGAGGTGCGTTCGGAGCCGTCGGGACGGCCGGCGGTCACCGGACGGGCGGAGGCACGGGCCAGGGCGGGGCCGGTCGACCGGTCACCGTGACGTGCGTCGCACGACGAACGGTCGTCCGGTGGTGACCGGCCGGTAGTACGCGTGAGTAACCGCTCGGCGCGAGCAGCGGTCGTTGCCGCACGGCGAGCGGTCGAAGCCATGATCAGCTCGCCGCCGAACGGCCGCCCGCCGTTCGGCGTGAGCGCCGTCACGTGGGGCGGAAGCCCAGGTCGGCTGCGACGAACGGCCCTGGACCGGTCGTGCACGCCCGTTAATCGGACGTCCGGCGTTCGGTCCGTCCGGTCGCACTACCGCGCGTTCATCGCTAAGTAACCACCGGTTGTCGCGTGAGGTCTTCTCCCGATGTGCAACTTGCCGTTTATTGAGATGTGCGCCACCTCGAGAAGGTCGCCGGGTAGCGCGGAGCAGAACCGACACAGGACAGAGTTGACCTGAGGCAGGGACGGGAATGTTGGACGCGAATTGGCCGGACAGCTGGCGGGGCGCCTTCCGCATCGAGATGCGGGCGGAGGCGATCGGCCTCGCGTGGCGTGGCTGGCCGGTGCTCCCGGGCGCGGAGCCCGCCGCGATCACCGCCGACGGTGACGACCTCACCTGGCGCCGTCCCGTCCCGGCGCAGGACAACTGGCGCGAACTGACCGAGACCCACCCGCACGAGGTCGCCACCTGGTTCGGCGACGACACGCACAGCCTGCTCGTGGCCACCGGCACCGTGCTCGACGCCATCGAGGTCGACGACGAGCTCGGCAAGGCAGCCGCCCGCCTGCTGCGCGCCACCGGTCACCCCGCCCCGATCGTCGCGATGCCGAACGGCCGCTGGCTGTTCCTCACCACTGTCGCCACGAGCATCCCGCGGGAACTGGCCGACCAGGCCTCGATCCAGTGGCACGGCGCGAACGGCTACATCCCGCTGCCCCCGTCGCCGTTCCAGCACGGTGTCGTGCACTGGCGGGTCAAGCCCGAGGTCTGGGGCTGGCAGCTGCCCGAGGCCACCGAGGTGCACGACGTGCTCGTCCGTGCGCTGGCCGGTGACCGGACCGTCGCCCCCGTGGCGACCCTGAGCACCGCCGCCTGATCAACCCACAATTTCAAACCACCAAGTGGCCGGACACGGACCCGTGCTGACGCAAAGCCCCGAGCACGGTGTCCAGAACGGCCACTGCCCCCGCCTTGTCCAGCGGATCGTTGCCGTTCCCGCACTTCGGCGACTGGACGCAGGACGGGCAGCCGGCCGGGCACTCGCAGGAAACGATCGCCTCCCGCGTTGCGGCCAGCCAAGGGACAATCGCGGCAAATCCGCGGTCGGCGAATCCCGCACCCCCGGGATGGCCATCGTGCACGAACACCGTCGCCTCCCCGGTGTCTTCGTGCCACGCGGTCGACACCCCGCCAATGTCCCAGCGGTCGCACGTAGCGAACAGCGGTAGCAGGCCGATCGCCGCGTGCTCGGCGGCATGCAGGGCACCGGGGACGCGCGCCGGATCCAACTCGGCGCTCGTCCCCGGTGTCCCGCCAAGTTCCTCGGTCCCCATCCTGGAGCCTCCGGTCCCCACCGGCTCCAGAGCTTCGGTCCCCGTCCGATGGCCCCCGGTCCCCGCCACACCATCGGACACACCGAGCAGCTCCGCCGAGATCGTGTACCAGACGGCGCGGGTGTGCAGGCTCTGCTCCGGCAGATCCAGCGGAGTCTGATCCAGCACCTCGCCGGACGGGCGCCGCCGCAAGTAGCCGACCACTTGCGAGCTGACCGACACCTCGCCGAGGTTCACCGTGACCCCGCCGTGCACGCTGGTCTCTTCGGTGCGCAGCACGCTGATGTCGACGATCTCGCGCGGTGACGTGGTCCAGTCCGGATCCTCCGCGTGCACCAGCGCGAGCCCGGTCTCCAGGTCGAGTTCGTCGACCACATAGGACGAACCCTGGTGCAGGTACACCGCGCCGGGATGCACCGCGTAGCAGGCGGAACCCGGGTCGACGGTGCCGAGCATGCGGCCCGAATCGGCCTCCACCACGGCGATCTGCTCACCGCCGGAGCCGCGGATGCCGACCTCGGCGTGCGGCCGGTCGCGCGAAGTCCAGTACCAGCCGCTCGGCCGGCGCCGGACGATCTTCTCCTTGACCAGATCGGCGAGCACGGCACGCGCCGCGTCGCCGCCGAAGGCCGCGACCTCCGGCTCGGTCAACGGGAGTTCGGCGATGGCGCACGCCAGTTGCGGCCCGAGGACATACGGATTCGACGGGTCGAGGACGGCGGCTTCCACCGGCCGGTCCAGGATCGCGGCCGGATGGTGCACGAGGTAGGTGTCCAGCGGATCGTCCCTGGCCACGAACACGACCAGCGCCGCGTCTCCCGCGCGCCCGGCCCGGCCCGCCTGCTGCCAGAACGACGCGAGCGTGCCCGGGTACCCGGCCAGCACCACAGCGTCCAGCCCCGCGATGTCGACGCCGAGTTCGAGCGCGTTCGTCGTCGCGACGCCGAGCAACCGCCGGGACAGCAACGCCGCTTCGAGGGCGCGCCGCTCCTCCGGCAGGTAACCGGAGCGGTACGCGGCCACGGATTCCGCCAAGGAACCGTCCACTTCGGACAGAATGCGCCGGGCGCCGAGCGCGGTCAGCTCCGCGCCTCGCCGCGACCGGACGAACGCCAGCGAACGAGCGCCTTCGATGACCAGTTCGGCGAGGATGCGGGAAGCCTCGGCACCCGCCGAACGCCGCACCGGTGCCCCGTTCTCGCCCGAGAGTTCCGACAGCAGTGGGGGTTCCCACAACGCGACCGTGCGGGCGCCGCGGGGCGAGCCGTCCTCGGTGACCGGGACACAGTCCTGCCCGGTGAGCTTCACCGCGAACGCCGCCGGATCCGCCGTCGTCGCCGACGCGAGGACGAAGACCGGCGAAGCGCCGTAGTACGCCGCGACCCTTCGCAGCCTGCGCAGCAGCAGTGCCACGTGCGAACCGAAGACCCCGCGATAGCTGTGGCATTCGTCGACGACGACGAACGCGAGCCGCCGGAAGAACCGTGACCAGCGCGCGTGCGACGAAAGGATCCCGCGGTGCAGCATGTCCGGGTTCGTGAACACCCAGTTCGCGTGCGCGCGGACCCAGTCCCGCTCCTCCAACGGGGTGTCGCCGTCGAACGACGCCGCCCGCGCCTTCTTTATGTCCAAAGAGGACACCGCGCGCAACTGGTCCGCGCCGAGCGCCTTGGTCGGCGACAGGTACAGCGCCGAGGCGCGCTCGTCCTCGACCAAAGCCGAAAGCACCGGCAACTGGTACGCGAGCGACTTGCCCGACGCCGTGCCGGTGGAGATCACCACGTGCTCGCCCGCGCGGGCCAGCGACGCCGCTTCCACCTGATGCCGCCATGGCGCCTTGACGCCGTTCGCCCTCAGCGCCTCGACGACCGGGGCCGCCGCCCACTCCGGCCAGTCGACCGAATCCGCCGGACGGGCGGGCAGCTCGGCCACATGGGTGACCGGGTACAGCGAAGCCGGGATCCCCGCCGTCGCGCGGTCGAGAAGCCGCCGGCCCTTGCCGGGTCGCACCGTGCCGTCCACCTTCCGAGCTTCGCACAGCGCACCGACAGAAACGGGCCGCCGCCGAACGGACCGGGCACTGGAAGCGGCCGTCGATGATCGATAAAGTGACCAGCCTCACAAGGTAACGGAACGTGCGGTGGCGGGGACGCCTTGCCGTCCGCCATCCCACTACCAATACACTCCCGCAATCCACACCGACTGTGGCGAGCGTCATGTGAGACGTGCCTTGCAGTGCGACTAGCGTGACGTTCGGTTCAGTTCCCCCATGCCAGCGTCGGCACGCCGGTTCCATCGGCGGATCGTCGTTGGCCAACGGCGACGTCTCCAGGAGGACGAATGTCCCGGCAGTTCCTCGCGGAGGGCGAACTCACGCTCTCCGGAGGTGGTTACACCATCGTCGGTGTAATCGCCGTGGTCGCCCTTGCCGCACTGGTCATCGGCTACGTTCTGCTCAAGGAGGTGCTGGCCGCCGGCCAGGGCACCACCAAGATGCAGGACATCGCGAAGGCAGTGCAGGAAGGCGCGGCTGCCTATCTGAAACGGCAGCGCAACACCCTCGCGATCTTCGGTGCGATCGTGTTCGTACTGCTCTTCGCCTTGCCGGCCGATGACTGGAACGAAAAGATCGGCAGGTCGATCTTCTTCCTGGTCGGCGCGGCGTTCTCCTTCGCGATCGGCTATCTCGGCATGTGGCTGGCGACGCAGGCGAACCTGCGCGTCGCGGCCGCTTCGCGGGAGGAAGGCGGTCGCGAAAAGGCGATGCGCGTGGCCTTCCGCACCGGTGGCGTGGTCGGCATGATCACCGTCGGTCTCGGCCTCTTCGGCGCCGCGGTGGTCGTCCTCGTCTACACCGGACAGGCCCCGAAGGTGTTGGAGGGCTTCGGTTTCGGTGCCGCGCTGATCGCGATGTTCATGCGTGTCGGCGGCGGTATCTTCACGAAGGCCGCCGACGTCGGCGCGGACCTGGTCGGCAAGGTCGAGCAGGGCATCCCCGAGGACGACCCGCGCAACGCGGCCACCATCGCCGACAACGTCGGTGACAACGTGGGCGACTGCGCCGGGATGGCGGCGGACCTCTTCGAGTCGTACGCGGTCATGCTCGTGGCGGCGCTGATCCTGGGTAGCACCGCCTTCGGCGTGCACGGCCTGATCTTCCCGCTCATCGTTCCCGCCATCGGCGTGATCACCGCGGTCATCGGTGTCTACATCACCAAGGCCAAAGCGGGCGAAGGCGGTCTGGTCACGATCAACCGCTCCTTCTACATCTCCGCCGGTATTTCCGCGGTGCTCTCGACGATCGCGGCGTTCGTCTACCTGCCCGGTTCGTTCTCCGAGCTGACCGGCGGCGCCACCAACGAGTCCGGGAACCCGGCGGTCATCGCGACCGTCTCGGTCATCATCGGCATCGTGCTCGCGGCGGTCATCCTCAAGCTCACCGGCTACTACACCGGCACCGAGCACAAGCCGGTCAAGGAGGTCGGCAAGTCCTCGAAAACCGGTGCTGCGACAGTGATCCTGGCCGGTATCTCGGTCGGTTTCGAGTCCGCCGTGTACACCGCGCTGGTCATCGGCGCGGCGGTGTTCGGCGCGTACCTGCTCGGCGGCGGCGTCGCGCTGTTCGCCGTGGCGCTGGCCGGTACCGGTCTGCTCACCACCGTCGGCGTCATCGTCGCGATGGACACCTTCGGCCCGGTTTCGGACAACGCGCAGGGCATCGCGGAGATGTCGGGCGACGTCGACGAAGACGCCGCGCAGATCCTCACCGAGCTCGACGCGGTCGGCAACACCACCAAGGCCATCACCAAGGGCATCGCGATCGCCACGGCGGTCCTCGCGGCGACGGCGTTGTTCGGGTCCTACCAGGACGCGATCAGCAAGGCGCTGAAGTCGATCCCGGAAGCGGCGGAAGCCAGCATGTCGACGCTGAACTTCTTCGTGAACACGGTGGTCAGCCCGAACACCCTGGTCGGCGTGATCGTCGGTGCCGCGGTCGTGTTCCTGTTCTCCGGTCTCGCGGTCAACGCGGTGTCCCGTGCCGCCGGCGCGGTCGTCTACGAAGTGCGCCGCCAGTTCCGCGACATCCCGGGGATCATGGAGGGCACCACCCGTCCCGAGTACGGCCGGGTCGTCGACATCGTCACGCGCGATTCGCTGCGTGAGCTGACCACGCCCGGTCTGCTCGCGGTCTTCGCCCCCATCGCGGTCGGCTTCGGCCTCGGCACCGGCGCGCTCGCCGGTTACCTGGCCGGTGCGATCGCGACCGGCACCCTGATGGCGATCTTCCTCGCCAACTCCGGTGGCGCCTGGGACAACGCGAAGAAGCTCGTGGAGGACGGCAACCACGGCGGCAAGGGTTCGGACGCGCACGAGGCCACCATCATCGGTGACACCGTGGGCGACCCGTTCAAGGACACCGCCGGTCCCGCGATCAACCCGTTGATCAAGGTGATGAACCTGGTGTCGGTGCTGATCGCCCCGGCGATCGTGCAGTTCTCGATCGGCCCGGACGCCAACGTCGGCATCCGCATCGCGATCTCGCTGGTCGCCGTCGCGATCATCGTCGCGGCGATCGTGGTCTCCAAGCGCCGCGAGTCGGTTCTTTCCGACACCCCCGCGGAAGCGAAGGCATAACGCCGGGACAGTTCCCGCCGCCGGGCCCGCCACGATTTCCCGTGGCGGGCCCGGCGTGTGTCTAATATCTGCGCGTCACGCCGATCCGATCCGGGGGAGTCCCGCCATGAGGCGTTCGATCGTCCTGTTCGCCGCCGTTTTCCTGCTGGCGGGCTGTGGTGGCGCCGCTTCGCCTTCTTCTCCCGCTCCGGCGGCGGGCAGCGCCTGGATGGACGGTTTCTGCGGTTCGTTGCTCGACTTCGCCAAGATCGGCGATTTCACGATGCCCGAGTTCGAGCAGAACGACGTCGCGAGCGCGCGGAAGGTGATGGACGAGGCCTTCGGGGTGTTCGCGCCCGGCTTCGACAACGCGGTCACCGGTTTGGGGAAGCTGGGCCAGGCGCCGAGCGCGGAGGCCGAAGAGGTGCGCAAGAGCATCGTCGACGCGCTGACGCCGATCCGGGACGAGGTACTCGCCGCGAAGGCGGCACTCGACGCCGCGCCGAAGGACGACAAGAAGGCCGTGACGGACGCCGCGGCGTCGTTCCGGCGAATCGGTTCCCGGATGAACGACATGCCCGACCCGTTCCAGCGGCTGGAATCGAACGTTTCGTTGAAAACACTGGCCGCGCAGGCCCCGAACTGCGAAAAGCTGCCTTCTTGACCGTTCTTTCCGCCACGTTGATTTGCATTGCCCCCCGGTATCGGTACCGTCGGGGGCCAGCCGGGAAGTCGTCAGGTCGGGAGGTGTTTTCGTGCGGCCGCGGTTCACCGTCCTTGCCGCGCTAGCAACAGGTATCGGACTCGGCCTCGCCGGGTGCGGGCAGCAGCCCGCGGTGACTTCCCACGCCAGACAAGAAGGTCTCGCGACGGTCAGCGCGTCGGAGGCCGACCCCACCTCCGCTTGGGCGGAGGCGTACTGCGGCGCGGCGGGCGGACTCGTCCGGACGCTGGCGACGCTGCCCAGCGTCGATCCGAGCACGCCTCAGCAGGCTTCGCGTACCTCCAGCGAGCTGATGCTCTCGGTGGTCGAAGGGCTGGATCGCACCTCCGCCGCGCTCGAGAACCTCGGCCCGGCACCCGTCGACGGCGGCGACACCTCGCGTTTGGCGGCGGTCGCCCAGCTCGGCGGCATCCGTGCCCGCGCCGACGACGTCCGCCATCGTCTCGACTCCTCAACCGACCCCGAGGCGACGAAGGCCGCGCTTCGCGACGCGAGGACCTCGCTCGACGAACTGGACCGCCTTGACCTTCTCAGGGGCCTTAACGACGTGCCTCAGCTCGCCGCGGCGAGCAGCCGGATCCCGGTTTGCCAGGAATTGGTGAAACAACCTCGCTGAGTCACCGCCCGATCACTGGCCATGAGTCGAACTTGTGTTCTATTCTGTCCGGGTGGACGGGACGATCTCGCTCTTCTCGGCGGAGGCGAGCGGGCCTGAGCTCGCCGACCTCGCCGGGATGCTGTGCGGGCCCGGGCGGATGACGGGCTTCGGGCGGACGGCCGGGCGGCTGTCCGCCGTGGTCGACGAGCCGTGGCGAGCGGGTGCCCTCGCCAGGGAATGCCGTCGGCGCGGCGTCCAGGCGCAGGTCTCGGCCGCCGAATGCGGGCGGCCGCTCGTACGGACGCCGTTCCGGGTCGATCTGCTGCCGCTGGAGCAGCGGTGGAACCGTGGTGAAGAGAAGGTCCTGCCGGAGGGTTTCCGGCTCGACGGGGCCATGTTGAGGATGTGGGCACTGGCGGCGGGCAGCCCCCAGGGCAACGGCTACCTGCTCGCGCTCGATCCGGCGGCCCCGGAGACGCACGAGCGGCTGATCGGGGCGCTCGCGCAGCTGGGCGTGCCCGCCAAAGCGCAGAAGGGCGAGGACGCGCTGCTCCGGGTCACCGGACGGCGGCGGCTCGCGCACGTCCTCGAGCTGATCGGGGACGCCCCCGCGGGTGCCGAGCCCGCCTGGCCGAGCTTGGTGCCCGCGGTGCGCGCCGTCTGAAGCCGCTCGGTCGCGTGGGTCGTGAGTGGCGTTTCGTGTTCTAACCCGAATCGCCACTCACGACCACGTGGCGCCGCACTCACGTGACCGGGACCGGAACTCGCGTGATCGGGACCGGAACTCGCGTGATTGAAGGCGGATCTCGCGTGATCAGGGCGGAACACGTGAGTGTGGTGTCCAAGCACGCGAGTTCCGTGCCTGATCACGTGAGTCACGTCTCTGATCACGCGAGTTCCGGTTTTGCGCACGCCGCGCCCTGTGTGGCACGGACTTCGGACCGGTAGGTACAGAGGACAGGGGCGGCTCTGACCCGAATCGCCAACGCGAGGTCAGGCGGGGCTTCGCGTGATTGAACGGACAGCACGTGTGATCAGGCGGACGACACACGTGCCCAGATGGACGCCACTGGAGTTGCCCCCGGATGGCG
>NZ_LQMT02000034.1 GCF_001620365.2 Amycolatopsis keratiniphila subsp. keratiniphila
CTTGCTCAAACCGGCGGCCTGGATTGCGGCGTGGGGTTCCCCGGTGGCGCTGCGCATGGGTCGTTCCCTTCCCGGACGGCGAATATCACTGCCGACCAGGCTTCCCGGCGCACCTGAGGAAAAGGTACTCCCACTCCCCCCTCGGCACCAGCCTCACCGTCGGCGTCCCGGCGGTCAGGAGATCTTGCGGCGGTAGGTGATCGTGGCGAAGAAGTACGCCACGACGAGGAGACCGGCGCACCAGGCGAGCGCGGTCCAGATGTCGGTGCCGACCGGACCGCCGGAGAGCAGGGCACGGAGGGCGTTCACGATCGAGGTCACCGGCTGGTGCTCGGCGAAGGCGCGTACCGGGCCGGGCATCGTGGCGGTGGGCACGAACGCCGAACTGAGGAAGGGCAGGAAGATGAGCGGGTAGGAGAACGCGCCCGCACCGTCCACGGATTTCGCGGAGAGACCGGGGATCACCGCCAGCCAGGTCAGCGCGAGCGTGAACAGCAGCAGGATGCCGGCCACCGCGAGCCAGGTCGCCACTCCCGCTCCCGAGCGGAAACCCATGACGAGGGCGACGCCTATGACGATCACGAGTGAGACCAGGTTGGCGACGAGCGAGGTCAGTACGTGTGCCCACAGCACGCCCGAACGCGCGATCGGCAGGGACTGGAAGCGTTCGAAGATCCCGCTCTTCAGGTCGGTGAAGAGTCTGAGCGCGGTGTAGGCGACACCCGACGCGACCGTGATCAGCAGGATGCCGGGCAGCAGGTAGTTCACATACGAGTCCGTTCCGGTGTCGATCGCACCGCCGAACACGTAGACGAACATGAGCATCATGGCGACCGGCATCATCGCGGTCGTGATGATGGTGTCCATACTGCGCGTCACGTGTTTCACCGAGCGTCCCAAAAGGACGGTGGTGTCGCCGAAGAAGTGCTTGTTCATCGTGTGCCCCCTACTTGTCCGCGCCGACGATGGCCAGGAAGATGTCCTCCAGCGACGGTTGTTTCTCGACGTACTCCACCTCGGCGGGCGGGAGCAGCCGCTTGAGTTCGGCGAGGGTGCCGTTCACGATGATCCGTCCTTTGTGGAGTATCGCGATCCGGTCGGCGAGCTGCTCGGCCTCGTCCAGGTACTGCGTGGTCAGCAGCACCGTCGTGCCACGGGCGGCGAGTTCCTTCACCGCGGCCCACACCTCGATACGCGCCTCGGGGTCGAGCCCGGTGGTCGGCTCGTCGAGAAAGATCACCGGCGGATTCCCGATGAGGCTCATGGCGATGTCCAGCCGCCTGCGCATGCCACCGGAATACGTCGAGACCTTCCGCGCGCCCGCCTCGGTCAGCGAGAACCGTTCGAGCAGGTCGTCCGCGACCTTGCCCGGCTGTTTCAGATGCCTCAGCCTGGCGACGAGTACGAGATTCTCGCGTCCGCTGAGGATCTCGTCGACGGCGGCGAACTGACCGGTGAGGCTGATGACCTCCCGCACGCTCGCCGGGCGAGTGGCGACGTCCAAGCCGTCGACACTCGCCGTCCCCGCGTCCGCCTTGAGCAACGTGGACAGGATCCTCACCACCGTGGTCTTGCCCGCCCCGTTCGATCCGAGAAGGGCGAAGATGCTGCCCCTTTCCACATCGAAATCCACCCCTCGCAACACATGCAGTGTCTTGTACGACTTCTCCAGGCCTCGCACCCGGATCGCCTGAGCCGGCGTCGCCATCAGGCCACCCCCTTCCGCACTACTCAGCATCACTGACTACCGGTACATAGTAGCGCTGACTACTACCGGATGCGCAAGCCCCGTGTAGTGGTGCCGTCAAAACAGCACAGTTCGGCATGCGAAGGCCGTCAGCGGTTCTTCAGCCGGCGGCTTCGGCGAGTTCAGCTGTCGGGATGCGTACCGCACGGCGGATCCCGGTCTCCGCCTTGATCAGTCGCTCGTTTCCGTGTTGCTCATGGTCGCGTGCTTGTCCCGGGGTGTCAGTGCGGCATCGGGTTCACCCGATTCGGTGTCAAGAACCCGTCAACGTGCTCGAACCGAAGACGAGCGGAACCCCACGCTGACGGCGTGATCACGACACTCACCCGTCCCGAGAGCGGAACCGGCCGCTCCGAACGCCACCGCCTCTCCGTCGTCGGCGGGCTCGCCGCACTTTCCTTGGACGCGATGGCGTCGGTCGCCTACGGACCCGAGGCCATCGTCATCGTGCTGGCCGTCGCCGGCGGCGCGGGACTGGGCTTCACCCTGCCGGTCACCCTCGCGATCGCGGTACTGCTGGGCGTGTTGACGCTGTCCTACCGCCAGGTGATCGCCGCGTTCCCTGACGGCGGCGGCGCCTACGGGGTCAGCCGGACCTACCTCGGGCGCCGGGCCTCACTGGTGGCGGCGGCATCGCTGATCGTCGACTACGTGCTCAACGTCGCGGTGTCGGTGGCGGCCGGGGTGGCCGCGCTGACGTCGGCCTTCCCCGGCCTGCTGCCGTACACGCTGTGGTTGTGCCTCGGCGTGCTGGCGCTGGTCACCGGCGTGAACCTGCGTGGCATCGCCGAGAGTGCCCGGGTGTTCGTCGTGCCCACCGTGATCTACGTCGGCGCGATCCTGACCGTGATCGTCGCCGGCCTGTTCCGTTCCGGCCCTGCCGCGGCGGTCGTCGCGCCGGACCACGCGCGGAACCTGCAGACGGTCGGCGTTCTGTTGCTGCTCAAGGCTTTCGCGAACGGCTGCGCGGCGCTGACCGGGGTCGAGGCGATCGCCAACGCCGTACCGTCGTTCCGCAAGCCCCGGGTACGGCGCGCGCAGCACGCGGAGATCGCGCTGGGCGGCCTGCTCGGCGTGATGCTCCTCGGGATCGCCGTGCTGATCGGGAAGTTCGCCATCCATCCGGTGGACGGCGTCACCGTGCTCTCGCAGGTGACGACCGCGGCACTGGGCGACGGTTTCGGCTTCTACCTGGTGCAGTTCTCGACCGTGGTGCTGCTCGCGTTGGCCGCGAACACCTCCTTCGGCGGCCTGCCCGTGCTGGCCCAGTTGCTCGCCAAGCACAACAAGCTGCCGCACGTGTTCGCCCTGCGCGCCGAACGCCAGGTGTACCGCTACGGCGTCGGCTTCCTCGCGATCACAGCGGCCGTGCTGCTCGTCATCACCGACGGCGACATGAACACCTTGGTCCCGCTGTTCGCGATCGGGGTGTTCGTCGGATTCACCCTCTCCCAGGTCGGGATGGTCCGGCACTGGCGGCGCACCCGCCCGTCCGGCTGGCGGGGCAAGGCCACGCTCAACGGCTTCGGCGCGCTGCTCACCGGAGCCGCGGCGATCGTGGTGACGACGACGAAGTTCGGCGAGGGCGGCTGGCTGATCGTCGTCGCGCTGCCACTGCTGGTGGCGGCCATGGAATGGGTGGAACGCAGCTACCGCCGGATCGGCGAGCGGCTCGGGCTCGGCCTGACCCCCGCTCCCCCGCGACCGCACCGTTCACTCGTCATCGTCCCCGTCCACACCGTCTCCCGTCTGACCCGCGACGCCCTCGCCGCCGCGCTGTCGCTCGGCGACCAGGTCGAGGCCGTGCACGTCGTCCACCCCGACGACGAACACGCGGCGCGGGATTTTGTCGCGGACTGGGAGAAGTGGCACCCCGAGGTGACGCTGATCCAGCTCCACGACGAACGCCGCCGCCTCGGCGAGCCGCTGGTGGAACACCTCCGCACGGTCGGCGACCGGCACGTCTTCGTGCTGATCGCCGAGGTCGAACCGGAGCATTGGTGGCAGCGGATCCTGCAGAACCAGCGGGGCGGCGTGCTCGCCCGCGCCCTGCGCCGCCGCTCGGACGCCGTCGTCTGCCGGATGCGCTTCCGGTTGACCACCCGGTGAACGATGCCGCGGAAGGAATCCGTAAAACCGGATCGGCCGATCTTGCTCCCCGGCCGCGGACGCGTTTGGCTGGAGTCATGGGCAGAGGGCACGCGTGGGCCGTGCGCCACGACGACCGGCCACCTCATCCGGTGCCGGTCGGCGATACCTCCGATACCGGCGATTCCCCGGCCGGCCGTTGATCTTTCCGGCCCCCGGGCGCGATCGAACGCGCCCATGAGTCCTTTGTGGATGGACCAATGAACGAAAGTCCCACAGTCCTGCTCACCGGAGCATCGGACGGCATCGGTTTCGAAACCGCCCGGCTGCTCCTCGCCGAAGGCTGCACGGTGATCGCCCATGCCCGCACCCGCGAGGAAAGCGACGAATCCGGTGCCCGGCTGGTGAAATCCGGCGTCGACGCGCGGCGGCTCCGGCCCGTCGTCGCCGACTTCACCGATCTGCGTCAGGTCATCGACCTCGCCGTCGCCGTCACCGAGTCCTGTCCCCGCCTCGACGTCCTGGTCAACAACGCCGGGATCACCGGACCGCACGGGCGGGTGCTCACCAAGGACGGTCACGAACAGACCGTGCAGGTCAACTACCTCGCCCCGTACCTCCTGACCCGGCTGCTCGAGGACGCGCTCGATCGCTCCGAGGTGAGCCGTGTGGTGAACGTGTCCTCCTCGCTGCACCGCGGCGGACGGATCAACTGGAACGACCTCAACTGGAAGCGCCGTTACAACCGAGGCGCCGCCTACGCGCAATCCAAACTCGCGCTCACCATGATGACCACCGCGCTGTCCGAGTTCCGGCCGAAGGTCCGGCAAGCCGTCAGCGTGCACCCGGGCATCATCGCCACCGGGATGCTTCCGGGCTACAGCTACCGCGGCCGTCCGGTCGTGGAAGGAGCCGAACCCGTCGCCCGGCTGGCGAACCCCTGGGCCAAGGTGCTCAACGGCGGCTACTACGACGGCCGGTTGCCCGCGAAAGCCGCGGCCGCCGCCGTCGATCCCGTGGACGTACGGAAGCTGTGGTCGCTGAGTGAACGTCTGACCCTCTTCGACAAGCGACAGCTCTGAACAGCGGTAAGGCAAAGGTGTCTTGTCGGGTGGCAAGTCCGTGAAGGTGGGTGGCGGAGCCCCGGGAGGTGTTGCGAAAGCCACTTTCACAACGTTCAAGGTTGCGAAAGCCACTTTCACAACATCCGGAGCCGGCGGGTGAGCATGACACCTATGCCTTACCTCTCGATAACCGAGCACTACGCGATCCGCGCGCCGCCCTGCGCGGGCACCACGTCCGTCCACTTCGGACGGCCGGTGACGACGAACGTCGTCTGCTTCGCCAGCGACACCGCGTGATCGGCGAACCGTTCGTAGTACCGGCTCAACAAGGCCGCGTCGACGGCCTTCGTGGTGCCATGGGCCCAGTTCTGGTAGTCGATCACCGTGAAGAGCGTCCGGTGCAGGTCGTCCATGTCGTCGTCGACGCTGATCAGCGTGCGGGCCAGTACGGCGTCACGGCTCTGGACGGCCTGCCCGGCCATCACCGCCAGCCACACCGCGATGCGGCCCATTTCGACGAACCGCGGCACGAGCACCTGCGGCACCACCCGGGCCGGGTACCTGCGATGGACGGCTTCGGCGACATGGATAGCCAGCCGTCCCATCCGGTCGAGGTCGCCGACGGCGTGGATCGCCGCCAGGACGACCCGCAGATCGGTCGCCACCGGCGACTGCGACGCCAGGATCGCGTGCGCATGTCCCTCCGCCTCCGTCTTGACGCGGTCCAGGGTCGCGCCGTCGGCGATGACCTCGCGCGCCAGCTCGCCGTCGGCTTCGACCAAGGCCGTGCCCGCCCGGTCCATCATGTCCGCGACCAGCCGCGACGTCCGCAGCAGCCGGGTGACGAGCCGGTCGAGTCGTTCGTGGTACGAGGTGCGCATACACCCGATCCTCGTGCGCAGGGAGCCGCTTCCCGGTGACACGGGACCGAATTTCACGGGAACAGTACGCCGATCGCCCTGGCCCCGATCTCTTGTTGACGCCTGTCGTCAGCCGACGTGGATTCCGGGTCGCCAGAACGGCAGCAGGTTCTCCAGCATCGCGACCGATCCCTGGCCGTGCGGGCTTTCCTTCGCCACGCGCCGGTACATCGGCAACATGCCCAGCAGCGTGAGCGCGACGATCAGCAACGTCGCCAGCGGTGACAGCGCGCCCGCGGCCAGCGCCGCGATACCGGGCAAATACGACAACGTGGAGAAATAGTCCACGCCGGTCAGGCACATGACCTTCCACCACGACTGCGGTGTCGTGTGGTCCTCATGACTTTCCGGCCCCACCGGCTGGACCCGGTGCTCCATCAGCCACCGGCCGGCCTTCCCCGTCGGCGCCGCCTGCCGCACCGGGCTGTCCACCCGCTCCGGAACGGCGAATTCCGGTACCTCGGTCATACCCTTGTCCTCCCCCGGATCTTCTGTGCGCGGACACTAACGATCCGGGGCGGGAATCGCCGATCCGGCCGTAAAGAAAACGTCAATGTCGCTCTGTCGTACCGGGCTTGCCGCTGATGGACTCCTGATAGGCGTCCGCGTAGGTCGGCGTGTCCTTGATCAAGTCGTCGCAGAAGGCGGCGACGTCTTCACCGATGAGTTCCAGCACGCCCTTGCCGGACGCGGCACCCTCCTCGAAGAAGTCCACGATCCCGGAGAGCAGCGGGCCGTCGGCCAGATCGATCGGCCCCACCTTGAACAGGTACTTCTGCATCTCCTTGTAGACGATCTGATAGTCCGGCGGGAGCGCCTTGACCCGTGCCACGTGCGCACGCCACTGCTTCTTGCCCTCGATGATGTCCTGGATGCCCACGTCAGCCTCCCAGCTGCTTCAGTTTCCTGGCGACATTCCGGTTCAGCTGTCGGCGCCAGCGGTCGCGATAGCCGCGGCCACGTTTCTCCCCGGCCAGCGCCGCGCAGAAGCCCTCGATGTCGTCGCCCAGCACGTCGTGCACGCTCTGCCCGTCCGCGGCCGTTTCCTCCAGCAACCCCAAAGCACCGTCGAGGATCGGCATCAGGTTCCGGCCGGTGAAATCCGAATAGGACGAAAGATGCCCCGTGATCTGCTCCCACGCCGCCCGGTGGTCGGCGGGCAACGCCCGCGCCCGCGCTTCGAACGCCTTCCATTCCCTGGTGAGGTCACTGCCGGTGACGGTCTCCCAGAAGTTCATTTCCCGCCCTCCTTGAGCTTGTCGATCCGCGAAGTGACGTACTCCCACTTCGCCCAGAACCTCGCGAGCTCCGCGCGACCCGCGTCGTTGAGCGCGTAGAACTTGCGCGGCGGCCCCTGCTCGGACGGCCGTTTCGTCACCAGGACCAGACCGTTCTTCTCCAGCCGCAGCAGGATGGCGTACACCGTCCCCTCGACCACCTCCGCGAAGCCGAGCTCGTTCAACCGACGCGTGATGGCGTACCCGTAGGTCTCCTCGCCGCCGACGATCTCCAGCACGCAACCCTCGAGCGTGCCCTTCAGCATCTCGGTCAAACCGTCCATGGTGCCCCTTCGACTGCCCAGTACCCAGTACTACAGAGTACTGCAAGTACGTGAAGGCCCCCTTCCCTCGGCTGAGCCGAGGGAAGGGGGCCTTCACGTACTTGGCCCGACGGCTCAGGCGACGGCCTTGGACTCGACCTCCGTGTCCGCCTTCTCGCGCAGGTCGACGCCCCGGGTTTCCGGGAGGGTGAAGACGACCAAGGCGCTGATGACCATGAGCACCATGCCGTAGACGACGAACAGCGACGGTTGGCCGTTCTTCGCAAGGAGCGTCTGCAGGTACGGCGCGGTACCGCCGAAGGACGCGACCGCGATGGAGTACGGCACGCCGACGCCGATGGTGCGGATACGGGTCGGGAAGATCTCCGCGTAGACCGCGGGGCCGATGGAGGAGAACCCGGCCATGAAGACCAGGGCGATCGACATCGCCAGGAACAACTGCCAGGCCTGGTCGCCGACCATCGCGTTCAGCGGGAAGCTCAGCACGAGCAGCCCCACGATCGCGATGAACAGGACCGGTTTCCTGCCGATGCGATCGGACAGCCTTCCCCACAACGGCAAGGCGATCAGGAAGACCACGTTCGCGAACACGCCCGCCCACAGCGCACCGGTCGGGTCGACGCCGCGCACGGTGATCGCGTACGACGGCGCGGCGACGGCCCACATGTAGTAGATGACCGTCGCCCCGACGGTCAGCCCGACGACCTGCGCGAGCAGCTTCGGGTTCTGCTTGATCGTCTGCCAGATGCGGCCCTTCTCGGCCTTCTTCCCGGCGGCGCCGTCCTTGGCCGCCTCGGCGAGGAACACCCCGGTTTCCCGCATGCGCAGCCGCATGTAGAGCGAGTAGATCCCGAAGACACCACCGAGCACGAACGGGATCCGCCAGCCGAAGGAGAGCATTTGCTCGTGGCTCAGCGCACCGGAGAGGACCGCGCCCAGCAGCGTCCCGGCGAGCACGCCGCACGTGCCCGAGAAGTAGATCAGGCTCGACCACAGCCCACGCCGGGCCGGCGGCGCGACCTCGGCGATGTAGGTCTGCGCCGAAGGCAGCTCACCGCCGTGCGCGAGGCCCTGCGCCAGCCGTGCCACCACGAGGAGCACCGACGCCCACACGCCGATCTGGCCGTACGTGGGGGAAAAGCCGATGACGAGGCTGCCGCCGGCGGCGATCGCGACCGTCAGGGTCATCGACAGCTGACGGCCTTTGCGGTCGGCGATCCAGCCGAAGACCAAACCGCCGAGTGGCCGGGCGGCGAAGCCGACCGCGAAGACCGCCAAGGTGCTCAACAGCGCCGAAACCTCGTCCTGCGCGTTGAAGAACTGGGCGGCGAAGAACGACGCGAACGTCGCGTAGATGTTCCAGTCGAACCATTCCATCGCGTTGCCCGCGCCGAGCCCGAACAGGGTGCGGCGGCGGTCCTTGCCCGCGGTCACGCTCATCGAGTGACTCCTTCGGCGAAACGGTCGAGACGGCGGACGGCGAGTTCGGCGTAGACGGTGGCGGCCCTGGACAGCACGGACGGATCGAAGTCGGCGTACGGGCTGTGGTTGTTCGGCGCGGTGTCCGGCTCGAGCCCGGGCATCAGCGCGCCGAGGCCGAGGAACGTGCCCGGTACCTCGGCCAGCACCCGGGAGAAGTCCTCGGAACCGGCCACCGGATTGGGCAGTTCGGTGTAGTACTGCTCGCCGATCGTTTCGCGGACCACCTCGGCGCCGAACGCGGTCTCGTCGACGTCGGTGACGGTGACCGGGTACTCGCTTTCGAACACGACGTCGGCGGTGACGCCGTGCGCTCGCGCGACGCCGTCGATCGTCTCGTGGATCGCCGTGTCGAGCAGCGCGCCGGCGGCGTCCGAGAAACAGCGGACGGTGGCCTCGAATTCGGCGGTGGCGGGGATGACGTTGCGCTTGGTGCCGCCGCGGATGACTCCGACCGTGATCACCGCCGGGTCGAAGATGTCCAGGCGCCGGGTGACCATCGTCTGCAGCGCGGTGATCATCGCCGCCGTCGCCGAAATCGGGTCCTTGGCGCGGTGCGGCATCGACCCGTGGCCGCCTTCGCCGTGCACGGTGACGAGCAGCCGGTACGACGCCGACATCAGCGTGCCGGGACGACTGGCGAACTGCCCGCTGGGCAGCATCGACGAGAAGACGTGCAGCCCGTAGGCCGCGTCGGCGCGCCTGCCCGCGGCGTCGAGCACGCCTTCCCGGAGCATCACGCCCGCGCCGTCCCAGCCCTCCTCGCCGGGCTGGAACATCAGGACGACGTCGCCGTTGATGCGATCGCGGTGGGTGTGCAGCAGCCGGGCCGCGCCGACCAGCGACGTGGTGTGCAGATCGTGGCCGCAGGCGTGCATCGCGCCGTTCGTGGCGGCGAAGTCCAGGCCGGTCGCTTCGGCCACCGGAAGCGCGTCCATGTCCGCGCGCAGCAGCACCGTCCGCGGCCGGGCCGAATCCCGGGCCGTGCCCTCGCCGCGCAGCACCGCGGTCACCGAGGTCGTGTCCGTCCCGGTGGAGACCTCCAGGCCGAGCCCGTCGAGTTCACGCAAGACCCGCTCCTGGGTGCGGGGCAGGTCGAGACCGATCTCGGGCTCGCGGTGCAGGTCGCGCCGCAACCGGACCAGCTCGTCCTGCAGGCTTCGAGCGTCGTCGTGAAGGTCCACCGGTCGATCTCCTCTTCGTCGGACGTCGGCGTCTTGGTCGTCGAGTGTGCGAATCCGCGTCCGATATCGGGCTAGAATTGTCGGAATCGCTCAACGATCAGCCCTTGGAAGCGCAAATGATGCTCGATTCGCTGGATGAGGAGGACTTTTCGCTCATTCACGCTCTGCAACTGCGGCCTCGGGCGTCCTGGGCGCAGCTGGGCGAAGCCCTCGGTTCGTCGCCGGTGACGCTGACCCGACGGTGGGAACGGCTGCGCGACGGAGGCGGGGCCTGGGTGACGGCTTATCCGCGCGTGCCAGGACGGTCCCGGATCCAGGCCGCGTACGTCGAGATCCGCTGCGCGAGCGGCCAGGTGCGGGCACTGATCCGCGAGCTGTCCACCTGGCCGTCGGTGGTCAGCATCGAGGAGGCTTCGCGCGAGTACAGCCTGGTGCTGACGGTGTTCGGTCTCGGCATGCACGACCTGTCGACGCTCCTGCTGGACGCGATCCCCGGGCTGCCTGGTGTGCTGAACATCCGTTCGCATCTGGTGTCGCGGTTGCACGTCGAAGGCAGCTCGTGGCGGGTGGGCGCGCTGGACCGGGGGCGTGTGCAGGCGTTGTCCCAGCTGCCGCCTTCCGGCGGCGCGGGCGGGCGGCAGACGGCGATGCGGCCGTGGCAGGAGCCTTACGCCGCGCTGACCGCCGCGCTGGGCGAGGACGGCCGCCGCACCGCCGCGGACCTCGCCCGGCTCACCGGCCGCCCGGTGTCGACCGTCCGGCGCCAGCTCGGCCAGCTGATCGCCGCCGACGCGCTGACTTTCCGATGCGAGATCGCGCAGGGGCTCACCCCGTCGCCGATCGTCGTCAACTGGTGGTGCCAGGTGCCCGTCGCGCACGTACCGAACTGCGTGGACCGGCTGCGGGCGAACCCGGCCATCCGCCAGATCGCGAGCCTGCCCGGCCCGGCGAATCTGCTGGTGACCACGTGGATGCGCTCGATCGAGGAATCGATGCGGATGCAGGAGCATCTGGAACAGGACCTGGCGCCGCTGTCGATCGTCGACTCGGCGCTGATCCTGCGGACGGCCAAACGGATGGGCTGGCTGCTGGACGATCTGGGGCGCAGCACGGGATTCGTCGTCACCATGCCTGCTCGCCGGGAATGAGGCTTGGGCTCGGCGAGGGTGGCGTGTTGCGAAAGCCACTTTCGCAACGTTGAAGGACCTGATCTGCCCAGGCGGTGAAGGCCTCCTTGCCTACGCTGAAGGTAGAGAAGGGGCCCTTCACCACCTTTCGGGCGGGCCGTGTGGCCTGACGTGTTGCGAAAGCCACTTTCGCAACGTTGATGGTTGGGAAAGTGGCTTTCGCAACACGTGATGTCGCTGTTGGTCAAGCCAAGGCCGGGGTCGAAGAAGCGTCCACAAGGGACGTTCCACATCGTCCGACTGTCCGGTTCATGCCTGTATATGCGATTTCGACTGGGGGTCGTGAGTGATAAAGGCTGTTAGAACGACCATTACCACTCACGACCCCGCGCGAAGCGCCCAAACCAGGCACCCTGACGAGAATCAGTGTCCCTTGTGGACATTTGACGTCTTCGCCGTGTCCCGAAAGTGGCTTTCGCGACACGGCGCGGGCCCGCCTCGGCGTCAGGTCATCGCGACCAGCGTCCGCCGCTTCCCCGTGAACGGCTCCCGCCCATGCGCCATCAGCATGTTGTTGATCACCATGATGTCCCCCGGCTGCCACGGGAACGCGTAGCTGACCTCGTCGTACGCCGCCTTGATCGCGTCCAGATCCGACTGCGGGATCGGCGAGCCGTCGGCGAAGAAAGCGTTGCGGGGCAGGTCTTCCACGGGGTACAGCTCCAGCAGCGCCTCGCTGACCTCCTCCCCCAGGCTCGAAACGTGGAACAGGTTGGCCTGGTTGAACCAAACGGTCCCGCCGGTGTGCGGTTCCGTGACGAACGACGGGCGCACGTGCCGCGTGCGCAAGCCTTCGTCGGTCCACTCGTACGTCTGCCCGTTGGCGATGCAGTAGTCCTCCACCGCCTGCCGGTCTTCGGTCTGGAACGCCTCCTGCCAGCTCAGCCCGAGGCCTTCGCGGAACGCCCGCGTGTAGGTGACGCCGCCCGCGAACCGTTCGCGCAGGTCTTCCGGCAGCAGCCGGTACATCGCGCGGCTGTCGGCGATCGGCGTCGCGCCGCCGGTTTCGGCCGCGATGTCGCACAGGAAGAAGAGGCGGTCCGGCCAGTGCGCCGAGTACGAGCTCTCGTTGTGCATCGGGATCGACTCCGCCGGCGGGTACTCCGTCGAGGTGTAGATGTTGCCCGAGACCGCCGAGCGCGGGGTCGACCGTTCCGTGTAAGTCAGCAGCGAGCCGCCGATCTCCTCGGTGACCTGGTTGAACACCGTCAGGTCGGCGGGCATCCCGCGCAGCAGGATCGCGCCGTGCTCGCGCAGCCGGTCCTGGAGCGTGTCGCGGTGCGCGCGCACCCAGTCCAGGCCCGTGGCCGCGTACACGGTGAGCTTCGTGTGTTCGTTGCCCTCGATGTGCCCGAGGTTCGCCGTGAGTTCGGCGGTCATGACTCCTCCAGTTCGAATCGGATCAGCTTGGCGGCCTCGGCGTGCAGCGCGGCGAGGTCTTCGGTGTCGGCGAATCCCGCGGCGAGCACGTTCACCGCATAAATCTCCTGGTCGTCGGTGAGCAGCTGGCCGGGGCGCACGATCGTGACGACCTCCAGCACCTCGGGCAGGTCGGCGACCTCGTCGGTGCCCTCGACGCGGACCAGCCGCCCGGCGCCCTCGGCGTAGAAGATGAGGTAGCCCACCGGCACCGGCAGGCCCTTGCCTCGCGCGGGCGGAGGCGTGCCCAGTGCCAGCGACACGGCCTCGGCGATGACGTCGATGCCGGTCGCGAGCTTCAGCAGGACCGGCTGGGCACCGCCGGCCGGGCGGCCCGCGTTCACCTCGACGATCGTCGGGCCGAGTTCGGCGTCGTCGATCAGCTCCAGATGAGCGCAGGTGTTGTCCAAGCCCAGCGCGAGCGCGGCGGCCGTCGCGGCCGCGAACAGCCGTTCGGTGTCCTTTTCGGACAGTTCCAGCGGCGGGCAGACCATGCCCAGCTCGAACTTGCGCTCGTCGATCAGCGGCTTCTCCACCACGGCCACCGGTTCCGCGACGCCGTCGCGCACCAGGACGTCGACCGCGTACTCCGGGCCACGCAGCAGGCCTTCCACGAGGAACACCTTCAGCGGATCGACCGACCCGACGAGCCGGTGATACCGGGCGTCCTCCGACAGCGGCAACCGCTCGGCCAGCAGCCGGTACGCCGCCGCCAGTTCCTCCACAGTGGACACAGTGCGCACGAGGTTGCTCGCCGCGCCGTTCACCGGTTTGACGATCGCCGGGAGCCCGACCGCCTCGGCCACCGACGCCGCCTCGGACTCGGCCGAGATCAGCGCGCAGCGCGGCCCTGGCAACCCTGCCGCGGCCAGCGCCTGTCGGACCGCGAACTTGTTGTGCGCCATGGTGAACACCGACGCCGGGCAGCGTGCGACGCCGAGCAGCTCGGCCGCACGGGCGACGCTCGCGACGATCCCCTCGGCAGCGGTCACCAGCCCGGCCGGAAGCGGCGTCCGCGCCCGGATCGCCTCGGCCACGGATTCGGCGTCACGGACGTCGCCGACGACGATGAAGCCGTCCACCACGTCCGCCAGCCGCGTCAGCTCGGCCGGTTCGAGGGGCTCGGTGACCAGTTCGGCCCGCAGGCCGGTCGCGCGCACGGCGGCCACGACCTCGGCGATCCACTGTCCTGCGGTCTCGCAGACCACGAACGCGGTGTTCACACATCCTCCAGATCCAGCTGGACGAGCTTGCTCGCCTCCGCGTGCAGGGCGGCGAGGTCGTCGTGATCGGCGAACCCGGCCACGACGAGGTTGACCGCGTAGGTCTCCTGTTCGTCGGTGAGCACCTGCCCCGGCGAGACGGTGGTGACGACGTCGATCACCTCGGGCAGGTCGGCGATCTCGTCGAGCCCGCCGATCCTGGTCAACCGGCCCGAGCCGGACGCGTAGAGGATCAGCATGCCCAGCGGGATCGGCAGTTTCGCCGGTTCCCGCGCCGGCGGCGGGGCGTCCACCGCGAGCGCCGCCAGCTCGGCGAACACGTCGATACCGGTACGCAGCTTCGCCAGCAGCGGCATGATCGATCCGGCGGGCCTGCCCGCGTTGACCTCGACGATCGTCGGGCCGCGGTCGACGTCGTCGATCAGCTCGACGTGGGCGCAGGTGTTGTCGAGCCCCAGCGCGCGGACGGCGGCGACGGCCGCCGCGGTGACCAGCTCGGCCCGGTCGGCGGTGAGCCCGGCGGGCGGGCACGACAGCGCCAGCTCGAACTTCCGCTCGTCGATCAGCGGCTTGTCGAGGATCTCGACCGGTTCGGCCACCCCGTCGCGGATTAGCACGTCCACCGCGTACTCCGGGCCGCTCAGGAAACCTTCGACGAGAAACGTCGCCGACGGGTCGAGTGTCCCCAAGGGACGGTGGTAGCGCGGATCCGCGGATTCGGGCAGCCGCGCGGCCAGCAGCTCGTACGCGGCCGCCAGTTCGTCCACAGTGGACACGGTGCGGACGAGGTTGCTGCCCGCCCCGTTGACCGGTTTGACGATCGCCGGGAACCCGACCGCCGCGGCGACCGACGCCGCCTCGGCGACCGATGAGATCAGGGCGTACGCGGGGCCGGGCAGCCCGGCCGCGGCGAGGGCTTCCCGGACGGCGAACTTGTTGGCGCACAGGGCGAACACCGACGCCGGACAGCGCGCCACCCCGAGCAGTTCCGCGGCGTGGGCGGTACTCGCGATGGCGCCGTCCGAGCCGGTGAAGATCCCGGCCAGCGCGCCGCCGTCGATCTCCCGGACCTTCGCCGCGACGGCTTCCGGGTCGTGGACGTCGTCGAGCGCGACGATGTCGTCCACCACGCCGTCCAGCGACGCGCGCTCGGCCTCGTCCATCGGCGGGGCGAGCAGCACGACGCGGTGCCCGGCCGCCCGCATCGACGGCGCGACCTCGCCGACCCAATGCCCCCGGGCCTCCCTAACCAGCACTGCCGTACTCATGCGGCTTCCTTCCCCGCGAGCTTGCGCTCCCGTTCCTGTGCCCCCACCAGATCGTCGGGCAGCGAATCGGGTACCTCGGTGTCGAACCGGCGCAGCCGCCGCAGCGAGAACCCGCCCACGTTGATCAGCAACAGGATCAGCGCGAAGACGACGTAGGCGAGCCCGATCCCCCGGGTCTCCCCGGTGCCGAGCACGGCGCCCACCGACCCGGTCAGCGCTCCGCCCGGCGCCAGCAGTGGCGAGAACCAGCCGACGGCCAGCGGTGCCAGCACGGCGAACCCGATCGGCAGCGTCGACCACGTGATCGTCTGGTTGATCGCGAACACCCGGCCGTGGAACCGCTGCGGCACCTTGACCTGCACCAGCGTCGCGTAGATGCCCTGCGACACGGCCATCGCGGCGGCCAAGAGGAACACCCCGGCCGCGACGACGATCAGCGACGGCCGCAGGCCCATCACCAGGCTGCCGAGCGCGATCCCGACGTTGCCGGCGAGCACACCGACCATCCGCCGCTGCCGCGGTCCGCCCCACAGCGCCATCCCGATGCCACCCGCGACCGCTCCGAGCGCCTCGGCGAGCGCCACCTGCGCGACGTCGGTGACCGAACCGAACGACAGCACGAGCGGCGAGAGGAGCACCAGCGCGGGGGCGAGGAAGACGTTCGCCAGCGCGAAGTACAGCAGCATCGTGCGGAAACCGCGGTGGTTCCACGAGTACCGCAGCCCGCCCGCGATCGCCGTCAGCAGCGGTTCGCGCGGGCGCCAGCCCATCATGTCCGGGAACCGCACCAGCAGCAGACCCACGATCGCGAACACGTAGCTCGCCATGTCGAGGATCAGGATGCCGGACAGCTCGATCGCCGCCAGCAGCCCGGCCGCGAGCACCGGCATCAGCAGCTGGGCGAACCCGTTGGACAGTTGCGCGAGGCCCATCGCGTGCCCGAGGTACTGCTTCGGCACCAGCTGCGCCACCGACGACTGATAGGCGATGCGCTGGAACGACGAGGCCACCGATCCGAGCGGGATCAGCACGTAGAACAACCACAGCTGGACTTGCCCGGTGAGCAGCAGCAACGCCAGGATCAGCTGGATCCCGCCCGCGATACTGCTGGCCGCGATCATGATCCGCCGCCGGTCGCCGCGGTCGACCAGTGCGCCCGCCACCGGCAGGACCAGCACGCCGAACAGCAGCGCGAGCGCCCACAGCAGGCCGAGGTCGGCGACCGAGCCCGTGCGGGTGTAGAGCCAGATCGGCACCGCGAACGACGTCAGCGCCGAGCCGGTCGAGGACACCAGCTGCCCGATCGTGATCGTGACGAACCGGCCCATACTCGGCCGGACCTTGGGTTTGTCGTCCACGACCGCCCGATGGGTCTCATGTACCGCCCACGCCGCGTCTTCGCCGCGGACCCTGACGTCGAGCTCGCCGAGGTCGTCCAGCGCCGGATGCACGCGCGTGACGATCTCCGCGAGTTCTTCGGCCCGGTAACGCAGGAAGAAGTGCCCGGCCTGGTCGAGCACCACGAGCGCGGTGGTGTCGGTGAGGAACTCCCATTCCCGGTACCGCTCGGCGTAGTAGTCGGTAACCGGATCCTCGGAGCCGACCACCGACACGATCGGCGCGCGCAGTTTGGCCACGCGGGCGTCGAGCAGACCGCTGAAGTACTCCTCGGCGGCGCGGCTGTCGGCGCGCATGTTCGTGATGATCCGGTCGGCCTGCGCCGGGTCGAGGTCGTCGGTGTCGACGCCCATGCCCTTGAGCCAGTTCGAGTAGTACCGGTTGCTGCGCAGCTTCTCCAGCCGGGTGCGGAGCGTGCCCACCGCGCCCTTCATCCGGGCGAACGGGAAGATCGCGCCGATGTAGACGACCTCCAGCTCGCGGCCGCGCTCTTCGAGCAGCCGGGCGACGGCGACGGCGAGCGCGTTGCCGACACCGCAGTGACCGTAGATCGCCAGCGGTCCGTCGATGCGGTCGAGGATCTCGTCGGCCAGCCGCTCGACCAGGTCGTCGAAGGGCAGGGCCTCCTCGGACAGGCCGACGTCGTGGCCGGGGATGGCGACCGAGTAGAGCGAGTGGCCCTCCGGGAGCGCGTCGGCCAAGGGCTGGTAGACGATCGCGCTGCCGCCTCCGTAGGGGAAGCAGACGTAGGTCAGCGTCCGCTGCTTCGCCGGTTTGGTCAGCTCGTACAGCAGATGCCGCGGCCGGTCGGCGTCGTCACCGTCCATGAAGGACGCCAGCTCGCGGATCGTGCGGTGCTGGAACAGGTCCATGACGCCGACCTGTCCGGCGCCCGCCTTGCCGATCCGCGCCACCACCTGGGTGGCCAGCATCGAATGGCCGCCGAGGTCGAAGAAGTCGTCGTCGACGCCCAGCTCGTCCACCTTGAGCACGTCGCGCCAGATTTCGGCGAGCAGGGTCTCGACCGGGGTCGACGGCGCGACCAGTTCCTTGGTCGCGTCCCGGGACGCGACCGGCGCGGGCAACGCCTTGCGGTCGAGTTTGCCGTTCGGGGTGAGCGGCAGCTCGTCGAGCGCGACGAACGACGGCGGGACCATGTAGTCCGGGAGGCTCTGCTTGAGCGCCGTCCGCAGCGTGCCGGGCTCGGCGTCACCGACGACGTACCCGACCAGCCGCTTGTCCCCCGGCGTGTCCTCGCGGACGATCACGGCCGCGTCGCGCACGTCCGGCTGGGCGCGCAAGGTCGTCTCGATCTCCCCCAGCTCGATACGGAGACCGCGCAGTTTGACCTGGTGGTCGATCCGGCCGAGGAACGCGATCGTCCCGTCCGGGCGCCAGTGCGCGAGGTCGCCGGTGCGGTACATCCGTCCACTGTGGAACGGATCGTCCACGAACCGCTCGGCCGTCAGCTCCGGGCGATTGTGGTAGCCCAGGGCCAGGCCGACGCCGGCGATGTGCAGCTCGCCGGGCACGCCGACCGGGCAGGGCCGCCCGGCCCGGTCGAGCACGTAGATCCGGATGTTCTGGATCGGCGCCCCGATCGGCACCGACGCGACGTCGGTGAGCGCGGCGGGCGTGCAGTGCCAGGAGGTGACGTCGATGGCGGCTTCGGTCGGGCCATAGAGGTTGTGCAGCTCGCAGCCCGGCAACCGCCTGGTGAACTCGCGGGCGGCGTCGAGCGGCAGTTCCTCGCCGCTGCACACGACCCGCCGCAACGCCGTGCACGTCTCGACGCCTTGCTCGGCCAGGAAAAGCGTGAGCATCGACGGCACGAAATGCGCGGTGGTGACGCTTTCCGACGCGAGCAGCTCACGCAGGTACGCGGCGTCCTTGTGGCCGCCGGGTTCGGCGAGCACGAGCCGCGCACCGGTGATCAGCGGCCAGAAGAACTCCCAGACCGACACGTCGAAACCGGCCGGGGTCTTCTGCAGTACCGAATCGGTGCCGTCGAGGCGGTACGCACGCTGCATCCAGTCGAGCCGATTGACGATGCCGCGGTGACCGTTGGGCACGCCCTTCGGCTGACCGGTGGAGCCCGAGGTGTAGATGACGTACGCCGGGTCTTCCGGGCCGGCGAGCGCTTCGGGCGGGGTGCCCGGTTGCCCCGTGGTCTCGGAAGGGTCGTCCAGGACGACGACGCTCGCATCCCCCGGCGGCAGCGTTTCGCGCAACGCCGCCTGCGTCAGCACGACGGGCGCGGCCGCGTCCCGCAACATGAACGCCAACCGGTCGGCCGGATACTCCGGGTCGAGCGGGACGTACGCGCCACCGGCCTTCAGCACGCCGAGAAGCGCGACCACCAGCTCGAACGACCGTTCCGCGAACACCCCGGTGAGCACGCCCGGTCCGACGCCGAGCCCACGCAACCGGTGCGCGAGCCGGTTGGCCCGCTCGTCCAGCTCGCGATAGGTCAGCGACGCGCCGCGGAAGGTCACCGCGGGCGCGTCCGGCGTCCGAGCGGCCTGCTCCTCGACGAGCGCGTGCAGCGTGGTCTGCGGGAACTCGGTGGTCGTGTCGTTCCACCGCTCCAGGACGAGTTCACGCTGCGCGGCGTCGAGGATGTCCACGTCGGACAGTCGTCGGTGCGGGTCGGCGACGATCGACCGCAGCAGGGTGACCAACCGTCCGGCCATCCCCTCGACCGTGCCCGCGGTGAACAGCGCGGTGTTGTACACGAGCTTGCCGATCAGCCCGCGTTCGAGCTCGATCGCGTGGAATTCGAAGTCGAACCGGGTCGCGGGCAGGTCCATCGGCAGCCAGCGGAAGTCCACTTCGGACTCGCCCGCCTCGCCCATCCGGCCCATCTCGTAGTTCTGCAGCACGAACATCGCCTGGAACACCGGCGAACGGCTGACGTCACGGGGCACGCCGAGCGCGTTCACCAGCCGCTCGAACGGGACGTCGGCGTGCTCGAACGCGTCCAGCACGTGCCGACGGGTGCGTTCGAGGAGTTCGGCGAACGTCGGGTCGCCCGCCAGCTGGGCACGCAGGGGCAGCATGTTGATGAACATGCCCGCCACGCCCTCCAGCTCGGGGAGACCACGCCCGGCCGACGACGAGCCGATCGCGAAGTCCTCCTGGCCGGAGTACCGCGAAAGCAGCACCTGGTAGGCGGCCAGCAGGGTCATGAACAGCGTGACCCCGTGCTCGCGGCTCAGCTCGCCGAGGGCGCGGGCGAGCTCGCGCTCGACGAAGAACTCGTGGATCGCGCCGTCGAAGCTCTGCTTGGCGGGCCGGGGCCGGTCGGTGGGCAGTTCCAGGGGCTCGACCCCGGCGAGCTGCGCCTTCCAGTGCTCCAGCTGCCGGTCGAGTTCGCCGCCGGTGAGCGTGCGGCGCTGCCAGTGCGCGAAGTCGCCGTACCCGATGCTCAGCGCGGGCAGCTCGGCCGTGCCGCCGGTGCTCAGGGCGTGGTACTGGGCGGCGAGGTCCCGCAGCAGCAGGTCGACCGACCAGCCGTCGCCCACGATGTGGTGCGTGCACAGGACCAGCAGGTGTTCCTCGTCGGACACCCGCGCCAGCGTCGCCCGCAACAGCGGACCCGTGGCCAGGTCGAACGTCTCGGCCGCGGCGGCGTCGACGGCCGCGCGGGCAGCTTCTTCACTGCCAGCATCCACAACGGACAGCTTGACGGTGACCGAGGGTTCGATGTGGACGGTCGGCTGTCCGTCGTCCCCTTCCGGGAACCGCATCCGGAGCGCCTCGTGCCGCGCGGGCAGGGTGTCCAAAGCGGACCGGAGCGCGGCAACGTCGAGCCTGCCGGTCAGCCGGATCGGCACCGGGATGTGGTACGACCCGGTGCCCGGCGCGAACTGCTCCATGAACCAGACGCGTTCCTGCTGATACGACAGCGGGACGACGGCATCGGCAGGACGCGGGGTGATGGTCGCGGCCGGCTCCGCGCGCCGTCGCAATCGCCGTTCGAGCAGGGCTCGGCGCGCGGCCGCGCTGGTTTCGTCGATCGCGGTCATGAGTTCTCGCCTTCGGCCAGCTGACGCTGGACCTCTTCGTCGCTGAGCTGGTCGAGGTCTTCCTCGAGCCGCCGCTCGATCTCCGCGGCGAGCCCGGCGACGGTGGTGAGGGTGAACAGTCCCCGCACCGGGATGTCGACCTCGATCTGCTTGCGGAGCCGGGCCATCGCGCGGATCGCCAGCAGTGAATTACCGCCACGGGCGAAGAAATCGTCGTGCGCGCCGAGGTCACCGATGCCGAGCAGCTCCCCGAGCACCTCGGCGACGAGCTCTTCGGCGGCGGTCCGGGGTGCGACGTACGCCGGAGCCTCATCGAGTTCGGGATCCGGCAGCGCGGCCCGGTCGAGTTTGCCGCTGGCCGCCATCGGCAGCGCGTCGAGTGATACGAACCGGGTCGGCACCAGGTACTCCGGCAACGTCTTCCGCAGTGCTTCGGCCGCGCCGTCGGTACTGCCGACGACGTAGCCGACGAGCGCGTCGCCGCGGACCGCCACGGCCGCGTCCCGCACCTCCGGCAGTTCACGCAGCGCCGCTTCGACCTCGCCGGGCTCGATCCGGTAGCCGCGCAGCTTCACCTGCTCGTCGGCGCGGCCTAGGTAGTCGAGCGAGCCGTCGCGACGCCAGCGGACGAGGTCGCCGGTCGCGTACATCCGGCCGGACGGGCCCTCGATGAACTTCTCCGCGGTCAGGTCCGGCAGGCCGAGGTAGCCGCGGGCGAGCTGGCGCCCGGCGACGTACAGCTCGCCCGGGACGCCCGGTGGCACCGGCTGCCCTCGCTCGTCGAGGACGTACGCGCGGGTGCCGGGCACCGGGCGGCCGATCGACACGGGTCCGGACGGCAGCGCGTCCCCGGGTTCGATCCGGTGCACGACGCAGCCCACCGTGGCCTCGGTCGGGCCGTACTCGTTGACGACGAGCGTGCCCGGGTGGCGCTCCCGCCACGGCTGGACGGCCTCGGCGGTCAGCGCTTCGCCACCGAGCACCAGCTCACCCGTCGGGAACAGCTCCTCGGCGAGGATGGCGAGATGCGTCGGGGTCGCCTTGACGAACGTCGGGCGGCCGCCGTCGACGACCGCGCCCCCGGCGGTGAGGGTGCCGAGCAGCGTCGTCACGGTGAGGTCGAACGACGCCGAGGTGTGCAGCAACGCCCGCCCGGCCAGTCCGGGGTAGGCCTCCCGCGCCCACGCCAGGTACGTGTCGACGGCCCGGTGTTCGACCTCGACACCCTTGGGCCGACCGGTCGAGCCCGACGTGTAGATCACATAGGCGACGTCGCCCGGCCCGGCCGCGGGTTCCGGGTCTTCGGTGGCCGCGGCCGACCACTCGGCCGGATCGTCCAGGGCCAGCGTCTTGGTGTCCAAAGTGGACTCACCAGTGACGAGCACGAACGGGACGCCCGCGTCGGCGAGGATCAGCGCCTGCCGGGGAGCCGGGTTGGCCGGGTCGAGCGGAACGTAGGCCGCGCCGCTCTTCAGCACCCCGAGCACGCCGGTCAGCAGGTCCGCCGAGTTCGGCACGCAGATCCCGACGACCGTGCCGGGACCGGCGCCCAGCTCACGCAGCCGGTGCGCGACGCGGTTGGCTCGCGTGTTCAGCTCGGCGTACGTCAGGCGGACCCCGCCGAAGTCGACGGCCGGCGCGTCCGGACTCCGCCGCACCTGGTCCTCGAAACGGGCGTGCACCGTCTTGGTGTCCGGAGTGGACAGTTCCGTCGGGTTCCACCCGTTCAGGACCAGTTCGCGCTCGGCGTCCGACAGCAGCGGCAGATCCGCGACCGACCCGGCCGGATCGGCCAGCGCCGCGGCGAGCAACCGCACGTACCGTTCGGCGATGGCTTCGGCGGTCTCGCGGTCGAACAGGTCGGTGCGGTAGACGAGCCTGCCGTCCACCGAGGTCAGGTCGATCGCGATGTCGTCCTTCGCGGTGGCGGACCGGATCGGCTCCAGCCCCGAGTCGGGCAGGAAGTTGAAGCCGAGCTGGTACAGCGCCTGCACGCCGGGATCGCGCTCGGCCCCGACCGCCTCGGCTACCGCCTGGAACGGCACCTGGCTGTGGTCGATCGCCTCCAGCAGCGTGGTCCGGACCCGGCCGACCAGCTCGGTGAACGCGGGGGCACCCGAGCAGTCGATCCGCACGGCCATCTGGTTGACGAACATGCCGATCAGGTCGGCCAGCTCCGGCAGGTCGCGGCCGGCGACCGGGACGCCGACGACGATGTCGTCCACTCTGGACAGTCGCGAGATGAGCGCCGCGTAACCGGCCAGCAGCACCATGAACGGCGACGCCGACAGCTCCCGGCTCAGCTCGCCGACCCGGTCGATCAGACCGTCCGGGAGGGCGAAGTGCACCTGGTCACCGGCGAACGTCAGCTCCGACGGGCGCGGCCGGTCGGTGGGCAGGCCGTGCACCGGCGGCAGCCCGGTGAGCTGCTTGCGCCAGTAGTCCAGCTGCTCACTGGACGTTTCGAGCTGCCCGCGCTGCCAGGCCGAGAAGTCCGGGTACTGGATGGCCAGCTCGGGCAGCTTCGGCTCGCGGCCCTCGAACACGGCGTCGCACGCCTCGCCCAGCTCCGTGCCCAGCACCAGCACCGAACCGGCGTCGAACACCGTGTGGTGCACGACGAACGTGAGCACCCACTCGTCGTCGGCCATGCGGCACACCTGGGCCCGCCACGGCGGCGGCGAGTCGAGCGGGACGGCCTCACGTGTGACGGCGCCGACGAGTTCGGCGAGCCGGGCTTCGCGGGCGTCGGCGGGCAGGTCCCGCAGGTCGTGCACCTCGGGCTCGATCGGCACCTCGGCGTGCACCACCTGCATGAGCGCGCCGCCCTCCATGCGGAACGACGTGCGCAGCGCCTCGTGCCGCCCGACGATGACGCCGAGCGCGGCACGCCACTGCTCCGCGGTCAGCGGGCGGTCGAGCCGGGCCTGGCAGTGCAGGTTGTACACCGGGGACGCCGGGTCGAGCTGGCCGGACAGCCAGATCCGCTCCTGCCCGAACGAGGCCGGGAACGTCCATTCCTTCGTGTCGCTCATGATTTCCTGTTCAGTGAGAGGTCACGCGAGAGTGCCGCGTCGGTCCAGGTGGTCGTGAGTGGCGTTTCGGGTTCTAACCCGAAACGCCACTCACGACCCACCGCACGGCTCAGCGCTCGAGCTTGGGGATGGTGGTCCGGGCGGGTTCTTCGGCGGGCGCCTCGGCCTTGCCGGCGCGCAACTCCTCGATCCGCTCGGCCAGAGTGGCCACTGTGGACGCTTCGAACAGCGTCTTCATCGCCAGCCGTGTACCGGTGGCCTTGCGTACCTGGGCGATGAGCTGGATGGCGACCAGCGAGTTACCGCCGAGGGCGAAGAAGTCGTCGTGCACGCCGATCTTCTCCACGCCGAGCAGCTCGGTCCACTGCCGGGCGATCTCGGCCTCCAGCTCGGTGCGAGGGGCGACGTAGTCGTCCTCCGACACCGCCACCGCTGCTTCGCCGGGTTCCTCCAGCTCCTCGGCACTGACCTGGCGCTCGATCAGCTCCCGCACCGGCAAGGTGGTGATGACCACGTGCCCACCGAGGCCGGGGGCCAGCGCCCGGACGAACGCCTCGGCACCATCGACCGGCCGGATCCCGGTCGAGGATCCAGCAGTATCCACAGTGGACACAGCGGACGCCGAGGTCAGGCCACCGCCGACGGCGGCCTGATCGACTTGGCGCAGCACGAAATCCTCGATCGTGACGAGCACGCGGCCGGTCTCGTCGCACAGTGCGAGGTCGGCCGCCACCACCTGATCGCCACCGGAGTCGCGGTAGCGCAGATGACTACGGAAACTCGCCGGGAGCACGTCGTGCACGACGATCCGGCCGTAGCTCATCGGCAGGTAGGTGCCGCTCCCCCGGCCGCGGCCGAACGCGGTCGCGACGTCCAGCAGTGCCGGGTGCAGGCCCCAGGCTCCGACGTCACCCGCCGCCGCGTCGGGAGCCGTGATCGTGGCCAGCTCCTCCTCCGCGCCGATGCGATGTTCGCGCAACGCCGCCCAGCGCGGGCCGAAGGTGACCATGCTGGTGCGGCCGGTACCGAAGCCGTGCCCGTCGTCGATCGGCTCGGTCCGCCCGGTCACCGCCGCGATGTCCACAGTGGACACCGGCTCGGCCGCGACCCATCCGGCGGATCCGCGCACGTGGGTCCGGCTCGCGCCGGCGACGTGACTGGTCACGGTGAAGTCGTCGCCGTCGAACTCCACGCGGTACTCCGAGGTGGCGCCGTCCGGGACGCCGAACGGCTCCAGGAAGGCGACGTCCCGCAGCTCGACGACGTATCCGTCACCGGGCTTCGGCAGCGACGCGGCCACCGCCGCACGGACGGTCTCCAGATGTCCCGTGCCCGGGACCACCGGCACCCCGGCGATCCGGTGCTCGTCGAGCAGCCAGTGCGTGGCCGCCGAGACGAGTCCGTGCGCGCCGTCCTCGGTGCGCGTGGTGAGCACGGGGTGCTCGACCGGGCCGAGCGCCCGTGATCGGGTGGTGCGGATCGTGGTCGGCGCGGCCACCTCCGCGGCCATGCCGACCTCGTCCCAGCCGCCCCAGGCGTGCGACACCAGCCGCGCCTGCCAACCGTGGCCGCCCCGCGCGTAGGCGTCGAGGAAGTTGTTGGCGGCGCAGTAGTCGACCTGCCCGATGCCGCCCACCGCCGCGGTGATCGACGAGCACAGCGCGACGAAATCCATCGGCAGGTCGGCGAACGCCTCGGCCAGCGCCAGTGTCCCGGCGATCTTCGGGGCCAGCACGGCCTCGGCCGCGGCCCGTTCCTTCACCTCGGCGACGCCGCCGCCGGGCAGCCCGGCGGCGTGCACGATCCCGTCGAGACCACCGAACTCGCGCTCGGCCAGCTCGCGCACCTCGCGCAGCCGCGCCGGGTCGGTGACGTCGGCGGCGACGACGTGCACCACCGCGCCCGCGGCCTCCATCCGCCGCACGGCGAGCATCGCGCGCCCGGCGCGGTCGGTGCCGCCGTGCGCGGCGAGGTGCGCGTCCCACTCCGCCCGCGGCGGCAGCCCCGCGCGGGTGAGCAGCACGAGCTTCGCCCGTACCCGGCGGGCGAGATCCTCGGCGAGGGTGATGCCGATACCGCCGGTCCCGCCCGTGATGAGGTACCGGCCGCCGTCGCGCAGCACCGGTTCGGCGGCCTCGGGCAGGGCGAGCTGGGTGTAGTCCAGCACCCAGCGACGGCCGGCCCGCAGCGCGACCTCGGCCGCCGCGTCCGCCGGGCGGAACAGCTCGGCGATGGCGTCCTGCACACGATCGGTGTCGATCCGGCGCACCACCGTGCCCGGCGCCTCCAGCGGCACCACCCGGGCGATGCCGGCGAGGGTCGCGTGCTCGGGCCGGGTCAGATCGGTACCGGTGACGTCGGCGGTGCCGGTGCTCAGCACGTCGACCCGCACCGGCTCGCCCCAGGCCTGGACAAGATTGAGCACGCTGAAGAACCCGCGGTCCTGTGCGGCCATGCCGCGCTCGTCCCCGGCCAGCGTCCAGGCGTGGACGACCCGCTCGGGCCGGGCGGACAGCGCGGCGACGAGCGCGTCGTAGTCCTCGCGGACCCCAGGCCGGACGGTGAATCCGGTCTCCGTCGCGGCGAACCCGTCGCCGGGACGCACCTCGGTGACCGCCACCCCCGCGTCGCGGAGCAGACCGGGCAGGACATCGTCGGCGGTGAAGACGAGCGCGTTCGCGAAGGGCTCGCGTCGCAGATCCGGTTCCACCTGCCGCCACGCCGGGACCGCGAACCACTCGGACAGCGGCAACGGACCGGTCGACCGCACAGGCCCGGTCGCCGTCACCGGGTCCGGGTCGACCCAGTACCGCTTGCGCGCGTACGGGTAGCCGGGCAGCGGGACACGGCTCCCTGGGGCACCGAATGTCCGTGGTTCCAGGGAAACCCCGTTCGTCCACAAAAGACCGGCCGCGCCGTACAGCGTTTCGACGTCGCCGATGCGCTCGGTCCTGCCCGGCAGGCTCGGCTGCGGCGCGGGCATGCCCTTGGGCACCTGGCCGCGGGACAGCCCGGACAGCTGGTGCCCCGGACCGCATTCGACGAGCGCCCAGCGGCCGCCGCGCGCGAACAGGTTCTCGACGCAGTCGCCGAACCGGACGGCCTGACGCAGATGCGAGGCCCAGTAGGCCGGGTCGGTGGCCTGGGCGTCGGTGATCCAGTCGCCGGTGACGTTCGACAGGAACGGCCGTGTGGGCGCGGTGCGGGCGACGGCGGTGACGGCCGCGGTGAACTCGGCGAGGATCGGATCCATCATCGGCGAGTGGAACGCGTGCGAGGTCACGAGTTCGCGGCACTGCACGCCACTGGACTTGAGCGTCGCCGCGAACTCCGCGACCGCGTCCGACGGTCCGGCCACGACACACGTGCCGGGCCCGTTCACCCCGGCGATCGCGAGCGTGTCCGGCAGCCGCGTGGCGACGCTCTCCTCGTCGAGCTGGACGGCCAGCATCGCCCCGGCGGGCATCGACTGCATGAGGCGGCCGCGCGTGGCGACCAGGTTCAGCGCGTCCGGCAGGGTGAAGACCCCGGCGACGGTGGCGGCGACGTACTCGCCGACCGAGTGCCCGATCATCGCCGCGGGCCGCACGCCCCAGCTGAGCCACAGCCTCGCCAGCGCGTACTCGACGACGAACAGCGCGGGCTGGGTCACCCGGGTTTCCCGCAGCGCCTGCTCGCCACCGGGCCGGAAGATCAGGTCGCGCAGCTCCGGCAGCTCGGCTTCGAGCAGCCGCAGGCACTCGTCGACGGCCGCGGCGAACACCGGCTCGGCGTCGTACAGCTCGGCGCCCATCCCGGCGTACTGGGAACCCTGCCCGGGGAAGAGGAACGCCACGTTCGTCTCCCCGGCCTGTGCGGACACGAGGCGCCGGGGATCGCGCAGCCCGTCGACCGCGTCCTCCGGATCACGGGCGACGACCACCGCGCGGTGCGGATACTCGGTACGCCCGGCGGCGAGGGTGTACGCCACGTCGGCGAGGTCGAGGTCGATGTCTCCGGCCAGCCGCTCGGCGAGCTGGTCGACCGCGGCCGAGAGCGCCTCCGCGGTGTTGGCCGACACCCGCAGCAGATGCGCCGGGTGCGGCGTGCGAGACCGTTGCGGGCTCGGCGCCTCCTCCAGCACGACGTGCGCGTTGGTGCCGCCGACGCCGAACGAGCTGACGCCTGCCCGCCGTGGTACCCGGTCCGCCTCCCATTTCGTCACCTCGCGTGCGGGGTAGAACGGGCTCGCCGGGAAGTCGATACCGGGGTTGGGTTCGTGGTAATTGATGGTCGGCGGGATCAGCCCGTGTTCCATCACGAGCACGGCCTTGATCAACGAGACCACGCCCGCCGCCTGCGACAGGTGGCCGATATTGGACTTCACCGAGCCGATCGCGCACCAGCCGGTGTCCTCGACCCCGTTTCCGTACACAGTGGACAGTGCGGTGATCTCGATCGGGTCGCCCAGCGCGGTACCGGTGCCGTGCGCCTCGACGTAGCCGATGGTGCGCGGGTCGACCCCGGCCATGCCGACGGCCTGCGCGACCGCTTCGGTCTGCCCGGACACGCTGGGCGCGGAGAAGCCGACCTTGGTGGCGCCGTCGTTGTTGATCGCGTTGCCCAGCACGACACCCCGGATGTGGTCGCCGTCCTCGATCGCCTGCGACAGCCGCTTCACCAGCACGACTCCGACGCCGCTGCTCCAGACCGTGCCGTTGGCGCCCGCGTCGAACGCGCGGACGTGGCCGTCCGGTGAGGTGAAGCCGTCGACGCCCATGTAGCCGACGCCGTGCGGCATCTCCACGTTGACCCCGCCGGCCAGCGCCATGTCGCACTCGCCGTTGCGCAGCGCCTCGCAGGCGAGGTGCACCGCGACCAGCGACGTCGAGCAGGCGGTGAACACCGCGAGGCTCGGGCCACGCAGGTTGAGCTTGTACGACACCGAGGTCGTCAGGTAGCTCGGCTGGTTGCCGGTCGAGATGCCGATCCCGCCGTGCTGCGAGGCGAGGAGCCGCTCGTTGCGCATCAGGTTCTCGGTCAGGTATCCGGTGCCCCCGGACCCGCCGTAGACGCCGATCGCGCCGTCGAAGCGAGCCGGGTCGTAGCCCGCGTCGGTCAGCGCGGCGTGGCACGACTGGAGGAACAGCCGATGCTGCGGGTCGGTGATCTCGGCCTCGCGGCTGGTCATGCCGAACAGTTCCGCGTCGAACTCGTCGAAGCCGTCGACCACGGCGGTGGCGTTCACCCAGCTCGGATCGTCGACCGTGTCCGGTGTGGCGCCGCGGGCGATCATCTCCTCGCGGGTGGCGGGCACGATCGACTCGACGCCGTCGACGAGGTTGCGCCAGAACTGCCGCGCGTCACGCGCGCCGGGCACGCGCACGTCCAGTCCGACGATCGCGATGGGTTCGGCTCCGGGATCGCCGGTGCCGGTTTCGGGAAGGTGGGTCACGGTGGTGCTCCTATCCGGGGCCGGCCGGGCCGGCGGTGCGACGGGGTCTTCTGGTCTGGGTGCGGCCGCGGCGGGCGGCGACGCGTTCGGCGGCACGCGCCAGCTCCGGGCTGGCGGCGTCGCCGGAGTGCAGGTGCGCCGCGAGGGCGCGGACGGTGGGATGGGTGAACAGGTCGACCATCGGGATCCGGCGGGCGAGCCGGGCGGTGACCTGGGCGTGCACCCGGGCGAGGGCGAGCGAATGCCCACCCACGTCGAAGAAGTTGTCGTTGTGCCCCACTTCGGCCACGCCCAGGACGTCGCACCACGCACGCGCGATCACGGCCTCGGTCGCGGCGAGCGCCGCCGGATCCGCGACCACCGGCGCCAGGCGTGCCCTGACGCGGCCGGCCGCGGCGGGAGCGGCGGTGCGGACATCCGCCCGCGGTAGCTCCGGCACGCTCGTCCCGACCGGCGCGTCCGGCGCCGCGGCAAGCGCGCCGAGCAGGGCGACGTAGTCCTCGGCGAGCCCGGCCATCCGGGTGTGATCGAACAGATCGGGGTTGTACAGCAGTTCGACGCCGTCGTCGTGGACGTACACCGTGAGGTCGAACGGCGATCCCGGCTTGTCGACCGGCAGCCACGCCGAGGTCACACCGGGCAGGTCCAGCCTCGGCTCGGCGAAGTTCAGCACGTTGAACATCACCTGCACGAGCGGGGCGCGCGCGGGATCACGGGGTACGCCGAGCGCCTCGACGAGCCGCTCGACCGGGGCGGCCGGATGCGCGGTCGCGGCGAGGAGTTCCGCAGCGCCGTCGCGGACGTGCGAGGCGAAGTCCGCGGCGTCGTCGGCCCGCAGCCGCACCGGCACGATGTCGACGAAGAACCCCGCGACCTCTTGGCATTCGGCGAGCTGCCGGTCGGCGACGACCGTGGCGACCAGATGATCGCTCGCCCCGGTGAGCCGCCGCAGCAGCTGGCCGAACGCGGCGAGCAGCACCCCGGCGCGGGTCGTGCCGGTGCGGGCGGCCAGCGCCCGCACCGCGTCGGCGACACCGTCCGAAAAGGACTGACGCAGGCTCGCGCCCCGGTAGGTCTGCACGGCCGAGCGCGGCCGGTCGCGCGGAAGGTCCACTGTGGATGGTGCACCGGCGAGCCGTCCGGTCCACCACGCGACATCCACCGCTTCCCGGCGTTCGTCGCGTCCGGCCCGCCACACCGCGTAGTCCGCATAGGACGCCACCGGCGGCGGCAGCGGCTCGCCCCGGTAGGCCGCCGAGAGGTCGGCGCACAACAGGTCCTGCGACCAGCCGTCGAACACCGCGTGATGCAGCGTGAAGCCGAGCACGTGCTCCGTCTCGCCGAGCCGGTAGAGCCGCACGCGCCAGGGAGCCTCTCGGTCCAGGTGCACCGGCGTCGCGGCGTCGGCGGCCAGCCGGGCCCGCAGACCGTCCTCGGTCACCGGCGTCACCGGCAGCGGAACGTCCGACGGCGGCAGGCGATCCGCCACCGGCGCGCCGTCGACGGCGCGGATCCGCCAGCGGAGCACGTCGTGCCGCTCGGCGACCGCGCGCAAGGCGTGGCGCAGCGCGTCGACGTCCAGCGCGCCGGTCAGCCGGAACGCCATCGCGATGTTGTACGGCGCGGCGTCCGGGGCGAGCTGGTCGAGGAACCACAGACGCCGCTGCTGCGGCGACAGGGTGGGCGCGTGCCCGGTGGTCAGGCCCGGCCCGGTCAGCGGCGACGCGGCCGCGACCCGACGGGTCAGCCCGTCGAGCGTGCCGGTGGCCAAGACGTCCTCCGCGGCGACGTCCGCTGCCAGCTCCGTGCGCAGCGCCGCGACCAGGCGCATCGCGGCGATCGAGTTCCCGCCCGAGGCCAGGAAGTCCGTCCCCGCGCCCGCGCCGAGCACCCGCCGCCAGATCGCCGCGACCGCGCGTTCGGCCGGGGAGCCGAGCGGGCCGAGGTCCTGTTGGCCCGCCAGCGCCGCTTCGGCAAGCTCGCGCAGCGCGGGCCGGTCGATCTTGCCGGTGAGCGGGTTGACCGGCAAACGGTCGAGCACCCGGATCGCGGCCGGGCGCATCGCCGCGGTGAGCCGGTCCCGGCCGAGTTCGTCCACATCGGACGGTGCCGACGCCGGTGCGAGGAAGGCCACCAGCCGGGTGCCCGCCGGGCCGGGGACCGCCGTCACGGCGGCGGCGTCGACGTCCGGGTGGGTCGTGAGCGCGGCCTCCACCTCGCCCAGCTCGATCCGCTGGCCGCGGACCTTCACCTGCCGGTCGGCGCGCCCGGCGAATTCGAGACGCCCGTCGGGGAGCTCGCGAGCCAGGTCTCCGGTGCGGTAGAGCCGTTCTCCCGGCGTGATCGGGTCGTCGACGAACTTCTCGGCGGTCAGCTCGGGGCTGCCGAGGTAGCCGAGCGCGACGCCGGGGCCGCCGATGAGCAGCTCGCCGATCTCGCCGGGCGCGACCGGCCGCAGCCCGGCGTCCACGACGTACGCCCGGTGGTTCGGCGTCGGGCGGCCGAGCGGCAGCGGATCGGCGGGGATGCCGGTGACCTCGTCGGTGACGACCACGACGGTGGTCTCGGTCGGGCCGTAGGCGTTGAAGAACCGCCGTCCCGGCAGCCAGCGCGCGGCGAGCTCCGCGGGCACCGGCTCACCACCGCAGGCGATGACGCGCCAGCCGGGCACGGTCGCGGGGTCGATCATGGACAGCAGTGTCGGCGTGACGAAACCCCACTCGACGTCGTGCTCGACGAGGAACCGCCGCAGCCGTTCGGGGTCGGACCGGTCGGCGGTGCCGGTGAGCTGCACCGATCCGCCGTGCGTCAGCGGGACGAACACGTCCATGGTGAAGGCGTCGAAGGCGAGGGACGAGATGCCGAGCGCGCGGGCGCCGGGCCGGATCCCGAGGGCGGCGGCGAACCCGGTCACGAACGCGACCACGTTGCGGTGACTGGTCAGCACGCCCTTGGGACGGCCGGTGGAGCCGGAGGTGTAGAGGAGGTGGACGAGGTCGTCCGGCCCGGCGGGGCAGTCGACAGGCCCGTCCGCGGGCTGGGGCACGTCGAGCGCCTCGATGCCTTGCGCGGCACCGAATTCGGCCCGCGCGCAATCACCTACGACGAGGGAGACCTCGGCGTCCGCCGCGATTTCGGCCAGCCGCGCCTTCGGGCCGCCGGGTTCGAGCGGCACGTAGGCGGCCCCGGACAGCAGCACCCCCACGACGGTGGAGATCAGCTCCGGCCGCCGGTCGGCGCAGACGCCGACGCGGGTGCCGGGCCCGGCGCCCCGGGCCCGCAGCAGCCGGGCGACGCCGGTCGCCGACGCGACCAGTTCGCGATACGTCAGCCGGGCGTCCCCCTGCCGGACGGCGACCGCGTCGGGGGTGCGCGCGGCCTGGGCGAGGATCAGCCCGGTGAGCGTGGTGTCCGGATAGGACAGTGGCGGGCCATGGCCACCCACGACGGGCAAGGTGTCGGTCACCGAGGGGTCTCCTGGTCGGTTGTGTGCTGGGGCGATGGGTCGATCCAGTGCCGCTCCCGCTGGAACGGGTAGCCCGGCAAGGGGACGCGGCCGGGATCGCCGTCCGCTGCCCACTCGATGTCGCCGCCCCCGGTCCACTGAACGGCCAGGTCTCGCTCTGCCCCGGCGGGGCCCTCGACGTCGGTTCCGTTCGCCAGCACCGCGTCGAGCGCGGCCACCGCCGCCTCGACCGAGTCGGCCACCACGGCGGCCCGGCACGCGAACGCCCGGCGGACCGACAGCGTGTACGCCACGTCCCCGAGGTCCGGCGCGTCCGTGGAAAGCCGTTCGCGCAGCAGGGAAACCGCCTCACGCAACGCCTTCGCGTCACGCGCGGACACCGGCAGGACGAACGGACCGCTCGCCTCCGGCCGTGGCGGGACGGCGGGGGCCTCCTCCACGATCACGTGCACGTTCGTGCCGCCCATGCCGAACGAGCTGACCCCGGCCACCCGCCGGTCGCGGTCGGGCCAGTCGGTGGCCTTCGCCGGGACGTACCAGGGGCCGCCCGCCAGGTCGACCTCCGGATGCGGGGCCGTGAAGTGCAGGCTCGGCGGGATGACGCCGTGCCGCACCGACAGCACGGCCTTGATCAGCCCGGCGATACCCGCCGCCGTGTCGAGGTGCCCGATGTTCGTCTTCACCGAGCCCAGCGCACACGTTTCCGGCGGCGTGTCCCGGTAGACGCGGTTGAGCGCGGCGACCTCGATCGCGTCGCCGAGCGGGGTTCCGCTGCCGTGGGCTTCGAGCAGCGCGACCTCGTCCGGGGCGACGTCCGCGAGGGCCAGCGCCTCGGCCACCGCGGCCGCCTGCCCGGCCGGTCCCGGCACGGCGTAGCCCGCGCGGTCCGGGCCGTCGTTCGTGATCGCCCAGCCGGGCAGCACGGCGTAGACGTGGTCGCGGTCGGCGACCGCGTCCGCCAGCCGCCGAAGCACGACCGCGCCGGCGCCCGAGCCGAATCCGGCGCCCGCCGCGGCGACGTCGAACGCCCGGCACCGGCCATCCGGCGAGACGAGCCCGCCACTGCGATAGCGCGGCCACGTCACGCTCGCCCCTCCGGCCAGCGCGACGTCGCACCGGTAATCCAGCAGGCTCTGCGCGGCCAGCGCCACCGCCGCGAGTGAACTGGAGCACGCGCTCTGCACGGCCACCGCCGGCCCGGTCAGCCCGAGCCGGTACGCGACCTGGCCGGGCAGGTGGTCGGTGAGCTGGCGGCCGGGCAGCCGCCCCTCCCAGTCGTCCGGGTCGACGTCGCCGGTCACCGCCGGGTTGCCGAACAGGTGGAACAGGAAGTAGCGGTTCACCGAGGTGCTCGTGAACACCCCGACCGGTCCGGTCTCGGCGGCGGGGTCGCGACCCGCGTCCTCCAAAGCCTGCCAGGCCGTTTCGAGGAACAGCCGGTGTTGTGGGTCGGTCCGCGCGGCTTCGTCGGCGGTGAATCCGAAGAACCCGGCGTCGAAGTCTTCGACACCTTCGATCCGGCCGCCCGCTCGAACGTAGGCCGGGTCGGCACGCAGGCCCGGCCCGATGCCCAGCGCCGCCAGCTCTTCGTCGGTGTAGTCGTGGATCGAGTCGACGCCCGCGCAGAGGTTCCACCAGAACGAGGCGGCGTCCGGGGCGCCGGGGAAGCGGCAGGCCAGCCCGACGACGGCGATGAGGTCCCCGGTCTGTTCCTCCGCGGTGACCCGCGGCTGAGTGTCCGAAGTGGACTCCGTGAACCAGGCGGCCTGCCCGGCGATCGTCGTACGCTCGAACAGGGCGAGCATCGGGACGTCCACCCCGAACTCGTCGGCCAGCCCCGCCTGCACGCGGCCGAGCCGCAGCGAGTCGCCGCCGGCGTCGAAGAACGCCTCGGTGCGCCCGATCCGGTCACGGCCCAGCACCGCGCACCAGATCCGGTGCACGCGTTCCTCGTCCGGGGTCAGCCGCTCGGCCGGGACGGTCGCGGCCGTCCGCGGGTCCGGCAGCGCCAGTTCGTCGAGTTTTCCGGTGACGGTCAGCGGAAAAGCGTCCAGCACGGCGACGGCGGCGGGGACCGAGTAGCCGGGCAGGACGTCTGCCAAGGCGGCCCGCAGCGTCCGGCCGTCCGGTCGCGGCCCGGCCGCGGTCACGTAGGCGAGCAGGTCGCCGTCGCGCACGATCGCGCGGGCCTCGGCCACGCCGGGCTGTTCGGCGAGCCGGGCCTCGATCTCGGTCAGCTCCACCCGGAAACCGCGGACCTTGACCTGCCGATCGATCCGGCCGAGGCAGACGAGGTTCCCGTCCGGCAGCAGCGCTGCGAGGTCGCCGGTCCGGTAGCGGCGGCCACCGTCGGCCGTCACACCGAACGCCGGGCTGGGCTGGTCGAGGTAGCCGTCGACGAGGTGCCGCCCGCTCACTTCGAGTTCCCCGCCGGCCAGCACGGTGAGCGTGAAGCCGGGCAGCGCGCGCCCGATCGGCAAGGGTCCCTCGGCGTCCGGAGGCAGTTCGTCGGCGGTCGTCCGGTAGTGCGCGGCGAAGGTCACTTCGGTGGCGCCGTAGCCGTTGACGAACACGCACTCCGGCGCGAACCGGCCCCTTCGGACGTCGGCGTGGGTCGCCTGCTCGCCGCCGAGCAGCACGGTCCGCACGGACGGGAGGCCGGTCTCGCCGAGGACGTCGAGCAGGTGCCGGTAGACCGTGGGCGTCGAGTGGTAGACGGTGACTTCGTGCCTGGTCAGCTCACGCGCGGCGTGGGCGAGACCGTGCGCCCGCAGGTCGACCGGCACGACCGCGGCCCCGGTGAGCAGGGCCGGGTACAGGTCCGGGATCGCCGCGTCGAAGCCGAACGACGCGAGCAGGCTGAGCCGGTCGGACGCGGTGATGCCGAGCGCGGCGATCTGGTTGTCGACGACGTGCAGGAGGTTGCGGTGGGTCTGCGCGACGGCCTTCGGCCTGCCGGTGGACCCGGACGTGAACAGCACGTACGCCGGGCTGTCCGGGTCGGCTTCGGGCACCGGAAGCGGCGCGGTCTCCGCACCCGAGCGCACGAGCCGCGCGGAACCGGTGCGGCACAAGGACTCCGCGAGCTCGACGTACTCCGGATCCGCGAGCACGGCGGTCACCCGCGCGGCCGCGAGCTGGTGCTCGAGACGCTCGCGGGGGAAGGTCGGGTCCAGCGGGACGTAGGTGCAGCCCGCGGCGAGCGTGCCGAGGATCGCCGCGATCGCGGCGCTTCCGTGCCCGGTGACGAGCCCGACCCGCTCTCCCGGCCGGACACCGGCGTCGCGCAACCGCGACGCGCGACCGCCCGCGAGCCCGGCGAGCCGGTCGTAGGTGATCCCGGTGCCGTGCTCGAAGACCGCGATCCGGTCCGGTGATCGCCGGGCGTGCACCTCGAATCGGCCGACGCAGCCGTCTTGTCTCATCGGGCGTCGGACAGTCGCTCCGAGGCTTTTCGGGCGCGCGACAACAACGGCGTGGACTTCATCTTGCTCCCCAGTGACCATGCAGGTGAAGAATTACGCAAGGTTAAGACGGCAGGCCGCGACGAGGAATACGATTTCCATCGATTTGGTCCGAATGGCGCACTGATCTTGGACCACAAGACGCAGCAATCCACGTCTTCCAGCCCAATCCGGCACCTTGACGGCTTTTGTGACCGATTCGCCGACCACCATCGACACTCAGTCGATTACTTTTGGTAATGCGTCGGATATTAACCGACACCGTACCGAGGAATGCATTCACCAAAACAAAGTGGACAATTTTCCGCAATCGATTCAGAAATACGCGGAGGACGGTCACCGTCCTCAATGGACTAACCCAACGTGACCGGCCGTGTTCGCCGCAGACCCGCCGGAACCGCGAGCGTCTCCGGCGAGTCCCAGTTGAGAACTGGACGCACGACGACTACAAGGGAATGAATGAAGACGCTACTCAAGAAGGCGACGATCACCGCCGCGGTGAGCACGCTCCTGCTCGGCCTGACCGTGGTGGGCACCGCCTCCGCTGAGGCCGCGGCCATCACCTGTGACACGAAGTCCAGCGGCAAGGACGGACCCTTCTACCACGGGGAATCCGCCTCCTACGCCTACGACAACCGGTTCAGCAAGAGTCATCCCGTCCCCGCGCTGGCGACCAACGTCCCGCAGGGCACGGCGACCTGGTCGAACTGGGACGGCTCGAACGACCTGATCCTGGTCTCCTCGTACGAGTCTGGTCACCGCAGCGCCATCATCATCGGCATCGACGCCAAGACCGGCAAGCAGATCGGCCAGGCGCTGCTCGCGTACTCGCACGTCGGCGGGATCGCCGTGTTCGAGAAGCAGGGCTGGGCGTTCGTGTCGGGCAAGGGCGACACGATCCGCAAGTACTCGCTGGCGAAGCTGAAGAACGCGATCAAGAAGTCGCTGCCCATCGAGCAGGAGGGGACGGCGCAGACCGTCTACGCCTCCTCCTTCCTCACCAGCCACGGCCCGACGAACACCCTGTGGGCAGGCAAGTTCGAGGACGCCAAACGCGGTCTGATGCACTCGTACACCGTCGGCGCCGACGGCAAGCTGAGCTACCGGCCGGGGTCGTGGGAGGTGCCGACGAAGACGCAGGGCCTCATCGTCACCAAGGACCTGTTCATCTACAGCACTTCGCACGGCAGGAACAACCGCAGCAACATCTACGTCGTCCGGCGCGGCGCCGGCGACAAGGACCTGGACACGGCCAAGAAGCACTGCTTCCGCGCGCCGAGCATGTCCGAGGGGCTGACGGTCTACGGCAGCAACGTCTACCTGGCGTTCGAGTCCGGCGCGCACTACTACAGCAAGGCCGCGGACAAGCCGAGGAACATCATCTCGAACCTCCACAAGGCGCCACTGTCCTCTTTGGAGGCACTCGCGCCCCGGTGACGGAACGCGGCGAACGGGCGAGGACGGTTTCGAAACCGTCCTCGCCCGTTTGTCACGCCTCGCTACCGGAGTGGCTCGCCTGCTGCTCGGCGATCCAGTCCCGGTACACCGTCACGTCGGTCCAGATACCCAGACCGCTGGCGCACTTCGGGTCCTCGTCGCCATCGCGGCTGGTGGCGCCGACGAGTTCCCACTCGCCCGGCCTGCCCTTGATCTGCGGCCCGCCCGAGTCGCCGTAGCAACCCATCGCGTCCGGTGTGTCGGAACCGGTGCAGATCTCCTTGCCCGCGGCCAGATTTCGGCAATCCTCCGCCGGCCTGACCTTGGTGTCGAGCTCCTGGAGGATCTCCGGCGCCCCACAGGTCTGGTCCGCGCAGTGCTCGCCCCAGCCGAGGATCCGGGTCGCCGTGCCCGCTTCGCCCACCGCCCCGGCGATCTTGATCGGCTTCTCGCTCACCGCTTTGTCCAACCGCACCAACGCGATGTCCGCGCCCGGCGGGTTCTGCCCGACGAAGTCCGGATGCACGATGATCCGGCTGACACCGGTCTCCGTGCCCCCGCTGTTGTGCTGCCGCGCCCCGATCCTGGTCCTGATCTCCCCCGGCTGCGCTCCCTTCACACAGTGCGCCGCGGTCACCACCCAGTTCTCGCTGATCAGCGAGCCGCCGCAGAAATGGTTGCCGCCCTGCTGCAGCGACACCATGAACGAATAGTCCTCGGTGGCGTCGTGCCCGCCGATGACGAAGGGCGTCGGCCCCTCGGCCGCCGCCGCGGCGACCCCCGGGATCAGCAGCGCTCCCGCCGCGGCCAGCCCGACCGCCAGTACCCCTGTTTTGCGAAGCATTATCGTGATCTCCCCGTAGACGACGAATTACTTACCGTCGTCACACTATGAGGCGAAGATCATGACCGGATCGGCTCATCGGCCGGGGCGCCATTGGCCGAATGGCCGACCCAGCGTGACCGCGTCACACGATAGGCGTCCAGGGTCGGAGTCGGTACGGTGCTGGTGACAAAAGGGTTCCCAGCTGTCGACGCATTGTGAGGTGAGGGGTGTCCGTGCAGGGTGAACGGGTTCCAGAGGGAGTCGACGTCCGATTGCCCAGCGCGGCCCGGGTCTACGACTGGCTGCTCGGCGGCAGCCACAACTTCGACGCCGACCGCGCCGTCGGCGAGAAGGTCGTGGCCGTCCTGCCGTCCGGGCGCCGGGTCGCCGCGTCCAACCGGGCGTTCCTGCGCCGTGCCGTGCGGTACATGGTCTCCCACGGCATCACCCAGTTCCTCGATCTGGGCTCGGGGATCCCGACCGTCGGCAACGTGCACGAAATCGCGCAGGACATGGACCCCGGCTGCAAGGTGGTCTACGTCGACTACGACAAGGTCGCCGTCGCCCACAGCCGCCTCATCCTCGACGGGAATCCGAACGCCACCGTCGTCGAGGCGGACCTCTGCCGGCCGGAGGAGGTGCTGAACTCCGCGGCGACGCAGGAGATGCTGGACTTCGATCGGCCGATCGGGCTGCTCATGGTGGCCGTCTTCCATTTCATCCCGGACAGTCTGCGCCCCGCCGAGATCGTCGCCCGGTACCGCGAAACGCTGCTGGCCGGCAGCCTGGTCGCGCTGTCGCATTTGACCGCCGACCACGCGCCCGAGGCGATGGCGGCGGTCACCGAGGCGATGAAGAACAGCCGGGATCCCATGTATTTCCGCCCTTACGCCGAGGTCGCCGCCCTGTTCGACGGACTGGACCTGGTCGAACCCGGTGTCGTGAGCGCGCCGTTGTGGCATGCGGAACCAGGTCTCCGCGATATCGAACCGGACGACGTCTACGCCGGCGTCGGGCGCAAGATCTGAGGGCCCGACGCCGCTCCTCGTGGCTCAGCCGACCTCCCCGAGCGGCACCGAAGTGTCGGCGAGCCGGTCGGGGTTCACCGGTCGTCCGCCGCGGATCAAGGCCGCGATCGGGTCGGTGACGTCCCAGACGTTGACGTTCATCCCCGCCAGCACGCGGTCTTCCTTGAGCCAGAAGGCGATGAACTCCCTCGCCCCGACGTCGCCGCGGAAGACGACCCGGTCGTGACCGGCGTTGTGGCCGAGGTACTCCATCCCGAGGTCGTACTGGTCGGTGAAGAAATACGGGAGTTCGTCGTAGGTTTCGTCCTTGCCGAGCATCCCGGCGGCCGCGACGGCGGGCTGTTTGAGCGCGTTCGCCCAGTGCTCCACCCGGACCGGATGGCCCAGGAACGGGTGATCCGCGTTGGCGACGTCACCGGCGGCGAAGATGTCCGGGTCGCCGGTGCACAGGTGCGCGTCGACGCGGATGCCGTTGTCCACGGTCAGTCCGGCGGCTTCGGCCAGCGCGGTGTTCGGGATCGCGCCGACCCCGACGAGGACGGCGTCGGCGTCGACACGTGTGCCGTCGGCGAGGCTGACGTGTTTCGCGCCCGCTTCGGCCACCTTGACCCCGAACCGCAGGTCGACGCCGTGTGCGGCGTGCAGGTCCGCGAACACCCTGGCCACGTCGGCTCCCAGCGCGGGCAGCAGCGGCAGCTCGAGTGCTTCCAGCACCGTCACGTCGAGACCGGCCTGCCTGGCCGCCGCCGCGGCTTCGAGACCGATCCACCCGGCGCCGACCACCGCGAGCCGGGACCCGGTCTCCAGTACCTGCCGCAGCCGCTCGGAGTCGTCGAGGCGGCGCAGCGTGAGCGCGTCCTCCGCGCCGGGCAGGACGCGAGGTTCGGCACCCGTCGCCAGCAGCAGCTTGGTGTAGCCGACCCGGGTGCCGTCGGCGAGCTCGACCTCGTGGGCCGCGCGATGGATCGCGGTGACGCGGGCGCCGAGCCGCAGCTCGACCTCGTGGCCGGAGTACCAGCCCCCGTCGTGCACGAAAGCGCTGTCCGGCCCGGCTTTGCCGGTGAGCATGTCCTTCGAGAGCGGCGGCCGTTCGTACGGACGGTGCCCCTCGTCGCCGAGCAGCACGATCCGCCCGTCGAATCCCTTGTCGCGTAAAGCTTCCACGGCCTTCGCACCGGCCAGGCCGGCACCGATGACCACAAACGTCGGCGATTCCACTTGTCAGCTCCTCATGGGTCGGGTTACCGCCCTTTTCGCCAACGAAGTTTGGTCTTATTCTCGTCGGCGGTCAAGTCCGCAGGTAGGCAACACCCGATCGGAGTTGATCCAACGGGTGACGGTGTTATGGAGGGACGGGCTCCGGCCCGCGGGACTACTCGGCGTGGCCGTGGGCGCGTGAGTGCTACGACGGGTGAGGGGTGTGTGGATATAGGGACGCTCAATGTCCCTATATCCACACACCCCTCAGTGACCGGACCGGTCGAGCCGTTCGAAATCCTCTTCGACGGGCCGAAGGCTCCCTTCACCGCGTCTGATGCGGCGAAGGGAGCCTTCGGCCCGTTTGGTGTCACACGATGGCGCTCGCCTAGTCGGGGCGGCCGACCTGGGTGTTCGACAGGTCGAGACCGATAGCGAAGTCCGCCGTGTAGCCGGTCCCGCTCTGCTGTGGACGCAGCAGCATCTGCGATCCGCCGTTGCGGTAGATCGCGTCCCGGCTGTTGGTCGTGTCGGCCGGGCCTTTCCGCCGGTACGGGTCGGTCCGCAGATAGGCCGCGCCGAACTCGGGCGTGAAGTAGAGCTGCGAAGTGAACTCGTACGGACGGCCGTTGGTTCCGGTGGTGCGTATTTTGACGTGGATATGCAGTGTGCGTCCGGTGTACCAGCCGGGAAGAATGGTGGTGAACCGGGCCGTGCCCGCCTGGTCGGTGTTCTGATAACCACGCAGGAAACGGCGCCCCCGACTGCCCTGGGACGGAATGTCGGAGTACAGCCCGAACGCGTCGCACTGCCAGAGATCGATCATCGCTCCCGGCAGCGCCGTGCACTGCTGCTGGCGAACCTGTTGAACGGTGAAATTGATTACCAGCGCGGTGCCGGGAACCAGTTGTCCGGTGGACGGCTCACTGCGGATATCGGAGCGGTTGAGCCGCTCGTCCACGAAGTACGGACCCTCCATTTGCTCTGGCTTGACCACGCAATCCAGCGTGCATACCTCGGGAGTGCCCGCGGCGGGAGTGGCGGCGCTCGCCGCCGCGGAGCCCGCGGCGGCGAGTGTCGCACCGGCGGCACCGAGCAGAATCAACGCCTGCCGCCTGCCGAGCACCCGGCCTACCGGTTCGTCATCGTCATGCATAAGGTTCCTTTTCGCCAAATGATGGGAGCAGGGAACTGAGCGCAACAGAAGGATTTGCTCGCAGGGTGCCGCGCGGATCCGATTGTCCGTGCAGGCCCGTCCACTGTCGAGAAAGTTCACTCGCGCGCATCATACTTCGAAGCGAGCACCATCATTTTATGACCCGAATTCTCGAATACCGGTTACGGCATTTCGCCGCCGCTCGGGTCGCGTCCGCCAGGGGCAGGCGTCCGCATCGGCTCCAAACCGTTACCTGAACTCGCGGCAGGTGGGGAAACGCCGGGGCGGCGTCGCGCGACTAGTACAGCGAGTGACCAGCACGCTACGCACCACCGAGCCGCACCACCGCCCGACGGGGGAGAAAATGCGCCGGACCTTCGTCGTCACCGACGTCGTTCATCCTGCCGGGTACGAGGACCGGCTCCGGACGGTGCTCAGCGACCTCCACGACGGCGTCGGGCCGACACTCGCCGTGGCCCTGCTCGGGCTGCGCGCGGCCCGTGATCTGCTCGTCCGCGACCGAGCCGGGGCCGAGCGTCTCCTGTCCCGGCTCGAGGAGGAGCTCTACGGCGCCATCACCGAACTGCGCCGCATCGTGACCGACGCGCGGCCGCCCGCGCTCGACGACGCGGGCCTCGTCACGGCAGTGCGCCGGTACGCCGGACTGCTCGCCGACCGGGTCCCCGCCGAGCACGGGCCGCTCGCGGTGACGGTCGAGGTCCGCCGTGAGCTCCCGCCGCTGTCGGCCGCGGTGGAGGTCGCCGCGTACCGGATCATCCGCGAGGCGCTCGTGAACATCGCCCGCCACTCCGGTGCCCGGCAGTGCACGGTGCGCCTCTGGCCGCTGGACGGCGATCTGCGCGTGGAGATCGTCGACGACGGGGTCGGCACGGGCGCGGAGCCGCTGCCCCCGGTCGGCGGGACCGGGTTGCGTTCGATGCGGGAACGCGCCGCCGATCTCGGCGGCGGCTGCGTGGTCGAGCCGGTGTCCTCGGGCGGCACCCGGATCGCCGCCTGGCTGCCGCTCGCCACCCAGGAGTGAACGTGATGTTCCCGCCCCTGCGCGTCCTCGTGGTGGACGATCATCCCGCCTTCCGGACGACGATCTGCGCGATGCTCGACGGTACCCACGGCATCGACGTCGTCGGGCAGGCCGCCGACGGGCTCACCGCCGTCGCGGAAGCGGGAAGGCTGGAGCCCGACGTCATCCTGATGGACCTGAACCTGCCGGACCTCGACGGCGTCGAGGCGACCCGCCGGATCGTGAAGGCCTGCCCGCACACCGGTGTGCTCATGCTGACCATGTTCGAGAACGAGGCCGCCGTGTTCGCCGCCATGCGCGCGGGTGCGCGCGGCTACCTGCTCAAGGGGGCGCGCAACGAACAGGTCGTCCGCGCGGTTCGGGTGATCGGCGACGGCGAGGCGATCTTCAGCCCGGCGATCGCGACCCAGGTGCTTTCCCTGCTGAGCACCGAAACCCCGCGCGACGAGTCGTTCCCGAAGCTGACCGCGCGCGAGCGGGAGATCATGCGGCTCATCGCGCAGGGCATGGGGAACGCCTCCATCGCCGACCAGCTGGTGCTCAGCCCGAAAACCGTGCGGAACCACGTGTCCCACATCTTCCGCAAGCTCCAGGTCACCGACCGGGCCCAGGCCATCGCCAAGATCAGGAAGGCGGGCGTCGCTCGATCGGAGTAGCAAAACGGGACATATCGGGACTCCGGATCCCTGTTCGCGAAACCCCGTCCGCACGATCCTTGGAATGACGGAACACCGTTCACGGGAGGGGTTCATCGATGCTCGTCGACCAGATCCCGGTGCTGCTCCATGCCACCGACACCATCACGCACGCGGGTGTCACCGCCGCGCTGCGCGCACGCCCTGAGATCCGTTTCGCCGACGACACCGATGAGCCGGCCGTCGTACTGGTCATCGTCGAGCGGCTGAACGAGGAGGCGCGGCAGTTGCTGCGCAGTCTCCATTGCGCCGGCTGCGCCGGGGTCGTCCTGGTCGCCGGGGAGGTGGACGACTCGGAACTGCTGGACGTCGTGGGCAACGGTGTCTCCGCGATCATCCGGCGGGCCGACGCCACCCCCGACACCCTGGTGCGGCTGGTGAAGGCCGCGGCCGCCGGGGAGGGCGCGCTGCCGCCGGATCTGCTCGGGCGCCTGCTGTCCAGGGTGTCCCGGTTGCAGCGGGACGTGCTGCAACCGAACGGCTGGGATCTCGCCGGGATGTCGCAACGCGAGACCCAGGTGCTGCGGATGGTCGCCGACGGCTTCGAGACGAAGGAGATCGCCGACCGGCTGAGCTATTCCGAGCGGACGGTGAAATCGATCCTGCACGACATCACCAACCGTTTCCAGCTCCGCAACCGCGCGCACGCCGTCGCGTTCGCCTTGCGCGAGGGATTGATCTGATCGGCGTCTATTCGACGCGGCCGGAGAAGGAGACCGACGGGGTGCACCGGCTGCCGCCTCCCGGCGTCTGGCAGCTGACCGCGAGCACGATCTTCTCACCGGGGGCGAACCGCCAAGCCTGCAACCAGTGGTGGTCGAGGTCGCGGAAGTTCGCGAGACCGACTTCGAGCAGGACCGTCTTGGTGCCACCGGAATCCCGCAGCAGCCGCAGGGTTCCGTTGTCACCACGCGGGTTCTGGAGAATGAGGTCGGTGACGACCAAGGTCTTCGAGGGATCCGGCATGGCGTAGGGGAATTCGGCGAAGCGGTTGACGTTCGAGTCGACCGCCGCGTCCGCCGCCACGCGGAAGTCGGTCGGTGTCCCGTTGGCGTTTCCGGCCGGGTTCGGTACGCCGTTCGACGCCCTGGGACCGGGAGCCCCGCCCTCCACGGGCGGGGTCAGCCCGACGGCCTTCATCGCGTCTTCGGAGTTCTGTTTGGCCTGATCGGCGTCCTTCTTCGCCTCCCCCGCTGCGCCACCGGCGTCCTGGGCGGCCTTGATCACCTCCTGGTTCTGTTCCTGAGCCGCTTCACGGGCGGCCGATTTCACCGCGGGCCTCAGCACGGTGAACCACAGTGCCACCAAGGCCAGCAACAGCACCAGGAGCGCGGCCAGCGCCGGCAGCAACCACTTCGGCAGCAGCTGCCGTTGCACCATGGTGGCTTCGGTCTTGAGCGGTTCGGCATTGTCGGCGATGACGAGCACCTGGAAGCGATGCCGTACGGGTTGCCCGCGCAGGAACCGTTTCCGCGGCCGGGCGCGCAGGCGGACGAACGCGGCCGTGCCCGGCGCGAGATCGGCGCGGTTCCGTTCGAGCTGGAAGTCGAGCTCGTCCTCGGGGTCGAGCGCGCTCAGTTCGACGGCGACCGGGTGGTTGCCGCGGTTGTCGACGGCGACTTCGAAGTCGGCCTTGGAACCGGCCTCCACCTTCGACGGGACGACTTCGGCGGTCACCTCGGTGAACGCGCCGAGCTGGAGGGTGCCCTCCTCGACCACCGAGCCCGCCGGGTCCTCGCTCGAGAAAACCCTGACACCGAAAGGAATCAGGCCCGCCCGGACGTCGGACGACCGCGGCGGCGCGAACCGGACGACGACCGTGCCCGCCTCGCCCGGCAGCAGGTTCACCGTCGCCGGTTCCGCGGTGGCCCAGGCTCCCGGGTCGCCGACCACCGCGATCGCGAACTGATCGACGACCCGGCCGGCATTGCGGATCGTCACCGAGCAGCTGATCTCCTGGCCCGGTTCCGCGACCAGACCCGCCTCGGACAGCGTCGCCGTTGCTCCCATACCCGGAAGTCTGCGCGTCCGGCGTCGCGACCGGCACCAGCGGACGGGTGTGCGGCCGTGCGCCGGTCGTTGCCCATAGGGGCAGTGCGCTTGGACGCGGTCTGAGCGGTTTCATGCTGTCGCGAGTCCGGACACTGCCCGTGATTGGCGTTTCCGGCTACAGGCGCGGCGTGAGCGAAGGCGTGACTCGCGTGATCAGGGACGTGACTCGCGTGATTGCAGGCAGAACTCGAGTGTTCCGCCGCTGATCACGCGAGTTCCGGCTTCAATCACGCGAGTTCCGGCTTCAATCACGTGAGTGCGGTGTAGCGACCCCCTCAGCCCCGGGTGATGAACGGAGGTTGCAGGGTGCGGAGCACGACCAGGATCGGATTCGACCCCACTGCCCCGAATTTCACGCCGCCCACCGAGGTCACGTTCACCGTGCGCGGGCCGATCAGGTCGTGGTGGAAGATCAAGAAGTGCGCCTCGAACCTTCCGTCGGGGCCGACCCTCACCAGCCCCGGCGCGGAGATGCCCGTCGACCAGGCCAGCCGGACCATCGCACCCGGCGGGAAGTCCGTTCCCCGCACCCGCGGGACGAAGCCGAGCGTGCCGATCTTCGGATCCACCTCGACCACCGGCTGCCGGACCAGCACCCGTGCGGTCGCCGTGTTGTCCCCGGCGTTGTTGTCCGGTCCGGTGGTGCTCACCGTGCCGGACACCTGGCCGTCGAAAGCCGCCTTGGCGGCCAAGGAGATCCGGACCGTCACGGTCTGCCCCGGCCCGACCGTCCCGAGCGCGCAACTTCCGGGCACGCAGCCGGGCGCGGCCGAAGTCGCGGGGAGCCCGGGTGGCAGCTGGGTCGTGAGCCGGACGGACGGCATCGGTGCCTGGGAACCGTTGTGCACCAGGTAGGTCAGCACCACGTCGTCGCCGCCGACGAACAACGGGACCGCCGAGACCGACATCCCGACCGACAAGGATCCGGGAGTCACCGGTGGCGCCGGCTTCTCGCCGACCGTCACGACCGCGGTCGCGGAGTCGTCCCGCGCCTCGGCGTCGGGACCGGTCGTGGTGACCGTGCCGGTCGCCGCCTGCGTTCCGGCGGCAAGGCCGGTCGCGCCGAACCGCACCCGGACCTCCTCGCCCGGCACCAGCGTGCCGAACGCGCACACCAGTTCCGGTGTGCAGGTGCCCTTGGTGGGGAGCACCGCCCCCGGTCGCAGACCGGCGGTCAGCCGGACGAACAGCCCCACCCCGGGCGACGCGGTGGCGCCGCGGTTGGTGACGACGAACTCGAACGTGGTGAGTCCTTCGAACGGGATCGCGGCCGGTACGGCGTTCGCGCTCACGGCGAGGTCGGGAATCCGCTGGAACGTGGGCTGCGAGGCCCCGCCGGGACCGTCGATCAGGATCCGGCCGTCGCCGCCGGTGAACGGCACGACCGCGATCCGTGGCGAGGACTCGCCCGGCGAGTTCGTATAGGCGACGAGCCCACCGTCCGGCGACCAGGCGGGATCGTCGACGAAGCCCGTGCGCTGCACCAGGATCCGGCCCTGGCCACCGTCGGCGGGCGCCACGCAGACCAGCGCGTTGCCGCTCTGGAACGCGAGCGTGGCTCCGTCCGGCGAGACGTCCGCCGCGCCTTCGGCACCGGCACCGCAACCCGGGCCGAACCGCGACGAAAGGTCACGCTGATCCCCCGGCACGACGACATCGGGTGAAGGCTGGGTCAGGGTGACCTGCCACAACTGCTTGCGCCGGTCTTCTCCCGGCGGGGCGACGGCCATGACCGCGGTCTCGACGGCGGTGCCGTTCTTCCCTCTCGCCGTGCACGTCACCGTGGTGGCACCGACCGGGAACAGGCTGCCGGACAACGGTGTGCAGCTCGGCTCGAGCGGGCTGCCGTCCACGTCCACCGCCGTCGCGGGATATTCGATCACCATGGGGCCGGTCCCGGTCACCGTCCGGTCGTGCAGCGTGATCAGGGGCAGGGCCGGATCCTTGACGCGCACGGTGACGTTTTCGGTGTATCCCGGCCGCACGGTGGACTCCCCGTTCAACCGGAATTCGACACGGCAGCGCAGGAAAGCACCCACCACGGCCGTCTGGGACACCGTCACCGTTTCGGTGAACCGCGCGTTCGTGCCACCCGGAACACTCTGCGGGCCCGCGGGATCGAACGTCATCGCGAGGCCGGGATCGCAGAAGCTCACCGGCTGCACGCTGACCGGGAGATCACCGATGCCCGCGATGATCGCCTCCGAGATCCGCCCGGCGTCGGTGTCGGGTGTGAGGACACCGCTGGTGGCGCTGGTGATGGCGGTCGCCTGTCCTCGCGCGTCGAGGCCGCGGTCGGGATCCGTGCTCGACCCGGTGACCGCGGGAACGGCCACCACGCTGATCTTCGCCGCGTTCAGCGCGGCGATCACCTCCGCCCTCGGCGGGGTCTCGTGGCTCGCCGCGTCGCCGACCAGGACGACGACCCGGCTGCTGCCCGGACGGAAGGTGATGGCTCCGGTCGCGACCTTCCGCAAGGCCAGAAGCCAGTCCTCGGCGGTGTCCCCGCCGCCCGTCGCCTCGATCCGGGCGAACGCGTCGGACAGCAGCTTCCGCTCGGCCTCGGTGCCCGCCGGGGTCAGCGGCTGCTGCACATCGAACGGCCGCGGCTCGGGGTCGCCCGCGTCGCCGAAGGCAGCGACGGCGAAGTGCGCTTCCTTCTCCCGCTCCCGCACGCTGTCGATGACCGTGCCGAGATTCGTCTTGACCTGTTCGATCACCCCGCCCATGGAGCCGGTCTGGTCCATCAGCAGGACGACGTCCGGCAGGGGCCGGATCCGGTCGGTCTGCACCGTCTTGGCGATCCGCGCCGACCCGCCGCGCCCCATCGGAACGTCCACCGTCGCGGGGTCCACTCTGGACGGTCCCGGCGGCCCGATCCGGGTAGCGGCCCGGGTGAGCGTGATCTTCGTCCCGTCCGCCGACCACACGGGCTGCGAGTCGTCCCCGCGCAGATGCGCCGGGATCGGGATGTCGCCGAGGACACGGCCGTCGGCGACGCGCACGATCCGGACGAAGCTGTCGGAACCCTCGCCGATCGACACGGTCCGGGTGAACGCGATCTTCGTCGCGTCCGGCGACCATGCCGGATGGCGCTCCCGTTTGCCGTCCTCGGCACCGGTCAGCGATCGCGGCGCGCCGCCGTCGGCGTTCGCCACGACGATCCGGCTGGTCCGGACCTCGCCGGTGCCGAATTCCGTGTAGGCCAGCGAAGTCCCGTCCGGGGAGAAGGCGGGATCGGCTTCGTCCGCGTCCGGCCGGTTCGTGAGGTCGCGGCGGTCGCCGCCGCGCGCGTCCGCGCTCCAGATGTCGGTGGTGGCCCCGCCGCGGAGCTGGGTGAACACCGGCTGCCCGTCGGCGCGGAACGTCGGTTCGGTCTCGCCGACGCCGGACAGCGCGGAGATGACCGAGACCTGGCCACCCGCGACCTGTTTGACGTCACCGAGCGGATCCGGCTGACGAGTGGTGAAGGCCAGCCGCGTGCCGTCCGGCGACCACGCCGGCTCGGAGGAGTCACCTGGTTCCGGCACCGCCCGGGTGACCGCGCCGCCGGTGTCGGCCACGACCACGACATCCCCGCCGGGGTCGAATCTGGTGGTGGTGAACGCGATCCGGGAACCGGTGGGGGCCCAGGCGGGCTGGGTGTCCGCGCCGGGGTCGGCGGTCAGGCGCGTCGGCGCGCCACCGCGCGAGGGCACGGTGTAGAGGTCACCAGCCGGATCCTCGCCGGTACCGCTGAACACGAGACGGCCGCCGTCTGGCGACCAGCTCGGCGAATCGTCCGCAGCCGGTCCGGAGGTCACCTGGCGCAGCCCGCGGCCGTCGACGCCGATCACGAAGATGTCCTTGCTGCCCATGCGTTCCGAGACGAACGCGACCGACGAACCGTCGGGTGACAACGCCGGATGCGTGTCGGTTGTCGCGTCGTCGGTCAGGCGCACCGGAACCCGGGTGCCGTCGCGCAGGTACCAGAGCTCGCCGTCGCGCTCGGCCCGTCTGCTCACCCACACCAGGCCGCCTTTGCCCGCGGACGCGTCGGAATCGACGCTTCCGACGTCCGGCGGCAGAGCCGCCACCACGCCCGCACCGGAGACCTGGAACAAGCCGGTGGTCGCGGCGCTGACGTAGCCGACGCGGTACGGCGCGGCGGGAGGCGCGGGCTGCTGCGCCGCGGTCGGCGCGAGCACCCCGGTGATCGCCGCTCCGCCCAGCACCGCGACGAACGCGATCGCCGCCACCGCTCGGTTCGGGCGCATGGTCATCCAGTCCTTCCTCAGCCGGCCTCGAACAGCTCGATCTCGGAGATCGCCACGTCCATGCCGTCCAGCGAGCGATGCAGCCCGACCACGTGCAGCTCGACACCCGTCGCACCCGCGCTGTTCTCGATCGGGATCTCCTGGGCGTCCGGCGTATCGGCCAGCACCATGTCGTAGGTCTTGCCGGTGGAGAACACGAGATGCAGGGTCTTCGGCCGGTGCGCGGCCTGGAAGTTCGCGCCGTTGCCGGAGTGCACGATCGCCTTCCGCAGATCCACTGGACGGTCGAAGGTGAACACCAGTACGGGTTCGCCCTGGCCGGCAGCCGCCCAGAAGGTGTTCTTCGCGTTGTCGCTGACCAGGCTCCCCGGATGGCCGGGCGACTGCGCGCTCGCGGTCACCTTGCTCGGGCGTACCGGGTTCAGCTTCGTCTCGAAGATCCCCGTCACCTGACTCCACAGGCCGACCGCGGCGGTGTTGATCGCTCCCCGGAACGGTTGGTACAGCGCGTAGATCAGCGCCGAGAGCACCAGCATCACCGCGATCACCCGCCGGACGGCCTTACCCACCTGGCGGCGCGCGGCACCGGCGCGGCCCACGCGACGGCGGACACCGTCCTTCCCCGGCCGCTCCCCCGCCTTGTGTTCCCGGGGGCCGCAGCGGAACAGTCGCCGCCACCACGACGTCTTCACGACCTCCGATTCGGCCAGCGACGCGCCGCAGCGGCCGCAGAAGTTGCGAGTGGGCACGTTGCCCTTGCCGCATCTGCCACAGATCAGGTCCCCCGGGTTGAGGACCTGCTCCTCGACCGTCCGCTGCTGCGGCTGCCGGACCGGCGCGAGCGGTTCGGCGGGCTGCACGACCTGGTGCTGGGCGACCGGCCGGCTCACCGCGACGGATTCCTCGTCGTCCCATTTCAGGTACCGCCCGCATTCGCCGCAGAACTCGACGTCGGCAGGCCCCTGATGCCCGCATTCCCGGTAGATGACCATCCGCTACCCCTCCACCACTTCCACCGTGACGCGCACGTGGGCGGGCACCGCGTCCACGACCGTCGCCGTCAGCCGCCGTTCGTCGATCCGGCTCCGATCGGGCACCCGCACGCGTACGTGGACCCACGGCGGCCCCGGATCCGGGAGCGGCGCTCCGGGCTCCGGCGACGCCACGACACCGCCGCTGTCGGTCACCTCGACCGCGCCACCGGTCAGCAGCCGCACGTGCTCGGCGAGCCCGCGCTGTGTGCCGCGCCACCGATGCAGTTCGACCGACCGGGTCACGAGTTCGCGCAGCCGGACCGGGCTCCAGCCTTCGTCGACCCGCAGCGCCACCCAATGCGCCAGCCAGCCGACGAAATCCTCCGGTGCCAGATTCGGGTCGAGGTAACCGGAAAAGTTGTCCAGCGTCACGAAAACCGGTGCGAGCACTTCGTCGAGCGCACCGGTGAAGCCCTGGACGAACCGGTCCTCGGCGTAGACCGAGGGCAGTTGCTCGCCGATCGGATGCGGGCTCGGCAGCCCGGGCACGGCCGCTCTCATCGGTCACTCTCCCGGACCCGGACCTGGTGCCCGAACGAGAACGCGAGCGCGTGGGGCGGCAGGTCGAGCCGGTCGACCTGCTCACCGCGTTCCCGCGTGACCGGGTTGGCCGCGAACAGGCGTACGTCCTCCACCATCTCGACCCCAGGAAGCCGTTGCAGCACCGCGAAAACCTCACCGGACTGCACCGGACGCCCGAACGGCCAGCCGTCGCCGTCCGGCCCGCCGGTGAGCGGGTTGAAGTAGTCGTAGAGCGCCTGCGTCGCCCGCGGGCCGAGGGTGCCGGGGCTGGTCCGGCGGCGCGACCGCAGCCGGGCGACGACCGTGACCCCGTGGTAGAACGGCGCTTCCACGGACACGAGGGCGCCGACACAGCGGCGTTCGTCCAGATAACGCTCGATCCGGGTCCGCATCCCGGGGTCGAGCATCAGCGTCGCGAACTTCAGCTCGCCGGTGTCGGGGACGGCGGGCACGACGAGGACGCGGATCGCGCCGGTCTCGCGGCCGTCAGGGCCGTGCGCAGGTACACAGCGCACCCTCGCCGCCTCGGGTGCCGCTTCGCGGGCGAGCTGTTCGTAGTCCTCGGCGGTGACGGCGCGGTCGCGGGTGCGCAGCAGCAGCGGGCCGCGGACCGCCGCGTCCCGCACCGACTCGCCGTCCACCCCGCCGGTCGCCGGCCGCCGGTTCACCACGCTGCTGACGAACGGGATCGGATCCCGTTGCACCTCCAGCACTTCACGGGCGACGTTCCCGCGCCGGCCGCCTCCCGCCCGGTACGACGGCACCCGGATCGCGGCGGCCTTGGCCGGAACGGCGCCGTAGTACCGGACGCCGCCCTCGGGCTGGCGCACGGCGGGACCGAACGCGATCTCACCGGCGACCCGGTCGAGCTGGACGTGCCGGTCGTCCGGGCCCGACTCGGCGAACGAGGACACCTCGGTCCATTCCTGCCAGCCGTCGGGACCGGACACCTCCACGATCAGCTCGTCCCCGCCGGCGACCACCGGACGCCTGCCGAGCGGGAACCGCTGCCCGGGCAGACCGTCGGAGGTGCCGACGATCTCGCCGTGCACGATCTCGGCGTGCACCGCGCCGACCGTGCCGCCGATGGTCGACACCTCGACCGAGCGCAGCCGCGGCGACCGCTGGAAGAACGGCTGGTTCTGCTTCGGTTCCGTCAAGCGGCAACGAATCCAGCCCGCGTGCCGCCCGGCGAGCACCGACGCCGTATGCCCCGGCGGCACGTGCAGCACGACGTCCCCGGGCCGGTTGAACGCGCCGGTGCTGTCCCGGTCGATCTCGCCGTCGGCCCAGCCGTGCCCGTCCCAGGCCTCCCACACCCACGGCGGGTCGTGCGGATCGACGCCCTGCCCCTCGACCTCGCAGTCCATCCGCAGCAGCACCGCGCAGCCGGGCACGGCGTCCGACAGTCCGAAGTAGACGGCGTCGCCGGGCGCGGGGTTTTCGGCGAAACACGCGGGTTCGCCGCCGACCAGCAGCCCGTCGGTGCGGTCGACCGGCGGCACACCGGGGTCCGCGTCACCGGTGGCCAGGCCCGTGAGCGAGCACGGCACGATCGTCAGCGTGCGCTCGACGGTGAACACGACGGGATCCTCGACCTCGTCGCGCACACTCGCGACCTGTTTCCCCGCGGAGACGACCACCGGGACGTCGCGTGCCGCGGAAAGCCAGAACGTCACGTCGGTACGCGCGGCGGTCGGCGCGAACAACCGCACGCCGATGAGATCGAGGAACCGCAGGTAGTGCAGGTCCGGCACCCGGTTGAGCCGGTAGAGCACCTGGTCGACCATCTGCGCGAAGGTCTCGATCAACGTCACGCCGGGGTCGGAGACGTTGTGATCCGTCCATTCCGGACAGTTGCGCTGGACGAGGTACTTGGCTTCGTCGACCAGGTCCTGGAAGCGACGGTCGTCGAGGTTGGGCATGGGCAGTGACATCACGCACCGTCCTCAGTGGACTCGTGCGGTGGGATGACGTAGAACGGGAACACCAGATTGCGCGGATCGTTGGTCCCGCGCAGGTGGTATTTGATGTCGATCAGCAACGTGCCGCGCTCGGCCTCGGAGAAGCCGACCACGACGTCGGTGAGCGTGATCCGCGGCTCCCACCGCTCCAGCGCGGTGCGCACCTCGTAGGCGATCTGCCCGGCGGTGGCCGAGTCCGCGGGCGCGAACACGAGATCGTGCACCGCGCAGCCGAACTCGGGCCGCATCGGCCGCTCGCCGGGGGCGGTGGCCAGGATCAACCGGATGCTCTCGACGACCTCGCGCTCCCCGCCGACCAGGGCGATCGACCCCGTCGCGTCGGTGCGCACCGGGAAAGCCAGCCCCCTGCCCAGGAAATCCATGTCACCCTCCGATCAGGACGGTCGGGCAGCCCAGGACGATCGGCGCGCCACAGGCGGCCATGTCACCCATGCGGGCCGCGGGCAGGCCGCCGATCAGCACCGTCGGGCAGCCCGGCGGCGCGATCGGCGTCGGCGGATGCACCGCGGGCGGCGGGAACGAGCAGGTGTGCGGCGTGCCGACGGTGGCGGCGGGCACCCCGCCGATGAGCACGGTCGGCACACCGGGCCCGACGATGACGCCCGGATGCCCGGTCGGGTCGCCGACCCTCGCGGCTGGTGGCATGCCCACTCCCCTCAGTTGATCTTGACCACGCCGCCGCGCACGGTCACGACACCGCTCGCGCTCAGCTCCGCCTGGCCCTGCCCCTTGACCGAAACCGTCGCGCCTTCGACGGTCACACCAGCCGTGCCCGAAAGCTTCAGGCTGCTGCGCGCCTCGACGGTCGCCTCGGTCGCCGACTGCACGGACACCTTCTGGCCCTTGAGCTCCAGCGGACCGCTGCCCGCGTCGATGCTCACCCCGTTCCGCGCCTTCACCGTGACGCCCTTGCCGCTGGTCACCTCGATCATCTGGTTCTTCTGGTCGAGCTTGACCACGAGCTTCCCGTCCCCGGACGCGACGACGATGCCGTCCTGTTCGGCGAATTCGAGCTTGTGCCCCTTGCGGGAGACGAAACCCCGCACGGCGATCTCACCGCTGTTGCCGTCGATCGGCGACGCGGTGAACTTCGGCACCGCGTCTACGCCGTTATACAACCCGCCGAGCACGTACGGCGCCTCGAAATCGCCTTGCTCGAAGCCGACGAGCACTTCGTCGCCGACCTCGGACATCACCATCGCGCCCCGCCCGTTCCCGGCACCGGGTTGCACCGTGCGCGCCCAGTTGCTGGTGAAGTTCTGATCCAGCCAGGGAAAGGTCAGCTTGACCCGGCCGAGCCCCGCCGGATCCTTGGCGTCGCTGACCACCGCGGGCACCACTCCTGGCCAAGCCGACGTCCTGGAGCCACCGGCGACCAGCCCGTAGAGAGAACGTTCCTGCCTGCCGGAGACGGCGAACTCGGTGGTGTAGCCGACTTCCGCGTTGAACAGGTGCCGGGTGCTGGTGAGCGTGTACTTGCCGGCGAACGGTTTGCCGACCCCGGTCAGCGTCACCGCCGCGCCCGCCCGGAGCTTCGGGTTGCCCTTGGCCACCCCGTCGAGTTCGGTGCAGGCGCCGCCGAGCCGTTCGGACAGCGCGACCGCCGCCGCCTTGGTCTCGGCCTGGGTCCGCCGCGGCGTATCCGCCGAGACGTACTTGGGGCTGGCGAACTTTTTCGCGAGCGAGACCGGGTCGACACCTTCGACCTCGGTTCCCGCGTTCTTCGGTTTCTCGGTTGCCGACAGGGGCTGCTTCCTGGTGATGTCCCAGCCGCGGGCCTCGACCTCGGGCACCTGCTCGGCCGCGGTGACACTGGCGCGCAGGCTGACCAGCGTCCGGTGTGCCTCCAGCACCAACGGATCGGTGTTGGCCTTCGCGGTGGTGGCGGGTGCGGCCGACGGCTTCTCCGTGAGGCGGAAGTTCAGCGCGCCCTCGCGCACGACGATCTGGGCGCCGACCGACTCCGCCAGCCGGGACAGGAAATCCCAGTCGCTGACGTTGTCCTGGCTGAATTGCGTATGCGGACGGCCGCCGACCCCGGGTACCGGATCGATCTTGCCGACCTTCAGCCCGGCGCGCTGCGTCACCTTGGTGACGACGTCCGCGAGGCTCATCCCCGGATAGACCGCGACCCGGCGGCCACGGAACAGCCGGTGCGCGTGGTCGTAGCCGCGGACTTCGGTGAAGGTGCCGATCCGGTCGAGGTCGATCGCGACCGCGGTGACCTCGCCGGAAAGCAGTTCCTGCGGGGCTTCGGGATCGGAGGTCTGCACCTTCAGCTTGATCGGCGCGCCGACGGTGAACTTCCCCTTGTCCAGCACCACGTGCCCGGAGTCGCGGAACCGCAGGACGAACATGTCCGGCAGGTTCCGGCTGTCGTCGACGTAGGCGTAGGAGAGCAGCGTCTTCACGTCGTCGGGAAGCGGGCCCCCGGCGACCTCGACGACGAGGTTGTTCGCGAAACTCTCGTTAGCCATCGAGTTCCTCCAGCGCCGGCACGAGCAACCGGGTGCCGGGCCGCAGCCGCATCGGGTCGTCGATGTCGTTGGCGTCGGCGATCTCGCGCCACTTCCCCGCGTCGCCGTAGGCACGGAACGCCACCGCCTGCAGGGAATCACCGGCGACGAACACGTGGGTGTCCCGTGCCGCCAGCGCACCCGAGGTGGGGTTCTGCCCGCTCAGTTCGCCGGAGATCTCTTCAAGGTTCACCGTGCAGACCGCGCGCACCGGGGTGCCCGACGGCGTGAACAGCGTGTACTTCGCGGTCACACTGGCGACGTACGCGGGGAAGCCGGTCATGCCGCCCCATTTGAAGATCACCCACGGCGGCGAACCCTTGCCGTGCTGGCGGCTTTCCTCCGTGGCGACACAGCAGGTGAAGAGCTGCTCGACCTTCTTGACGACGGCGTCGTCCATCTTGTCGGTGGCGTCGAGGAACATCTCCAGCGCGAGCTTGCACGGGTCCGAGCCCTTGAACTCGGGCGGTCCGCTCTTCTTCGCGTTGCGCTGCGGATCTCGGGCCCATTTGGCGTTCTTGGTGAGCGAGAGTTCCTTGGGGTTGAACTGGAACTTGATCTCGAACAGCTTCGCGCCGGGCTGCCCGGTGCCGCCGGACTGCGGGGGTTTGCGGACCTCCAGCAGTGCGCGCTGGAGGTTGTTCGGCGCCGGTTCGCCGGAGCCGTACGCCGCGGGCGGCTGGGATCCAGCGGAGGTGAACGTGACGGGTGAGGACATGGTTAGCCCTTCTTCGCCGGGCTGAGAAAGCCGTGATGGGCCAGTTCGAGCGTCTCGGTGGCGACCTTCGGCGAATCGGGCGAAAGCTGCGGACCGCTCCAGCGCACGGGGACGACACCCTCCAGCGACCAGCTGGCGATCACGGTGCCTTCGAGGGTGCGCGCTTCGATCGTCGCGGTCTTGCGCTCGATGCCGCCCGCCATACCGGCGAACCACTTCGTGATCTGCGAGCTGGCTTCGGTGACCGGGCGGGACAGTTTGATGTTGGAGTACTTGATCCGCGTCGGAAGCTGCCAGACCATCCCGTTGTTTCCGCCCTCTTCCCGCTGCTCCATGACGAACTCGCAACCCAGCCCGTCGCAACTGCTGAATGCGCCGAGGTTGCCGAGGTTCTTGTCGTCGAGCTTGACGACGTAACAAACGGCGACGGCTTCTTCCGCGTCCGGCATCGGCTTCTCCTTCAGTGCGGGCGATCGGTGAGCGCGCCGCGGCGCTCACGGTCGAGACGGAGTTCGGTCTTCAGCCGCCGCAGCAGCGGGTCGAAGAGCTTCTTGACGAGTTCCTCGGTCTCGGGCTGCGCGGCCGGTGCCGCCATCGCGGACACCGGCGCCGCGGGTGGCGGTGCGACGGGCTCCGGCGGTGGTGGCGTTTCCGGCTCGCGCTGGACGACCGGGGTTTCGGGCTGCCGCGGCACGACGACGGACGGCAGGTTGAGCACGAGACCATTGCTGTCGGGGGCGGCCTCGCCGGACACACTGCGTTGCACGGTCCGCGGGAAGTCCATTGTGGATCGTGGTTCGGCGGTTCTCGCTACGGGAAGCGTCGTCGTCGGCTGATGGGATTTCAGTTGAACGACCGCCTTGGCCGTTCGCGTCTCTGGCACGACCCGGGCGGACGGCAGCGGGCTCTCGATCACGCGGGACACGGGTGGTTCCGGTAGCGGGGCCACTCCGTGATCGATCCTCAAGGCGGTCAGCGTCGGACGCTGGTTAGCCACCACCGGTGCGGACGAGGTCGCGGCCGGGCCGTCGACGACTCGTGCCACCGGCAGTGGTGACGTCGAGATCACCGGTGCCGGTGGCGCGCTCCCCGAGCCGCCCGGCGTTCCGGGTGGCCCGGGGATTCCGGTTGTCCCGGACCGGATTCGTGGTGGTCCGGGCGAGTGGAAGGTGGTGCCGGGCGAAGAGCGCGACGAGGTGACCGTCGGCAGGCTGGGCGGCGGTTCGACCGCCCGGGAGACCGGGAGCAGCGTGTTCTCGAGGGTTGCCAGCGGCTCGCGTGGCGATTCGTCGCGCAGGCGCTGCACCGGCCGCGGCTCATCTCGCAGGCGCTGTACTGGCCTTTGAACCGGTGTCGGTCCCCCTGGTGATTCATCCCGCGAGCGCCGCACCGGTCGCTGAACCGATGGCGGCTCTCCCTGCGCCACGTCCCGCAGGCGCTGCACGCGTCGCCGAACCGACGGCGGCTCGTCCTGCAAGGTTCGCCGAACCGACGGCCGCTCCCCCGGCGACTCATCCGGCAAGCCCTGTACCGGCGCCGACTCCACAGGCGGCTCGTCCCGCAAGCGCTGCACCGGCGCCGACTCCACCGGCGATTCATCCCGCAGGCGCTGCACCGGCCGCTGAACCGACACCATGTCATCCCGCACACGCTGCACCGGCGCCGAATCCCCAAGCGACGCATCCCGCAACCGATCCACCGGCCGCCGAACCGGCACCACCTCATCCTGCACACGCTGCACCGGCTCCCGAGCCGGACCCCCGGCCCGCGACACATCCCGGCGTTCCGGTGACGGAAGCCCCCGAGCCGATTCGACGACCGAACTCTGCACGGCCACTGGCAGGGAGGCCCGGGACTCGGACGGCGTCTCCACCGACATGGCCGGAGGTTTCGACTCCGCCCCAGCCATCCGGGCCACCGGCCGCGGCGCCTCGTCCGGCACCGAGCCGGCCGGAACGGTGGGCAGCACCGAAGTCTCGACGTCGCCCGCCAGCGGTGCCTCCACCTCGGCGATGTCGTCTTCGGACACCACCGGCGCCTCGGCCTGGACCGGGTCCGGCAGGATCGGCGCACCCAGCCCGAGCCGCCGCGGCGCCGCCTCGGCCTGCTCCGTCCGCTGGACGACCGGTAGCGAAGGCTCGACCGGCCGAGGGGTCGCCACCTCCGCGGCGAGCGGGACCGGCACGTTCTCAACGCCGACCGGTTCGGGCTCCGGCGCCATCGGGCTGGGGCCAGGTGCGAGCGCGGAAGCAGGCTCCGGCGCCGGGAGCGGAGCACCTGGCGTCTCCGAGCGGATCGCCTGGACCGTCCGCACCGGCGGGCGCGCCGAGACCACCGACGGGCCGGCGGACGTCAACGGCATCGGTGGCCGGTCGGCTTCACGCGACGACGCCGCGAGGGCCGGCAGCACGAGCACGGCCGTCGGCTCCACCGCGGCCGTCGGCTCGAAAGCCCGCGCCGGCTCGTCGTGCGCGACCGCGGACACCGGTGCATCCGGTTCGGTAGTGACACTTACCGGGGTGTCCGGCTCGGCGGCACGCTGCACCGACGTTCCCCAAAGGCGTGACAGCACGCCACGTTTGCGGGCAGACCGCTGCACCACCGGCATGTCCGGTGGTGGCACCGGCGCCCGCGCGAGACCGTCGATGACCCCCGAGGGCTCCGCCGGGCCGACCAGGTGGCCCAACGGCTCCAGGTAGGCCGGGCTCCGCCAGGACGCCAGCGAGGAACTGAACCGCTGTACCGGATTGATCAACGGATGCCCGGCGACGACGCGCTGAATGGGCGGCAGGCTTCGCCACTCGGCACGGGTCACCGGCAGCGTGGCCGGTGACGGCCCGTCCGGGGGCGTGCCCGGCTCCTTCCTGCGCCACGTCCACATCGAAGCGTCACCGTCCCTCGCTCATCCGAGTGTTGATCCGGGCGATCTCGGCGACGTAGGTCAACCGGTCGTGGTGTTCGAGGTCGAGGATGTCGTCGAGCGACCAGTGCAGGTGATAGGCGACGTACGCGACTTCCTCGTGCAGCCGTCCGGCCGCGTACGTCACGATTCCCCCAGGCGGCCGCCGGCGACGTCGACGACGAACTCGTGGCCGCACTCCGGGCAGCCGACACCCGCCCGCGTATGGCCTTCGCTGTTGATCCGCCGGTACATGTCCTGCAGGAACGCCAGATCCGAAGCGAACAGGTTCTCGATGACGCCGGCGTGCACATCGGTGACGTCGCCGATCCGGGTGATCACCCTCGCCAGCAGCACCACCGTGAGGAACGCCGAGTTCTCGCGCACCCGGTCGTCCCGCAACGGGACGAGCTCGTCCCGCGCGGTCGCCAGCCGCATCACGCCGGAGTGATGCACGTTCCCCGCGTCGTCGACGTAGCCGCGCGGGAGTTCGAACGCGAACTCGGTCCGCAACTTCGGCCGCGCCTGTTCTTCCGGCACGACAGGAGCTTCTTCGGCCGGCGCCGACGCCATCACCCTGCGCATGGGCTCACTCGACTTCCATCTGCTCGTAGGTGACGACGAGCTTTTCGGTGAGCACGCTGGTGTCGCCCGCCTTCAGCGCGCCGATCTCCAGGCTCTTCGGCCACGCGTTGGTGAGCTTGTAGCGTTTGATCGGGGCGCCTTCGTAGTCGTAGACGATGATCGCGCCGCCCTTGCGAGCGGAACCCATTTTGCCGAAGTGCGCGTCCTTGACCCATTTCTCGAAGCTGTTGTCTTCGGTCAGACCGCGGCTCAGCGTCACCTCGCCCGCTTTCGGGCGACCGGGGAGCTTCTTGATGACGTACTTGCCGTCCACGGTGTTCTGTTTGAGCTCGATGACGTCCTGCTCCATCTTCAGTCCGGAGACCTCGGAGATCTGCTTGATCTGAACGCCGTCGATCTCGAGCCCGAAGGAGCAGCCGACGGCCTTGTCAAGATCGGGAAGTGCCATTTCGGAGCCCTTTCACTATTCGTTGACCAGGCTGGTGCCGCCGGACATCTGGGCCAGCCGGAAGATCACGAACTCCGCCGGTTTGACCGGCGCGATGCCCACTTCGCAGATCACCTGGCCGAGGTCGATGCCCTCGGCCGGGTTCGTCTCCCGGTCGCATTTCACGAAGAAGGCCTCGTCGGGCGTGAGGCCGAAGAGCGCGCCCTTTCGCCACTCCATCACCAGGAAAGCGCTGATCGTGCGCCGGATGCGGGCCCACAACGCGTCGTCGTTCGGCTCGAACACGACCCACTGGGTGCCGTTGAGGATCGATTCCTCGAGATAGTTGAACAGCCTCCGCACGTTGAGGTAGCGCCACGCGGGGTCGCTCGACAACGTGCGCGCTCCCCAGATCCGGATCCCCTTGCCCGCGAAGGAGCGCACGCAGTTCACGCCGATCGGGTTGAGCAGTTCCTGCTCCGCCTTGGTCAGATGCGTTTCGAGCGCCAGCACGCCGCGGACGACCTCGTTCGCCGGTGCCTTGTGGACACCGCGGGTCGCGTCGGTGCGCGCCCACACACCCGCCATGTACCCGCTCGGCGGCACGTAGGTGTTGGTCCCGCTGGCGGCGTCGAGCACCTGCACCCACGGGTAGTACAACGCCGCGTACTTCGAGTCGTACCCGGCCTGGTCCATCCGCCAGGAGCGGACCTCCTGCGGGTTGAGCCCGGGCGGCGGGTCGACGATCGCCATCCGGTCGCCCATCAGCTCGCAGTGCGCGATCATCGCCAGCTGCACGGCCTTGACCCCGTCGAGGTCGATCAGGTCGCGCTGGTGGGCGGCCATCAGATCCGGTACCGCGACCATGGTGATCTCGTCGATCGCCTCCAGTCCACCGAAACCGGTGCGATCGGCGACGTCGCCGACGTAGTCGTCGGCCGCGATGCGACGCGGGACCGGCGGCGGCTGCGGCGGCTCGGTGAGCACCGCGGTGCCACGGTCCGGCTTCGCCACCGCGCCACCGGTCGCGAGCTCTTCGATCGTGATGAAGCTGGACTTCTCGCGCACCAGCGTGACGACGTTCTCCTTGGTGCGCTTGGTGGTCACGTTGTGGGTCTCGACGACCTTGCCGTCCTTCTTGACGAGCACGGTGAACCGGTCGTCGCCGGGGTTCTCACCCGTCGGTTCGGCGACCTCGACGGTGAGCTCTCCCGGTTGTCCACCGCTCGTGAGCTCTTTCGCGACGAATCGGTAGCCACCGAGCACGGCCTGGCGTGTCGCCGCCTTCGACGTCTCACCGTTCTCCTGGCCCCGCGGACCGCCGATACGGACGATGTAGCAGTTGGCGCCGCCGTTGAGGAAATAGCCGTAGACCGACTGGGCCAGATAGCAGCCTTCGACGAAGTCGCCGAAGGTCTGGGTGAACTGGGTCCAGTTGGACACCAGGGTGGGCGTGTTGAAGGGTCCGTCCGCCGCGAAGCCGACGAAGGCGGCGACGGCGGTGCCCACACCCTCGATCGGCCGGGCGCCGGCCTCGATCTCCTCGACGTACACACCCGGCGTGAGATAGGTGGGCATGCGTGCCTCCCCTTTTCGGCGCACTCGCTGACATCGGCGATGCTCCTGGGTGAGCGTTCGCGGCGAAACGACCAAGCGGCTAGGTCCGCGGGAACCAATCTCTGCCCGAAAAGGCAGCTGCCCGTTCGGGCAGCGGTGCCCGCCCCTCCGGCTGTTGGCAACCGGCCCGGCGAAGCCGAAAGTGGAGGCATGCCGGCGGGCCGGGACAAGGCGACACAGGCCCCGGCCGCGCAACCCGCGCGGCCGGTCAAGCCCGCGCGCCGGGCCACCCCGCCCGCGCTGCTGCGGTTGCAGGCCGCCGCGGGGAACGCGGCGGTGGCCCGCCTCGTCGGTTTGCAGCGCAGCAGCTGTCCCGCTCCCCCGGTCGCGCCGACCGGCGTGACACCCGCGTCGGACCCGAAGTTCGGTTCGCTCAAGAAGGACGTCAGTGGGCAGGCGAAGGCGGCCAAGGCACATCCGCCGGCGTCCGCGGAGGTCAAGAAGGCGCAGGACGCCGCCGTCGCACCCGCCGACGACAAGGAAGCCCAAGCCAAGGCGGCGCAGGCCGACAAGATGGCCGCCGCCAAACCGGCGGGATTCGACAAGGCCGCCTTCGTCGCCGCGGTGAACGCCGCCGTCGCCAAACAGGCGCCGAAGAATCTCGACGAGGCCGACAAGTTCGCCTCGTCCGGCAAGGCGGACCAGATCAAGTCCGAAGTGATGGGCAAGGTCACCAGCGGCAAGGACGCTTCCGCCAAGGACGTCACCGACCGCACCAAGGAAGCGCCGGACACCAGCAGGGCCACGGAAAAGCCGGTGAAGCCGCTACCGGAAACCCCGCCGCCGCCCGCGTTGTCCCCGCCGGACCCCCGCAAGGCCACTCCGGACAAGGCCCCGCCCGCCCAAACCGACCTTCGCGCCGACCAATGCGAAACCCACGGCAAGATGGCCGAGGCCGGGGTCACCGACCAGCAGCTGGCGCAGTCCAACGAGCCCGAATTCACCGGCGCGCTCGCGGCGAAACAGGAAGGCGAACAGCACACGGCGTCGGCGCCCGCGGCGGTCCGCGAGTCGGAGGCGGGCCGATTGGCCGCCGTCACCGGTGCGGCGCAGGCGTCCGGGCAGGCCGCGATGGCGGGGATGACCGGCGCGCGGTCGTCGTCCGGGCAACGCGGACAGGCGGCGAAGTCGGCCACGAAGGCCAAGGACGAGCAGGACCGGGCGCGGATCACCGCGGAGATCAAGGCGATCTTCGAAGAGACGAAGACGAAGGTCGAGGGGGTCCTCGGCGCCCTCGACGACCAGGTGGCCAAACGGTTCGAGACCGGCGAAGCGGCGGCGAAGGCCGCGTTCACGGCCGACCACCAGGCCCGGATGAAGAAGTACAAGGACGAACGCTACGACGGCGTCACCGGCGCGGCCCGCTGGAGCTACGATCTGTTCGCCGGCCTGCCCGCCGAGGCGAACAACCTCTTCCTGGAGGCCAAGAAGGTCTACGAGTCGAAGATGCAGGGCGTCATCGGTGAGATCGCCGATTTCGTCGGGCAGCAGCTGACCGAAGCGAAACGGTTGATCGCCGAAGGCCGCGAGCGAGTTCGGCAAAAGGTCGACTCGCAGTCCCCCGCCCTGCGCAAGATCGCGGGCGAGGCCGCCAAGGAGTTCGGCAGCCAGTTCGACGAACTCGAGAACTCCGTCGACGAGAAGCAGCAGTCGCTGGTCGAGGACCTGGCACAGAAGTACAGCGAGGCCCGCAACGCCGTCGACGAGGAGATCAAGGCGCTGCAGGCGGAGAACAAAGGCCTGTGGGACAAGGCGAAGGAGGCGATCGGCGGCGCGATCGACACGATCCTCAAGCTGAAGGACATGCTGCTGAGCGTGCTGGCGCGGGCGGCGAACGCGGTCGGCCTGATCATCGCCAAACCGATCGAGTTCCTCGGCAACCTGGTCAACGCGGTCAAGACCGGCGTCGTGAACTTCGGCGCGAACATCGTGCAGCATCTCAAGGACGGCCTGAAGGCCTGGCTGCTCGGAAACCTGGCCAGCGCGGGTATCGAGATCCCGGAAACGCTGGACGCCAAGGGCATCCTGAAGATGATCATGTCGCTCCTCGGCCTCACCTGGGCGAGCGTTCGCGCGCGGATCCTCCGCTTCATCCCGGAACCCGTGCTCGCCAAGCTGGAGCAGACGTTGGAGGTGGTCAAGATCCTCATCACCGAAGGCGTGCCGGGGCTCTGGCGCTGGGTGGTCGAGAAACTGGGCGACCTCAAGGAACTGGTGCTGGGCCGGATCAAGGAATTCGTGATCGAGAAGATCGTCAAAGCGGGGATCACCTGGATCATCTCGATGCTCAACCCGGCGGCCGCGTTCATCAAGGCCTGCAAGGCGATCTACGACATCGTCATGTTCTTCGTCGACAAGGCCGCGCAGATCAAGGAGTTCGTCTCGTCGGTGCTGGACTCGGTCGAGTCGATCGCCCGCGGCGGAGCGGGCGCGGTGGCGGGGCTGATCGAGCGCACGCTGGCGAAGGCGCTGCCGATGGTGCTCGGGTTCCTGGCGAGCCTGCTCGGGCTGGGCGGGATCTCGGAGAAGATCAAGTCGATCCTGGAGAAGGTCCAGGCCCCGGTCGGCAAGGTGATCGACACGGTGGTCGGGACGATCGTCAAGGCCGGGAAGAAGATCTGGTCGAAGCTGAAGGGCAAGAAGGAGGACAAACCTCAAACCACGGGCGCTCCTGTGGTCAAGACCCTTTCCATGCGCGGCCACAGCCACACTGTCACCTTCAAGCCCGACGCCGCAGTCACCATGGCGAGCAGCGAAGGCGGTCTCATCGCCAAGGTACTCGCCCGCCAGAGCGCCATCAAGAACGACGACCCCAAACCGGTCGCGGAACTGGCGGCGCTCCAGGACATACTCGACAAGGCTCGCCGAAGCCAGGAGCTGTTCCGAAAGAAAGGCGTCGACGACCCTGGCTTCAGCCGATCATGCGAAGAGGTCATCGTCGCGATCTCCAGCTACGGCCAGAACTTCAACAAGGAGGACATCGATCCCAAACCGAAATCGGAGGACGAAAAGGGGCGCTGGGAGCAATGGGATTCCATGGCCAAAGCACTCGGCTTCCAGACGACCAACTACAAGTCACACGGCGCCCCTGTCTACCGCCAAGGCAGCAACCGGTATATTACGCCTGACGTCGACTCCCACATCGGAGGGGTATGGAAGATGGCCACCAGCGTGATCAACCTCGGTTCGAAACGGACTCGCATGGGAACCTACGACGCAAATCTGAAGAAAATCGGCGACTGATGCCGGACCATCAATGGCGGATCACGAAGTATGACCCCGCACTGCGCTCCGATTCCGGACGATTCACAGGGAACACGTGGACGAGCGTCTGGGACATCGGAAAGTCTTTCGACGGCAAGCTCACCGTCGAAGAGTACCTGCGAGTCGAATCCGCTTATGCCAAGAGCGCCGCTTCTTTTTCGGTCGAAAGCAGCGCCTTCCAGGTCACGATCGCCGATTTCGAGGTCTCCACCTCAAACCAGGCCGAGCTAACCGCACTTGGCCTACCCGAGATTCCATGGCAACCCCCGGAAGAGGGTTCCATAATTCCTGTGAACAGAATTCAGGACCTTGTCCGAATCGCACTTCGCGAGATCGCCTGGTTCAAGATCCAGACACACTCCTTCTTCATCCACTTCGGACACGACTTCTACATGTACATCGGCAGCGACACGGCGTGTGACAGCTCCCGAGATCTGGCCCGGCTCCACGGACTCTTCGTCGAGGACTTCAGGTCGCCCTATTCGTAGCAGATGACCGCCAGTCCGGACGCTAAGCCTCTTCTTCGGTCTCTTCCTCGCGCTGCACGTACGTCTGCGCCATCTTCTCCTCTTCGCCTTCGTCGGCTTCAGGAGCTTCCTCACGCTGGACAGCGGCAGAATCCTCGGCGGAGTGCCCGCCGTCCTCACACCGCTGGACGGCGGGGGTCGGCGCGGGTGCCGACATCAGCCGGTCGGCGTTCGCGACGGCCTCGCGCTCGAACCGATCCGAGGGATCCGAAACCTTCACGCCGCCACCCGCGTCCGTGCCGTCGACCGGGCCACTGCGCTGCTGGACGACATGCGTCAGCTCGTGCGCGAGCATATGCTTGCCCGAATCCGAACCGGGGTCGTACTTGTCCCGCTGGAACACGATGTTCGACCCCACCGTGTAGGCCTGCGCGTTGACGGATTTCGCCGATTCGTGCGCGGCGCCGTCGGTGTGCACCCGGACGTCGCCGAAGTCGTGCCCGAAGCGGCCTTCCATGTCCGCACGCGTCGCGGCGTCCAACGGCGCGCCGCCGCCGGAGCCGACGACGTCGTGCACCGGCGAACGTTCTTCTTCGACCAGCGTGTTCACACCCGCGTTTCCCACGGCGCGCTGCAGGTCCAGCAGGCCGGCGGGGCCGAGGACGTCGGTGCGCCCGGCCGCGGCGGCGCGGCCCAGCAGGCCGCCCTCGTCCCGGTCTGTCCGGTCGCCCTTCGGCCGCAGGCTCGGTTCAAGGTCGTTGTCGTGACTGTGCCCGCGCATGGTCCGCTCCCTCGGTCGCTACGCCGCCCGTCCAGCTTGCGCCGTCACCGCGCCGTGCGCCAGGCTGCGACGCACGGCCGGAAGGGCGGCATCGGCTGCCCGAACGGGCAGGTCAGCCCTCGGTCACCAGCGCCAGGTACGGCCCGAACTCGCGGTCCAGGCAGAGTCTGCCCAGCTTGCGGTACTCCCTCGCGACCGCGCCGACCAGATCCGTCATCGCCACCGGACGGCCTGCCTCCGCGGCCAGATACGCGCCGGTCACCGCGGCCGAGCGGATGTGCCCGCCTGCCAGCTCGAAGGCCTCGGCGAGGAACCCGAGGTCCAGGTCGCCGGCGCGGGGCATCCGGGTGCCGAGGCAGCGGTCCCACAGCTGACGCCGCAGTTCGACGTCCGGCAACGGGAAGTCCACGATCACGTCCAGCCGCCGGGTGAAAGCCTCGTCGAGGTTCGCTCGCAGGTTGGTCGCCAGCACGGCGATGCCGTCGAAGGTTTCCATCCGCTGCAGCAGATAGGCGCTCTCGATGTTCGCGTACCGGTCGTGCGCGTCCCGCACCTCGGACCGTTTGCCGAAGATCGCGTCCGCCTCGTCGAACAGCAGCACGCCGTTGACGCCGGCGGCCTCGGTGAAGATCCGTTCCAGGTTCTTCTCCGTCTCGCCGACGTACTTGTCGACCACCGTCGCCAGGTTCACGGTGTAGAGATCCAGTCCCAGCGAGGCGGCGATGACCTCGGCCGACATCGTCTTCCCCGTCCCCGAATCCCCGGCGAAAAGCCCCGTCACGCCCCGGCCGCGGCCGCCGCCCGGCCGCATCCGCCACTCGTCGAGCACCTGGTCCCGGTAGCGTGCCCGGGCAGCCAGTTCGTCCAAAAGGGACAGTACGCCCGCGGGCAGCACGAGGTCGTTCCAGCCGACCACGGGTTCGATCCGCCGGGCGAGCCGCTGCAGACCGGCCGCGTTCTGGCTCCGCGCGCCCGCGCGCAGATGGGACGTCCGCACCGGCCCGCCGTCGGCGAGCGCCGTCACCGACGCCGCCTTCGCCGCGCGGGCGATCTGCCCCGGTCCCAGCACGAAATGCGCGGTCGCCTCCCCCGGATCGACATCCGGCGCGAGCACCCCGTCGAGATGGCTGCGCCAAAGATTCACCCGGCTCGCCGCGGGCAGGGGGAAGGCGTCCAGCTGCAGCGGCGGGGTCGCGCTCCATCGGGGATCCCAGGCCCCGGTGCCGTGCACGACGAACGGGACCGCCGGATGAGCGAGCGTCTCCAGGCGCGGCGAGTCGTCGACCGGGCCCAGCACCAGCCCCGCACCGCGCAGCAACGCCTCCCGCACCAGCGAGCCGGTGAGTTCGCCGTGCCGGGACTCCGCCTGCCATCGTGCCGCGTCGACCACGAGCGCGGGGAAGCCTGCCTCGGTCAGCGCCGCGACCCCGAGTTCTTCGGCGCCGCCGCCGGGATGCTCCCTCAGATAGACCAGCCCGACCTGCCCTCGGATCGCCCGGGCGAGCCGATCGGCACCGGCCACGTCGGTGGACTTCGTGCCGAGGCGTGCGCACCCGGCGAGTTCCGGGGCGAGCCGGTCGTCGCCCAGGAGGTGGTTCACCACCCGGTCGGGCACCCGGAGCGTGCGTGACAGGAAGGGGCGTTCCTCCTCTTCCATGGCGAGCAGGCCGCAGGTGATCAGCGGGGCGTCGGCGTCGAGGCGCGCCCGGCCGGTGGCCGACGCCTCGGGGACACCGCAGAGGCGCAAGGCCAAGCCCGCCGTCGCCCGCCGGCGGGTCACGTCGTCGTTGAGGTAGCCGTAGAACTGCTCGAACCGGCTGTCGAGGTCGGGCGCGAGCGCGACGAGCAGCAGTTCGACGTCGACGCCGGTGAGTCCCGCGCGGTCCGCCAGCGGGTGCAGGCGGCCGCCCGGCACGGAGTCCGTGAACGGCGGGAACGGCTCGCGGTGGCCCTCCAGCAGCGCGTCGATCGTCTCGTTCGACAGGTACAGCCCGCGGAAAGGGTCGTCGGGGTTCGGGTCGGCGGCCCGGCGGCTGTCGACCGCGTCCCGGATCCGCTGTTCGAGCCGCGCCAGCCGCTCGAACAGGTACTCCAGGCTCATCGGGACTTCCGATGGGTGCGCGCCATCGCGACCCGGCGCTGCCCCTCGACCGCCCCGCTCTCCACCACCTGGTGGCCGATCAGCCGGTCGTCGCCGGTGTCGAGCTTCAGGCCTTCCTCCGGCGGCCGTTCGGCGGGGTACACGCGTCCACTGTGGACCGGCGCGGAGATGACGACGTCCAGCGACGGTTTCAGCTCGCCGCCCAAGGCGGTCCAGACGTCGGCGAAGGCGCGGTCCTCGGGCGGCGGCAAGGCGACCGTCATCGGCACCGGCAGGCCCATCTCGGCCAGCGACCCGGTGAGCGCCGACTCCGGGACGGCGTCGTGGGCGAGCAGGCCGAGCAGCAGGTCGGACAGCACGCGGTGCTCGTCTTCCGGACGCTGCGTCCACGCGGTGACCAGATAGGACAGCTTGATGTGCCGGGGCGGCAGGTGCCGCGCCGAGACCTTGCCGAGCTGGTCGTACTCGTTGAGCAGGCCCCGCGAGCGGCGTCGAAGGTCCTCGCGTACGTCGTAGAGATAGACGTTCACCGTGGGGGCGTTGCGCCGCGACGCCCATTCCTTGTTGGGCGCGTCGAACGCGACGTCGATCTCGCTGCCGCGCCGGGTCTCGCCTCGTACCAGCCGCCGCAGCGCCTCGTCGACCTCATGGATCACCGCGGACCTCCTCGGACGGGCGGTCATCCCACGATGCTCGGGGCGACGCCGGGCGACCACCCGCGCAGTGGCAGACCTTCGGGTACGCCGGGCTGCCCATACGGGCAACGGGGCCACCGTCGGTTACGCTGCCGGGCGTGCCCCAACAGACATGGTCACCCGCTCCAGGGACACCCGTGGTCGAGTACCGGTCCAGTCGATGGTTGTTCATCGGCGGACTGGCCATGCTGGTCTTCTTCGGACTGGCCGCCCTCTTCCCGGAAGCCGGGGGCTCCTCGTCGTCGCGCAGGATCAAGATGCCCGAGGAACCCGCGGCCTTCATCTTCGGCGCGCTCGCGGTGGGCGGTCTGCTGACGGCGATCGGCTCGGTCCCCCACATGATCCGCTTCGCGGCCGACGAACGTGGTCTGTGGTGGCGAGCCGGTCGCAAATCCGATCTGATCGAATGGGACGAGGTGCGTGCGGTGCGCGGCCAGGAACCGCGCCCGCGGCCCCAGGGCGACCCGAACGCGAAGGTCATCCTGTCGGCCCTGGTGTTCACCACCAAGGACCCGTTTTTCGAAAGCCGCCACGCGAAACTGTTCACGCGCCCGTCCACTCCCGGTCCCGAGGTGGAACTGAGACTGCCGAACAGCACCATCGTGCGGCAGCTGACCCAGGAGATCGCGAGAGTCCGGCCGGACCTGGTCACCTAGCATCGCAAGTCCGTATCCGCCCGGGCCGAAGGCTCCTTTCGCCGCATCAGACTCGGCGAAGGGAGTCTTCAGCCCACCGTCGCCCCGCGAACACCGGCGTCACCGAAGACCGGCGAACGTGATCGGACGGCCCGCGACCGGAGCCGGATCGAGGGTGCCGCTGCGAGCGAAGGTCGCCCACACGGCGCGAAGCGCGGTCCCGAAGGCGTCGACCTCCGCCCACGGGACCTCGCCGAGCATCGGGCTCTCCCGCCAGGCCTGCCGGGTGCCGAGCAGCAACGGCAGCTCCACGCAGTGGGTGGCGCCGAACTCGGACCCCTCGGGCCGCCAGTCCAGGCGATACGACCAGACGCCGGCTCCGGCCCCGCGCAGCCGGTCGGCGAAATCGGCCAGCGGGCCGGCGTAGACCTCGTCGGTCCCGGCGGCGCCGGGGAACGCGGTCATGTCGTCGGCGTTCCAGCCGTACAGCACATCGAGGCCGCGCACGTTGTCCACGAAGGACATCCGGTCCGTGGTGTCCACCGGAACGAACGCGGGAGCCATCGGGTCGCCGCTGAGCCGCAGGTTCGTCAGCGCGGTTTCCCTTTGCGCGGCAAGGATTTCTGTGATCCCGGCGGTCCGCGGGTCGGTGCCAAGCGCGTCGGCGAACACCTGGCCGAGCTTGTCCGCCTGCCCGCGGGGCCGGGTGGCGAGGCCGAGCGGCGCGCTCTGCAGGATCGCCCGCCGGAACAGGCCGCGTGCCTCGGGCAGGTCCATCAGCAGCCGGATGGAGATACCGCCCGCCGACTGCCCGGCGACCGTCACGTTGTCCGGATCCCCGCCGTAGGCCGCGATGTTGGCCCGTACCCAGCGCAGCGCCTCCAGCTGGTCGGCCAGCCCGAGGTTGCCGGGGCTGACGCCATCCAGGTACAGGTAGCCGAGCGCGCCGAGCCGGTAGTTGACGCCGACCACCACCAGGTCGCCCTCGGCGGCCAGCGCGCCACCGTCGTACCAGTCCAGCAACCCGCCACCGCTGGAGAATCCGCCGCCGTGCAGCCACACCAGCACGGGTCTGCGCCCGGCGTCCAGGCCCGGGGTGCTGATCGTCAGGTTGAGACAGTCCTCGCCCTGCGGCGGCCGGTCGTGTGGCGGCCCCATCACGCGGTCCAACCGGGACGGCGGCTGCGGGCTGATCTCCCCACTCGACGGTGCCTGCCCCGAAACGGCGACCGGCGGCGCGAACCGGGCCGCCGTGGCGTAGCGAATCGGTCCGGTTCGGACAATCGTGGTCATACGCATCTCCCGGGTAGGATCGGCCGGTGATCTTGCCTCGCCTGCTGGACGGCCGACTGAAGTTCCGCCATCTCGTCCTGCTCGACGCACTGGCCAGGCAGGGCACCGTGGTCGGGGCCGCCGCCGAGTTGCACGTGACGCAGCCGGTGGCGACCCGAAGTCTGCACGAACTCGAAGAAATCCTCGACGTCCGGTTGTTCGAACGCGGCCCGCGCGGTGTCACTCCGACCGTGTTCGGCGAGGCGTTCACCGGGCATGCCCGCGCGGTGCTCGCCCAGCTCGAACAGGCCGGGCGGCACGTCGCCGAGCTGGCCGACGCGGAGCGCGGCACGGTCGTGGTCGGCACCCATCTTGCGGGGTCGAACATGTTGCTGCCGCGCGCCATCGCGGCGATCAAGACCGAGCGTCCGTACCTGACGATCGTGGTCCGGGAGGGTTCGCCCGAAGCACTGCTGGTGGAGCTGGAGGCGGGCCGGGTCGACCTGATCATCGGCAGGCTGACGGCGCCGTCGGACGAGCGGATCGAGCGGCGCAAGTTGTACGACGAGTCGGTGGATCTGGTGGTGCGGACCGCGCATCCGCTGGCGGGCGCGACCGAGGTCGCGCTGGCCGACCTCGCGGAGTACCCGTGGATCCTGCCCGGCGCGGAGACCGCGCTGCGCCGCGAGCTGGAACAGTTGTTCACTCGCAACGATTTCCCGCTGCCGGCGAACCGGGTGGAGACCACGTCGTTCCTCACCGTGCGGCAGTTGCTGCTGGAAACCGACGTGATCGCCGCGCTGCCGAGCCTGATCACCAAGGACGACCCGAGGATCACCAGGATCGCGCTGGCACTGGAACCCATCGGGCACAGTGTCGGGCTCACCCTGCCCGCTCGGCGCACGCTCAGCCCGTCGGTGGACGCGCTGATCCGCAGCCTCACCGACGTCGCCTCCGGAATGTCGCATTAGGACAGGAACCGCTCGGCGTTTTCGCGGGTGATCAGCCGCCGCTCGGGTTCGGTCAGGAAACCGCTCTTGCGCACCACCTCGCCGACCGGGCGTTCGCCGAGCGGGTACGGGTAATCGCTGCCGACCATCACCCGCTCGGCGCCGAGGGTGTCCACGAGCAGCCGCAGCGCCCGCTCGTCGAAGACCACCGAATCGACGTGGAACCGGTCGAGATAGTGCGACGGCGGGAACTCCGAGGTGCCGATGACGTCGTTCCGCCGATGCCAGGCGTTCTCCATCCGGCCGAGCCAGAACGCGAACGACCCGCCGCCGTGCGCGAAACAGATCTTCAGGCTCGGGTCGATCCGGTCGAAGACGCCGCCGAGCACCAGCGCCAGGATCGACAGATGCGTTTCCGCGGGCATCGCGGTCAGCCACCGCGCCATCCACCGGTCCAGCCGGGGTGAACCGTCCATGTCCCACGGGTGCACGAAAACCGGGACCCCGAGCGACGCGCAGTGCTGCAGGAAGGTCTCCACTCCGGCACTGTCCAGATCGCGGTCGCCGACGTGGTTGCCGATCTCCACTCCCCGATGCCCCGCGGCCAGGCAGCGTTCCAGCTCACGGCAAGCGGCGTCGGTGTCCTGCAACGGAACCTGGCAGAACGGGATCAGCCGGTCCGGCGCCGGTGCGACGATCTCCAGTGCCAGGTCGTTGAAGATCCGCGCGATCCGCGCCGCCTGCTCGCCGGTCCGGCCGTAGTTGAAGAACGCGGGCGTCGGGGAGACCACCTGGGCGTGCACGCCGTCGGCGTCCATGTCCAGCAGCCTGGTCTCCGCGTGCCAGCAGTCCGCGCCGATCCGGCGGAACTCCTTGTCCCCCATCATGATCATCGCCTCGGACTCGGTCTCCACGCGCAGCCACGGCGCGTCGGGCCCGGCGTCCGCGCGCAGATCCGGCCAGCCGTTCGGCACGTAGTGCGTGTGGATGTCGATCAGGCCGGTCATCTCAGCCCTTTCCGGGGTGGAGGGCGCCGCAGCTTCCGCAGGTGCGGGCCTGTTCGTCGCCGTAGAACGCGGTGAAGACCGGCGGCAGGTCCTCGACGATGTCGCGCACCTGGAGTTCCACCTCGTGCACCAGCGCGTCGCATTCGAGGCAGTACCACTGGAACTTCTCCAGCGTGCCCTCCTCGCGGACGCGCTCGATGACCAGGCCGATCGAGTCCGCCTCCGGACGCTGCGGCGAATGCGGGATGTCACCGGGCAGCAGCCAGGTGTCGCCTTCGGAGATGCGGACGGTCTTCTGGCCTTCGGCGGTCATGATGTTCACGTGCATGTTCCCCTTGAGCTGGTAGAACCATTCCTCGTAGGGGTCGACGTGGAAATCGGTGCGCTGGTTCGGCCCGCCGACGATCTGCACGATGAAATCGTTGCCGAGCGCCATGGTCCGGTTGTTCACCGGCGGCTTGAGCAGATGCTCGTGCTCCGCGATCCAGGCCTGGAAATTGACGACCTCGGGAATGCCGGTCATCGTGGGACCTCCATGTTTTTCGGTAGTTGGGCGATCGCCTGGATTTCGATCAGCAGATGCGGATGCGGCAGCTGATGCACCGCGACCGTGGTGCGGGCGGGGCCGGTTTCGTCGAAGTACTCGCCGTAGATCTCGTTGTAGCCGCCGAAATCGTTCATCGAAACCAGGAACGTGGTGATCTGTGTGATGTCGGCGAGATCGGCGCCGACCTCGCGCAGGATGCCGCGGATGTTCTCGATCACCGCGCGGGTCTGCGCGCGGATGTCCAGGTTCGTGGTGCCGAGTTCGTCCACTTCGACGCCCTCGAACGTGTTGTCGGGACGCCGGGAACTCGTCCCGGACACGAAGATCAGGTCTCCCGCGACCTTCACATGCGGGAACCGGCCCCTCGGCTTGGCCAGCCCGGAGATCACCCGCCCGTTCATGCCAGCCCCCGCACCGAAACCCGGCCCAGCCCGGCGATGTCCGCTTCGGCGACGCCGGGCGCGAACGGCACCGCCTCGGTCGCGGCCCCGGCCAGCACCACCTGCCCGGCCCGCAGCGGGATGTCGCGTTTCCGGCACAGCTCGACCAGCGCGTGCAGCGCGCGCACCGGATCGCCGAGGATCGCCGCCGTCGAGCCGACCACCTCCCGACCTCCGGAGCGCAGCCGCACCGCCCGGTCCGCCACCTCGCCGAACGCCTGCCACGGGCCGAGCACGTACCCGGCGGCCGAGGTGTTGTCCGCGACCACATCGGTGTGGGTGAACCGGAAATCCCGGTACCTGGAGTCGATGATCTCGATCGCCGGGGCCATCGCGTCCACGGCGGACTCCACGTCGAAGGCCGGGTCGTCGAGGTCGACATCGCGAGCCAGCCGGTACGCGATTTCGGGCTCCACCTTCGGATGGATGAAACGCGCCAGCGAGACCTCGCCACCATCGGCGACCCGCATCGCGTCGGTGAGCCTGCCGGCGATCACCTCGGACACGCCCATCTGCGCCATCTTCGCCTCGCTGGTCAGCCCCAACTTGACCCCGAGCACCCGCTCGCCACGGGTTTCGCGGCGGGCCACCAGCGCGGCCTGGATCGCGTACGCGTCGGCGATGTCCAGCTCGTGGTCGTCGGCGAGGCTCGGGGTGTCCGCGCACGTCGTCTGCGCGAGGTCCAGCCGATCGGCGAGCGCCGAGATCTCCGCGACGGCCATCATGTGCCGCTCCGTACCAGGTCGAGTGCGATGTCCACGATCATGTCCTCCTGCCCGCCGACCAGCTCGCGCCTGCCGGCCTCGGTGAGAATCCGCCGGGTGTCCAGTCCGTACCGGGCGGCCGCGCGTTCGGCGTGCAGCAGGAAACTCGAGTACACGACCCGCCGCAGGTCACCATGTTCACGTTCGGCGCGGAGAGGGAGCACCGGGGTCAGGTCGATCATCAGCTTGCCGGCGAATTCCGGCAGCCCGACGAGGCCGTCGATACCCGCCATCGCAGCCATCCGCAGCGTCTTCGACAACCGCCGCACCTTGATCATCAGATCGGTGCCGATATTGCCGGAGCCGATGACGGCGACCGGAACCGTCGCCGTCACAGCCGCACGCACACATTCGTCGGCTCGGTGTAGAAGTGCAGCGAAGACGCTCCGCCCTCCCGGCCGATCCCGGAAAGCCCCATCCCGCCGAACGGCGAACGCAGGTCGCGCAGGAACCAGGTGTTCACCCACGACATGCCGACGTGCATCGCCTGCGCCACCCGGTGTCCCCGGCGAAGGTCCTCGGTCCACACCGAGGCCGCCAGCCCGTATTCGGTGTCGTTGGCCAGCGCGATCGCCTCTTCCTCGGTGTCGAACGGGACCAGCGCGGCCACCGGGCCGAAGATCTCCTCCCGCACCGGCCGGTCGTTGTTGGTCAAGCCGGTCCACAGCGTCGGCTCCAGCCACGAGCCGCCGTCGAGTTCCGGCCCGAGCTCGGGGATTCCGCCGCCGGTCAGGGTTTTCGCGCCGGCCTGCTCGGCCAGCGCGAGGTAGTCCAGCACCTTGCGCCGGTGCTCCGGCGAGATCAGCGGGCCGGTGGTGGTCCGCTCCGCCGTCGGGTCGCCGAGGCGCAGCCCTCGGGCCCGCTCCACCAGTCCGGCCGCGACGTCCTCGAACACCGGGCGCTGCACGTACACCCGCTCGGTGCACAGGCACACCTGCCCGGTGTTCGCGAAGACCGACCGGGTCAGCCCGGCCAGCGTCTCGCCGAGATCGGCGTCCTCGAACACGATGGCGGCGTTCTTCCCGCCGAGTTCGAACGACACCGGACGGACCCGGGGTGCGACCGTGCGCATCACCTCGGTCCCGGTGGCCGACGAGCCGGTGAACGTCACCCCGTCGATACCGGGATGCTCGGTCAGGTACTGCCCCGCCGAATCGCCGCCGAACCCGTGCACCACGTTGTAGGCACCCGCGGGCAGCCCGGCCTCGGCCAGCACCTCGGCCAGCAGGGTCGCGGTGGACGGGGTCTGGTCGCTCGGCTTGACCACGACCGCGTTGCCGCAGCCGAGCGCGGGCGCGACCTTCCAGGTCAGCAACAGCAGCGGCAGGTTCCACGGCACGATCACCGCGACCACGCCGAGCGGTTTGCGCACCGCGTAGTTCAGCGCCTGCGCCCCGCCCGGCAGATCGGTGACGAACGATTCCTGGCCGGCGGCCGCGATCACGTCGGCGAACGTGCGGAAGTTCGCCACCGCGCGGGCCACGTCGAGTTCGCGGGCCTGGGTGACCGGCTTTCCGGTGTCCGCGACCTCGGCCGCGACGAACTCCTCGAGCCGGGCCTCGATCCCGTCGGCCGCGCGGCGCAGCAACGCCGTCCGCTCCCGCACCGGGGTGTCCGCCCAGCCGTCGTGCAACGCGGCGCGGGCGCCGGTGACCGCGCGGTGCACCAGCGCACGGTCCGCCTCGTGCACCCGGGCGAATTCCGCGCCGGTCGCCGGATCGACCGCCGGAAACCCCGGCCCGTCCGGCTCGGCGAACTCACCGTCCACGAAGTTGCGGATCCACCGCACTGACTGCGTCATGCCGTCCACTGTGGCCCGCCGAGCCATGCGGAACAAATGCGTATCCGCGCTCTTACTATCGCTGAATAGACATATCGCAGGGTCAGGCCTTCGCTCGCCGAAGACGTTCGGCCGCCTGCGCACGGAGGGCGTCGTCGACGCCGGGAGCCTTGTCGTGCAGGGCTTCCCAGCGGACGTCGTGCGCCGCCGTCCACAGGCCGGCCGCCCACGCGACCTCCTGTTCCTCCTCGGTGAACCGGCGCCCACGATGCTCCTGGTATGCCGTCAGGAACGCGGCGGAACTCTCGATCGGCGGCAGCATGGCAGGCCCGGTCGTGGGGAACACGCCGCTCGCGCCGTCCTCGCGCGCCTTCACTACGACGTCTTGTCCGCCTGCCAGCTGCAGGCCGAACACCGTCGACATCGACCGCAGCGCGAACCGCTTCGCCGCTCTCCCTCGCCCATGCTGCGAAAGCCACTTTCGCAACCTTCAACGTTGCGAAAGTGGCTTTCGCAACACCTCGGCCTCGCAGGGGCATCTCTACGAATGCCGCGCCAGCTATGCCTAGACGGGCATAACAGACTGTCGATTCGGCATTTGTGGCCTATGCCTCACGGTGTCAGGCTTCTGCCCAATCGCCGGCAGCCGCGCTCGGCTGACGCCCGACTCGATTGGGTTATCGCAGATGAACGCACCCGCGCCCCGCAAGATCGCCGCCGCCACCCTCGCCGGAACCACCCTGGAGTGGTACGACTTCTTCCTCTACGGCACCGCGTCCGCGCTGATCTTCAACAGGCAGTTCTTCCCCTCGCTCAGCCCCGCGGTCGGCACCCTCGCCGCCTTCAGCACCTTCGCCGTCGGCTTCATCGCCCGCCCGCTCGGAGCTCTGGTGTTCGGCCACTTCGGCGACCGGATCGGCCGCAAGTCCACACTGGTGGTCTCGCTGATGCTGATGGGCGTCGGCTCCACGTTGATCGGGTTGATCCCGAACTACCAGGCGATCGGGATCTGGGCGCCGATCCTGCTGGTCGCGATGCGGATCGTGCAGGGCATCGGGCTCGGCGGCGAAGGCGCGGGAGCCACGCTGATGTCGATGGAACACGCGCCCGACGGCCAACGGAACCGGTACGCCGGATTCCCGCAGATGGGCACGCCCGCCGGGCTGGTGCTGGCGAATCTGCTGTTCCTCGGCAGCAGCGCGGTGATGCCCGCGAGCGCGTTCGCCGCGTGGGGCTGGCGGATTCCGTTCCTCCTGAGCTTCGTGCTGGTCGCGATCGGCCTGATGATCCGGCTGCGGATCACCGAATCACCGTCGTTCACCCGGGCGGCCCAGAACGACAAGGTGGTCCGGTTCCCGCTCGGCGCGGCGTTCAAGGTCGGCTTCCGCAGGCTCGCGCTGACCCTGCTGGTCGGCGTGGCGAACTCGGCGGTCGCCTACGTGTTCATGGTCTTCACGCTGTCCTACGGGACCCAGAGCCTCCACTACGACCGGCAGTTCCTGATCCTGTCGGTGACCGGATCGGCGGCACTGTGGTTCGCCACCATCCCGATCTGGACCCGGATCGCCGACCGCCACGGCAGGCGCACCATGTTCGTCGCCGGGTCGGCCGCGCTCCTGCTGTGGTGCCTGGCCTTCTTCCCGTTGCTGAACACCGGCAACACCGGGCTCGCGATGCTCGCACTGGCGGGCATGGGCCTGGTCGTGCCGATCACCCACTGCGTACAGGGCGCGATCATCGCGGACACCTTTCCGGTCAACGTCCGGTTCTCCGGTATGTCACTGCTGTTGCAGGGCGGCGCGATCCTCGGCGGCGGGCTCGCCCCGATGATCGCCACCGCGGTGCTCAACGCCACCGGCTCGACCACCGGCATCACCTGGTATCTGGCCGCGATCTGCGGCGTCAGCATGATCAGCGCGATGGCCCTGTTCCGCCTGGTCCCGTCCAGCGCCACGGAATCCACAATGGACGGGACTCGCGGCGGAGACGCGGTTCCGGCCATGACTCGGTCGAGGGATACATAAAGGATTAATATAAAGCCCGCGACATGAGCCTGACGTCCGCCGCCACCTTGGCCACCCTGGACAAGACCGGTCCGCGACGGATCACCGAGCTGGCAGTGGCCGAGGGCGTCACGCAGCCCGCGATGACCGTTCTGGTCCGGGTGATGGAGGAATCCGGGCTGGTCGAGCGGAAGGGCGATCCGTCCGACAAGCGGGTCACGCTGGTGTGCCTGACCGAAGCCGGCGCGTCGTACGTCCGGACGCGACGCCAGGCCGGCATCGACGCGTACGCGCGGTTGATCGGCGAACTCACCGATGACGAGATCGACGCCTTGGCGGCGGCCCTTCCGGCGCTGTCGCGTCTGGCGGAGCTCTCATGATCGATCCGCGAGGCGGATTCACTAATCCGACACTGGAGGTTTCATGCCCAAGGGTTACTGGGTCAGCGTCTACCCCACCATCGCGGACTCCGGGGAGTTCGCCGTCTACAACGAACTAGCCGGTGTGGCCGTCAGGGCCGCGGGCGGGCGGACAATCGCCCGCGGCGGCAGCCGGGTCGTCGCCCACGAAGCCGGAATCGCCGAGCGCGTCGTCCTGGTCGAGTTCGACAGCTTCGAACAGGCGGTCGCGGCGTACGAGAGCGCGGCCTACCAGAAGGCGCTGGCCGCACTCCCCGACGGCTTCGAGCGAGACTTCCGCATCATCGAAGGCCTGGGCTGACGATCGACCCTGAGGTCACCGCTTGCGCATCAGGCTCACTCCGAGGCGGCTCGCACGAAATCCGCGAGTGCCGCCGGGGTCGGGTGAGCGAAGACGTCGGCGAGGCGGACCCGCACACCGGTCAGGTGTTTCACCTGCTGGGCCAGCTTGGCCGCCAGCAGCGAATGCCCACCGTGCGCGAAGAAGTTCGTGCCGGGCCCGACGTCGCCACGGTCGAGCAGCTCCCGGAACAGCGCGACCACGTCGGCGGTCACCGGGTCGAGTTCCCGCTCCTCCGCGGGTGTGGTGACGCGCTCCGCGGCAAGGTCCGCCGCGCGCCGCACGAGTTCCGGATAGTCGACCTTGTCGTTGCCGGTGAGCGGGATCCGGTCGACCACGACGAACTCCTGCGGTACCGCGGACTTCGGCAGCAAAGCCCCGGCGTGCGCCCAGAGGCGGTCCACCAGGCCGGGTTCGGTGTCCGCCTCGACGTACGCGACCAGTACCTCGTCGGCCACGACCACCGCCGCGCCCGCGACCTCGTCGTGGGCGAGCAGCACCGACTCGACCTCCGTCAGCTCGATCCTGTTACCCCGCAGCTTGATCTGCCGGTCGGCCCGGCCGAGCAGCTCCAGGGTGCCGTCCTCCAGCCAGCGGGCCAGATCCCCGGTCCGGTAGAAGCGGCCGTGGCGGGGATGCACGGCGAAACGCGCCTCGGTGAGCTCCGGCCGGTCGTGATAGCCCTCGGCCAGCCCCGCACCCGCGATGCACAGCTCGCCGGTCACGCCGATGGGCACTTCCCGGCCGTTCGGGTCCGCCAGGAACACCGTCGTGTTGCCGATCGGGGCACCGGCGGTGATCCGGCCGGTGCCGCCGTCGTGCACCCGGCCCGCGGTGGACCAGATCGTCGTTTCCGTCGGGCCATAGACGTTCCACAGCTCGCATCCGGTGTCCACCAGCCGCCGCGCCAGCGACACCGGCAGCGGTTCGCCGCCGCACAGCACGGTTTTGCCGGTCAGCTCGCCGGACACGTCGTCGACGACCAGCCGCCACGTGGTCGGGGTCGCCTGCAGTGTCGAAACCTCGTGGCGGTCCAACAGTTCCTTCAGCGCACCACCGTCGACGCGCGCTTCGTCGGGCGCGACGACGAGCCGTCCGCCGGTGGCCAGCGGCAGGAACAGTTCGAGTGCCGAGATGTCGAAGGAGAACGTGGTCAGCCAGAGCGTTCCGGCTTGGCCTCGATGGCCCAGTTCGTCGGCGAAATGGCTGATGAGGTTGGCCAGCGCCGGATGCCCGACGACCGTCCCTTTAGGACGCCCGGTGGAGCCGGACGTGTAGATGAGGTAGGCCGGTGCGCCGGTGACGGGAAGCGGGGACGCGGGCCTGGACGGGACCGAACCGACCGGGGTCAGCGCGAGCGCCCGGCAGCCCGTCCCAGCCGGGATCGCCGCGTCGGAAAGCGCGACCTTGGCACCGGAATCCGCCAGCTGGTAGGCGATGCGCTGTTCGGGGTGGTCCGGGTCGAGCGGCAGGTAGGTGGCGCCCGCCAGCCAGACGCCGAGTGCGGCCGCCGCGAGTTCCGCGCTGCGCGGCGCGACCAGCGCGACGACCTCACCGGGTGCGACGCCGGTCTCGCGCAACCGTTCGCAGGTTGCGGCCGCGGTGTCCCACAGCTGCCGGTAGGTCACCGCGCGGTCGCCGTCCTCGACGGCCACCGCGTCCGGTGCCGCCTCGACGGCCGCGGCGACGGCCGACGGCACCGAGGACCACGCGACCGGTTTGCCGGTGCGATTCGCCTTCCCGATCACCGCGTCGTCCTCGGCGCTGAACGCGCGGGCGTCGCCGACCGGGCGATCGAGATTCTCCGCCAGTGACGACAGCAACGCTTCATAACGCCGTACGAACGCCTGCACGTCCGCCTGTCCGAGTACTTCGGTGTAATACGCGGCGCGCACCCGGATGCCGTCCGTGGTCGGCAGCAGGAAGAACTCCAGATCGAACTTGCTGAACCCCGGCTCGGCCGCGAGCGGTTCGGCGGGCAGGCCGCCCAGCCGGAACGACGGCACGCCGGTTTCGGGGATGTAGTTGAACACGTGCCGGAAAACGGTGTGCCGCCACGAAGAACCCGTGCGCGGGATCTCGGCGAGCAGGTTGTCCACCGGGACGTCCAGATGGGTGAGCGCGCCGAAGAACACTTCCCTGACCCGCCGGACCAGACCGCGGAAGTCCTCCGCCGGATCGACCCGCAGCCGCAGCGGCGTCACGTTGACGTGATAGCCGACGGCTCTCGCCGTCTCCCGCCCCCGGACGTTCATCGGCGAGCCCACGACGAGGTCGGGGCCGGCACCGTGGGCATGCAGCAGCAGGTAGTAGGCGGCCAGCAGCACGACGGCTTCCGGCACCCGCAACGCTTTCCGGAGTTCCCGCACCACCTCGACGGTCTCCGCGGCGAACTGCCACGTCACCTGCGCGCCCGCGAGGTTCGGTTCGGCGACGTCCGGCCTGCCGCAGGACAGTTCGAGCTCGTCGGGCCGGACCTCGCGCAGCTGATCACGCCAGAAGGCCAGGCTCTCCGGTTTCGGCTCCACCTCGTCGAGGGTCGCCGCGGTGCCCTCCAGTTCCGGCGGCAAGGCATCACCGGCGGCGAAAGCGTTGTACACCGCGACGAACTCCTCGTGCAGCACCGCCGCGGACACCGTGTCGAAGTTCAAGTGGTGCACGACGACGCAGCACACGTCCTCACCCGGGCACCGCAGCCGCAGCGCGCGCAGCAAGGCACCGCCGTCGAGTTCGAAAGGCTCGGCGACGAACTCCGCGAGACGCGCGTCCACCTCGTCCGCGGAACACTCCCGGTCCTCGAAGGCGACCGGAAGGTCGTCGTGGACTTCCTTCGACAGCCCGGTCTCGCCCGCGCGGAAAACGGTCCGCAGCGCCGGATGCCTGCGCACCAGCACCGACAGCACCCGGTCGAGCAGCACGAGATCCAGCTCGCCGGACACCCGGAAGGCGAGGTGCAGATTGTTGACCCCGCTGCCCGGCACCAGCCGCTCGAGCAGCCAGAGTGCCTCTTCCTTGCGGGTGGCCGATCGCATCACGCGGATTCCTTCACGGTCGATGAGGCACTCAGAGCTCGGCCAGCACGAACAGGTTGCCGAACGGGTCCTTGAAATGCGCGAACCGGCCGCCCGCCGACTCGGTCGGCTCCAGCTCGAACTCGACGCCCTTGGCCACCAGCTCTTGGTGCAAGCCGATCAGGTCCTGGCATTCCAGGACGACCCGGGTGAAGACGCCCGCCTTGTCGTCGTGGTGATCCAGCCAGGTGTACGGCGTCAGCACGGTTTCCGCGCCCGGCGGCGCGACCTCGATCCACCTGCCGCGCTCGACGGGGACGTCGACCCGCTTTTCGAAACCGAGGACGCCGACGAAGAACTCGACGGCCACGTCCTGGTCGGTGACCGGTACTCCGATGGAAGCCGCCCTGGTGATCACTGCTCGGCCTTTCCGTTCAGCCGGACCGGCAACGACCGGAGTCCGTGGATGAGTGTGCTTCGGGTCCACGCCAGGTCTTTCTCGTCGACGGCCAGCGCGATCTCGGGGAAACGCTCCAGCAGCCTGCCGAGCGCGATACGCCCCTCCATCCTGGCCAGCGGCGCGCCGACGCAATGGTGGATGCCGTGCCCGAAGGCGAGGTTGGAGGTCTGCGGCCGGGACCAGTCGAGGACGTCGGGCCGCTCGAACTGGGCCGGGTCGCGGTTGGCGGCGATCAGGGAGATGAGGACCAGCTCGTCCGCCGGGATCACCACGTCGCCCAGCGGGAGATCCGCCGTGGTCGTCCGGAAGGTGCCGTGGCTGCTCGGGCTCTCGTGGCGCAGCAGCTCGTCGACGGCCCGCGGGAGCAGGGAGCTGTCGGCGCGGAGCCGCTCCAGCTGGGGGCGATCACGCAACAGGGCGTACACGCCGTTGCCGATCAGGTTGATCGTCGTCTCGTGCCCCGCGATGAGCAGCACGAAGGTGATCGGCACCAGCTCCGCGTCGGCGAGCTGGTCGCCGTTCTCGTTGGCCCGGATGAGTTCGGAGAGCAGATCGTCCGAGGGGTCGGCGCGCTTCCGGGCGACCAGATCGGTCAGGTACGCGCCGATCTCCTCCGAGGCGGTGGCCATCTCGGCGGGCGAGGCACCGGAGACGAGCCCCTTCGTCCACGATCGGATGGCGTCCTCGTCGGTGGCCGGGATGCCCAGCAGCTCGCAGATGACGATGATCGGCAGCGGTGAGGCGTAGGAGACCAGCAGGTCGGTCTCGTCGACGCCGTCCAGCCGGTCGAGCAGATCGCCGGTGATCTGCTCGATCCTGGGTTCCAGCCGCTGCACCGCACGCGAGGTGAACGCCTTGTTGACCAGCTTGCGCAGCCGGGTGTGGTCGGGCGGGTCGGCGTGCAGCAGGTTGCGGGACAACGCGACGGAGAACGCTCCCCGGCTGTTTCCCGCCCCGCCACCGAAGAAGCGGGCGGTGCGCTGAAGGTCGTTGCTCAGCCGCGGGTCGGCGAGCGCGGCTCGCGCCTCGCGGTAGCCGGTGACCAGCCACACCGGCAGCCCGCTCCACGGCCCCGCCCCGGGCGGCATGATCACGCGCTGCACCCCGGCGCCCGTTTCGTGCAGGCTCCGGTACAGCTCGTGCGGCCGCTGGGACAGCGAGTCGTCCAGTCGCAACGCCGGTTCGGCGGGACGCCCTTGGAGTGCCGACACAGTCAGGAACCACCTTCCTCAACCTGTGGGTGCGTGCTCGTCCCCAGCGCGTTTGCACAGCTCAGAGCCTCAGAGAACGGCTCGACGCTAACAGCGGCCACCGACGGCGAGGCACCCCTAACGTGCCCTTACCGCGGCCGTCTTCGCCCCGGTGACCGACCTCCCCGGGGGCAAATAGTCTTTTTGGACTATACTGATCGGACTCGATCGGAGAAGTGTCCATGCGAACCCTCACCATCCTCGGGCTGGCCGTGCTGCGACTGCTCAGCCAGCGACCCCAGCACCCCTACGAAGTCCGGCAGCGCCTGCGAGAACAAGGACTCGATCACTTGATCAAAGTCACCCACGGCGCGCTCTACCACACATTCGACGTGCTCACGAAGGCCGCGCTGATCGAAATGGTCGAGACCACCCGGGAGGGCAAGCGCCCGGAACGGACGGTCTACGCGATCACCGACGAAGGGCGCGAGGTCGCCCTCGAACGGCTGCGGGAACTGCTTTCCACGCTCCAGCCGGAGTACCCGACCTACTGTGCCGCGCTCGCCTTCATGTCACTGCTCTCCAAGGAGGACGCGGTCGCACAGCTGGAGCAGCGGGCCGTGCTCCTGGAGGCGTCGCTGGCGTCGGCGACGACGGGGAGCGACGCGCTCGTCAAACGCGGCGTGGCGGCGATCGACATCGTCGAGATCCGGCACCTGCAAGCACATCTGCGCGCCGACCTGGACCTGACGCGCGCGATCGTCGAGGACATCCACGAGGGACGCCTGGACTGGCGGACCGGCGAACAGTCAACCGAAGAGAAAGCGGACGGATGAGCAAACTGCGGGGGAATCCCTGGGCCGTACTGGTGGCCCTCTGTCTCGGGTTCTTCATGACCCTGCTCGACACGACGGTCGTCGGCGTCGCGATCCCGAACATCGTCGAGCGGCTGGGCACCTCCTACAACGAGGTGCTCTGGGTCAGCAACTCCTATGTCCTGGTGCTGGCGGTCTTCCTGATCACCGGCGGCAGGCTCGGCGACCTGTTCGGCAAACGCGGCGTCTACCTCGCCGGGGTCGCGGTGTTCACACTGGCGTCCCTGCTGTGCTCGCTGGCGCAGGATCCCGGCCAGCTCATCGCGGCGCGCACACTGCAGGGCCTCGGCGCCGCTTTGCTGATCCCACAGACGATGTCGATCATCATGAGCGTCTTCCCGCCGGAGCGGCGCGGTGCCGCACTGGGCGTCTGGGGCGCGGTGGCCGGCGTCGCCACCATCACCGGGCCGCCACTGGGCGGCCTCCTCGTCGGCGCCCTCGACTGGCGCTGGATCTTCACCATCAACGTGCCGCTGGGCATCCTGATCCTGGTGTTCGCGCCGATGATCATCCCGGCGGGGGCCAAGCCGCCGAGGACCGGCCGGTTCGACGTGCCCGGCGCGGTGCTGGTGATCCTCGGCCTGTCCTGCCTGGCTTTCGGCCTGCAGGAAGGGCAGCGCTACAACTGGGGGACGATCTGGTCGTTCGTGAGCATCCCGCTGCTGCTGATACTGGGCGTGGCGCTGCTGATCGCGTTCGGCTTCACCCAGCGCAGGCCCGGCACGCGCACGCCCATGGTGCCGTTCGCGCTGCTGACCAACCGCAACTTCAGCCTGATGAACGCCAGTGCCATCGGCTTGTCGGTCGGCATCATGAGCATGGCGATCGGCTTCCAGCTCTACGCTCAGTCGGTGCTGGGCTTCTCGGCGCTGGCCGCGGGCATGATCAGCCTGCCGATGTCGGCGATCTCCGTGGTGCTCGGCCCGTACGCGGGCAGGCTCAGCGACAAGGTGGGCGGCAAGCCGATCGTGGTCACCGGCCTGCTGCTGTTCGGCATCGGCCTGCTGATCTTCTCCCTCACGTCCACTGTGGACAGTACGGTGTGGACACTGCTGCCCGCGATGATCGTGATGGGTCTGGGGCTCGGCGCGACGTTCGCACCGCTGACCACGGTGGCCATGTACGACGTGCAGCCGATGATGGCGGGCTCGGCGGCAGGCGTGCTGAACGCGACGCGGCAGATCGGCGCGGTGCTCGGCACCGCCGGTTTCGGTGTGCTGCTGCAGAACCAGCTCGTCGGCAACCTGGTGACGCGCGCCGAGTCGGTGGCCGCGACGCTGCCTCCCGAGGTGCGCGGGGAATTCGTCGACGGCGTGCGGCGTGCCACCGGCAGTGGCCTCGACTTCGCCGATCTGCAGGCGGGCACGGCGGTGCCGGCCCCGAGCGGGGCCGCCCCGGCGGTCGCCCAGCAGATCTCGGCGGCGGCGAACGAGGTGTTCTCCGGCGGTTACGTCGCGGCCATGCACGGCGCGATGGTCCTGCCGATCGCCGCCGTGCTCCTCGGCGCGGTCTGCGGTCTGCTGGCCAAACGCAGGCAGCCACCGGCGCCTGCCGCGCCGTCGGCCAAGGAACAGTCCGTGGCGTCCAAGGCATGACCGAGCCCGTCGACGGGCCGCTGCGGCTGCCCCAGCCGAGGACCTGTCCGTACGGTCCGCCGACGGCGTATCGCGAACTGCACGCCCGGCGGCCCGTCTCGCGGGTCACCCTGCCCAACGGCGATTCCGGTTGGCTGGTCACGGGTTTCGCCGAAACCCGTGACCTGCTCGCGGACCGGCGGGTCTCGGCGGACCGGACCAGACCGGGTTTCCCCGCGCTGCTCCCCTCCCCCGCCGAGGGCACGCCGCTGCGGACGCTCGCCGGGATGGACGACCCGGAGCACCACCGCTTCCGCCGGATGGTGACCTCCTGGTTCACCGTCCGGCGCGTACGGGAGATGCGCCCGGCGCTGCGGCGGCTGGCGGGCTCGCTCGTGGACGACATGGCGGACGGGGCCCGGTCCGCAGACCTCGTGGCCGCCTACTGCCTGCCCCTGCCGTCGATGGTGATCTGCGAGATGCTCGGGGTGCCCTACACCGACCACGAGTTCTTCCAGCACCGCACCCGCACGATGATCACCGCCGACGACCAGGCCGAAGTGGTGCGGGCCGCGACGGAATTGATCGGCTATCTCGGCGAGCTTGCCGAGGCGAAGGCCGATCGCCCCGGCCAGGATCTGATCAGTCGTCTGCTGGCCGAGCAGGTGTCGCCCGGCCGGATGACCAGGGCACAGCTGGTCAACATGATGGTGCTGCTGCTCGGAGCCGGGCACGAGACGCTGTCGAGCAGCATCGCGCTCGGCGCCGCCCTGCTGGCCGGTGACGCGGAACGGCTGGCCGCGCTCCGCACCACACCGGAGGCCGCGGTGGAAGCGCTCGTGCGGCACACGTCCGTGACCGACACGGTCGTCAACCGGATGGCGACCGCCGACATCGACGTCGCCGGCGTCCGGATCCGGGCCGGGGACGCGCTGATCTTCTCCACCGCGGTCGCCAATCGCGACCACCGCGAGCATCCCGACCCGGACCGGCTCGACCTGAGCGACGGCCACCGGAGGCACGTCGCCTTCGGGTTCGGGGTGCACCAGTGCCTCGGGCAGAACCTGGCCCGTCAGGAGCTCGAAGTGGCTCTGACGGTGCTTTTCGAGCGGTTGCCGGAATTGCGGGTGGCCGTCCCGGCGGCCGAACTGCCGATCAAATCGTCGCCTTTGGTCAACGGGCTCAAGGCTTTGCCGGTGCGGTGGTGAACGACGCCGTCACCACCGCACCGGCAGCTCCCGCAGACCGCGGACCACACGATCGGTATGCCAGTGCAGTTCTCCGGGCGGCACGGCCAGCCGAAGGCCGGGTACCCGCTCCAGCAGCGCGGTCAGCGCCACCACGAGTTCCATCCGGGCCAGTTGCGCGCCCAGGCAGAAATGCGGGCCGTGACCGAAGGCGAGATGCGGCTGCCCCACCCGGTCCAGCCGTAGCTCGTCGGTGTCGTCGTACACCGCCTCGTCACGATTGGCCGAATCCAGATCGACCAGCACCGCTTCACCAGCGCGGATGGTGACACCGCCGAGCGGCACGTCTTCGGTGGCCACCCTGGTGAACCCGGCGCTGGTCGCGATCGGGGTGAAGCGCAACATCTCCTCGACCGCGCCCGGCAGCCTGGTGAGGTCTTCGCGCAGCCAAGCCATCCGCTCGGGACGGCTGAGCAGGTGCCAGGCGAAGTTGCCGATCTGGTTGGTCGTCGTCTCCAGGCCGGCCAGCAGCAGGGTCACGCTGATCCCGACCAGTTCCTGCTCGCTGAGCCGATCCCCCTCGTCGCGCGCGGCGACCAGGACGCTGAGCAGGTCGTCGCGCGGTTCCCGGCGGCGCTCGGCGACCAGGCCGGTCAGATAGCTGTCCAGTTCGCCGATCGTGGCGAGGATCTCGGCGGGCGCCAGCCCGGCGCCGCTGACCATGATTTCGGCCCAGCCGAAGAACTTCTCCTCGTCGGTGGCGGGCAGTCCGAGCAGATCCGACATCAACGCGCTCGGCAACGGCTTGGCCAGATCACGCACTAGGTCGGCGGGTTGCCCCGCGTCCAGCATGCGATCCACCAGCCCTTCGGCCAACCGCACCGCGCGGGGGCGCAGCGCCTCGATGCCACGCGGGCTGAACGCGGGGGCGACCAGCCGCCGCAACCTCGTGTGTTCCGGCGGATCCATGGTCAGGATGGTGGTCTTCGTCATCACCCGCGGGGTCACCCTCGGCACGTCGGCACCGACCAGCGCGGCCCGGCTGAACCGGCGGTCGGACAGCACGGTCTTCACCTCGTGGTGCCCGACCACGAGCCATCCTTCGCCGCCGTACGGCAGCGTGACCCGGCTGACCGGGGCCTCTCGACGCAGCGCGGCGGACCGCGGGTCGGTTTCGAGCCGCTCCGCCTGCTGGAACGGATACGGGCAAGCGCCGCTCTTCCCGCTCACCGCCGGCCCGCCTTCGTGGCGGCCAGCACCGCGGCGCGGATCAGGTTCACCGGCGCGTACAGGTCTTTGCCGACCCACAACGGCGGATGGGGATCCGTCGTACCGGTGCGTTCGAGGTGAGCGACCCCGCCCGCGATCGCGTCCTGGTGGTCTCCGGGAACCGAGGCCAGCAGCAGCACGGCGTACGCGGTCTCCTCGGCCGTGCCTCCGCGTACCCCCCACGAACCGTCCGCGTGCTGTCCCGCCCGCACCATCGCCACGGCCCGGTCGAGCGGTTCACCGATACCGGCGGCGGACAGCGCGGCTCCGCAGGAAAACGTCGCGTAGTAAGGAGAAACATGCCAGCGGTCGTGCCAGGCGCCGTCGGGCCGCTGGTTCTCCTCCAGGTAACGGGCGACACGCGCCACGGCGTCGGCGTAGCGATCGGCGTCCGGCGGGTCCTGCCGCCGGTACCGGTCGAGCACTTCGAGCACGCGGGCGTTGCTGATCACCGACGGCGCGCCGACCGGCACGGTGGTGAGGAAATGCGTGTCCCGGTCGTACTCCCACAAGCATTGTGGCTCGGCCATCTCGCCGGTGCGATCGGCCTCGGCGAGCAGCAGCAGCGCCGCGGATTCGGAGTCGGCCGCCGCTCCCGGCGCGGAGGGCGCGCCCGTCCGGCCGACGTCGCCGGGCAGACCGGCCAGCAGTGGCGCGATGGCCTCCGGTTCCTCGCCTGCCGCGGCCAGCACCCGATAGGACCACGCGCGCTCGAAGTACGTCATGGAGGTCAGCCCGGCGACCGGACCGTCCAAAAGGGACTGGGTGCGCACGAGGAAATCCGCGGACGCGTCGCCCGGCTCCGGGGCCTCGGGGCCGAGCCAGGCCGCGGTCGCCGCGGCCGAGCAGCCGATCACGCCGTTCACCGGGGTCACCGCGGCCGAGCCCACGGCGGCGGGCCCGACGATCTCCAGATAGAAGGCCGACACCGGATTCCGCCAGCCGTCGGTGCGCAGCGCGGTCAGCGCCGCTGGGTCGAGACTCTCGGGCAGGACGAGGCGTTCGTGACCGAGGCGCGCGTTGATGTCCGCGACCAGCGCGGGCACGATCAGGAAGGGGATCAGCGTCTCCGGCAGGCCGTCGCGTTCCACCTCGGCCAGCAGGCGGGTGGCGGCGGCCAGCCCCTCATCGACGACGGCGCCGCTCTGGCCGGCGGCGAGCAAGGCCTCCACCGCGCTGAGCGTCGGGACCAGCGCGACCGTGCCCGGCCCGCTCCACGCCCCGTCCGGTTGCTGCGCGGAGCGCAGGAATTCGATCCGCCGGTCGTGCCCGGCCAGCCACGGCGCCAGCGAGACCAGCCGCCCCGTCTCGTACACCGAGGGGTACAGACCACCGCCGGGATCGGCGACGAGGTCCGCGACCACCTGGCCGGTGGTGTCGTGCAGCGCGTCGATGCCGGTCACCGTGCCACCCTCCCCTTCGCGAGTACCTCGGTGGCGGCGTCCGCGACCGCCGTCGTGCGCAGCAGATCGGCGTGCTCGACGTCGAAGCGCAGCTCGCGGTCGGTGAGTTCCGCCCGTGCGACGGGGTCGAGCGGATTCAGGCCGCTGGTCGGTGTGGCCGAGCTGAACACGTACGCCCCGGCCCAGCGCTTCCGGTGATCCGCCTGCGACGCCGCGGTGAGGTAGCGGACGAACGAGCGGTAAGTGCCGGTGAGCTCGTCGACGTATTCGTCCTCCAGGCCCGCTTCGGCGCACGCGGCCCGCGCGGCGCCGACGAAGATCCGGACGAGCGCCGCGCCCACCTGCTCGACGCCGTCGGCCTCGGCCATGGCCCGGTCGCCGTCCGCGACGGCGGCCGCGGTCCGTTCCGCGCCGAGCACCGCCGCCAGGCTCTCCACCACCTTGCGGTACTGGTAGTACATGGTCAGCGGTGTCGGCGATTCGGGATCGAACAGCAGCAGCGGCACCGCCCGGCCGTCACGCTCGGACAGCCGGGCGGCGAGCTCTCCCGCGAACGCGGCACCCGCGCAGTAGCCGAGCACGGCCTCGACGGGCCGGTCGGGGATCTCCGCGACCCAGCCGTCCACGTAGTCGGCGAGATCGAAGCCGTCCTCCGCGCCGAGTGGCGGCTGCACCGTCTCCCACACCGGGTGCCCGACGGCGAGATCGCCGAACGCGGCCTCCGGGCGGCCGGTGGCCGCGTAGTCCACCGCGAGCACGATCGGCCCGCCGGGATCGGGGCCGAGGCTCCGCCATGACGGCATCGTGGTCATTTCGCTCCTCCGGTCGCGGGCAGCCGCCCGAGGTAGTGGAAGACGGGGTACACCGCGGTCACCGGCCCGTCCCCGGCGTGCGCGGTCAGCTCGGCGGCCAGTTCCGCGGCCACCTCCTCGCGCCGGGCGGCCGGCACCAGTTCCCAGTACACGCGCAAGCCGTTGGACCAGGTCCAGTCGATCAGCGCCTGCGCGGTCGGCGCCGTGAGCACCACGTCGTGGCGTTGTTCGGAGACCTCGGTGAACCCGGCTGCGCGCAGGGCGTCGCAGATCCGGCCGGGCCTGCCGAACGGGTACTCGCCGTAGAGCGCGGCCACTCGGGGATGCGCCGCGGCGAGCGCCGCCGGATCGGCCGCGGCGATGATCCGGTCGACCCGCAGCGCGCCAAGGTCCCATTCGGACAGGGCCGGCGGCGGCACCGGCCCGGTCATCCCGATCCCGCCGCCTGGCCGCAGCAGCCGCGCGTAATTCACCGCGGTGGCGAACGGATCCGGGAAATGCGCGGCGCTCATGCTCGCCGTGATCAGATCGAACGACGCGGCGGGCAGCTCGGGGGCGATGCCGTCGAGCACCTGGACCTCGACGTGGTCGAGGGCCCGCGCCGCCACGTCGGCGGCGGTCGCGGTGACCATCGCCTCCGCGATGTCGATCCCGAGTACGTACCCTTCCGGGCCGACGGCGGCCGCGGCCGGGAAGAGCACCGCGCCCCGGCCGCATCCCACGTCGAGCACGTGCTCCCCCGGCCTCGGGCCGAGCAGTTCGAGCAGCTTGTGCGCGATCGGGCCGAAGAACTCGACGCCGGTGTTGTCGTACTGCCCGGCCAGTTCGTCGAACACGATGGTGCGCTCCGTCGACTTCACCACGCGACCGGCACCTCGTGGACGCCGTAGATGTTCGCGCCGACCTTGTAGCGCAGGTCGTCCACCGGTGCGGTCACGCGCAGGCCGGGCAGCCGCTGGAACAGCGTGCCGAACACGACCTCCAGCTCCAGCCTGGCCAGATGCAGCCCGATGCACTGATGGGCACCGTGCCCGAAGGCCAGGTGACCGCGGGCCTTGCGCCGGATGTCCAGCCGCTCCGGCTCGTCGAAGACCGACGGATCCCAGTTGGCCGCCCCGGCCAGCGCGATCACGCCTTCACCGGCGGGGATCGTCACGCCGCCGATCTCGATGTCTTCGAGGGCGACGCGGGAACCGGCCGGGTCGGAGACGCTGAAGTAGCGCAGCAGCTCGTCGACCGCGCTTCCGGCCAGGCCCGGGTCTTCGATCAGCAGCTCCAGCTGGTCGGGGTTCTCCAGCAGCCCCAGGGTGCCCATCGAGATCATGTTGGCGGTGGTCTCGAACCCGGAGATGAGCAGGAACGCCGCCACGCCGACGATCTCGTCGTGGCCGAGCACGCCCAGCTCGACGTTGCGCCGCACGATCCGGCCCAGCACGTCGTCCGCCGGGTCGGCCTCCTTGGCCTTGATCAGCCCGTCGAGTTTGCCGAGCACGTCGAGGTTGGCCTGCAGACGCTGCTCGACCGTGCTGGACTGGTCCACCATCGTGGTCGTCCGGTCGAGGAAGTACTGCCTGTCCTCCTGGGGGACGTCCAGCAGTTCGCAGATGACGCGGGACGGCACCGGCAGCGCGAGCGCCGACATCAGTTCGGCCGGGCTGCCCTCCGCCACCATCTCGTCCAGCACGTCGTCGACGATCTCCTGGATCCGCGGCCGGAACGCCTGTACCCGCCGCACCGTGAATTCCGGGACGACCAGCCTTTTGCGCTCGGCGTGTTCGGGGCCGTCGACCCCGAACGCCCGCCCGATGACGGCGGACCCCTTCTTCATCTGCTCGGTCTGCTGCGCCGCGGTCTGCACCCGGCGGAACTGATGCGGGAATCCGCCGAGGAAACGGTTGGCACTGACCCGCGGATCGGTCAGGATCTCTTTGACCAGCTCGTGACTGGCGACCAGCCAGACCGGTTTTCCCGACGGAAGAACCGCTCGGCTGACCGGCCGCCGCGTGCTCATGTCCGCGTATTCCGCGGGCGGGTGCAACGGGCAACCCCGGGCCATCGGATACGCGGGGAATTCCGCCGGATCGACGTTATCGGTCGTGCTCACGAGGCAAGGCCCCCAATTCCGGGAACGAAAGGTGGCAAATTTCCGTACGAGATGTCGAAGCACTGCGGTCGCGGCGCGACACGGCCGTTACCGGAAACGATTATGTCGCCGCCACCGCGTCACCGTCACCATTCCGGCCGCCCCTAGACGACCCCTACCCGACTCCTATCGGCCCTGCGGTGACGCGGGCGGAGCGGGTCATTCGGACGAAGGGAGCTTTCCCCGCATCGCATGCGGGGAAAGCTCCCTTCGCGTCACTTGAACGCCCGATATCGGCGGATTTCAGCGCCCGAACCTCCGGCGCAGGCCACCAGCCGGCTCCTATCGGCCCTGCGGCGATGCGGCGGAACGGGCATAGGCCTCCACCCGGCTCTGCAGATCGCGCCGGGTGGAAGGCCCCGCCTGTGTCGGCAGGCCGAGGTCGGCGGGCAGATCACTCCGGCTCACGTTGAGCTTGCGGTAGACACGGGTGAGGTGCTGTTCGACCGTGCTGATCGTGACGTGCAGGCTGCGGGCGATCTCCCGGTTGGTGTTGCCCCAGGAAGCCAATTCGGCCACGAGCCGCTCGGCGTCGCTGAGCGATTCCAGTCCCTGTTCGGCACCCGTGGCTCCGGCGCGGGCGGGCCGTTGCTGTCCGGTGAGCCCGGAGACCAAGGGCTCGGCACGGCACAACGTGGCCAGGTGCAGCGCCCGGCGGGTGACCATCCGTGCCCGGCGGCCGTCCCCGGAGGCGCGGTGGGCGTCGCCCAGCACGGCCAGCGCCTTGGCCAGTTCCAACCGGTCCTGCGCCGCTTCCAGATGCTCGACCGCCACCGCGGCGGTCCGCGCGCGGCTCCGGTCTCCCCGATCCGTGTTGCTCGCCCGGATACGGGCTTCGACCCCGCGCAGCTTGCCGCAGTCACCGCCGGGCAGGCTCGCCTGCTCGTCCAGCAGCCGCACCACTTCCCCGCCCTCGCCGAGTTGCAAGTGGACCTCGGCGGCGTCGGACCGCCATGGCAGCAGGACCGGGCTGTCCAGCCCCCATTCGGCCATCAGCGAACCGATCGACCGGAAGTCGCCGAGCGCGGCACGGAAACCCCCGGTGTGGAGGTAGTAGTAGCCGCGCGCACGCAGGTATCGCAGGCCCCACACGGTGCGGAACATCGCGGCGGGCACCGGCCTGCCGAGTTCGGCGGCCGCGTCCTCGAACCGGCCCATCCCCACCAGCGCGGCGACGAGCACGCCCAGCGGGCCGCCGATGGCGGTGCCCCAGCCTTCCGCGGGCAGGACTTCGAGCGCCCGCCGGGCGTGCGTCTCCGCCGCGGGCAGATCGCCCGCGGTCAACGCGATATGCGCGCGGGAACCCAGCAGTGTCGCCTCCAACGACAGGATCCCGCGCCGCTCCGCCTCTTCGAGCAGCTGATCACACCAATGCGCGGCGCTGCCCAGCTCGTCGGCGTAGACCAGGGACAGCAGCGCGAACAGGCACGGTTCGAGCGGCATCCGGCGCAGGGCGCAGACTTCCAGCAGGCGCAACGCCTCGCGCACCAGGTCTTCGCTCGGGCCGTTGACGATCACGGCACGCAGGACGTGCATCGAATGCAGCAGCGCGTCGCTGGCCCTGGTCACCACGTCGTTGCGGGCCTGCTCGGGATCGACGGAGGCGAGGTGGCCGGTCATCCCCGGATGGGTGATCGCGATGTGCAGCGAGAGGGTCTGCACATCCGCGGCGTCGTCCGGGGCGAACTTGTCCTCGTTCGTGGCCAGCCAGTCGAGGATCGGGCCGGCCTCGTCGTACCAGCCGTGCCAGAGGAGCTGCCCGGCCAGCATGATCGCCTCGCGGGCGGTGAATCCGCCGTTTTCGACGGCCTCGACGGCACCGCCGAGCCAGCGCGGCACGGTCGCCGGATCGAGCAGCCAGCCCAGCGAGATCGCGCGGGCGTCCACACCGGACGACTCGCGGCCGGGACGGGGATGGGCCGCCAGGTGCAGGTATCGGCGCGCCAGCTCGACATCGCCTTCGTCCAGGCAGCGTGCCGCGGCGTCGAACAACGCGGTGACCCCCCATTCGTCCGGCGCGCAGCCCGCTGCCAACAAGAGCGCCGCGACCTCGCCGTCGTCCGCGCCGCGCGAGCGCAGCGCGGAAGCCGTGCGGACACGCAGATCGGTGGCGCGGCCGGCACCGACCACGGACCGCACGGCGGCGGCCAGCCCCGGCGACCGGAACGCGGGAACGTCCCCGTCGGCGAACAGTCCGATACCGCCCAGGGCGCGCACGAGCGCGGGCAGCGAGGCCTCGTCGACGCCCAGGACGGTGGCGAGCACGGCCGGATCCGTCGTGTCGCCGAGCACGGCGACGCACTCCGCGAGCTCGGCCGCCTGCGGCGCGATCCGGCCGAGGCAGACCGACACCACCTCGCGGAAGGCGTGGCCCGGTGCCACCGGCAGCCGGTCCTCCGCGTCCACCGCGAGCAGGTCTTCCACGAGAGCGCGCACCAGCAGCGGGTTTCCGGCGGTCATGGCGTACACCTCGTCGACGAGCCCGGGGTCGCCGGGGCCGTCCAGGTGGCCGGACAACACTTCCAGCACCCCGGACGGCGTCAGCGCCGGCAGTCTGATCGACCGGAAACCGGGCAGCCGCAACAGTTCCGCGTACATCGCGGCCCAGGACGGCGTGGCCTCGACATCACCGGCCAGCACGACCAGCACACCGAGGGCGCTCAACCGCGCCGCGGCGGCGGGCAGTTCCACCGGCGCGGCGCCCACCCGGTGCAGGTCGTCCACGAACACGGCCAGCGGCCCCTGCGCGACCAGTTCGGTGAGCGCCGCCATCGGGTCGGCGCCTCGATGCCCCGCCGCGGCGGCGACCTCGGCCGTCAGATTCCAGTGCCGCGTACCGCTCGACGCGGCCGTGACCGTGACACAACGCACTCCGCCCTCGGCGGCCAGCCGGGCGAATTCCGCCAGCAGCACGGTCTTCCCGCTGCCGATGGAACCGCGCACCGTCACGACACCGCCGAGGCCGGCCTTCACCATCCCTTCCAAGGTCGTCAATTGCCGATTACGTTCGACCAGCGCAACCACAAAGACCCCCACGGCACATTTATTTTGCACAGCGGAGTCAGACCGGCTTAATCGCCGGCCAAGAGACCCCAGGCACACCCCAGTCATCGGGAAATGCGATCCAGTCCCGATGCTTCGTGTTGATCACGATACCAGAGGAGTAGCCGGGATGTCAGGTTACACAGAGCAGTCTCGCTTATCACCCATTTGAGCTATTGATATGCGGCAGTCGATTCACGCCCGTCGACTAAAGCGTCCGTGTTTACCCCATTCATGAATATTTGGGAAACGGGTTGTGCTTTTCCAGTGCTTCTGCCATGCGCACCGAACTCTCGGTGCCCCGTGCCCGAAATGCCTTCGCTTGGGCGGCCATGTCCCGTGGTGTCTTGTTCTGCCCCAGCTTGAAGATGCCGTCGATCCGGCCGATGAAGATCTCGAAGCCCTGGATGAGTTGCAGATACTCGTCGAAAAGCTCCGAGGACTGACGAGGCAGCACGAACGGTTCTTTGGGAGCCAAACGAGCCTCCTGATCGGCGATCAGGTCGGTCAGCTGACGCACCGTCCTCGCGTCGTCGAGCAGCCGTGGCCGCCCCTTCACGTGCACCGCCGCGTAAGCCCAGGTGGGGAAATGCGGTTGGCTTTCGTAGTGGTCGGGCGAGATGTACGAACTCGGACCGGTGAAAGCGACCAGCACCTCGACGTTCTCGGACAACGCTTTCGCGATGGGATTGCCCCGTGACAGGTGACCACGCAGCTTGCCGTACGGCCAGGAGTCCCGGTCGAGTACGAACGGGAGATGCACGGCGGCGGGCGAACCGAACATGGAGAGCGTGAGCAGACCGAACGGGTACTCCTCGATGAGGTCGTGCTGCGCCTCCAGATCGGGGGCGCGGAAGTACTCGGGCCGGTACATCAGTCCTCCACCAGTGCGAAACCGTCCAGTGCGGACAGATAGCCGAGTACCGCCTGCGCGTCGTCCGCGGGCGCGATGAGACCGATGTAGCCGTCCGGCCGCACCAGGACGAGCCGGTCGTCCGGCGCGGCGTACGCCTCGGGATGTTCGGTCAGGAGGACGGTCCGCACGTCGCCGGGCTGCCGGTCGGCCACGGTGGCGAGCGCCGGCGCGGTGCTCGCGCCGACACCCACCAGGGTGAAATGCGGGCCGCGGAAGACGTCGAACAGCGTGCTCGCCCCCGGGCACGGCGAATCGGGCGCCCGGTCACCCGCGCGGAGCGCACCGCCGTCGACGAGGTCGCGGCTGAGCGGGCCTTCGCGGTAGTTCAGGCCGAGCTGCAAGGACTCCTCGGTCAGCCCCTTTTCGGCGCCGCCCTTGCCTGCCAGCATGGCCTCGAAGATCAGGTCGCCCGCGTCACAGGCGGTCTTGAGCGTCCACTCGGCGATGGGCACCCGCTCGCGCTCGTAGGTGTCGAGCAGCCCGTCGTCGGCACCATCGAGGACCCTGGCCAGCTTCCAGCTCAGGTTGTACGCGTCCTGCACTCCGGTGTTCGCGCCCAGCGCGGCCGTGACCGGGTGCACGTGGGCCGCGTCCCCGGCCAGGAAGACACGATCCACGCGCAGGGTGTCGACCATCCGCACGTTCCGCTTCATGGTCGACATCCAGGTCGGGTTGCCGAGCCGGATCGGCATCCCGGTGATCCGGTCCACCGCGGACTGCAACGCCTCGAGTGAAGGACCCATCGGCGTGCCGTCGGCGTCCATCGGCGGCGACGCCTGGATCTGCCAGGTGCCGGTGTCCGCGAGCGGGCACAGCAGGAGGATGCCGCGCTCCATGTCGTACCACTGGTACCAGGCGTCCGGCTCCAGCCCGTCGACCTCGACGTCCCCGACGAGCAGCTTGCGGTCCTCCTCGGTGAACCCGCGGAACTCCAGCCCGAGCGCCTTGCGCACGGTGCTCGCCCCGCCGTCGCATCCGACCAGGTAGTCGGCGGTGACCTCTTCGGATCCTTCCGCCGAGCCGAGCGTCGCCTTCACCCCTTCGGGGCCCTGCTCGAACCGCAGCAGTTCGACCCCGGACTCGACCGTGTGCCCGGTTTCCGCGAGGCGATCCCGGAGGATCCCCTCGACCAGTGACTGGCGGACGAACAGCAGCCGCCGGTACGGCGCGTCCGGCCGCGGATCGTTGGCCTCGTACGGGACGGCTTCACTGACGATCCGATCGCGGTGGTACCGCCGGAACGGCAACCGGGTGGTGCCCACCCGCATGACCTGGTCGACGATGCCGAAGTCGTCGAACACTTCCTGGGTTCGGGGCTGGATCCCGGCTTTGCCGCGGGACGCGGTGGTGAACTTCGCGTCCCGGTCGATGATGCGCACCGGGACACCTCGCCGAGCGAGGTCGTAGGCCAGTGTGAGACCGGTGGGACCGGCGCCCACGACAAGAACATTGACAGAATTCATTGTTATTCCACATCCAGAATTCATGAGATCTCGCCGACAAGGAGAATCGCCTCAACGATTCACTCACGTTAACCAGCCGCTGAATCCTCCCCCACCCCTAGCCGACCCTTACGGTCGTCCCCGGAACCCGCACCACCGCGGATTCCACTGTGGCCTAATGGATTTCGGCCAGCACTCGTTCGCCGTCGAGAGCCGCCGGGAGCGGCTGGGCGTGCACGACGTGAAGCCTGCTCACCGCACGGGTCAGTGCCACGTACAACCGCTGGAGCCCGCGGGGTTCCGCGTCGACGATGCGGCTCGGTTCGACGACCAGGACCGTGTCGTATTCAAGACCTTTCGCCAGGGTCACCGGGGCGAGTGTCACGCGTTCCGCCTCCAGGACATCCCCGCCGAGGACCGTGTGCGTGATGCCTTCGGCGGTCAAGATCGCATGCAGTTCCGGAATCTCTTCGTCGGCGGCGATGAGGCAAACGGAACCTTCCCGCGACAGCGCGGTTTCGCACGCTTCGACGAGCGTTTCGGTCCGCCTGTCCGCGCTCGTCCGGGTCACGTGCAGCGCGTCCGCGCTGTGCCGGAAGGAGGTCGGGCCCGTCAGATCCGGGGCGATATGCGGCAGGAGACGGGCCGCGTAGTCCAGCACCTCGGCGGGCACGCGATAGCCGCGGTCGAGGACTTCGATCCGCCCGCCGGGACGGTCGAGATGGGCGAGCACCTCCGACCAGTCGCGCACCGCCGAGGGGCTCGTCGCCTGTGCCAGGTCTCCCAGCACCGTGCAGGCACCCGCGACCCGGCGGGAGATCGCCCGGAAATGCATCGGGCTGAGATCCTGGGCCTCGTCGATCACGATATGCCCCAGCCGGACCGGCCGATCGACCAGGCCCGCGGCTTCGTCGAGCAGGGCGAGGTCGAGCGTCGACCAGACCATCGCCTTGACACTGCGCGGACGCGGGCTGAGCAAGATCGTCCGCTGGTGTTCCGGCGACAGGACGCCGTCGGCCGCGGCGGCCAGCCGGTCCGGATCCGTGAGGAGGTCGAAGACCAGGCGCGCGGGGTCGATGGCAGGCCACATCCCGCGGACTGCCTGGCCGATCGCCCTGTTGCGGCAAAGCTGGGTCAGCGTGGTCCCCGCGCGGCCGACCCGTTCCATCTGCCGCAGCACGCGGTGCGCCAGGCGCTGGACGAGCAGTTCGCGGCCGGCGCCGTAGCCGGTCCGCCTGCTGAGCACGTCCTCGAGCTCGTCGGCCTGCTCCTCGACGGACACCCGCCAGGTGCGGTGCTGGTGTTTGAGCTCCAGCGGCTCCGTCGGCCGGGTGATCTGCGACCACAGGTGGCGCCGGAGCACCTCCGCCATCTCCAGGCCGCCCTTGATATGCGCCGCGGCCGGGTCGTCGACGCGGCCGACCGTGCGGCCCGCGCCGGTGAGGTCGTCGATGGTGACCTGGGAGACCTCGATCTCGCCCAGGGCGGGCAGGACGTTGCGGATGTAGGCGAGGAACGAGCTGTTGGGGCCGATGACGGCGACGCCGCCTTCCTTGCGCAGCCTGTCCCGCTCGGCGAACAGCAGATAAGCCAGGCGATGCAGGCCCACCGCGGTCTTGCCGGTGCCCGGCGCGCCCTGGATGCAGAGCGTCTGATCGACGGCGGCGCGGACCAGGCGCATCTGCTCGGGCTGGATCGTGGCCACGATGTCGCGCATCGGCCCCTGGCGGGGGCGCTCGATCTCCGCCGCCAGCAGGCCGCCCCCGTCGCCGGAGCGGACCTCGCCGGTGAGCGGTTCGTCCTCGTAGGCGGTGAGCACCCCGTTCTGGTCGAAGCCGTACCGGCGGCGGACACGCACGCCCATCGAGTCACCGGAGGACGCTTCGTAGAACGCGCGCGAAAGCATCGCGCGCCAGTCGATCACGATGGGCTCGCCGTCTTCGTCGCGGACACCGCGACGGCCGACGTAGACGAGGTCGCTGTCCTCGGTGCGCGTGTGGGAGTCACCGCCGCGGACCGAGTCGGCCTTGATGTCGAAGACGTCGCCCGCCGGGTAGTCGAGGCGGCCGAAGAACAGCGGCACGTCGTCGAAGCCGGACAGGTCCTTGACCACCTGCTTGCGGAACTCGCGCAGCGCGTGGTTGAAGTACTTGTCCGTGACGGCGTCGCCCTCGGCCGCGCCGCTGTCGAGCATCGCGGTGACCTCGCCGCGCATGCGGGTCAGCTTCGCGCGGCAATGCTCCATGAAATCGCGCTCGACGCGGATCTCCGCGTCTTCCTGGTGTCCGGTGGGGAGCTTCACGTCCCGCGCAGCCATGTCCGTCGCCCCCTGAAGCCGTCCGAGCAAAATAGTACAATCAGACTATACTTGCCGGACCAAGTCACGGGAGCAGGAGTGCGGACTCTCACTGCGCTGGGCCTCACGGTGCTGCGCCTGCTCACCGATCGGCCGCAGCACGCCTACGAGCTGCGGCAGCGGATGCGCGAACAGGGGCTGGACCAGATCGTCAAGGTCACGCACGGCGCGCTGTACAACACGGTGGACACCCTGGCGAAGGCCGGGCTGATCGAGCCGGTCGAGACGATTCGGAACGGCAGGCGCCCCGAACGGACCGTCTACTCGATCACCGCGCCGGGCCGCGAACTCGCCCGCGAACGGTTGCGCGAGCTGCTGGTCACCCTCACCCCGGAGTACCCCGTCTACTGCGCCGCACTGGCGTTCATGTCCCTGCTGACAGCGGAGGACGCCGCGAGCAGGCTCGAACATCGATGCGTACTGCTCGAAGGCAGGCTCGCGGCGTCGCAGGCCGAGTACGACGCGCTGACCGGACGCGATGTGCCGCGCGTGGCCTTGGTGGAGATGCGGCACCTGCGGGCCCATCTGCGGGCGGATCTCGACCTCACGCGGGCCCTGGTCGACGAGATCCACAGTGGGCGGCTGGAGCTGAGCGGTTCCGCCGCCGTGCGGTGAAGGCTTTGGCGGGAGTCGTGGCTCAGGTCGCCCGGTTGATGCCGACTTGACCGATCACCCAAGTGCGTGAAGGCCCCCTTCACTGCGCTGGACGCAGTGAAGGGGGCCTTCACGTACTTGGGCCGGGTCAGGCGGGCGGCGCCACCTCCGCGACGGTTACGCGGTCGACGAGCATCGTCGTCGGGAAGGCGGCGGGGTCGGGTTCCCCGGGCATGACCGGACCGCCGGGGCTGCCGACCACCACGAGCAGGCCGACGAAGACCTCCTGGTTGAACAGCCAGCCCTTCGGCGTGGTGTCGGCCGGGGTGAGCCGCAGGTACTCGCGGCCGTCGAGGTACCAGGTGATCGAGTCCGGGTCACGGGTCCACACGACGGAGTAGGTGTGGAAGTCCTCGCTCAGCGGCCGCCCGTCCGGCGTGGCGGTGGCGGTGCCCATCCCCAGTGACGGCAGCTGGTGGCACTCCGGCGAGTGCACGACGCCGTACACGTTGGCGGGCTCGGAGTTGACCACTTCGAAGATGTCCAGCTCGCCGGAGAGGTACCAGCCCTGCAGCGGCTCGGTCTCCCCGAGGTGACGCATCCGGTTCGCCCACGCGAACATCGCGCAGTCGAGGCCCAGTCCCGGAGCGGTCTTGACCACGGCCTCGATCTTGAGCGCGCCGCCCGGCGCCGGGACGAAGTCCTCGCGCACCGTCTCGATCCAGGCCGAGACGTAGCCGTCCTCTTCGCTGTGCGTGGCCGTCATCCGCAGGTGGCCTTCGCCGTCCAGGCTCAGGTGGCCGGTGTCGTCCGCGTAGGACTCGATCCCCGCCGCCCACGGTTTGCCGGTGATCACCTTCCAGCGGTCGCGGTCGAGCGGCGCGCCCCGCGGGCCGTCGAAGTCGTCCTGCCACAGGACCTTCCAGTCCGTCGAGGTGGGCTGCGGACCGGGCGAGTTCAGCGTGTCCATGATTCCTCTTCCTTCTTACGGGGTGGCCAGCTCGGCACGCAGGTAGCGCATGAGCTCGAGGGGGGTCGCGTGGTCGAAGACCAGCGTCGGCGCCAAATCCAGACCGGTCGCGGTGGCCAGCCGGTTGCTCAGCTCGACCGCGGTCAGCGAAGCGAAGCCGAGGTCGAGCAAGTCGGCCTCCGGCGGCACCTCGTCCGGTGAGTCGTGGCCCAGCACGGCCGCGATGGCCGCCCGCAGCAGATCCAGCACCGCCTTGTCGCGGCCGTCGTGGTCCAGTGCGTCGAGCTCCTGGCGGAGATCGGCGACGACGACTTCTTCCGGCTCGACGGCCGGGCCGACCGCGGCCGGCTCGGCGTCCAGCCAGAAACGCTTGCGCTGGAACGGATAAGTGGGCAGCTCGACGCGACGGGCCGCGGACCCCTCGAGAACCGCGGGCCATTCCACGCCGACGCCGCGGACGTGCAGGGCGCCGAGCGCGGCCAGCACCGATTCCGGTTCGGGCCGGTCGGCCCGCAGCAGCGCGGTGGCGCCCGGTGTCAGCGCGGAAAGTGGCCCGTCCGGGCCGATCTCGACGAAGGTCGTCACGCCCGCGGCCTGTGCCGCGGCCACGCCGTCGGCGAACCGCACGGTCTCGCGCACGTGCCGGACCCAGTATTCGGGTGAGCGCAGCTCCTCGCCGCCCACCTGGCCGGTCAGGTTCGACACGATGGGCGTCGACGGCTCGCGGAACTCGACGTCGTCGAGCACGCGGCGGAAATCGGCCAGCATCGGCTCCATCAGCGGCGAGTGGAACGCGTGGCTCACCCGCAGCCGCTTGGTCCGGCGGCCCCAGGCGCGGACGGTCTCGGCGATCCGGGAGACCTCCCCGTCGGCTCCGGAGACGACCACCGCCGAGGACCGGTTCACCGCGGCGAGACTCACCGGCCCGGTGAGCAGGGGCACCACCTCGGCTTCGGTGGCCTCGACCGCGACCATCGCGCCGCCTTCCGGCAACGCCTGCATCAGCCGCCCGCGGGCGGCGACCACCCGGCAGGCGTCGGCCGTCGACCAGAGCCCGGCGACGTGGGCCGCCACGAGTTCACCGATCGAGTGACCGGCCAGCATCTTCGCCCGCACGCCCCACGATTCGAGCAGCCGGTGTAGCGCCACCTCGAACGCGAACAGCGCGGGCTGGGCGAATTCGGTGCGGTCGAGCAGCTCCGGCTTTTCCCACACGATGTCGGCCAGCGGGCCGAACTCGCCGCAGAGTTCGTCGAAGGCCTTGGCGAACACGGGGAACCGGGCGGCCAGTTCCCTGCCCATACCGGCTCGCTGGGAACCCTGACCGGAGAACAGGAAACCGACCGCGCCGGGTTCGGGCACGCCGACGCGGACCTGCGCGGCCGGAGTGCCGGTCGCGATCGCGGTCAGGCCGCGCTCCAGATCGGCGCGGTCACGGGCGATCACCACCGCCCGGTGGTCGAAGAGGGCCCGGCCGGTCGCGGACGACCACGCGATACCCGCCAGGTCCTGATCGGCCACGAGCCGGAAGCGCTCGGCCTGCGCACGCAAGGCCTGCTCGCTCTTCGCGGACAGCAGCACCGGCACGGCCACGTCGTCGCGCGGCTCCGGCACGGTGACGTCGGCGGGTGGGGCTTCGAGGATGACGTGTGCGTTCGTACCGCTGATGCCGAAGGACGACACCGCGGCGCGACGCGCTCGGTCCACCTCAGGCCACTCCTGCCGGCGGGTGAGCAGGGCGACCTCGCCGGCCGTCCAGTCGACATGGGAGGACGGCTCGTCCACGTGCAGGGTCTCGGGCAGCACGCCGTGCCGCATGGCTTCCACCATCTTGATGACCCCGGCGACACCTGCCGCGGCCTGCGTGTGCCCGAGGTTCGACTTCACCGAGCCCAGCCACAGCGGGTGTTCGCGGTCCTGGCCGTAGGTGGCGAGCAGCGCCTGTGCCTCGATCGGGTCACCCAGCGTGGTGCCGGTCCCGTGGGCTTCCACGGCGTCGACGTCGCGGGCGGCCAGGCCCGCGCTGTCGAGCGCCTGACGGATGACTCGCTGCTGTGACGGGCCGTTCGGCGCGGTGAGGCCGTTCGACGCGCCGTCGGAGTTGACCGCGCTCCCCCGCACCACCGCCAGCACCGGATGGCCGAGACGCCGGGCGTCCGACAGCCGTTCCACCAGCACGGCACCCGCGCCCTCGCCCCAAGCGGTCCCGTCGGCGGCTTCGGCGAAGGATTTGCACCGGCCGTCCACCGCGAGTCCTCGCTGGCGGCTGAAGTCCACGAACGCCGCGGGCGTCGCCATCACCGTCACGCCGGAGGCGATGGCGGAGTCGCACTCCCCCTGCCGCACGGCCTGCGCCGCCAGGTGCAGTGCCACCAGCGAAGACGAGCAAGCGGTGTCGATCGTGAGCACGGGGCCTTCGAGCCCCAACGTGTAGGCGAGCCTGCCGGACGCGACGCTGCCCGCGTTGCCGCTGCCCAGATAGCCCTCGACGTCCTCGGGGACGACCAGGAGACGGGCGGCGTAGTCGTGGTACATCATCCCGGTGAACACGCCGGTCCGGCTGCCGCGCATCGAGCGCGGGTCGATCCCGGCGCGCTCGAACAGCTCCCAGGTGATCTCCAGCAGCAGCCGCTGCTGGGGATCCATCGCGATGGCTTCGCGCGGCGAGATGCCGAAGAACGCCGCGTCGAACTCGGCCGCGTCGTGCAGGAACCCGCCTTCGCGGACGTAAGACCGGCCGCGGCGGTCCGGGTCGGGGTCGTAGAGCCCCTCGACGTCCCACCCGCGGTCCGCCGGGAAGGGCGTGATCGCGTCCCGGCCTGCCGCGACGAGGTCCCACAGTTCCGACGGCGAGGTGACACCGCCCGGATAGCGGCAGCTCATCGCCACGATGACGACCGGATCGTCGTCCGCAGGCGCCTGGCGTGCCGTCACCACACGCTCCGGCGCGGTGCCGTGCAGTTCGCCGCGCAGATGTTCGGCCAGCGCGGCCGGCGTCGGATGGTCGAAGACCAGCGTCGCGGTCAGCCGCAGGCCGAGGGCGGCGTTGAGCTGGTTGCGCAGCTCGACGGCGGTCAGCGAATCGAAACCGAGTTCCTTGAAGGCCCGGTCCGGGTCGATGGCGTCCGCGCCGCCGTGGCCGAGGACGGCCGCGACTTCGGTCAGTACCAGGTCCAGCAGTTCGGCTTCGCCGGGAACGCCGGTGGGGCGGGGTGCCGGAGTCCGGGCCGGAACCCGGACCAGGTCCCGGACCACTGGGTGGGGCTCGGCCTGGTCACGCAGGACGGTGAGGTCGAGCTTGATCGGGACGAGGGCGGGGTGGTCCGATGCGAGCACGGCGTCGAAGAGCGTGAGACCTTCTTCGGCAGTCAGCGCGGCGGTGCCCCCTCTGGTCATCCTGGCCAGGTCGTTCGCCCCGAGGCCGCCTGCCATCCCGCCCTGCTCCCACAGGCCCCAGGCCATGGACGTCGCCGGGAGGCCGCGGGCATGGCGGGACTGCGCGAAAGCGTCGAGGAAGGCGTTGGCCGCGGCGTAGCCCGCTTGGCCCGCTCCGCCGAAGACACCGGCGGCCGAAGAGAACACCACGAATTCGGTGTCGTCGTCGGTGAGCTCTTCGAGGTGCAGGGCGCCGTCGACCTTCGCGCGCAGCACCCGGTCGACCTGGTCCGAGGACAGGCCGCCGACAACGCCGTCGTCCAGGATCCCGGCCGCGTGCACCACCATGCCGACGCGTCCCACCCGGGACAGCGCGTCGGCCAGAGCCGCGCGGTCGGCGACATCGCAGGCGATGACCTCGACGTCGGCGTCGATGCCCTCCGGCACGGTGCCCGTGCGGCTGAGCAGCACGAGGTCGCGGATTCCGTGCTCGGCGGCCAGATGCCGGGCCACCAGCAGCCCGAGGCCACCGGTCCCCCCGGTGATCAGCACCTTGCCGCGCCGTTCGCGGCCGCCCGGGTCGCTCGGCAGGACGGCCCTGCTCAGCCGTGGCACCAGCACCGCGTCGCCGCGAACCGCCAGCTGCGGTTCGTCCGAAACGGGCACGGTCCCCCGCTCGTCGAGGTCGACGAGCCGGAACCGGCCCGGATGTTCGGTCTGCGCCGACCGGACCAGGCCCCAGACCGCGGCGTTCGTCAGATCCGGCCGGTCGTGCGGTCCGGTGGAGACCGCGCCGCGGGTGGCGAACACGAGCCGCTCGGGCCGGTCCTCGGCCAGCCAAGCCTGGATCAGGTCCAGTGCGCGTCGAGTCGCCGCGTGGATCTCTCCGACGGTGCCGTCACCGGCCGGGAACTCCTCGACGACGGTGACCTGTTCCGCTGCTTCGCCGAGCCGCGCGGGCTTCCATTCGAGGGTGAAGAGCGAGTCGTGGCCGGCGGGAAGCGGCCGTGGGACCAGTGAGCCGATCGACAGCACCGGACGTCCGCCCTCGTCGGTGGCGAGCAGCGAGATCCCTTCCGGTGCCGACGGCGTGATCCGGACCCTGAGCGCGGTGGCGCCGGTCGAGTGCAGGGTCACCCCCCGCCAGGCGAACGGCAGCCCGCTGCCCGCGTACTCCGCCAGCGCCGCGGCGTGCAGCGCGGCGTCGAACAATGCCGGATGCACTCCCTGGCCGCCGTTTCGCCCGCCGGGCAAACGGATTTCGGCGAAGATCTCCTCGCCGCGCGTCCATATCGCTTCCACACCGCGGAAAGCGGGCCCGTACTCGATGCCGTGGTCGGCGAAGCGGCCGTACATCTCGTCGATGTCCGCGGGTTCGGCGTCGCGCGGCGGCCACTCGTGCATCGCGTCGAAGGAGGAAGAATCTCCTGCCGCCGTCAGCGAACCGGTCGCGTGACGGGTCCATGGCCCGTCACTCTGGCGCGCGAAGAGGTTCAGCTCGCGGCGCCCGGATCCGTCCGGCTCGTCCGCGGTCAGCTGGAGTTCCACCACTTCTTCGGAAGGAACCACGAGCGGGGCTTCGAGCACGAGGTCGTGGAGCCGGCCCGAGCCGATCCGGGCCGCGGCCTGCAGCGCGAAGTCGACGAGTGCCGTGCCGGGCGCGACGACCGCTCCGTGGACGGTGTGCTCGCGCAGCCAAGGCTGCCCGGCGAGCGAGAGTTCACCGGTGCACACGAAGCGATCGCGGCCGGCGATCTCCACCACCGAGGTGAAGGTGGCGGGTTCGGCCGAGCCGTCCCGCAGCCAGTAACGCTCGCGCTGGAACGGATACGTCGGGAGGTCGACGCGGCGGGCGCCGTCGAACAGCGGCGCCCAGTCGATCGGCACCCCGCGGACGAACAACCGTCCCAAGGCGGCCATGAGCGCGGGGGCTTCCGGGCGATCCGCGCGCAGTGCCGCGACGGCGCCCTCGTCCGCCATCGCCGTCAACGCGCCACCCGGCCCGATTTCCAGGAAAGTGGTCACCCCGCGAGCCCTGGCCGTGGCGACCCCGTCGGCGAACCGGACGGGCTCCCGCACATGCCGGACCCAGTACTCCGGCGAGCACAGCTCCTCCCCCGCCACCACACCCGACAGGTTCGACACGAGCACCTTCGACGGCGCCCGGAACTCCACACCCTCAAGCACACGACGGAATTCGGCCAGCATCGGCTCCATCAACACCGAATGAAACGCGTGACTCACCCGCAGTCGCTTCACCTTGCGACCGAGCGCGGCGAACTCCGCGGCGACCGCCAGGGTCGCTTCTTCCCCACCGGAGATCACCACAGACGAAGAACCGTTCACAGCGGCGATACCGACACCCTCGGACAGCAACGGAACCACTTCCGCCTCCGAAGCCTGCACCGCCACCATCGCACCACCCGAAGGCAACGCCTGCATCAACTTCCCGCGAGCCGCCACCACCCGGCACGCGTCATCCAGCGACCAGACACCGGCCACATACGCCGCAGCAAGCTCACCGATCGAATGCCCCACCAGCACATCCGCGACGACACCCCACGACTCCAACAACCGGTACAACGCGACCTCGAACGCGAACAACGCCGGCTGCGTGAACCCGGTGAGATGCACGTCCTCCGAAGACCACACGACTTCCCGCAACGACCCGAAACGGGAACACACCTCATCGAAAGCCGCACCGAACACCGGGAACCGTGCCGACAACTCACGACCCATCCCCACCCGCTGCGAACCCTGGCCCGCGAACAGGAAACCCAACCGGCCGTCCGTGATCGCGGTTCCGATGGATCCGCCGCCGGCGATGGCGTCGAGCCCGCGCAGCAACTCGTCCCGGTCGGCGGCGACGAACGCGGCCCTGCGTTCCAAGCCCGCTCTCGTGGTCGCCAGGGAGAAGGCCACGTCGGCGGGCTCCAGGTCCCGCACGGCCGCACGCACCTGCCGCGCCGACTCGCGGACCGCCGCGACGTCGCGGCCGGACAGGATCACCGGGAGGGGTACCGGGGCGGCAGATTTCCTCGGCTCCGCTGCGGGTTCTTCGACGGCTTCGAGGATCACGTGCGCGTTGGCGCCGCTCACCCCGAACGACGACACCCCGGCCCGGCGCGGCTCGGTGGTCTCCGGCCAGTCGCGTGCTTCGGTGAGCAGCCGGACGTCCCCGGCCGACCAGTCCACGTGGGTGGAGGGCCGGTCGACGTGCAGTGTCTTCGGCAGCAGGCCGTGCCGCATGGCGAGCACCATCTTGATCACGCCCGCCAGCCCGGCCGCGGCCTGGGTGTGGCCGATGTTGGACTTCACCGATCCCAGCCACAGCGGGCGTTCGCGGTCCTGCCCGTAGGTGTCGAGGATGGCCTGCGCCTCGATCGGGTCGCCGAGGGTCGTGCCGGTCCCGTGCGCCTCGACCGCGTCGACCTGGCCGGCGGTCAACCGCGCGTTCGCCAGTGCCTGCCGGATCATCCGTTGCTGCGAAGGGCCGTTGGGCGCGGTCAGCCCGTTCGAGGCGCCGTCGGAGTTGATCGCCGAGCCGCGCACCACCGCCAGCACGGGGTGCCCGTTGCGCCGGGCGTCGGAAAGGCGTTCCAGCAGCAGCACTCCCGCGCCCTCGGCAAGGCTGGTGCCGTCGGCGGAGTCGGCGAACGTCTTGCACCGGCCGTCGGGGGCGAGCGCCTGCTGGCGGCCGAATTCGGCGAACGTGCCCGCCGTGGCCATGACCGTCACCCCGGCGGCCAGCGCGAGGGTGCACTCGTCCTGTCGCAGCGACCGGCACGCCAGGTGCAGTGCGATCAGCGAAGACGAGCACGCCGTGTCGACGGTGAGGGTCGGGCCTTCGAAGCCGAAGGTGTACGACACCCGGCCGGAGGCGATGCTGCCCGCGCTGCCGTTGCCGACGTACCCGGCCACCCCGGGCGGGATCGACCGCAGCCGCGAGCCGTACTCGTTGTTGAGCACGCCCGCGAACACGCCGGTCCGGCTGCCGCGCAGGGTGCGGGGATCGATCCCGGCGCGTTCGAGCACCTCCCACGACGTCTCCAGCAGCAACCTCTGCTGGGGGTCCATCGCGAGCGCCTCGCGCGGGGAGATCTCGAAGAACGCGGGGTCGAAATCCGCCGCGTCGTAGAGGAAACCACCGTGGCGGACCTCGCCGGTGCCGCGCCCGTCGGCGCCCCAGCCGCGGTCGTCCGGGAACTCCGAGATGGCGTCGGTCCCGCCGGCCAGCAGGTCCCAGAACTGCTCCGGGGAGCGCACGCCACCGGGGAACCGGCAGCTCATCGACACGATCGCGATGGGCTCCTCGGCCGTGGCGGTGAGCTGCCGGAGCCGTTCGGTCTCCTTGAGCGAGGCGCGCAGGGCCTCGACGATCTTCTCCTGCGATGTGCTCATCGGCCGGCTCCCGCTTCCAGCGCCAGGTCGACCAGACCGGCGACGTCCAGTTCGTCGATCTCCGCCGCGGCGTCGCGCACGGGTGCCGTCGCGGGGGCGGGCTCGTCGGGGAACAGCCGCTGCCGCAGGAAACCGGCCAGTGCCGCGGAAGTCGGGTGGTCGAAGACGAGGGTCGCCGGCAGGCGCAGCCCGGTCGCCGTGCCGAGCCGGTTGCGCAGTTCGACGGCGGTGAGCGACTCGAAGCCCAGATCCGTGAACGCGCGGCCGGATTCGATCTCGTGGGGCGACGAGTGCCCGAGCACGCTCGCGACGTGCCCGCGCACCAAGTCGACAAGTGCCCACTCTCGCTCGGCCGGGGGAAGCCCGGCGAGCCGCTGTTTCAAGCCGCCGTCGACGGCCGCGCCCGCCGAGGCCCGGCGCACCGGTGCCCGGACGAGGTCACGCAGCAGTGCCGGGACGCTTTCCGGGCGGGCACGCAGTTCGGCGGTGTCGAACTTGACCGGCACCAGCACCGGGTGCGCCGAATTCAGTGCCGCGTCGAACAACGACAGTCCGTCCCGCGAAGCCAGCGGGATCATGCCGCCCTTCATCATCCGCGCGACGTCGGTTTCGCCGAGGTGCTCGGTCATGGCGCTGCGTTGCGCCCACAACGCCCACGCCAGCGAAACGGCGGGGAGCCCTTGTGCGCGGCGGTGGTGGGCGAAGGCGTCGAGGAAGGCGTTGGCGGCGGCGTAGTTCGCCTGTCCCACACTGCCGAACGTGCCGGCCGCCGAAGAGAAGAGCACGAACGCCGAGAGCCCGGCGTCCTTGGTCAGCTCGTGCAGGTTGACCACGGCGTCGACCTTCGGAGTGAACACGCGGTCCACCCGGTCCGGGGACTGGGCGGTGACCACGCCGTCGTCCAGGACGCCCGCGACGTGCACGACCGCGGACAACCGTCCCTCCAGCCCGGACAGCACCTTCGCGAGATCGGCGCGGTCGCCGGCGTCGCAGGCGAGGATCTCCACCTTCGCCCCGAGCCGCTCCAGTTCCTCGGCCCCTTCGACGGCGCCGCGACGGCTGAGCAGCACGAGGCTCCGCACCCCGTGCGTCTCGACGAGATGCCGGGCGACGAGCCTGCCCAGCGTCCCGGTCCCGCCGGTGACCAGCACCGTCCCGGTGAGATCGACGGGTGCCTCCTCGGCGGGCGAGACCGCGCGGGCCAGCCGCGGAGAAAGGATCTCCCCCGCGCGGATCGCCAGCTGAGGCTCACCGGTCGCCAGCGCGGCCGGGAGCGCCGACGCGGACGCCGGATGCTCGTCGATGTCGAGCAGGACGAACCGGCCGGGATGCTCGGTCTGCGCGGTCCTGAGCAGGCCCCATACCGTGGAGGCGGCCAGATCCTGGCCGGGGTCGCCGGTTCCGGTGAGCACGGCGCCGCGGGTGCAGAGCACCAGCGTGCTCTCGGCGAGCCGGTCTTCGGCCAGCCACTGCTGGACCAGCTCCAGTGCCTGTCCGGTGATCGCACGGGCCTCGGCCGCCAGGTCTCCGGTCCCGCCTGCCAGCGTGGCGAGCACGATGGCGGGCGATGACCCGGCCGCGTCCGCCGGGGAGCCGTGACGCCCGATGCGCGGGCCGGCGTGCACGGCCAGCCCGAGGTCGTCGCGGAGCACGCCGATCGTCCGATCGTGCGGCGGATTCCCTTGCCGGACAGGCTTCCACGCGATCTGGAACAGTGAGTCGTGGCCGGTGCGCAGCCGGTCCTTGGTCACCGGACGGACCGTCAGTGCCTCGACGGTCAGCACCGGCGCACCACTCTCGTCGGTCAGCGCCACCGCGTAGGTCTCCGGCCCGGTCGCCGCGACCCGCACCCGGACCGCGGCCGCTCCGGCGGCGTGCAGTGTCACGCCCTGCCACGAGAACGGCAGGTGGGCCTGGCCCGGCTGGGCCGCGGTGAGCGCGACCGCGTGCGAGGCCGCGTCGAGCAGCGCCGGATGCAGACCGTAGTGCCCGGCGTGACCGGTGTGCTCTTCGGGCAGGCGGACCTCGGCGTACACCTCGTCGTCGCGGCGCCAGGCGGCACGCAGGCCCTGGAACGCGGGCCCGTGACCGTAACCGCGCTCGGCGAACGCGGGGTAGAAACCTTCGACCGGAACGGGTTCCGCGTCCGGCGGTGGCCAGGCCGCGACCGTGTCGAACCCGGGTTCGCCGGGTTCGGGGCTCATCAGGCCGGTGGCGTTGCGCACCCATTCGCCCGCGTCGCCGTTGCGGGTGTGCACCTGGAACGCCCGGCCGCCGTCCTCGCCCTCAGGGTCGGTCACCACCTGGATCTGCACCCCGTCGCTCGCCGGAAGCACCAGTGGCGCCTCCAGCACCAGCTCGTCGACCCGCCCGCAACCGGCGAGGTCCGCCGCGTGCACGGCGAGTTCGACGAACCCGGTGCCGGGCAGCAGCACCGAGTCGAAAACCCGGTGTTCGGCCAGCCATCCGTGGTCACGCAAGGAGATCCGGCCGGTGAGGACCAGTGAGCCGTCCGGTGTCTCGACGGCCGCGCCCAGCAGCGGGTGTCCGGCCGGGCGCAAACCGGCCGACTCGAGATCCGCGCCCGTCGAGCCCGATACCGGGAGCCGGTGCCGTTGCCGTTGGAACGGATAGGTGGGCAGATCGACGCGGTGCGCGCCGGTGAAGGCCGGTGTCCAATCGACCTCGACACCCTGAACGTAGGCCTCGCCGACCGAGAGCAGGACACGGTCCAGGCCACCTTCGTCCCGCCGGAGGGTACCGACAGCCACCGCGTCCTCGGCCGTCTGCTGAATCGCCATGGTCAAGACCGGGTGTGCACTCGTCTCCACGAAAGCACCGAAACCCTGTTCCGACAACGACTTGATCGCGTGCTCGAACTCGACGGTCTGCCGCAGATTCCGGTACCAGTACCCGGCATCCAAACCCGAACCGTCGACCAACTCGCCCGTGACGGTGGAGAACAACGGAACCCGGCCCGCCGTCGGGCCAACCGCGCTCAACACCTCCATCAACTCGGCACGGATCTGTTCCACCTGAACCGAATGCGACGCGTAATCCACCGGAATCCGCTTCGCCCGAACCCCATCCCGCTCACACGCGACCATCAGCTCATCCAGCGCCACGGGATCACCCGACACCACCGTCGCGGACGGCCCATTCACCGCGGCGATCGACAACGACTCGCCGAGCCGGACGCGCACCTCATCCACCGGCAACGCGACGGAAACCATCCCACCCTTGCCCGCCAGAGCCGTGATCGCCTTGCTGCGCAAAGCAACGACTCGCGCACCATCGGCCAGGGACAGAGCACCACTCACACACGCGGCCGCGATCTCACCCTGCGAATGACCGACGACGGCATCAGGGCGCACACCGTAGAACTCCCACACCGCCGCCAACGAAACCATCACCGCCCACAACACCGGCTGAACCACATCAACCCGCGCCAAAGCGACCTCATCACCGAGCACATCCAGCAACGACCAGTCCACAAAGGACGACAGAGCCCGGGCACACTCATCCAACCGCGCCGCGAAAACCGGAGAAGACTCATACAACTCCAGCCCCATCCCCGCCCACTGCGAACCCTGACCAGGGAACACGAACACGACCTTGCCCGGGTCGGCCGCCACACCCCGCACCAGACCGGCGACCTCCTTGTCGTCGGCCAGTGCCCGAAGCCCCTGCTCGGCCGAGCACTCGTCGCGGGTCACCAGAACGGCGCGGCGCTCGAAGCCGGAACGCGTGGTGGCGAGCGAGAATCCGACGTCGGGCAGACCGGTGCCCACAAGTGGGGCGAGCTGCCAGGCCGTCTCGCGCAGCGCGGGCTCGGTCTTGGCCGAGAACACCAGTGGCACGAACGAGTCCACAGTAGAGGGTTCGATTTCCTCGGCCGGGACGTGTTCCAGGATCACGTGGGCGTTGGTGCCGCTCACGCCGAACGACGACACACCGGCACGGCGCGGACGATCCGCCTCCGGCCACGGCCGTGCCTCGGTCAGCAACGACACGTTCCCCGCCGACCAGTCCACATGCGACGAAGGCTTGTCCACATGCAAGGTCTTCGGCAGCAGGCCGTTCCGCATCGCCAGCACCATCTTGATCACACCGGCGACACCGGACGCGGTCTGGGCGTGGCCGATATTGGACTTGATCGACCCCAGCCACAACGGCGTCTCGCGGCCCTGCCCGTACGTCGCCAGCAACGCCTGTGCCTCGATCGGATCGCCCAGCGTGGTGCCCGTACCGTGCGCTTCCACGGCGTCGACCTGGTCGGCCGAGAGCCGGGCGTCGACAAGGGCTTTCCGGATGACCTCCTGCTGGGAAGTGCCGTTCGGCGCGGTCAGCCCGTTGGACGCGCCGTCCTGGTTGATCGCCGAGCCCCGCACGATCGCCAGCACCGGATGCCCGAGACGGCGTGCCTCCGACAGCCGCTCGACGAGCACGAGGCCGACCCCCTCGGCCAGGCCCATCCCGTCGGCGGCGTCGGCGAACGCCTTGCAGCGTCCGTCGTGGGCGAGCCCACGCTGCCTGCTGAACCCGGTGAACGAGGCGGGCGTGGCCATCACCGCGACCCCGCCCGCCAGCGCGCGTTCGCACTCGCCTGCCCGCACCGACTGGACCGCGAGATGGAGCGCGGTCAGCGAAGACGAGCATGCCGTGTCGATGGTGACCGCAGGGCCCTCGAGTCCCAGGGTGTAGGCGATCCGGCCGGACACCACGCTCGGATTGCTCGCGGTGACCACGTAACCCTCGTAGCTGTCCGGCGCCTGCTTCAGCAGCACACCGTGGTCTTGGTAGTGACAGCCGACATAGACGCCGGTGCGGCTGCCCTTGAGCGACAACGGGTCGATGCCCGCGCGTTCGAAGGTCTCCCACGCGGTCTCCAGCAGCAACCGCTGCTGCGGATCGGTTGCGGCCGCTTCGCGGGGCGAGATCCCGAAGAAGCCCGCGTCGAAGTCGTCCACATCGGACAGGAAGCCGCCCTCCCGCACATAGGTGCGGCCCGGTGCGTCGGGGTCCGGGTCGTAGAGCGCGTCGGCGTCCCAGCCGCGGTCGGCCGGGAATCCGGAGACCAGATCGGCCTCGGCCACCAGCAGCCGCCAAAGCTGCTCCGGCGTGCGCACCCCGCCGGGGAAGCGGCAGCCCATGGCGACCACCGCGACCGGGTCGGGTGCCCGGTCCTGCACCTCGGCGAGCCGTCGGCGGGTCTGCCGCAGCTCCGTGGTCACTCGTTTGAGATAGTCCCGGAGTTTCTGTTCCTCAGCCATTTGCGCGGATCCCCCGTCAGGCACTGCCGAACTCGGCGTCGATCAGGTCGAATATCTCGTCATCGGTGGCGAGGTCGAGGCCGTCGTCGGCCGTCGGCTCCGCGGTACCGGTGAGGTCGGTCCACTTCCACACCATCGACCGCAGCCGGGCGACGATCTTGGCGGCCGCCTCGTCGCCGGTCTCCGCGCCGAACAGTGCCGCTTCGATCCGGTCGAGCTCGTCGAGCGCGGGTGTGGTGCGCGGGATCAGCCGCGCGTGGACATGGCGGGCCAGCGCCGCCGGGCTCGGGTGGTCGTAGACCATCGTGGCCGGCAGCCGGATCCCGGTCGCCGCGGTCAGCTTGTTGCGCAGCTCGACCGCGGTCAGGGAGTCGAACCCCATCTCCTTGAACGGCCGGGCGGGAGCCACGGCGTCGGGTGCGGAGTGCCCGAGCACGACCGTCACCTGTGCGCGGACGAGGTCGAGTACGACACGTTCGCCGTCGGCCGCGGCCGCCACCCTTCGCACGAGATCGGACCCGGCCGTTTCGGGCACGGTGCCGGCCTGGACCGCGCCTTGGCCCTCGGGCAGGTCGTCGAACAGCGGCCGCGCCCTGGTCGAGGTGAAGACCGGGAGGAACTTCGCCCAGTCCACGTGGGCGACGGTCAGGGTGGTCTCGTCGTGATCGAGGACATGCTGGAGCGCGGTGAAAGCGAGCTCGGGATCCATCAGCGGCAAGCCGCGGCGGCGCAGCTGATCGTTGTCGATGCCCTCGATGGCCCGGTCCGTGTCCCAGGGGTTCGCCGCGGCCCAGACGCCCCAGGCGATCGACGTCGCGGTGCGTCCTTCCGCCCGGCGCCGCGCCGCGAGCGCGTCGAGGAAGGCGTTGGCCGCGGCGTAGGCACCGTGGTCGCCACTGCCCCACACCCCGGCGATGGAGGAGAACAGCACGAACGCGTCGAGGTCGTCGTCACGGAAGATCTCGTCGAGATGTCGGGCGCCGTCCGCCTTCGCACCGACGACGTCGGCGAAGTCGGCCAGCGTCGTCTCGTCGAGGGAACCGAGGCCGATCTGGGCGGCGGCGTGGATGACGGCGCGGATCGGCGGACCGCTTCGCCGTACCCGCGACACGAGCTCCTCCAGCGCCGCCCGGTCGGCCACGTCGCACTCGGCCGGTATCAGCTCGACGCCCCGCTCGGCCAGTTCCGCGGTCAGCTCGGGCATGCCCGGCGCGGCCGGTCCGCGCCGGGACGGCAGCACGATACGGGTCGCGCCGTTGCCGGCGAGCCATCGCACGATATGCGTGCCGAGTACGCCGGTCCCGCCGGTGAGCAGGACCGTGTCGCTCGGCCGCCAGGTCCGGGGCGGCTTGCCCGGCCGCGCGGCCCTGACCAAGCGGCGGACGAGGATGCCCGCTTTCCTGATCGCCAGCTGATCCTCGGTGCCGGCCAGCACCGAGCGAAGACGGACGGCGGCCACCTCGTCGAACTCGGCGGGCAGGTCGATCAGGCCGCCCCAGCGGCTCGCGTGTTCGAGCCCGGCGACGCGCCCGACTCCCCATGTCTGGGCCTGTAGCGGGTTGGTCAGCGGGTCCCGCGGTCCGGTGGTCACGGCACCGCGGGTGAGAATCCACAGTGGAGCCTCGTGCCCGGCGTCCCCGAGCGCCTGGATCAGCTCGATGGTCCTGGCCAGGCCGTCGGGCAGTGCTGTGCCGGGGTCCGGCCGTTCGTCCAGCGCCAGCAGGCTCACCACCCCGCCGAGCGCGCCGAGCCCGCGCAGCCGGTCCGCGAGGGCGTCCCGGCCTGCGCCGACCGGTAGGACCAGGGTCTCGGCACCACCGGCTTCGAGGCTTCGGACGACCGGGGCCACGAGGTCGGACTCGGTGCCCGTGGGAACGGCGACCAGCCACCGCCCGCTCAGCGACGGTTCGGGAAGCGCGTCGATCGTCTTCCACGTCACCCGGTACCGGATGTCGTCCAGCGGGTCCGCGGCCGTGCCGCCGGTCGGCCGCTGGAGCCAGAACCGCTCACGCTGGAACGGATACGCGGGGAGGTCGGCACGGTGCGCGCCGGGGAAGGCCCGGGTCCAGTCGACCTCGACGCCCTGGACATACGCCTCGCCGAGCGACAGCAGGACGCGGTCCAGACCCCCTTCGTCACGGCGGAGCGACCCGGCCACGATCGCGTCCTCGACGGTCTGCTGGATGCTCATCGTCAGCACCGGATGCGCGCTCGTCTCCACGAACGCACCGAATCCCTGTTCCGACAACGACTTGATCGCGTGCTCGAACTCGACGGTCTGCCGCAGATTCCGGTACCAGTACCCGGCGTCCAGACCCGAGCCGTCGACCAGCTCGCCGGTGACGGTGGAGAACAGCGGGAGTCGACCGGCGGACGGCCGGACCGGGGCCAGCACGTCCAGCAGCTCGGCGCGGATCTCTTCCACCTGAACCGAATGCGACGCGTAATCCACCGGGATCCGCTTCGCCCGAACCCCATCCCGTTCGCATGCCGTCATCAGCTCGTCCAGTGCCGTGGGGTCACCCGACACCACCGTCGCCCCGGCGCCGTTCACCGCGGCGATCGACAGGCCCCCGGTCAGCCGAGCGCGGACTTCGGCCACCGGCAACGCGACGGAGACCATCCCGCCCTTGCCCGCCAGAGCCGTGATCGCCTTGCTGCGCAACGCGACCACCCGCGCACCATCGGCCAACGACAGAGCGCCACTCACACAGGCCGCGGCGATCTCACCCTGCGAATGACCGACGACGACATCAGGGCGCACACCGTAGAACTCCCACACCGCCGCCAACGACACCATCACAGCCCACAACACCGGCTGAACCACATCGACCCGCGCCAACGCGGCCTTATCACCGAGCACGTCCAGCAACGACCAGTCCACAAAGGACTCCAGCGCCACCGCACACTCATCCAACCGGGCAGCGAAAACCGGAGAAGATTGATACAACTCCAGCCCCATCCCCGCCCACTGCGAACCCTGACCAGGGAACACGAACACGACCTTGCCCGGGTCGGCCGCCACCCCCCGTACGAGACCGGCGGCGTCCCGACCGTCAGCGAGAGCGATGAGACGCTCACGGTCCGCACCCACCAGCGCCGCACGGTGCTCCCACGCCGAACGAGTGGTGGCCAGGGACAGGCCGACATCCGCCAAGCCCGCGCCGAGCGCGGGGACGAGCTGCCGCGCGGTCTCCCGGAGGGCGGCATCACTCTTGGCCGAAAACGCCAGTGGCACGATCGAGTCCACAGTGGATGGTTCGGGTTCCTCGGCCGGGACGTGTTCCAGGATCACGTGGGCGTTGGTGCCGCTCACCCCGAACGACGACACACCAGCCCGGCGCGGACGATCCACCTCCGGCCACGACCGAGCCTCGGTCAGCAACGACACCTTCCCCGCCGACCAATCCACATGCGACGAAGGCTCATCCACATGCAAAGTCTTCGGCAACACACCATTCCGCATCGCCAGCACCATCTTGATCACACCCGCCACACCCGCAGCCGCCTGCGTATGACCGAGATTCGACTTCACCGACCCCAACCACAACGGCGCCTCACGACCCTGCCCATAGGTAGCCAACAACGCCTGCGCCTCGATCGGATCACCCAACGTCGTACCCGTACCATGCGCCTCCACCGCGTCGACCTCGCCCGCCGAAAGACCCGCATTCGCCAGCGCCGCGACGATCACCCGACGCTGAGAAGGACCATTCGGCGCCGTCAAACCATTCGACGCACCATCCTGATTCACCGCCGAACCACGCACCACCGCCAACACCGGATGCCCATTACGACGCGCATCCGACAGACGCTCCAGCAACAACACGCCCACGCCCTCGCCCCAGCCGGTGCCGTCGGCGGCGTCCGCGAACGCCTTGCAGCGCCCGTCTTCCGCCAGCCCGCGCTGACGGCTGAACTCGACGAACGTGCCGGGGGTGGCCATCACCGTCGCGCCGCCCGCGAGCGCGAGCGAACACTCCCGCTGCCTCAGCGACTGGCACGCGAGATGCAGTGCGACCAGCGAGGAAGAGCACGCGGTGTCGACGCTGAACGCCGGACCTTCCAGCCCGAGGCTGTAAGCGACGCGGCCGGAGAACACGCTCGCCGCGTTGCCGGTGCCGGCGTATCCCTCGACGTCCTGGGCGGCCCCTTCCAGCAACGCCGGGTAATCCTGCCCGTTGGTGCCCGCGAAGACACCGGTCCGGCTGCCGCGCAACGACCGCGGCGCGATCCCGGCCCGCTCGACCGCTTCCCAGGCGGCCGTCAGCAGCAACCGTTGCTGCGGGTCCATCGCGAGCGCCTCGCGGGGCGAGATCTCGAAGAACGCGGCGTCGAAACCCGCCACGTCGTCGAGGAAGCCACCCTCCCGCACGTAGGACGTGCCCCGGCGGTCCGGATCGGGATGGTGGAGCGAGCCGGTGTCCCAGCCTCGATCCACCGGGAATTCGGCGATGGCGTCCACGCCATCGGCGAGCAACCGCCACAGATCCTCGGGAGACCGCACACCGCCGGGGAACCGGCAGCTCATCCCGATGATCGCGATCGGCTCGTGGTCGGCGGCCTCGGCCGCACGCAGACGCTCCTTCACCGACTGGAGCTCGGCGGTGACCCGCCGCAGGTAGTCGAGCAGTTTCGGGTCTTCCATCAGTCCGCCACTCCGAGTTCGTTGTCGATGAGATCGAGCAGTTCGTCCCGGTCGGCGTCCCACACGTCGCTCGCGGCCACCGGCTCCCCCGACCACCTGGCCAGCAGACCGTTGAGCCGGGTGGCCACACCCGCGCGGATCTCGTCGTCCGCCGCGGCCATCGCGGCCTCCAGCCGGTCCAGCTCGGTGAACGGGTCGGGCCGCCCGTCGTCCTCGTCCGGCAGCAACGCGACCCGCAGGTGGTCCGCGAGTGCCTCCGCCGTCGGATGGTCGAAGACGAGCGTGGCGGGCAGCCGCAACCCGGTCGCGGTGGCCAGCCGGTTGCGTAGCTCGACGGCGGTGAGCGAGTCGAAGCCGAGGTCCTTGAACGCCCTTTCGGCCCGCACCGAGTCCGGCGAGTGACCGAGCACGGTGGCCGCGCTCGCGGTCACGAAGCGCACCAACATGGCCTGACGTTCCGCGGGTCCGGCAGCGGTGAGCCGGTCCAGCAACGATTCCGGCTCGCCGCGCACCGTCCGCACGTTCGGCAGATCCAGCAACAGCCGGTTCGGGCGGGGCAGCCCGCCGTCGAACCGCGCCCAGTCGATGTCGGCGACGACGGCGAACGGGTCGTCCTGCCCGGCCGCGCGCCACAGCGCGTCGAGTGCCCGGTCCGGCGGCATCGGGGAGACGCCGTCGCGCCGCAGCCGCTCGGCCGCGGTGGCGTCGGCCGCCATGCCCGCCCCGGCCCAAGCGCCCCACGCCACGGTGGTCGCCGGAAGGCCGAGCCCGCGACGGTAGTGGGCGAAGGCGTCCAGGAAGGCGTTCGCGGCCGCGTAGTTGCCCTGCCCCGCGTTGCCCAGCGTGCCCGCGGCCGAGGAGAACAGCACGAACGCGGACAGGTCGAAGCCGCGGGTCAGCTCGTGCAGTTCGATCGTCGCGGCGACCTTGGGCGCGAGCACTTCGTCTAGCCGGGCCGGTGACAGCGAGTCGATGACGCCGTCGTCGAGCACGCCCGCCGTGTGCACCACCGCGTCGAGTCGCGGCAGCCGCCCGATGAGCGCGGCCAGCGCCTCGTGCTCGGTGACGTCGCAGGCGGCGACGGTCACCTGGACGCCGAGGCCGCCCAGCTCGGCCGTCAGCTCGGCCGCACCCGGCGCGTCCGGTCCCTGCCTGCTGGTCAGGACGAGGTGCTCGGCACCTCGGGCGGCCAGCGATCGCGCGACGTGCGCGCCGAGCGCGCCCGTGCCACCGGTGACCAGGACCGTGCCCCGCGGCCGCCAGCTCTCGCCCCTCGCGGGCGCACCGGGCACGAGTCGTTTGGCCAGCACCGAGGAACGGATCGCGACCTGGTCCTCCTCGCCGTCCGCGATGACGGCGCGGACCCGGTCCCACGTCCGCTCGTCCGGTTCCTCCGGCAGGTCGATCAGACCGCCCCGGAGTTCGGGGTGTTCGAGGGCGAGCACGCTGCCGAGCCCCCAGACCGCCGCCTGCCCCGGGTGGAGCGGCGTCTGCGAGCCGGCCGCCGTCGCCCCGCTCGTGACACACCACAGCGGGACTTCGGCCCCGATCTCGTTCAGCGCCTGGACCAACGCGGTGGTGAGGGCGAGTCCCGCGGGCAGCGCGCGGTGGCCGGGCAGCGTCTCGCCCGCCAGCGCGAGCAGCGAGACCACGCCGTCGATCCCGGCCGCCGCGACCTTGGCGACGACCGCTTCGCGCTCCGTGTCCGCCGCGGTGAGCACGACTTCGGTGAGCCGGGCGCCGCCGAGCGCGCGCCGCAGTCCCGCCACAGCCGGATCTTCGGTGTGCCCTTCCGGTACGACCAGCAGCCACGTCCCGGTCAGTCCGCGGTCCACCGGTTCGGTCACCGGCTTCCAGACCACGCGGTGGGTCAAGTCGTCCGAGGACGCTTGGGCCGTCGGCCCGGCCGTGAGCCAATAGTGCTTACGCTGGAAGGGATACGTGGGCAGGTCGACCCGGTTGGCGCCGGTGCCGTCGAAGAACCGGCTCCACGCGACGGGAACGCCGCGCACATGGAGCCTGCCCAGCGCGGACAGCAAGGCCTCGACCTCGGGGCGGCCGTCACGCGACACGGTGACCACGTCCGCCTCCGTCGCGAGACCGCCCAGCACGCCGCCGGGGCCGATCTCGACGAACACCGTGACGCCGTCCGCTTCCGCCGTGGCGATCCCGTCGCCGAACCGGACGGCCTCGCGGACGTGGCGGAGCCAGTAGCCGGCGGTGCACAGCTCGTCCCCCGCCACGCGGCCGGTCAGGTTCGACACGATCACCTTGTCCGGCGCGTGGAACTCGACCTGTTCGAGCACCTCGCGGAAGTCTTCGAGCATCGGCTCCATCAGCCCGGAGTGGAACGCGTGGCTCACCCGCAGGCGTTTTGTCTTGCGGCCCAGCGCTTCGAGCGCCGCGGCGACCGCGAGCACCGCCTCCTCCTCACCGGAGACGACCACCGCGTCGGGCCCGTTGACCGCGGCGATGTCGACGGCGCCGGTCAGCAACGGCGTGACCTCGTCCTCCGCCGCCTGCACGGCGACCATCGCGCCGCCCTCGGGCAGCGCCTGCATCAGCCTGCCGCGCGCGCCGACCACCCGGCAGGCGTCCGCCAGCGACCACACCCCGGCGACGTACGCCGCGGCCAGCTCGCCGATCGAGTGCCCGGCGACCACGTCGGCCGTGACACCCCAGGACTCCAGCAGCCGGTAGAGGGCGACCTCGAAGGCGAACAATCCCGGCTGGGTGAATTCGGTCCGGTGCAGCCGGTCGTCGGTGAAGATCAGCTCCCGCAACCCTTCGAAGTGCTCGCACACCTCGTCGAAGGCGGCGGCGAACACCGGGAACCGTTCGGAGAGCTCACGTCCCATGCCGACGCGCTGGGATCCCTGACCGGCGAACAGGAACCCGATCCGGTGCTCGACGCCGGTCTCGGTGCCGGTCACGACGGCCGGGTGCTGCTCCGCGCGCCCGATCGACAACAGCGCCTCGCGCGCCAGGTCCGTCGAATCCGCCACGACGACCGCCCGGTACTCCAGTGACGCCCTGGTAGTCGCCGCCGAGAACGCCACGTCGGTCAGGCTCTGACCGGGCTGTGTGCCGAGGTGGGCTCGGAGCCGGTCGGCCTGCTCCCGCAACGCTTTCTCGTCCGCGCCGGACACCAGCAGCGGCAGCGCGCCGACATGCGGTGCGGGAACCGGCTCGTCGGCATCGACCGCTTCGATGATCGCGTGCGCGTTCGTCCCGCTCACCCCGAACGACGAGATGCCCGCCCGGCGCGGCCTTCCCGTCTCGGGCCACTCCTCGGCATCGGTCAGCAGCCGGACGTCGCCGCGGGACCAGTCCACCCGCGGGGTCGGCTCGTCGGCGTGCAGGGTTCGCGGCAGGACACCGTGCCGCATCGCCTGGACCATCTTGATCACACCGCCGATCCCGGAGGCCGACTGCGTATGCCCGATGTTGGATTTGAGCGAGCCGAGCCACAGCGGGTGTTCCCGGTCCTGGCCATAGGTGGCGATGATCGCCTCGGCCTCGATCGGGTCGCCCAGCCGCGTGCCGGTGCCGTGTGCCTCGACCACGTCGACGTCGTTCGCGGACAGCCCCGCGGCGGCCAGCGCCTGCCGGATCACCCGCTGCTGGGCCGTGCCGTTCGGCGCGGTCAGCCCGTTGGACGCGCCGTCCTGATTGATCGCCGACCCGCGCAGCACCGCCAGCACCGGATGCCCGTTGCGGCGCGCGTCGGACAGCCGCTCCAGCAACACCATGCCGACCCCCTCGGCCCAGCTCGTCCCGTCGCCGCCGGCGCCGAACGCTTTGCTGCGCCCGTCCGGCGCCAGGCCGCGCTGCCTGCTGAACTCGACGAACACCCCCGGCGTCGCCATCACCGCCGCCCCGCCTGCCAGCGCCAGGGAGCATTCGCCCTGCCGCAGCGACTGGGCGGCGTAGTGCAGCGCCACCAGTGACGACGAGCACGCGGTGTCGATCGTGACCGCGGGCCCTTCCAGGCCGAAGGTGTAGGCGATCCGGCCGGACGCGACGGCCGACAGGTTGCCGGTCATCAGGTAGCCCTCGACGCCGTCGGCGGCTTCGTGCATCCGCGGCCCGTAGTCCTGGCCGACGGTGCCCACGAACACCCCGGATCGACTGCCCCGTACCGTGCCGGGGTCGATTCCCGCTCGTTCCAGTACCTCCCAGGCGGTCTCCATGAGCAGCCGCTGCTGGGGGTCCATCGCGAGGGCTTCGCGGGGCGAGATGCCGAAGAACTCGGGATCGAACTCGGCCGCGTCGTGGAGGAAACCGCCGTGCCGGACGTAGGACCGGCCCGCGCGATCCGGGTCCGGGTCGTACAGCCCGGCCACGTCCCAGCCGCGGTCGACGGGGAACTCCGAGATGGCGTCGCGGCCTTCGAGTACCAGTTCCCACAGGTCTTCCGGAGACCGCACGCCGCCCGGGTACCGGCAGCTCATCGCGACCAGGGCGATCGGTTCGTCGGTGGCGCCTGCCACGGCGGCGGTCGTGTCCGCCGCGCCGCCTGCCAGCTCGGCGGCGAGGAATTCCGCCATCGCCGCGGGGTTGGCGTGGTCGAAGACCACCGACGTCGGCAGCTTGAGACCGGTGGCGGCGCCGAGCCGGTTGCGCAGTTCCAAGGCCATCAAGGAGTCGAAGCCCGCCTCGGCGAAGGCCCGGGTGGACCGCACCGCCTCCGGCCCGGCGTGCCCGAGGATCGCGGCGACCTCGGTGCGCACCAGGTGCAGCAGGCGCCGGTCCCGCTCGGCCCCCGAGGCCCCGTTCAGCCGGGTGACGGACGGAGGTGCCGCCTCGGGCTTGCGCACCCGCGGCACGGCCGACGGGGTCGCGGACGAGGTCTCCAGCCAGAACCGCTCGCGCTGGAACGGATACGTGGGCAGATCGACCCGGCGGCCGCCGTCGAACGTGTCCGCCCAGTCGACCTCGACACCCTGAACGTGCGCTTCGGCCAACGACAGCAGGACACGGCCCAGACCGCCTTCGTTCCGGCGAAGGGTGCCGAGTGCCACCGCGTCTTCGGCGGTCTGCTGGATGGCCATGGTCAGCACCGGATGCGCGCTCGCTTCCACGAACGCCCCGAACCCCAGCCCCGACAACGATCGGACCGCGTACTCGAACTCCACCGTCTGCCGCAGGTTCCGGTACCAGTACGCGGCGTCCAGCCCCGCACCGTCGGTCAGCTCGCCCGACACCGTCGAGAACAACGGGATCCGGCCTGCCATCGGGCGGACCGCGCCGAGAACGTCCAGCAGCTCGGCACGGATCTGTTCCACCTGAACCGAATGCGACGCGTAATCCACCGGGATCCGTTTCGCGCGGACTCCGTCCTGGCCACAAGCCGCCACGAACTCGTCCAGCGCGGCGACATCGCCCGAGACCACCGTCGCCTCGGCCCCGTTCACCGCGGCGATCGACAGCGACTCGCCGAGCCGGACGCGCACCTCATCCACCGGCAACGCGACGGAAACCATCCCACCCTTGCCCGCCAGAGCCGTGATCGCCTTGCTGCGCAAAGCAACGACTCGCGCACCATCGGCCAGGGACAGAGCACCACTCACACACGCGGCCGCGATCTCACCCTGCGAATGACCGACGACGACATCAGGGCGCACACCGTAGAACTCCCACACCGCCGCCAACGACACCATCACAGCCCACAACACCGGCTGAACCACATCAACCCGCGCCAAAGCGACCTCATCACCGAGCACATCCAGCAACGACCAGTCCACAAAGGACGACAGAGCCCGGGCACACTCATCCAACCGCGCCGCGAAAACCGGAGAAGACTCATACAACTCCAGCCCCATCCCCGCCCACTGCGAACCCTGACCAGGGAACACGAACACGACCTTGCCCGGGTCGGCCGCGGTCCCCCGCACCACACCCGGTGCGCCCACGCCGTCGGCGATGGCCCGCATCCCGGCCTGGAAACCGTCCCGGTCCCCCGCCACGACGGCGGCCCGGTACTCGAAATCCGGCCTGCCGGTGAGCAGTGACCAGCCGACGTCCAGCACTCGCTCGTCGCGCACCGCCGCGCCGAGCCGGGCCGCCTGCTCCCGGAGCGCGGCCTCGCTCTTGGCGGAGAGCAGCCACGGGACAATCGCCTCCCCGGACGGCGGCTCGGTCTCTTCGGCGGGGGCTTGTTCGAGGATGGCGTGCGCGTTGGTGCCGCTGACCCCGAAGGCCGACACTCCCGCGCGACGGGCCCGGCCGGTCTCCGGCCACGGGCGCGCCTCGGTCAGCAGCGACACCTTCCCCGCCGACCAGTCCACATGCGACGAAGGTTCGTCGACGTGCAACGTCTTCGGCAGGATGCCGTGGCGCAGGGCCAGCACCATCTTGATGACCCCCGCCACGCCGGCGGCCGCCTGCGGATGCGCGATGTTGGACTTCAGCGATCCGAGCCACAGCGGGGTTTCGCGATCCTGGCCGTAGGTGGCCAGCAGCGCCTGTGCCTCGATCGGGTCGCCCAGCGTGGTACCGGTGCCGTGCGCCTCCACCGCGTCCACGTCCATTGTGGACAGACCGGCGTTCGCCAGCGCGTCCTTGATCACCCGCTGCTGGGACGGCCCACTCGGCGCGGTCAGCCCGTTGGACGCGCCGTCCTGATTGATCGCCGACCCGCGCAGCACCGCCAGCACCGGATGCCCGTTGCGGCGCGCGTCGGACAACCGCTCCAGCAACACCATGCCCGCGCCCTCGCCCCACGCCGTTCCGTCGGCCGCGGCGGCGAAGGGCTTGCACCGGCCGTCGGGGGCGAGCCCGCGCTGCCTGCTGAACTCGATGAACATGCCGGGCGCGGCCATCACCGTCGTGCCACCGGCCAGCGCCAGCGAGCAATCGCCCTGCCGCAGCGCCTGCGCGGCCAGATGCAGGGTGACCAGCGACGAGGAACAGGCGGTGTCGACCGTGACCGCGGGGCCTTCCAGACCGAAGCTGTAGGCGACCCGGCCGGAGACGACGCTGGACGACTTGCCGGTGACGAGGAAGCCCTCCAGGCCTTCTGGCGCCTCGTGCAGACGGGAGCCGTAATCCTGGTACACCATCCCGGCGAAGACCCCGGTACGGCTGCCGCGCAACGACACCGGGTCGATCCCGGACCGCTCGATCGTCTCCCAGGACGTCTCCAGCAGCAGCCGCTGCTGCGGATCGATCGTCAGCGCCTCGCGCGGGGAGATCCCGAAGAACTCGGCGTCGAAGCCGGCCGCGTCGTAGAGGAAACCGCCTTCACGGACATAGGACTTGCCCTGCGCGTCCGGATCCGGGTCGTACAACCCGGCCACGTCCCAGCCGCGGTCGTCCGGAAGATCGCCGACGACGTCGCGTTCGGCGACCAGCAGCTCCCAGAGCTCGTCAGGGGTGGTCACGCCGCCGGGGAAACGGCAGCCCATCCCGATGATCGCGATCGGCTCGTCGGCCGGTCCCCGGCTGACCGCGACCGGTGCGGCCGCCCGTCCGACACCCACGAGCTCGCCGCGGAGATACCCGGCCAGCTCGGTCACCGTCGGGTGGTCGAACAGGACGGTCGACGGCAGCCGCAGCCCGGTGGCGGCGGCCAGCCGGTTGCGCATCTCGACCACGGTCAGGGAGTCGAAGCCGATCTCCCGGAACGCTCTGGTGGTGTCGACGGATCCGGCGTCCTGGTGCCGCAGGGTCGACGCGGCGTGCGCGCGGACCAGGTCGACCAGAACGCGGAGCTGCTCAGCCTCGCCGAGTCCGGCCAGTTGCTCCGGCAGCCCCGCTTGCCGTCCGTCCGGCTGATCGGCCACCTCCGGCAGATCGCCGATCAGCGAGCTCGCCCTGGCCGCGGTGAACGCGGGAGCGAACCGGTCCCAGCGCACGTCGGCGATGACCACACAGTCGTCGCCGCGGCTCAGCGCGTCCTGCAGACCGGCGATCGCGCGTTCCGGCGCCATCCCGGGGAGACCGCGGCCGCCCATCCGGTCCTCGACGGAACCGTCGACCATGCCGCCGCCCGCCCAGATACCCCACGCCACGGACAGCGCGGGCAGACCGAGACCGCGGCGGTGCACGGCGAGGGCGTCGAGGTAGGCGTTGGCGGCGGCGTACGCGGCCTGGCCGCCGTTGCCCAGCACCCCGATGACGGACGAGAACAACACGAACGCGTCGAGATCGAGGTGCGCGGTGAGCTCGTGCAGGTTCTCGGCCGCGGTGACCTTCGGCCGGGCGACCCCGGCGAGCCGCTCCGGGGTCAGTGTCTCGATGATGCCGTCGTCCAGCACGCCCGCGGTGTGGACGACCGCGTTCGGGGTGACGGTGTCGAGCAGCGCGGAAAGCGCGTCCCGGTCGGCCGCGTCGCAGGCGGCCAGTGTCACCCGTGCGCCGAGCCGGATCAGTTCTTCGCGCAGTTCTTCCGCACCGGGCGCGGCGGGCCCTCGCCTGCCCGCCAGGACGATGTGTTCGGCGCCGGATGCGGCCAGCCAGCGCGCGACGTGCCCGCCAAGCGCGCCGGTGCCGCCGGTGACGAGCACCGTGCCGCGCGGTACCCAGGCCTCCGCCGCGGCCGGTGTCGTCGCGTGCGCGAGCCGCCTGGCGAACACTCCGGAGTCGCGCACGGCGACCTGGTCTTCCCTGCGCCAAGCCAGGACTGAGCGCATCCGCCGCCACAGCCGGTCTTCGGCGTCAACCGGCAGATCGATCAGGCCGCCCCAGCGTTCCGGATGTTCCTGTGCGACGACCTGGCCGAGGCCCCAGAGCCGGGCCCGCGCCGGATCGGCCACCTCGTCGCCGGGGCCGGTGGACACCGCGCCCCTGGTGACGCACCAGAGCGGCGCGCCGATACCGGCGTCTCCGAGTGCCTGGACCAAGGTCACGGTGCCGGCCGGGTCTTCGAGCAAGGACAGCACGCCGGTCACTTCGCGTCCGGCGAGCCGCCGAGCGAGCGGCTCCCGCCCCTCACCGGGTTCCACGATCACGACCTCGGCGTCGTCGAGCGGTGAACTGGTGTGCGCGGACGGCACCACGACCAGCCACGTGCCGGAAAGCGCCGCGGCCGCGGGCTCGGTGACCGGTTTCCAGGTCACCACGTAACGCCAGCCATCCGTCGTGGACCGGCCGCGGGCACGGCGGCGCCAGGCCGAGAGCACGGGCAGCGCGGCCGCGAGTTCGTCCCGGTCCGCGTGCTCGACCACGGCGGCCAGCGCGTCGAGGTCCTCGCTGTCGACCGCGTCCCACAACTCGACGTCGGCGGACGCCGAGGCGGGTGCTTCGAGCCAGTACCGCTCGTGCTGGAAGGCATAGGTGGGCAGTTCGACGCGGTTGCCGGACTGCACCGCGGTCCAGTCCACCGCGAGACCGGCGACGTGCGCTTCGGCCATCGAGGTCAGCAACCGCCGCCTGCCACCGTCTTCGCGGCGCAGCGAGCCGAGGACGACGGCCGGGGCGCCGTGGTCGCCGATCGTCTCCTGCACCCCGACGGTGAGCACCGGATGCGGGCTGGCCTCGATGAACGCGTCGTGGCCGTCGTCCAGCAGCGCGCGGACCGCCTGCTCGAAGCGGACGGTGTGCCGCAGGTTGCGGAACCAGTAGCCGGTGTCCAGCTCCGCGGTGTCGATCAGAGCACCGGTGACGGTGGAATAGAAGGGGATCTCGCCGGGCCGGGCCGTGATACCGGCCAGCGCGGTCATGAGGGTGTCGTGGATGGCGTCGACCTGCGGCGAATGGGAGGCGTAGTCCACCGGGATCGCCTTGGCCTGAACGCCGTCGCGGGTACATCCGGCGAGTACTTCGGCCAGCGCATCCGGCTCGCCCGCGATCACGGTGGAGGACGGGCCGTTGATCGTCGCGACACCGACCCGGTCCCCGTGGCCTTCGATCCGGGCGCGCACCTCGTCGACCGGGAGCGGTACCGAGACCATGCCGCCCTTGCCCGCCAGCGCGGACAGCGCCTGGCTGCGCAGGGTCACGATCTTGGCCGCGTCCGCGAGGCTCAGCGCGCCCGCCACGTGCGCGGCCGCGATCTCGCCTTGGGAATGCCCGACCACGGCGGCCGGGCGGATCCCGAGTGAACGCCACAACCCGGCGAGCGACACCATGACCGCGAACAGCGCGGGCTGCACGACATCGACGCGTTCGAGGGCCTCGGCGCTGCGGAGCGCCTCGGTGAGCCGCCAGTCCACGTACGGCTCGAACGCCGCCTCGCAGTCCCGCATCTTGTCCGCGAACACCGGCGAGGTCTCCATCAACTCGACGGCCATGCCGCACCATTGCGAGCCCTGGCCCGGGAAGACGAACACCGGTTTGCCGCGACGCCCCGCGACGCCTTCGACGACCGGGCCGCCGGGTTCGCCGGCGGCGAGCGCGCGCAGTCCCGCCTCGAGTTCGTCGCGGTCGCCGACGACCACCGCGCGCGTGTCGAAGCCCGGCCGGGCCGCCAGCGAGGCCGCGACGTCCGCCGGATGCGCTCCGGTCACGCCGAGCAGCCGCACGGCCTGATCGCGCAGCGCCTGGCCGGTGCGCGCGGAGATCGGCCACGCCAGCGGTCCCTCCGTCCGCGGCGACGGCGCCGGAGGCTCCGGCGCCGCTTCGAGGATGAGGTGGGCGTTGGTACCGCTGATACCGAACGACGAAACGCCGGCCCGGCGGCTGCGGCCGGGATCGGCCCACTCGCGGTTCTCGGTCAGCAGCGACACCGCTCCCGCCGACCAGTCCACGTGCGGTGTCGGCTCGTCCACGTGCAGGGTCTTCGGCAGGGTGCCGGCCCGCAGCGCCATCACCATCTTGATCACGCCGCCGACCCCGGCGGCCGCCTGCGCGTGGCCGATGTTGGACTTCAGCGAACCGAGCCACAGCGGGGTTTCGCGATCCTGGCCGTAGGTGGCCAGCAGCGCCTGTGCCTCGATCGGGTCGCCGAGCGCGGTTCCCGTGCCGTGCGCTTCGACGACGTCGACGTCGGCGGCGGTGACGCCGGAACGGGCGAGCGCCTGCCGGATCACCTGTTCCTGCGCGGGTCCGTTGGGCGCGGTCAGCCCGTTGCTCGTGCCGTCCTGATTGACCGCGGAACCGCGGATGACCGCCAGCACCGGGTGGCCGTTGCGCCGCGCGTCCGACAGCCGTTCGAGCACGACCATGCCGGCGCCCTCGGCCCAGGCGGTGCCGTCCGCGGCGGCGGCGAACGCCTTGCAGCGCCCGTCCGCGGCCAGTCCGCGCTGCCTGCTGAACTCGACGAACATACCCGGGGTCGCGAGCACCGCGACGCCACCGGAGACCGCGAGCGAGCATTCGCCGTCGCGCAGCGCCTTGGCCGCCAGGTGCAGAGCGACCAGCGAGGAGGAGCACGCCGTGTCGACGGTCACCGCCGGGCCGGAAAACCCGAGTGTGTAGGAAATCCTGCCCGAGGCGACGCTGACCGTGCTGCCCGTCAGGGAATAGCCCTCGTAACCGTCGAGCCCTTCGTGCAGGCGGGGACCGTAGTCCTGCGCCATCGCGCCGACGAAGACGCCCGTGTCGCTGCCGCGCAAGGCTCGCGGGTCGATGCCCGCCCGTTCCAGTGCCTCCCAAGAGGTTTCGAGCAGGAGCCGCTGCTGCGGATCCATCGCGGTGGCCTCGCGCGGGCTGATCCCGAAGAAGACCGGGTCGAAATCGCCCGCGTCGTAAAGGAATCCGCCTTCGCGCGTATAGGTTTTGCCGCTGCGCTCCGGATCCGGGTCGTACAGACCTTCGAGGTCCCAGCCGCGGTCGGCTGGGAAACCACCGATCGCGTCCCGGCCGTCGAGCACGAGCTGCCACAGCTCGTCCGGGGTGGTGACGCCGCCGGGGAACCGGCAGCCCATCCCCACGATCGCGATCGGCTCGTCCGCGGCCCGGCGCACCACCGTGCCGGTCTCGCGCGGCGCTTCGGTGAGCTCGGCCCGCAGGTGGCGGACGAGCGCGGCCGGTGTCGGATGGTTGAACAGCAACGCGGCGGGCAGCGACAGCCCGGTCAGCTCGGCCAGCGCGTCGCGGAGTTCGACCGCGGTCAGCGAATCGAAGCCGAGATCCTTGAACGTCAGCTCGGTGTCCACGGTGTCCGTCGCGGCGTGGCCGAGTACCGCGGCGACGTGGGTGTGCACCTCGTCGAGCAGCAACCGGTCCTGTTCCGCTTCGGACAGTCCCGCAAGCCGCTGCCGCAGCGGTGAGCCGTCCTCGGCGGGCCGGGGCGCGGCCGTGACCGGACCGTCGAACCAGTACCGCTGCCGTTGGAATTCGTAGGTCGGCAGGGCGACCCGCCGGGCACCGCTGCCGTCGAACAGCTTCGCCCAGTCGACGGTGACGCCGCGGACGTGCAGCCCGGCGACCGCCGTGACCAGTGCCCGCGCTTCCGGCCGATCCGCCCGCTGCGCGGGGTGGATCGCGACACCGGTGCCGGCGAGGCTCTCGCGGGCCATCGAACTCAAGGTGCCGTCCGGCCCGATCTCCAGGAACGTGGTGACACCCCGAGCCTCGGCCGCGATCACGCCGTCGGCGAACCGGACGGGCTCCCGCACATGCCGGACCCAATACTCCGGCGAGCACAACTCCTCCCCCGCCACCACACCCGACAGGTTCGACACGAGCACCTTCGACGGCGCCCGGAACTCCACACCCTCAAGCACACGACGGAACTCCGCCAGCATCGGCTCCATCAACACCGAATGAAACGCATGGCTCACCCGCAGCCGCTTCACCTTGCGACCACGCTCAGCGAACTCCGCGGCGACTCCCGCGACCGCGCTCTCCTCGCCGGAGACCACCACCGACATCGGGCCGTTCACCGCCGCGATACCCGCGCCTTCGGTCAACAGCGGAACCACTTCCGCCTCCGACGCCTGCACCGCCACCATCGCGCCGCCTTCCGGCAGCGCCTGCATCAACCGACCACGCGCCGCCACCACCCGGCACGCGTCATCCAGCGACCAGACACCGGCCACATACGCCGCAGCCAGCTCACCGATCGAATGCCCCACCAGCACATCCGCGACGACACCCCACGACTCCAACAACCGGTAGAGCGCCACCTCGAACGCGAACAACCCCGGCTGCGTGAACTCCGTCCGATGCAACCGATCATCGGCCAACACCAACGACCCGAACCGAGCACACACCTCATCGAAAGCCTCACCGAACACCGGGAACCGCGCCGCCAGCTCACGACCCATCCCCACCCGCTGCGAACCCTGACCCGCGAACAGGAAACCCAGCCGCCCGTCGGCGACGACCCTGCCGCGGACCACCTGCGCGGAGGGTGTCCCGGCGACGACCGCCGCCAGCCCACTGTCCAATTCGGACCGGTCCGCGCCGAGCACGACGGCCCGATGACTGTGCGCCGAACGGGTGGTGGCCAAGGACAGGCCCACGTCCACGGGATCGAGCGCCTCGACGTGCTCCCGCAACCGGGCGGCCTGTGCGCCGAGCGCCGCTTCACCGGCCCCGGAAACCAGCCACGGCACGAAGTCCATCGCGGTTCGCGGCTCGTCGGGACGATCGGGAAGCGGGGCGTCGGACAGCACCACGTGGCAGTTCGTGCCGCCCATGCCGAACGACGAGACTCCCGCCACCAGCGGCGCGTCGGGCCGGGGCCAGGCGGACAACGACCGTTGCACGGAGAGGTTGAGCCGGTCGAGCGGGATCGCGGGGTTCGGCGTCTCGAAGTTCAAGCTGGCGGGCAGTTCCCGGTGCCTGATGCTCAGGGCGGTCTTCACCAGCCCGGTGATACCCGCGCCCGCCTCCAGGTGACCGACGTTCGTCTTCGCCGAGCCGACGAGCAGCGGCGCGCCTTCCGGGCGATGCCGCCCCAAGGCCGCGCCGAGCGCCGAGGCTTCGATCGGGTCACCGAGCCGGGTGCCGGTCCCGTGCAGCTCGACGTACTGGACCTCCTCCGGCCGTACGCCGGCGCGCTCGCAGGCGAGGCGGACGGCCTCCTCCTGGGCGGCGGCGTCCGGCACGGTGAGGCCGGTGGTCGCGCCGTCGTTGTTGACCGCGCTCCCCCGGATGACACAGAGCACCTCGTCGCCGTCGGCGATCGCGACGGACAACGGCTTGAGCACGACGACGGCGCCGCCCTCACCGCGGACGTAGCCGTTGGCCCTGGCGTCGAAGGTGAAACACCTGCCGTCCGGGGACAGCGCGCCGAATTTCGCGGCCCCGATCGTGCTCTCCGGCGCCAGATTCAGGTTCACGCCACCGGCGAGGGCCACAGTGGACTCGCCGTGCCGCAGGCTCTCGCAGGCCAGGTGCACGGCGACGAGCGACGAGGACTGGGCGGTGTCGACGGTCAGGCTCGGTCCGGTCAAACCGAGTGTGAAGGAGATCCGGTTGGCGAGGATCCCGCGGTTGAGCCCGGTCAGGGTGTGCGGCCCGATGGCCTCCGTGCCGCGCAGGTTCGCCAGCGCGGCATAGTCGCTCGCGGTCGCGCCGACGAACACGCCCGTCTTCGTGCCCGCCAGACCGGCGGGCACGATCCCGGCGTCCTCGAGCGCCTCCCAGCTCAGTTCGAGCATGAGCCGCTGCTGAGGGTCCATCGCCGCGGCTTCCCGTGGCGAGACACCGAAGAACGCCGGATCGAATTCGTCTACCCGGTCGAGGAAACCGCCCCGCCGGACGGGAACCGCCGCCGGATCGGCGGCCACGTCCCAACGGCCGGCGGGCACCTCGGAGATCGCGTCCCCGCCCTCGCGCAGCAACCGCCAGAACTCGCTCACCCCGGGCGCGCCGGGCAACCGGCAGGACAGCCCGACAATGGCGATCGAATCATCAGTACCGACACCGACCTGCGTCAGAAAGTCCATCTTCCCCAGTCTTTCGGAACGAATTGGCGAAAATGCGCCCCAGGCGTACTCGCACGGCTCCCGAATTTCGAGGCTACTGGCGCCCGAGGGGCCGGAATCACCCCAACGTCACCCCCAAAGCACCCCTAGGGCGCCGCTGAAGCGCCCCTACAAGACCGATCCGCAGGACCTCTACCAGCGCATTTGCCATACCGGGCCGCCACGTCGCCGGGCGGCGAACCATTTCTCCGTCTCGCCGCTTGTGGCAGGATCACCGGCTGAAGTCTTCGCGCCAATCCAGGGGAGAAATCATGCGGGAATTGCCGGGAAGAATTGCCGCCGTCACCGGCGCGGCGAGCGGCATCGGGCGGGCACTGGCCGTCGAGTTCGCGGCACAAGGGATGCACGTGGCGATCGCGGACGTCGACACCGACGGTCTCGGCGGCACCGCCGACGCGGTGCGCGCCCACGGCGGACGAGCGCTGGCCGTGCCCACCGACGTCCGCGACGCCGCGGCCGTGGAGCGGTTCGCCGAGGCGGTGGTGACCGAATTCGGCGCGGTGCACGTGGTCTGCAACAACGCGGGCGTTTCGCGGATGGGCCTCTCCTGGGAAGTCCCGCTGGAGGACTGGAAGTGGGTGCTCGACGTCGCGTTCTGGGGTGTGGTGCACGGGATCCGCTCCTTCACGCCCCGGCTGCTCGCCCACGGCGAGCCCGGCCACCTGATCAACACCTCCTCGGTCGGCGGCCTGGCCCAGGTGCCCTACATCGCCCCCTACACGGCGGCCAAGCACGCTGTCGTCGGGCTGACGAGGTCGCTCCGGGCCGAGCTCGACGGCACCCCGATCGGGGTGAGCCTGCTGTGCCCCGGCCCGGTGGTGAGCAATATGGACCCGAACACCCCGCGGCCGGGCGAGGTCGAGCACCTCGCCGACGGCCCGGCCGCGCTGGCCGAGCACGCGCGCGCGTCGCATCACCAGGGCATGCCCGCCGAACAGGTGGCACGGATGACCGTCACGGCCATCCGAGAGGACCAGTTCTACGTGCTGCCCAACCTCGCGGACTTCCTCCCAGCGCTCGAAAAGGACTTCCGAGAGCAGCTCTCCGCCCCGACGCGCTAGGGCAAAAAACCCCTCTTGACCAGGGTCGCGAGGCGAGACGATGCTGGGAGTCTTGTCTGCTTTTCCGGAGGGGAACAATGCGACGACTCTTCGTACTTCTCTGCGCCCTTTTCCTGCTCGCGACGGCCGTCCCCGCGGCGGCCGATACGCCGTCCGATCCGGTTCCCGGCGAAAGACCCCCGCTGGGGATCACCTGGGCGACCGGGGATCCCTACTGCGTCTACCAATGGGGCGAGAACGCCGTGAAGGCCGCGGCGGACCAGCTGGTCAGCTCGGGGCTGCGTGACGCCGGATACGAGTACGTCATGCTCGGCGACTGCTGGCAGGCGGCCCAGCGCGACGCCGACGGCAAGCTCACCGCCCGCGCCAGTTTCCCGTCGGGTATCCCGGCGCTGGTGGACTACGTGCACTCGCGCGGGCTCAAGATCGGGTTCTACAGCGGCACGGGGGCGACGACCTGCAGCCGCCAGGCGGCGGGCTCGCTCGATCACGAAGACCTCGACGCCCGGACCTTCGCCGACTGGGGAGCGGATTACCTGCGCTACGACACTTGTCACAGCGTCAACGGTGACGCGCCGGCGCGGGTGAAGAAGATGGCGGACGCGCTCAAGCGCACCGGCCGTCCGATCACCCTCGAAATCGACGACTACGACCGCGAGCAGAAGCCGTGGCTGTGGGCGCGGGCGGCGGGCGCACAGGTCTGGCGCACCTACAAGAACTCGACCAACAACTTCGGCTACTCGGCGAACAGTCTCGACAAGCAGTACGGGCTCGAGGGCTACCAGGGCCCGGGCGGCTGGAACATGCCGGGCCCGTTCACCTTCAGCTATCTCGACACCGCCGAGCGCCAGGCCAAACTCGGGTTGTGGGCGGTGCTCAACGCGCCGCTGGTCGCCGACATGGCGCTGACGGCCGACACCACGCTCCCGGCCGCCGAGATGAGCAACCGCGACATCATCGCCGTCCAGCAGGACTGGGCGGGTGTCGCCGGGCGCAAGGTCCGCGACACCGGCTGGACCGAGGTGTGGACGAAACCGATGTCCGACGGCTCGGCCGTCCTGGTGCTGTTCAACCGCGGCGAACTGGCCGCACCGATCACCACCTCCGTGGCCGACGCCGGACTCCCGGCCGCGGCAGGGTATCGGGTGCGCGACCTGTGGACGGGTGACGAGACCGTGACGACCGGCGCGCTCGGCGGCACCGTCGGGCGGCACGCCGCCACCGTGCTGCGGGTGTGGCCGACGAACGTGGCTGCCGCACCGCGGACGTCGCTGACCGTCGACCTGCCCGACTCCGTGCCGCCGTCCCAGCCGGTGACCACCACGGTCAGGTTCACCAACTCCGGCTCGACCCCGGTCACCGGAGCCCACCTGCGCCTGACCGCGCCCGCGCAGTGGCAGTTCGACGGCCCGGCCGAAGCGACCACCGGGACCGTCGAGCCGGGTGCCACCTGGGAGACCGCGGTGACGCTGCACCCGGTTTCGACCGCCACCGAGCCGTTCAAGATGCCGGCCACGGTGACGTACACGACCGCGCACGGCCCGCGGACCGTGACCGCGTCGGCCGAGTCGCCGCTCATGCTCGCGCCGAATCCGCCGTACAGCAACGGATTGCTGAGCACCCAACCGTGGATCTCCACGGAGAACGGCCTCGGCCCGGTCGAGCGGGACAGCGTCGACAACGGCCACCCGTTCACGATCAACGGCAAGGTCGAAACGCGCGGCGGGCTGGGCGCGCACGCGCCGTCGGTCGTGCGGTACCACCTCGGCGGCAAGTGCAAGCAGTTCACCGCGACCGTGGGGATCGACGACCGCGGCCCGAACGGGACCCTCGGGTTCCGGGTGCTCGGGGACGGCGTCGAACTGGAGGCCACGGGGGACATGCGGCACGGGGACGCCGCGCAGCGTCTGGTCGTGCCGCTGACGGGCGTGCAGGTGCTCGCGCTCGCCGTGGACGACGCAGGCGACGGTTCCGCCGATGACTGGGGTGACTGGGTGCAGCCGTACATCAGCTGCTGACCGCAGTCGTGAGTGGCGTTTCGGGTTCTCTTGAGCAGTAAGTCAAACGTGTCGTGATCGGTGGTGGGTGAAGGCTCCCTTCGCCGCGTCTAAAGCGGTGAAGGGAGCCTTCGCCCCGGCCACTCGCCCGCGCAGGCCACCTCGCCACCGGCGCCCGTGTCGCGAAAGCCACTTTCGCGACGCCTGATGTCCCGAAAGTGGCTTTCGCGACACGTTCGACAGGCGGAAGCCTGCGCCCTCTACGCCACGTTTTCCTTGCTCCTCAATAACCCGAAACGCCACTCACGACCCGGGTGTCTGCCCCGGACGCAGAATGTCACCGCAGGACCGCAGATGCGCGACCGCGTTGACCGCGACGACCTTCTCCGTCTCGGTGGTGACGTACCTCCGCGCCTCGGCGAGCAGCGCGGGATCCCGCACGAGATCCTTGCGCACCCAGACCCCGACGTCACCGAACGCCGCCGGTCCACGCGGACTGCGGTAAAGCACCTCGTACTCCTGCTCGAACCGCGGATCCTGCGCGAAGCCGAGCGTGGTGTCCCACGTGCCGATGAGCGAAATCAGCTCCGGCCGGGCCTCGTCGAAGACGTAGCGGCGCTCTCCGGCGAAATCGGCGGTGCGGAGGAAGTCGGCGATGACGCGGTCGGCGAGACCGGCGAGGTCGATCACCTGGAGCCTGCTGACCAGTGCCATCCCGCCGAGGTCGATCACGCCGACCTTCGCGGAATCGGGCAGCCTCAACAGATCCGCCACACCGTTGGTCACCCTGGCGTCGCGCTCGACGACGCTGCAGAACGGCGTTTTCGGTGTGTCACGGTAGTTCTTGCCCTGTGTGTAGAAGCCGTTGACCGACGACGCCGCCGCGATGACGAGCGTGATCGCCAGCAGGACGCGGCCGCGGATACGGGCCCGGCGAAGGGTTTCGACGATCACGATCGAGCCGCCGAGCGTGCCGAGCGACCAGATCGGGGTGGCGAACCGGAGCTGCCCCATCCAGTCGGCCTGCAGGACGCAGAAGGCGATCACCGACAACGCGAACGGGACCAGCAGCGCGACCATCGCGGCGCGGAGCTTGGACGGCTTCTGCATCACCAGCGCGAGACAGACGACCGCCACCGCGACCAGCAACCAGCCCGCGTACTGGAGGACCGTCCCGGCCTTGGCGATGTCGCCGATGGCCGGGAGCGGCTGCGCCTTGGCGACCGCGGTGTTGGGCAGCAGGCGCCCGTACTCGATCCAGCGGAAGAGCAGGTAGCCGCCGAAGGGGACGACGAACCCGGCCGCCGACAGCAGTACCGCGCGGATGCCGGCGGGCACACCGCCGCGGCGGGTGAACAGCGCGACCACGATCGGGAACGCGGCCGCGTAGATGACCCCGTCCGGACGGCTCAGCCCGGCGAGGGCGGCGAGCGCTCCGGCCGGCACGGCGATCTTCGCGGTCAGGAGTGTGCCGGAGTCGACGCCGCACAGGATGACCACGGCGAGCGCGGTGGCCGTGAGCGCGTAGACGGAGTTCTCCAGACCGGAGAAACACCAGATGACGAACGAGGGGTTGGCCGCGAGCGCCGCACCGGCGATCAGCGTGACCAGGGCGGGCCGCGCTGTCACGCGCTTCGCCGCGACGTACACCAGCACCAGGATGGCCGCGCAGCAGAGCAGCGCCAGCCCCTTGGGGAACAGGACGTAATCGGGGATGCCGAAGATCGTGCCGCTGTCGAACAGGCCGAGCAGTTTGCCGAGTGCCAGCAGCACCATCCAGACCGGGTTCGAGAAGCCCTCGACGGGTTCCACCCCCGGCTGCAGCACCGGCCCGAAACCGTCGGCGAGGTTCCGGGAATACGCGAAAGTGATGGCCGCGTCGTCGATCATCCAGTTTCCGTAGAAACTCGCGTGGACGGCGATCAACACCGTGCCGACGACGACCGCGGCGAATGCTCCCGCGGACGACGGGAAACTCCGGCGTGAGGACGCCGCGCCACCGGGTCTCCGCCGATTTCCGTCGTGGCCGGGCTCCGCCATCGTCGGCGGGCCGGCCAGTTTCACACTGTTCACTCGAAGTACCCCCAATTGTCCCGGTTCGATAAGTCGGCGGCAGCACACCGATTGCCCGAGAAACACCATCGTCACTCAACAGATGATCCGACCGGCAGAAGCCGCGCCCGAAGATCATCACCCCGGATGGGGATACTACAGCACGGAAAAATGATCTTCGATTCCGGAAGACGGAACTCGTGAATTCATTTCGGTCGGACGCAGACGGATAATGGGAAAATCACCGAACCGCGTCGCGCCGGAAGGTGGCACGATAGTCCCTGGGCCGCCGCCCCGTGTGCTTCGCGAAAAGAGCGGCGAACGTCCCCGGGTCGCGGTAGCCGACGGCGGCACCGATCCCGGCGACCGTCCGGTCCGTCGTCTCCAGGAGGTGGCGGGCGCGCCGGACCCGGGAGGAATGCAGGTATTCGAGCGGGCTTTGCCCGGCTTCCGCCGCGAAGCGCCGCAGCAGCGTCCGGGTGCTGACGTTGAACCGCTCGGCCAGGGCGGCGAGGTCGTATCGGGCGGCCAGGTTCTGGTCGAGCCAGCGCATGACCGGGCGGGCGAACCCGTTGCCCGGCCTTGGAAGCAGCCGCGCGTCGACATAAGGCGTCTGCGAGGACCGCGCGTCGTCGACCAGCGCCACCCGCGCCGTCGTCCGCGCCACCCGGTCGCCGCTGTGTTCCCGGATCAGTCCGAGCGCGAAGTCGTACATGGCGCTGAAGGCCGCCGTCGTCGTCACTCCCCTGTCGGTGACGACGAGATGCTCAGGCTGGACCAGGGCTTCAGGACGACGTCGAGCCAGCTCGTCCGCGAAGAGCCATGCGGTGGTGGCGCGGCGATGGTCGAGCAGCCCGGCCTCGGCGAGCAGGAACGCGCCGACACAGACGGAGACGACGACGTTACCCACGGCAGCGTGCGACCGGATCGCCTCGATCTCCCCCGCGAGGTTCGCCAGCTTCGTGTCGATGTCCTGGCCAGGCGTGTACTCGAATCCCGGCACGACGAGGACGTCGACCTCGCGCAGCGGCGAGACGGTCAACGTGACACCGCCCGACGCGACGACCCGGCGGCGGGGCGAGACGACGGAGACCTCGTACCCGGCCTGGTCCGGGCCGGCGACGTACGTGGCCATGGTGAGCAGGTCGGGAACACCGAAGACTTCGGACGCGAAGCAGCCCGGGTACGCCAGGACACCGACTCGCAACACGTGGCGAGATTACCCCGATATCCGGCGATCCGGCCCATTCCGCCGACGGCCGCGCTGGTCGAGGCTGCTGCCATGCGCGAACAACCGAACGATGCGATCACCGATTTCTCCCGCCGCTCGCTGGAGGTGGACGGCGTGACGAAGACGGTTCACGTCGCGGGCTCCGGCTCCGGCGTGGTGCTGATGCCGGAAATGCCCGGCATCAGTCCCGACGTCCTCCGGTTCGCGCGGTGGGTGCGAGACGCCGGGTTCACCGTCTACGTTCCCTCGCTCTTCGGGGTCGACGGTGCCTATCCCACCGCCGAGGCAGGTGAGGCAGTGGTCCGCCGAGCCTGCGTCAGCGCCGAATTCCGGGCGTTCGTCGGTGGCGGCACCAGCCCCGTCACGCGGTGGCTGCGGGGACTCGCCCGGATCGCCCACGCGGAATGCGGCGGTCCCGGGGTCGGCGCGATCGGTCTGTGCTTCACCGGCAACTTCGCCCTCACGATGGCACTCGAACCCGCCGTGATCGCCCCTGTCGTCAACCATCCGTCCCTGCCGCTGGACGACCCGGGCGGCCTCGAACTCGGCGACGAGGACGCGGCCGCGCTGCGGGACCGGATCTCGCGCGACGGCCTGAAGGTGCTCGCCTACCGCTTCGAAGGCGACCGCTGGTGCACCGGACAGCGGTTCGCCGCTTACCAGGCGCTACTCGGCGACGCCTTCGACGGGCGTGTTCTGCCGGACACCGCCGCGAACACCGATCCGCCGCCGTTCTTCCGTGACGTGGTCGGCACACCGCACAGCGTCGTGACCGCCCATCTCGTCGACGCCGAAGGCCATCCGACGCTGCGGGCCAGGGACGAGATCCTCGCATTCCTCGCCGAGCGCCTGTAGAAAGGAGAACGACATGCGCCGAGCCGACGTCTCCGACCACAGTGCGATCGTCGACCGCGTCCAGCGGTGGTGGGGCGACTCGCGCACTCCCGCCGAGGCCCGCGAACTCTCCCTGCTGCTGCCCAAGCTGTTCCTCCAGTTCTTCTCCGGTACGAGCCTGGTCCTGGAAGACGAAACCGGTATCAGGGCGTTTCTCGTCGGCTTCCACGCCCCCGACAACGACACCGAGGCCTACATCCACTTCGTCGGCGTGGACCCGGAACTCCGCGGACAGGGGACGGCGCGCCGGCTGTACACGGCCTTCTTCCAGCGCGCCGCCGAGGCTGGCCGCACGGAAGTCCGCGCGATCACCTCTCCGGCGAACACCGGATCCATCGCCTTCCACCGCGCCATGGGGTTCACGCTCGAAGCCGGCGACCGGATGATCGACGGTCTTCCCGTGCACGGCGACTACGACGGCCCCGGCCAGCACCGGGTGTGCTTCTTCCGGAAGCTCACGCCCTAGCCGTAGATGGAGGCCGCCCATTCCGGGTGGTCGATGAACGGGTTGCGGTTGTGCTGGAACTGGTCGTGGATGACCTGGTTCCGGCGCTGCTCGGTGGCGTCGGGCGGGTCCTGGGTGTTCCAGGTCAGCAGCACCGAGAGCCTGCCGATGTGGGGTTTGGAGCCGTTGCCGACGGCGTCGTTGGGTTCGAGATCGGGGAAGCCGTCGGTGCCGTCGTAGCGGACGGCCATGTACAGGATCATGCGCGCCACATCGCCCTTGACCGCGTCGCGCGGCTCGAAGGAGTCGTCATCGGTGAGGCTTCCTGGCGCTTCCTCGACCGGAGAGCCACCGGCGTCGAAATCCTTGTTCCCCCGGGTGCTGTTGACCGAAGCGTCCTCCGCGCGCAGGTGGTGCAGGTCGGTCCCCGGCCCGACGGCCGTACCGAAGTCACCGTGCGACTTGGCCCAGACGTGTTCCCGGTTCCAGTCGTCGACTCCCCCGCCGTTGGCGGTCTTCGCCTGCGAACGACCGCTGTAGAGCAGCACGACGTTCGCCTTGTTGCCCGGATCCTCGTCGGTGGCCCTGATCCCGTCCCACACCTGTTCGTAGGTCAGTTTGGTGCTGGTACTGATGATCTTGTGCAACGCGGCCTTGAGTTCGGGGCCGGTCTTGCCCAGCGCGTCCTGGTAGTAGTCGTCACCGGGCACGGGCCCCGCGAGCGCCGGTGGCGCGAACGCGAGCCCCGCCGCGGCGCCGAGCGCGAGGACGAACGGGATTCGGCGGGCCGGCTGCATGCACAGTTCCTCTCCCCAGAGGCGCAGGCGCGGGCCGTCGACCGCTCGACCACAACCCGGCAACGCACTAGTCATCTAGTTGGAAAAATACTGTCATGCCTGTCAATAGCCGACGGTGACAATCCACGGCCGGTCACGCGACAATCGTCGTCCTGATCGACGACTCACTGGAGGGCCGTGTGGCCGGGTTGAGCGAGCAGATCCGCGACTGGATCGTGGCACCGAACTTCTGGCATCTGGCCACGGTGAACCTGGACGGTTCCCCGCAGGTCTCCCCCATGTGGATCGACGCCGAAGACGACTTCATCGTGTTCAATACCGCCATCGGGCGGGTGAAGGAGGAGAACCTGCGACGCGATCCCCGTGTGTCGTTGTCGTGCCTGGACACGACGAATCCCTACGACCGCGTGGTGATCCACGGCCGGGCCGTCGAGTTCGTCGAAGGCGACGAGGCGGATCGCTGCATGGACCGGCTGGCGAAGAAATACGTCGGCACCGACCGGTTCGAATGGCGGATTCCCGGAGAACGGCGGGTGAAGATTCTCGTCCAGCCGACCCGGGTCCGCCACGTCGTCGGCGTCGAGCCTTTCCGGCGCGGGCGCCTCGGCCCCGGCTAAGGTTGGTCCTTTGTGGACGCTCGCGCGGATGGCGTGTTGCGAAAGCCACTTTCGCAACGTTGAAGGTTGCGAAAGCCACTTTCGCAACGCCGGCGCGAGGCCCTCACTGCCGGATACCAAGGCGACGCAACCGAATGACCCACTCACTACGTCCTCGCCACATGAGATGGATCGCAGTGTGCCTCCTCCTGGTCCTGGCGGGATGCGGCGCGGGCGCGGGTCAGGCGAGACTGGAGGCCTTCGTCGAACTCGGCTCGGCCCCTCTCCCGGCGGGCCCGAGGTCCGCGGAACTGGGGACGCCCGAGGGGCAGGAGTTCCAGAGCGCCCTGGAACGCGCCAAGACCTCGAACCGGGACGAGGTCCGTGCCGCCCTGTCGTTCGCGCCGACGGCCGATCGGCGCGCCTTCGCCTTCGTGCTGCCCGGTTGTGCCGAGGACGGCGCCGAACTGACCATCGAGCGCGACACGCTGACCGCGAAGCTCACCGGCGGGGAGAACGTCAACTGCGCTACGGCGAACTACTTCCTCACCGTCTTTTCCGTCGACCGTGACTCGGTCCCGGCAGCGCCGACGTTGATGCCACGCTGACTACGAGACAGGATCAGGCAGTGCCAGTGCGGTGTGCGCCGGACGCCCGGTGTCCGGCGTCAGCGCGGTCATGCCACGAAGCCGGCTGTCGCGACCCGCCAGGGCTTCGGCGGTGGCCGGGAAGAGTGCCGCGTCGCCCACGCCGACCTCCGCTTGGTTCAGCTCGACGAATTCCCGCGTCTCCTGTTCGTAGGCTTCGAAAGCGCCCGTGGCGGCCAGGGACCTGGCGAGCATGTACGCCCCGACGAGAGCGAGACTGGAGCCCTGCCCCGTCAGGAACGACGGCGCGAAGGCGGCGTCACCCACCAAGCCGACCCGGCCCCGCGACCAGCGCGGCAGGTGGATCTGGCTGACGGTGTCGAAGAACAGGTCGTCCGCGTCGCGCAGCGCGCCGATCATGGCCGGGATCTCCCAGCCGTCGCCGTCGAAGGTCGCGGCGATGAGATCACGTTGCGCGCCGGCATCGCGGAGCACCTCGTACGGCGGTTCGGGACGGGCGGCGACCAGGAATCCGTGTACCTGATCGCTTCCCTTGACCGCGTAGAGCGCCGCCCCTCGGCCGGGCGCGTTCCAGATCACGCCCTCCCGGGAGAGGCCGAATTCGTTGGGCATGGTGAATCCGGCGAAGCAATATCCCAGATAACGGTGGAATCGGTGCTCCGGGCCGAAAACGAGCTCCCTGGTGCGCGAGTGCAGGCCGTCCGCTCCCACCACCAGGTCGAAATCGCGCCGTGTTCCGCTGCGGAAGGTCACCTCGACACCGCGCTCGTGTTCGATGAGCGTTTCGATCGAATCGCCGAAGACGTACTCGACGTCGTCGCGCGTGACTCCATAAAGGATTTCGGCCAGATCGCCCCTCCGCAGTTCGACGTCGTGCCCGTCGACTCCGCCGGTCACCGTCTGCGGATTCAGCGAAGCCACCTCGGCGCCCTCGGTGTCGACGAAGGTCAGCGCGCGCGTCTCGATGTGCGCTTCCCGAAGCAGCGAAAGGATTCCCATCCGGCGGGACACCTCCAACGCCGTGCCGCGGATGTCGATCGGGTAGCCGCCGCCGCGCAGACCGCCCGCCTTTTCCACCACCGTCACGGAGAACCCGTGCCGTCGCAGCCAGAACGCGACCGCCGGACCGGCGATGCTCGCGCCGGAGACCAGAACCGTGCCCTTCATTCTTTCCCTCACTTCTCTCAGAGTGCTGCCAGGATTTCGTTGCTGGAGCGCGACTTTCGCACCAGCATGACGACGAGGACCGCGGCCATCGCGAAGGCGACCGAGGCGATCGTGATGTAGGTGAAGACGCCCGCACCCGAGTTCACCGTTTCGCCGCCGACGGACACGGTGGTCGACTTGAGCACCGCGGCGCCCACGAAATCCAGGACCACGGAACCGATCGCGATGACGACCATGACCAGGCTGGAGACGACGCCCTGCCGCTCGGCGGGCGCCAGGCTGCCCGCCAGGTTGAAGCCGGAGGTCCCGAGCGCACCGACGGTGAAACCCAGCAGGAAGGCGAAGAACACCGCGACGGGGAACTGCGAGACACCGGCGAACATCCCGATGGTTCCCACGGTTCCGAGCGCGATTCCGCCTGCCAGCGTCATCGACGGCCCGACCCGGGTGGCGAGCACCCCGGCGACCGGGCCGCCGATCATGACGCCGACACCGGGCGCCGCGAGCAGCAGCGCCAGCGTTCCCTGGCCGGCCAGTCCGTATCCGAGCCCCTGGTCCGCCGAGACGTCGCTGACCAGCGGGATGAGCTGGAGCATGCTCTGATAGGAGCCGGTGCTCAGCACCAGCACGAGCAACGTGAGCGCCAAGGGCGCCCCGATATCCCGGATGTCGATCAGCGCATCGGGCTTGCGGCTTGAAACCAGGAGCCACCGCGACAACGCGGCGACACCACCGGCGAGCAGGACCAGCGGAGTGAGGGCGAACCAGCCGAACTCCGAGCCGAGGCTGATGTAGCCGAGCACGCCGGCCAGGCCACCGCCCAGGAGCAGCGCGCCTCCGACGTCGATCCGGCCCGGCGTCCTGACCACGGATTCGGGGATGACGCCGCGTACGCAGATCGCCATCGCGATCGCGACGACGGCCGACACGACGAACAGGATCCGGAAGCCGGACTCAGCGGCCAGTTTCTCGGTGAGGAACCGGGAACCGATGTTGAGCACCGCGGACCCGGAGGTCACGATGCCCACCACGACCATCGCGATCCGGGGCGCGCAGATCTCGCGGACGATCGCGACCGAAAGGAACAAGGCGGCCACGGCCGCCCCTTGCAGCAGCCGCCCGGGCACGAAGATCCACAGGTTCGGGGCCACCGCGCAGACCAGCGCGCCGGCGCAGCTGAGCAGCAAGGTCAGCACGAGCACCTTGCGTTTGCCGTGCACGTCGGCGCTCTTGCCGAGCAGCGGCGCCCACATCACGCCCGCCAGCATCGCGCCGGCGTTGAGCCACGCCGCCTGATCGGTGCCGAAGTGGTCGAGCATTTCCGGGAGGACGAGCAGCGGCGCGGTGATCGCCGTGTCGACCATGAAGTTGACGAGTACCAAGACCGCGACGAGGCCGACGAGCCGCCCGCTCCACCTGGTGTGCGGTTTCGAGCCGATCCTGCTCTCCTGCATGAAGACTCCTTGTGCGGGATTCAGGGAAAGGCGGTCCCCCCGCCTCAAAAACTACACTACACGGTGCAGTTTTCTACGGCTGAGAATACGATGAGAACATGGCGACCCCGCGAGCGACCGCGCGAACACCGGGCAGGCGGCTGCAGGCCGAGGCCAAGCAGGCGGCGATCCTCGACGCCGCCGAGGCGTTGTTCGTGTCGGACGGCTACGAACTCACCAGCGTCGACGCGATCTCCGCACGGGCCGGGGTGTCCAAACGCACCGTCTACGACCACTTCGGCGACAAGCAGACCCTCTTCCGCGCCGTTCTCGGCCGCGCCAACGACGCCGTCGTGGCGACCGTGCGCAAGGCGATCGACGAAGAACTCACCGAAGACCGCGACATCCGCGACGCGTTGCTCGGCTTCGCGCGGCGGGTGACGACTGGGATGTTCCCGACGTCGGACTACGCGACGTTCCGGCGGCTGAGTTCCCAGGCCCCGGTGGCGCCGCGGCTGCCGGAAGCGGCACGCGACCAACCGGAACGACTGATGGAGGAACGGTTCGCGAAGTTCGCCGCGGACGGCAAGCTCCGGCCGTGCGACCCGCGACGCGCGATGCAGCATTTCGTGGCCCTGACGATGCGTTTGGTCCTCGACGTGACGGACGAGGACCACGCGGTGGGCAAGGCGGAGATCCTCGAGATCCTCACCGACGGGGTGGACGTGTTCCTGCGCGCCTACCGCTGACGCGCCTTGTCACCCTTGAGAGCTACCCGCAGGTGCCCTCCGCATGGTGACGATTCCCGGCCGCCGGATCCGTAGCGTGCCCGGTGAATCGTTCCCCGGTACCAGGAGTTCACCATGTCCCGTAAGGCATCCGCTCTGATCGCGCTGTGCTGCGCAGTGGCAGGCGTCGCGCTGTCGGCCTGCGACGAAGCCACGGAAGCGGAATCCGCGTTCACCGGAACACAGAAGATCAAGGTCGGCGAGCGTTCGGTGAACGTGTCGTGCGCGGGGAACGCGGTCGAGGGACGGCCGGTCGTCGTCCTGCTGCACGGCGGAGGCGACGATCTCGGGAAACTGAGCGGGCTCCAGAACACCCTTGCCGCGCAAGGCCGGGTCTGTTCCTACGACCGGCTCGGCGCGGGCGCCAGCGACCAGCCCGACGGACCGCAGAGTTTCGAAAGCACCGGGAAGATCCTCACCGGCGTGCTCGACCAGGTCGCCGGTGGCGAGCCGGTCGTCCTCGCCGGGCATTCACTCGGCGGGCTGATCGCCGCCAGGTACTCCCCCGACCACCAGGACCGGGTCAAGGGCCTGGTGCTGATGGACGCCACCTCGCCGACCCAGGAAGCCGATCTGCGGCAACGGATTCCGGAGTCGGCCACCGGGATGGCGGCCGAACTGCGGGCACAGACCTTGGCGGTGTTCGCCGGGCAGGGTCCCGAAAAGCTGGTGGTCCCCGACGGCGAGGTCCGCTCCGCCGGGGACATCCCGGTCGAGGTGATCCAGCACGGCAAGCAGTATCTCGCGGCCGTCCCCGAGTACGGCGCGGGCCTGGAGCAGTCGTGGGCGGAGGGGCAGCGGAAATGGCTCGCGCTGTCCGGCCGCAGCAATCTGAGCACCGCGGCGAACAGCGAGCACTACATCTACGTCGACCAGCCGGATCTCGCCGTCCGGGCGATCCAGCGTGTCGTGGACGAGGCCAAGTCCGAGTAGGACTCAGGTGACGAGGCCGTGGCGGAAGGCGTAGATGACCGCCTGGACCCGGTCGCGCAGCCCGAGTTTGGCGAGCATCCGCGAAACGAAAGTCTTGACGGTTTCCTGGCTGATCATCAGTGTCGCGGCGATCTCGCTGTTGGACCGGCCGTCCGCGATGAGCCGGAGGACCTCCAGCTCCCGCGGTGTCAGCGGGGTTCCGGCGGGGTCTTCGTCCTCGGCGGGCCGGATCCGGGAGGCGTAGCGGCCCACCAGCTGTCGTGTCACCTCGGGATCCAGCAGGGCCGCGCCGGTCGCCACGGTACGGATCCCGTGCAGCAGCCGGTCGGGCGGGCTGTCCTTGAGCAGGAACCCGCTCGCACCGGCGCGCAGCGCCCGGTAGACGTACTCGTCGAGGTTGAACGTGGTCACCACCAGGACCTTGCCTGGTTCGGCCACGTCGGCGCCCGCCAGCAGGCGGGTGGCCTCGATACCGTCGAGCACCGGCATGCGCACGTCCATCACCACGACGTCCGGGCGCAGCCGGGCGGCGAGATCGACCGCGGCCCGGCCGTCGCCGCATTCGCCCGCCACTTCGAGGTCGGGCTGGGCGTCGATGATCGTCACCAGGCCGGTACGCACCAGCATCTGGTCGTCGCAGACCAGCACCCGGGTCGGCGCGGTCACGACGCGTTCCCCGCGGGAATGCGGGCACGGACCGAGAATCCGCCGTCTCTTCTGCGGCCCGCGCTGAATTCGCCGTCCAGGACGTCGATCCGTTCGCGCAGCCCGGCGAGGCCCCGTCCGCCGCCCGGGGATTCCACTGTGGACACTGCTTCCTCCGTGTCCACCGCGACGGTGATCTCCCCGTCTCCGTGGTGCACCAGCACCGAGGTGCGGCTGCCGCGAGCGTGTTTCAGCGCGTTGGTCAACGCCTCCTGCACGACGCGATAGGCCACCGGTCCGGCGGACCCCGCCGCGGGCTCGCCCCGCTCGGAGAACTCCACCGGCTGCCCTGCTTGGCGCGTACGCTCCACGAGCGTCGGGATCGCTTCGGCGCCGTGTCCGGGATCGATCACGTCGAGCAGGTGACGCAGATCGGCGATGGCCAGCCGTCCGGTGCCTGCCACGGCGGTCAGGCTCTGGTCGAGCCGTTCGCCGGTGAGATACCGGGCCGCTTCGGCCTGCACGACCATCGCCGTGACGTGATGGGTGACGACGTCGTGGAGTTCGGCGGCGATGCGGGCGCGTTCGGCCGCCCGCGTCTCCTCGGCGACACGGCGGCGACGTTCCGCTTCCGCGACCCGGCCTGCCCGCAACGCCGTCCCGATCCCCCAGGCCAGCACCAACGCCAGATAGAAGGTCACATAGCCGGCGAGGGGTTCCGTCCCGCCGAGTGAAGCGAACGCGATCGCCGAAGCGAGGTACACCGCGGTCGACACGATCGCCATCACGCTTCGGTGCCGCTCCAGCCGAAGTCCCACGGTCAGCAAGGCGATCGGCAGCGCCGTGCCGGCGAACGAGTGATAGCCGCCGAACTGGTCGACGGCGAATCCGAGCGCCACCAGGGCGAAACCGGCGACCGGCCACCGGTGACATACGACGAGGGGGACGCATTGCAGCGCGATCCCTGCGACGGCAAGTGCGTCGTACGGGCGGTTCGGCAGCCCGCCGAACTGCGTTCCGTGGCTCTGCAACGCCGGGATCAGCGATCCCACGAAGAGGGTCACCGCGACCGGGAGGTACCAGACCGGGCCACATCGCCACTGTGTCGAGACCCACCGAAGGTTGACCACGAAGCGGATCCTATTCCGAACGGGCGACGTTACGGACGTAACATGACCTTGTGACCGACGAATCACGCGAACAGGGCTGGCTGGTGATCAGCGTGTCCACCGCCGGCGGACCGGACTCGCTACGGGTCCAGGTCTGGCGCAAACTCCGCTCCCTGGGCGCGCTTTACCTGCAGCAATCGGTGTGCCTGCTGCCCGCGCGGGTGGAGGTGGTGCGCGAGATCCGCCGTCTGCTCGACCGGGTCCGGCACCAGGGCGGGACGGCGCGTGCACTGCCGATGGCGTTCACCGAGCCGGCCGAGGAGCGGGCGGTGATCGCGGAACTGAACGACGCCCGCGACTCCGAGTACGCCGAAGTCCTCGAGCGGCTGCCCGAGCTTCGGCGGGAACTCGCGGACGAGCAGGCCCGCGGCAACGCCACCTACGCGGAAGTCGAAGAGTCCGAAGCCGACTTGAACCGGTTTCGTAGTTGGCTGGCCAAGATCGCCGCTCGCGACTATTTCGCCGCACCGCTCGGCCAGGAGGCTCGCGACGCCGTCGAACTGGCCGCGGCCGAACTCGCCGCCTTCGAGGAAGCCGCCCTGCGCGCGGAAGCGCCCGAGCGGCGATGACCGGGTCGTTCTGGTGGGATCTGCTGCTCGGCCTCGCGGGTGCGCTGCTCCTGGCCTGGCTCGTGCTCGTCGTGGCGCTCGTACTCGCCCGGCCCCGTGGCGGACTGCTCCGGGAAGCGCTGCGGCTGCTGCCCGACGTGCTGCGGCTCATCCGCCGCCTGGCCGCGGACAAGACGCTGCCCCGCGGCGTCCGGGTCAGGCTCGGGTTGCTACTGGCCTACCTCGCCCTGCCCGTCGATCTCGTCCCCGATTTCATTCCCGTCCTTGGCTATGCCGACGACGCCATCATCGTCGTCCTCGTCTTGCGTGGCGTCGTCCGCCGCGCCGGGCCCGCCGCCGTCCGCGCGCACTGGCCCGGTACCGACGACGGTTTCGACGCACTCGCCCGCCTGACCGGTTTTCCCACCGCCACAACCTGATCCCGTTTAGCGAGTTGTGCGCATTTCTGTCAGAGGCGTAACAACTTTCGGTCTTCCCACGGCATACCGGAGAGCTGTCTTGTTCTGTCCGGTCCCCGCCGCAGGAGGATTCGCGTGCTGAGTTCCCGTCGTTTCCCGTTCCCCCGAAGATCACGGCGCGCGCTGGCGGTGGGCGTCGTCGGCCCGCTCGTCGGAGCGCTGGCGGTCGGGCTCGTCACCGTGGCACCCGCCGAAGCCGCCGTGCCCACCGGTTTCACCGACACGGTGGCGATCGGCGGGCTCAGCTCGCCGACCGCCACCGCTTTCGCGCCGGACGGCCGGGTGTTCGTCGCCGAGAAGAGCGGTCTGGTCAAGGTCTTCGACTCGCTCGCCGACCCGACGGCGACGGTGTTCGCCGACCTCCGGACGCAGACGCAGGACTTCTGGGACCGCGGCCTGCTCGGGCTCGCCGTCGACCCCGCCTTCCCCGCCAGGCCGTACGTCTACGTCTCGTACACCCTCGACGCGGAACCCGGCGGCACCGCGCCGCGCTGGGGTGACACCTGCCCGACCCCGCCGGGCGCCACCGACAAGGGTTGCGTCGTGACCGGGCGTGTCTCCCAGCTGACGATGGGTTCGGCCGGCACGGCCGTCAGCGAGAAACCACTGGTCACGGGCTGGTGCCAGCAGTTCCCCAGCCATTCGGTCGGCGCCCTCGCGTTCGGCCCGGACGGCGCCCTGTACGCGGGTGGCGGCGACGGCGCCAGCTTCACCTTCGCCGACTACGGCCAGGCCGGGAACCCCTGCGCCGACCCGCCCTCCCCCGCCGGGACGAACCTGACGCCGCCGGCGGCCGAAGGCGGCGCGCTGCGTTCGCAGTCGCCGCGACGCGCCGCCGGGCAACCGGTCCTGCTCAACGGCACGGTGCTGCGCATCGACCCGGACACCGGCGAAGGCGTCCCCGGCAACCCGTTCGCGAACAGTGGCGACGCCAACGCCCGGCGTGTGATCGCCTACGGCGCGCGGAACCAGTTCCGGTTCGGCTTCCGGCCGGGTACCGGCGAGCTCTGGGCGGGCGACGTCGGCTGGGACACCTGGGAGGAGATCAACCGCATCGCCGACGTCGGTGACGCCGTCGCCGAGAACTTCGGCTGGCCCTGTTTCGAAGGCAGCGCGAGACAGGCCGGTTACGACGGCGCGAACCTCGACCGGTGCGAATCCCTGTACTCGTCCGGCGGGCACTCCGCGCCGTACTACGCCTACAACCACCGCGCCAAGGTGGTCGCGAGCGATCCGTGCCCCACGGGCGGCTCCTCGATCAGCGGCATCGCGTTCGAATCCGGCAGCAACTACCCCGCCGAGTATTCCGGCGCGCTGTTCTTCTCCGACTCCTCCCGTGGCTGCATCTGGGCGATGCAGACCGTAAACGGTCAGCCGGACGCGAGCCGTCTCGTGCCCTTCGTGACCGGTGTCAACATCCCGGTGCAGGTGCTCACCGGACCGGGCGGCGACCTGTTCTACGTCGCGCTCGGCAGTGGCGAACTTCGTCGCGTCAGCCACCCCGGCGGCACCAACCGGCCGCCCACCGCGGTGGCCACGGCGACCCCGTCGAGCGGACCGGCCCCGCTGACGGTGCGCTTCGACGGCACCGCGTCCACCGACCCGGACGCCGGCGACACCCTGTCCTACGCCTGGGACCTCGACGCGGATGGCGCGTACGACGACTCGTCGGCCGCCGCCCCCACCTGGACCTACACCGCGGCCGCCGCCGTCGACGCCGGGCTGCGGGTGACGGACTCCCACGGCGCGAGCGCGACCACGACGGTGCGCGTGACCGTCGGGAACCCGGAGGGTCTCGACCCGGTGCCGGTCATCGACAGCCCGGCGAGCACGCTGACCTGGTCGGTCGGCCAGACCGTGTCCTTCTCCGGCCGCGCGGTCGACGCCCAGGACGGGCAACTCCCGGCGTCGGCGCTGTCGTGGCGGCTCGCGATCCGGCACTGCGCGACCAACGGCACCTGCCATACGCACAACGTCCAGGACTTCCCCGGCGTCGGGTCCGGCTCGTTCGTCGCGCCGGACCACGACTATCCGTCGTACCTGCAACTGACCCTCACCGCGACCGACTCGACCGGCCGGACCGGCAGCAAGACCGTCGACCTCCAGCCGAAGACGGTGTCGCTGAACTTCGCCTCCAGCCCCAGCCAGGCGACGCTCACCGTCGGCGGCACGCAACAGCGCACGCCGTTCTCCCGGACGGTGATCGCCGGATCCACCAACTCGATCAGCGCGGACAGCCCGCAGAAACTGCCCCCGCTCAACCTGAAGTACGCCTTCACCGGCTGGGCGCACGGCGGCGCGCGGACGCAGAACATCGTCGCGCCCGGTACGTCGACGACCTATCAGGCGAACTATCGGCTGTGCTGGCTGTTGAACCCCTGCTGAGCGTTCGTGAGGGCGATTCGGGGTCTCCTGCTGCTGTCGGCGAGTGTGGAGGATGATCGGGGACGTTGAGTGTCCCCCGATCCTCCGCTGATCAAGCTCCGAGACTCGAAGCGCCCCTCGACGATGTGGGAATCGGGACACTCAACGTCCCGATTCCCACATCGTCAACCCCAGGAACGCCAACCTCGTGCTGACCGGATGATTCGAGTGTGGAGGATTCGGGACATTGAAGGCAGTGAAGGCCTCCTTCACTACCTTCAGGGTAGGCAAGGAGGCCTTCACGGACCTGACCCGCGATCACCCCAACCCAAGGCGCTCTCGGCCCGAAGCACCCGGCGCCTAAACCGTCCATAATGGAGCACCCCAGCCCACTTTCGCGAAGCCGTAAGATCCCCGAAAGGATCGGAACCCCCACCGGAAAAGCTCCGTCGGATCGCCCATCAAGATCCCGCACGGAAGGTGACTCCGATGACCTATCCAAGCTTTCCCGAGCAGCAGAACCCCCGCCCCGCGACCGTCAAGCCCGGCGTGGCCGTCGGGATCCTGGTCGCGGTGATCGCGCTGGTCGCCTTCTGCATCACCGGTTTCGCCGCGCCCGGTTTCCTGCTCCGCAAGGGGCCCGGGCTCTCGTTGCCCGTCCCCACCTCCAGCCCGACGACGACCTCCTCGCCCACGAGCACCACGGAAAGCCCGACCAGCACCAGGGTCAGCCGTCCACGGATCACCACCACCCGGCGTCCGGTCCCGCCGCCGGAGCAGGGCGTTCAGGTGATCGTGGACTTCCTCGCCAAGATCGCCGGGAGCGACAAACCGGGGGCGATCGCGTTGGCCTGCGAGGCGCAGAAGAGGTTCATGGACGACAAGATCGATTCCCTGATCCCGCTGGGGTCACGTGTTCAGGTGACCTCGGTCAACGGGACGTCCCGATTCGTCCTCGCCGACGTCGCCGGAGTCGCCAAAGGACGGTCGGCGAAGGGCATCGTGATCTCGGATCGCAAGGCGGACGGCGGTTTCTGCATCACGACGTTCAGCATTCGCACCACCGGCTGAGGTCAGTCGAGGCAGAACTCGTTGCCCTCGATGTCCTGCATCACGATGCACGACTCGTTCTCCTCGTCGGCGAGCAGGACGCGCTGCTGCACCGCTCCGAGTGCCGTCAGGCGGTCGGATTCGGCCTGGAGCGCGGCGAGGCGCTCGTCACCGACGAGACCGGTGCCCGCCCGCACGCAGAGATGCACGCGGTTCTTGACGACCTTGCTTTCGGGAACGCGCTGGAAGTACAGCCGCGGTCCCACTCCGGTCGGGTCACTGCAGACGAAGCCGGCGTCCTGCTTCTCGGGCGGCAATGTGCGGTTGTAGTCGTCCCAGGTGTCGAACCCCTCCGGCGGCGAGGGCACGACGTAGCCCAGGATCTCGCACCAGAATCGGGCGAGACGCTCGGGTTTCGCGCAATCGAACGTGACCTGTACCTGTTTGACCGACACCATCAGTCCACCCTAATCGCTGTCGAACGGATCAAGCCCGCGGCCCGCAGATCGGCCCAGACCTGTGCTGGCACCTTCACATCGAAGGATTCCAAGTTGCTTCGTGCCTCTTCGGCGGTCCGCATCCCGACCGCGATGCCGGCGACAGCCGGATGCTGGAGCGGGAAGGCCATCGCCGCCTGGGGAAGCGTCACGCCGTGCGCCTCGCACACGTCGGCGATCCGGTTCGCCCGCTCCACGACTTCAGGTGTGGCGGCCGCGTAATCGAAGTACGCGTCCTCGGCAGGCCGCGGCACGGCGAGCAGCCCGGAGTTGAAGATCGACGCCGCGATCACCGAGACACCGCGTTCCTCGCACGCCGGCAGGAAGGTGTCGAGCGCGCTGTGGTCGAGCAGGGTGTGACGGCCGGATTGCATGACCACGTCGACATCGGCCTCCCCGACCAAGGTGGTCAGCATGGCCGTGTCGTACATGCCGGCGCCGATCGCGCCGACGATCCCTTCCGACCGCAGCTCCGCGAGAGCCGGATAGCCGTCACGCAGCGCGTCTTCGAAGTACTCCTCGGCGTCGTGCAGATACAGCACGTCGATCCGGTCCAAGCCCATCCGCTCCAGCGAATCCTCGACACTGCGCCGGATCCCGTCACGGGTGAAATCGCGGACCCGGCGGTGCGCCGCGGGGACGTGGAAGCCGGCCGGATCCAGCTTCCCGTCCGGGTCCTGGGGAATCAGCAGGCGGCCGACCTTCGTCGACAGGACGTAGGAATCACGCGGCCGCGAGCGCAGGAACTCGCCGATGCGGCGTTCGGAATGCCCGATCCCGTAATGCGGAGACGTGTCGTAATACCGGATCCCGCCGTCCCAGGCCGCGGCCAGCGCCCCCGCCGCGGTGTCGTCGTCCAGTGGCGCGAACAAGCCCCCGAGCGGTCCACCACCGAAACCCAGCCTCGTCACCTCGACGTCGGTGCGCCCGAGTCGCTTCGTCTCCATTCGTGGCCCCCTCGATCAGCTCGCCGATCACCGTGCCACATCCGAGCCCTTCGCTCGCGCGATTTATTCGCCGGGCCAGTCCGCGCACGTCACGACCCTGAACCCCCGGCTCGGGAAGACCACGTCCACGAAGAAGTCGTGCATCGCCTGATCGCCATCGGCGCAACCGTCGCGCAGCACGGTCACGTGATAGCCGCGATCCGCCGCGTCGTAGGCCGTCGCGGCCACCATCGCGCTGGTCGCGACCCCGGCGATCGCGACGGTGTCGACGCCACGGGCACGGAGCACCAGATCGAGATCGGTGCCGGCGAACGCGCTGGCCCGGCGTTTCAGCACGACCACGTCCTCGTCGGCGACCGGCAGATCGATCTCGGTCCCGGCCGATCCCTCGTGGAAGGTGTCCCCCGCTTCGTGGAACGACTTGAACAACGCGTTCCCGGCGGGCAGGTCGGCCCCGTTGCCCCGGAGTGCGAAGTGGACGAACACGACGAGCGCGCCCGCCGCCCGCGCACGCGGCAGCAGACTCTTGATCGGCGGCAGGACTGTTCCGGTGAACGGGTAATCGCCCGTGATGCCTCGTTGCAGGTCACCGATGATCAACGCGGTGGTCATGCGGGCAAGCTACCCGATCGTCCGTATACAACCGGCCACGCGAGTGGCTAGCCTCCGGCGGGTGAGGATCAAGAGTGTGCTGCTCGCCGTCCTGGTGACCGCCGGAATCGTGATTCCCCCGCCCGCCGTCGCCGCGGCGGATCCGTCGGGCTGGGTGGCGCCGCTCAGCACACGCGGCCGCTACATCGTCGACGCGGCGGGCGACCGGTTCAAGCTGAAGGCCGCCAACTGGCACGGCGCGAGCGGGACCTGGACCGGTTCGGGCGACGTCGACGATCCCGCCGCGCACCACGCCGGTGAGATCGCCTACCAGACCCCGCTCGGGCTGGACCGGGCGTCGATCGACGCCGTCATCGACGGGCTCGCGGAGCTGGGTCTGAACAGTGTCCGGCTGCCCTTCTCCAACGCGATGATCCACGACACCAGGCCGGTTCCCGACCTCCCGGCGAACCCGGAACTGCGCGGCCTGACCCCGTTGCAGGTCTACGATCGCGTCGTCGCGAGGCTGACCGCACGCGGGTTCGCGGTGATCCTCAACAACCACACCACGACCTCCCGCTGGTGTTGCGGTCTCGACGGCAACGAGCGCTGGAACACCGCGCAGACGGAGCAACGCTGGCAGGACGACTGGCTGTTCATGGCCCGCCGCTACGCCGCGAACAAACGGGTCGTCGGCGCCGACCTGTACAACGAGGTCCGCCGTGACGTCTTCGACGATCCCAACTGGGGCTGGGGAAACGGCACGGACTGGCAACGCGCGAGCCAGCGGGTGGCCGACCGCATCCAGACCGAGGCCAATCCCGATCTGCTGCTCATCGTCGAGGGCATCAACTGGACCGGCCTGCCCGTCGACGGGCTTCCCCACGGCAGACCGACACTGGAGCCGGCTCGCACGCTCTCGCATACGCTCGTGGACTCCGGGAAACTGGTCTACGCCGCGCATTTCTACGGCTACACCGGTCCGAACCATTCCGGGGCGACCGGCACCGGCGAGACCCACGACCCGCGCTACCGTGACCTCTCACCCCAGCAGTTACGCGATGTCCTTCACCGGCAAGCGTTCTTCGTCTCGGCGGAGACCAGCAAGCACTACACCGCGCCGCTCTGGATCAGCGAGTTCGGCGAAGGCCGTCACACCACCGACGCGGCGAGCCGCGCCTGGTTCGAGAACTTCGTCGGCTACCTCGCCGAGACCGACACCGATTTCGCCTACTGGCCCGCGGTCGGTTTCCACGAAGGCGAAACCGGCAACGGATGGTCGTTGCTCTCGTGGGACGCCGGTGGCAGGCGCGTCGACGTGCTCGACGGTACGGACTGGCGTGGCCCGGCGTGGCGGCGGCTGGTGGACGCGCCGTCCCGCTCCGGCCGGATCCCGGAAGCCGAGCGTTGGTCGATGCTGAACCTCGACTACGCCGATTTCCAGGCCTCGCGCGGAGTTCGTGCCATGGCGGACTGGAATCCGGGCGCCCGCAAGGGTGCCTGCCCCGACGGTCAGCGCCTCAGCGGCCTCGCCCACACCGGGAACCGGGGCCTGTGCACCGGAACGCTCGCCGCGCCGACGGGATACGCCGTGGTCCGTGACGAGTCCTATGTGGACACCGATTGGGCGTCCGGCTACACCAAGGTGCAATGCCCGCCAGGGCACGCCGCCGTCGGCCACAGCGTCACCGGCGCGGCGTTCTCCGCGCTCCTCTGCGGCCGGTCCGCCACCCCGCTGGGCCGCACCGGCCGGACGGTCTGGTTCGACCGCGGCGACAACCGGCCGTCCGGGAATCCCGGCGGCGACTTCGCGTCGGGCCACTACAAGGGGCAATGCGCTCCGGGCGAATACGTCGCCGGTGTCGCGTACACCGGCCGTGTCGGCTCGAACCGCACTCCGGACGCGTTGCTCTGCCGTGCCTGAGCGCGTTCAGGCGACGAAGACACAGAACGGATGCCCCGCCGGATCCGCGTAGACGCGCAACGGTTCTTCGGGGTCGTCGCTGCGGTCGTACCGGAGCCGCCCGCCGAGTTCGAGGACGCGGGCGTGCTGTTCGTCGAGTTCCTCGACCGAATCCACGGTCAGGTCCAGGTGCAGTTGCTGGGGCACGGGTTCGGGATCCGGCCAGCTCGCCTCTTCCAGCCGATCGACCTGCTGGAAGGCGAGTTGCGCCCCGCCGTCCGGGTTCCGCAGCACCAGCCAGTCCTTGTCCACGGCGCCGGGCGGGGGCGCTTCGTCACCCGGGCGGTAGTCCCAGACCAGCAGCCGCCGGTAGAACTCCGCCAGCGCGCGGACGTCGGTGCCGTCCAGCACCACCTGACGGAACTTCGGACCCTTTTTCCGCTCGACCAAGCCGTTCACCTCTGTTCGAGCACCGCGAGAACCTGCTCGCACCAGCGAATGTTCTCCTGTTCGAAGATGATCCCACGGGCCAGGGTCAGATACGGCCCGACGCGAGGCGCGGTGGCGAGGAACTCCGCCTCGGCGGAGTCGCCGAGCAACCGCTCCCGAAGCCGCTCGAACCGTTTGAGCTTCGTTTCGGCGACGGCCATCCTGTCCGCGACGGCACGCCGGACCTCCTCGGCGTCGCCCGCTTCGACCGCCTGGACCTGAACCAGCAGCTCGTCGCGGATCGCGGTCGGCTTCGGCGCCCGTGTGGTGAAGTCGGCGAGTTCGGCGGCGCCGGCGTCGGTCAAGGAGAAGAGCCGTTTGTTGGGTCGCCGTTCCTGCTCGACCACCCGGGCCGCCACCAGGCCCTGCGATTCCATCTTGTCCAGTTCGCGGTAGAGCTGCTGCGGTGTCGCGGTCCAGAAGTTGGCGACCGACGCGTTGAAGCTCTTCGCCAGGTCGTAGCCCGAGGACTCGCCGTCCAGGAGCGTCGCGAGGATCGCGTTCCGCAGCGCCATGGCGCGATGATAGGCACCGCGCGGACTAGTCGCAAAGTTGAATAGTCACTTCGATGGACAGCGGCACGGTGATCACCTACGCTCGGCGGCATCTACTCAACAAGTTGACTATGAGGAGATCGCCATGCCCACGTTCCGTGAAGCAGTCGAAGCGAAGGACGCCGCCGCGATCGAGGCGTTGCTCGCCGACGACGTGGTCTTCACCAGCCCGGTGGCGTTCAAGCCCTACCAGGGGAAGGCGATCACGGCGGCGATCCTGCGCGGGGTCCTGCGGGTGTTCGAGGACTTCCGCTACGTCCGCGAGATCCAGGACGGCGCGCACCACGTGTACGAGTTCGAAGCGACCGTCGACGGGCTCCAGATCAACGGCTGCGACCTGCTGACCTTCGACACCGACGGAAAGATCACCGACTTCAAGGTGATGGTCCGGCCGTTGCGGGCGGCCGAGGCGCTCGCGGGGCGCATGGGTGCCCAGTTCGAGGCCATCAAGGCGGACGCGCTCGGCTGAGCGGGCCGGTCACCTCGGTGCCTCCGGCTAGGTTGCGAAAGCCACTTTCGCAACGTTGAAGGTTGCGAAAGTGGCTTTCGCAACACGACCGCGAGCCGGCCTTCCGCCGCATCACTCACGAACGCGCGGGGTCTTGCCGCCGCACCATCTCCGCGATCCAGACGGGCGCGAACGGCGAAGTGCAGTTCGGCGGGGTCGGATAGTCCTTGAGCACTTCCAGCCGCTCCCCGATGCCGATCGCCCGGGTCCGGTGCTCCGCGTGCTCGATGCCGATCTGCGCGAGGCAGTGGTTCATCGCCCACTGCAGGCGATCCGGCGCGGTCTTCATCTTCGCCTCGATGACGTCGAGCAGCCCGCCGAGGTCGAGGCCCTCGGGTTTCTTCGCCACGCGTTCGGTGGTCAGCGCCCAGCCGGCGCTCGCGACGACGGGGTCCGCATCGGCGAACCACGCCAGGCGCAGCTCTTCGGCGTGCGGATTCTTCTTGACCACGTAGTTCACGAGCCAGTCGTGCACCTTCGGGGTGCGGGCCTCGCGCACCATGCGGTCCAGATCGTCGCGCCCGAACGCCTTCGGGCGGCAGATGAGGAGCGCGAGCAGTTTCGCGGCGGTGTCGTCCGTCGCCCAGAGCTCCAGCGCGAGGTCTTGCTGGGTTTTCAGCCGTTTGGCGAGCGCACGCAGCTTGCCGAGGTTCACCCCGTGGTCGTCGCCGTGCTTCTCGTTCACCTGGCGTGCGCGCGGATCCTCGAGCGCGGCCAGTTCGGCCAGCACCTCGGCCGTCGTCGTCCCGGTCACCCGTCCAGCCTACGAGGCGTGCCGGGTGGAGGAGCCGCTCGACCCCTCCACCCGGCCGACCGCTACCCGCGTCGTGCCAGGTCGTCGGCGTGCTCACGCAGGAGGGCGGCGACTCGCGGCCAGCCGACGTTGATCCGCCGCGCCCAGCCGCGATGACGCTGCGCGAGTTCCCCCGCGTCGCCGTCCTGGACGGTCAATCCGGTGGCGAAGCCCTCTCGGAGGTACCCGCCGTCGGCGACGTCCAAGACGTCCCGGACCGGCTCCGGCGGCCACCCGTCGTCGGAAAGAGGGGAACCGCTCGCCAGCAGGGTGCCGATCGCCCGGTCGCCGAACTCGGCCCGCCCTCGTTCGGCGAACTCCGTGCGGGCACGTGAAACCCAGGTTTTGAGGGCGGCGGCGTCGGTCCCCGGCATGGTGCGCGTCTCGAAGATCGTCAGCCAGGCGCCGACCAGTTCGACGCTCGGCGCGCCGTCCTCCGAGGGCTGGATCCGGGTGCAGAGATCGACGAACGCGCCGGGGTTCTCGGCGAGGATCCGCTGGAGGCTCCGCGGTTTCCGGTGGTGTTTGAGCGCCGCGTGGAACCGCAGCTCCAGCCGGGCGACCGCGACGTCCGAACCACCGGCCTCGGCCAGCTGGTCCAGCAGCGGACCGACGTTCGCGACGGCCTTGCGGTCGGGGGCCTCGACACCGTCGGCGGACGCCTGGAGCAGCACTTCCTCGATCAGGGACGCGGGCAGGGCCGCCCCGTCGCGCACCCCCGCGGCGAGCGCCTTGACCGCGGCCCACGGCCGACGCCGCGCGAGTTGCGTGACGAAGAACGATTCCTGTCCCTCGGGAAGCGGCCACGGACCGACGTGCGTCCAGTAGCCCTCGAGAACCTCTTCGTCGGCGGAATCGAAGAGCTCCAGCGCGTGATCCACCGGAATGGCCAGGAGATAGTCGACCAGCCGGTCCTGCTCCTTGAGCTGGGTCGCGACCTCCTGCCGCCACTCTCCACCCTGGGACCGGGCCATCTCCCCGGCCCAGCCCGCCGCCCAGTCCTCACGCCCGAGCTCCGCGAGCGCGTCTTCCCGGAGGTCGTCCGCGGCGACGTGGGCCGCGACCACACCGACCAGCCTGGGCAGGGCACTCTCGGCGGCGAGCGCGCTCAGCCCGGCGGCACCGTGCTCGCGCAGGACACCGCCGACGGCGTCACGGCGCAGGCGCCCGATCTCCGCTTCACGCGCCTCCGGGTCGAGGGATTCGCCGCCGTCCAGGTACGGGTTCCGGCCGAACAACAGGCCGTGCCGTCCGGGATTGACCGCGGGCTCGATCAGCTCGGCGCAGGATTCCAGCCATTGCAGCAACTCCTCCGGCAGCGTCCAGCCGGCGCCGGCGTGATGACGGTGCTCGGCGGTCACCCCGGTGAGCAGGCCCCACAGGCGAAGGCGTTCGTCCGCCGAGAGCCGTTCGGTGTCCAGCCGGGTGAAGGCTTCCACGACGCGGTCCCACTGCGCGGCGTTCAGCTCGGGCAGCCGCTCGAAGAACTCGCACCACCGATACGGCCGTTCCGCCAGCGCCGACAACGCCGAGGCGACCAGCTCGTCCTCGAACTCCGGCCCGTCGGCGACGGCCACCGGCGCCGCCGGGACCGTCCATTCGAGACGGACCTGGGGCCGCCTCGGGCTCGCGAGCAGATGTCCTCGCGGGCCGCGCAGCAGCGCGAGAGCCAGGCGCCAGCCCGCTTCCGGCGAGCGACGGCCGATCGCCTTGACCAGTTCCGTCCGCTGCCCGCCGGGCAGGTCGAGGTACGGATACCACGGCTGCACGAGGGTGATCAGGGATTCGAGCGGCCGGTCGCCCGCCTCGCGTCCCGGCCGCGTCAGCTCGGCCAGCAGGGAGACCGCCATCGGCAACGCGTCCTCGGACCAGCCGACCGTTTCCAAGGCCGCGATCAGCCCTTCGGAGGTGCCGCACAGCGGCGACGGATCGCTGGTCAGCGCGTGGTCGACGGCACTGAGGAACTCGTGAGGAGCGGCTTCGGCGAGCAAGGGCAGCACGTCGGCGAGCGCCTGCCAAAGCTCTCCGTCCTCGTTAGCCCGCCCGAGAACTTCGCGGACGAGCCGCGTGGCGTGGTCGGCGCCCGAGACGCCACCGGAGAGCGCCGTCGTCCCCTCGGCGGCCAGCAGCGCGGCACTCCGCGCCAGCCCGTGCCTCATCTCCGCCGACCACTTCCGCCCCGGCTCCCGCTCGGTGAGCACCTTGACGGCTTCCTCGTGCCAGCGCCGCAGATCCTGCGCGCTCAGCCTGCCGTGGAGAAGCGCCCAAGCGTCGTGCGGATCCGCCAGCCGCACGACGTCGCCCGAGCGGGCGAGCAGCGGGTCTTCGCCGGACTCGGCCCTGGCGAAGAACCGCGTGAGCTCGTCGGTCTCCCGGCCGGCGATGGCGGCGATCTCATCCAAGTCGTGCCGCGATCCCGCCGACCACCGGCCGATCAGCAGCAGCGGCGCGGCGAGATCACGCTCCAGCGGGTTCACCCACTTCGGGAAGTCACCGGCGACGGCGAGCTTGCGGCGCAGGGCACCGAGACTCCGCCGGGCGAGGTCCGCGCAGGCGGTCGCGTCGGCGGACGGGACACCGGCCGCCGCGAACGCTTCCGCCGCCTCGTCGCGCGGAATCCGGGGCAGCACCAGGACATCGGCGCCGTCGCGGTCCGGCGTGCTCCGCACCGCCACGACATGGCCGCCGATCCTCTCCTCCCCCACCTCGACGCCGTCCACCACGGCGACGAACGGCCCGTCCAGGTCGCGGCACTGACGCCAAGCCTCCGGGGTCGACACCCGGACCGCCCGGAGCCCCGGGCGGTGGGCCGCCACCGTGGTCGCGACGAACGCCGCGGCCTCGGTACGGCTGCCCGCGTACACGGGCAGGACCGACGGCTCCGCGTCCAGCCAGTCGCACAGCCGGTCCATTTCGCGGGCCCGGCCGAGCACCGGGAGGCTCTCGGGCAGGACGGGACGCGTTTCGTCCCGCCAAGATTCGAGCCACTCGGCCAGGTCTTGGAGGCCCGGCACGACACCGATGCCCAGCTCCGGGGCGACCCGGGTCAGTTCGGTGATCAGGCCCGCGATGTCCTGCTCCGCCGTGCGTCCGCGGAGCCGCCGGTGGGAATCAGCGACGATCTCCCCGGGCATGACGGCGTCGTCCACCAGGACCGCGACGATCTTCTTCCCGAGCCGCGAGGCCTCGGCGATCTCTTCTTGGACCGCGTCGTCGAGCCCCTCGGTGCCGATCGGCACCACGAGGACGGACGCGGCGTCGCCGGACCGGACGATCCGGTCCTTTCCGAACACGTGACCGAGACTCCGGTCGAGACCGCGGAGCCGGTCCTGGCCGTCACCGGCTCGGACGGTGATGAAGATTCCTGCCATGGTGCGAAATCCTTTCCAGCGAGCACAGTTGTCGATGCGTACGGGCTGTGGTTTCACTCGGCTTCGCCGCGGGCGCGGGCGAGCACCTCCTCGACGCTGAGCGGGCTGGCCGGATGGTGGGTGAGGCACAGCGGGGTGGTCACCCGCTGGAAGCCGAACGCCTCCCCCGACACGTAGAACTGGGCGCGTTCCAGCCGCGAGATGTCGTCGACGGGGCTGCCCTTGGCCCTGGCGAGTTCGTTGGCGGCGGCGATCTGCGCCGGGCTGTTGAGCCTGCCGAAGAACTGCGTCATCGCGTTGCCGACGACCTGGTTGTGCAGCCCCTTCGGCGCCTGTGTCGCGAACAGCAGTCCCAGGCCGTACTTCCGCGCCTGCGAGGCGAGCACGATGGTGCTGCGGGTGCTCGCCGTGAGCGTCCCCGACGCGGCGAGCATCTGCGCCTCGTCCATGACGAAGAGGGCGCCGAGCGGCCGGTCGCCTGCCGGATTCCGCTTGGCCCAGGCGAAAAGTTCCATCTGGAGCTGGTTGACGAAGTTCTGCCGCTGCTTCTCCGAAGGCAGCCCGATGAAGCTGATCACCGAAACCCTTGCCCGCTTGCCTTCCCCGGGAGCGAGCAGGAGCGCCGGATCGACCGGCTCGCCGCCACCCGCCAGGAGCGGGTCGTTGACCATGGAGGCCTTCAGCAGCTCGGCCAACTCGGCCGCCCGCTTTCGCCCGTCGTTCAACGTGCTCACCCCGTCGGGCAGGTCTTCGAGCACCTCGATGAGCCCGGGCAGGCTCCTTGATCCGGTCCTGGCGTGGTGCACGACGGCCTGCCGCAGCACCGCGAGCCCGACGGTGGCCTTCCCCGTGCTGCCGGTCAGTTTCACCTGGGGTGCGAGGGTCGCCACCGCGACCTCGACGGCCGCGTTGAACTCGTCCTCGTCGTCGAGGACACCGGCGAAATCGGGCAACGGCTGGAACGCGAGCGGCCTGCCGCCCGCCCGTCCCGGCGTCCACACGACGACGTCGGTCTCGGCCAGGTAGCGCTTGGCGAGTTCGGCGTCGTCCGCTCCCCAGGCCTCGGGCGGCTCCGGCCAGGCGTCGCCGAGGCGGGCGAGGTCGTTGTTCGGGTCCAGCACGATCGCGGAAACGCCCCGCAGCGCGCACTCCTCCACGATCCGCCGCAGCAGCACCGTCTTCCCGGAACCCGAACCCGCGAACACCGCGGCGTGCTTGCGCAGGGCCGCCAGTTCGATCCGGACCGGTTTCCCGCTGCCGGACACGGTCCCGAGGGTGATCTCGCCTTCCGCCGCCGGGGTCGCCTCAGTGGACGCCGCCCGTGGCGACGGTTCCGGCAGGACTTCCGCGAGGAGTTCCGACCGGCCGGCGGGCCGGCGGTCGACGAGCCACTCGTGCAGTTCCCGGCTTCCCTCGGCGAACATCTTGTCCAGTGCCCAGAACGTGCGGACGTCCGCATCGGACATTCCCCGGGATTTACCGCCCTGCTTGAAGAATTCCTTGAGTTCCGCCTGGGTCTTCACCCCTGGCGACCACGCCGGGTTGCGCAGCAGCACCAGATGCCGGTTCTCCGCGCCCTTCCGGACCCCGGCCGCCGATCGCGCCTTGCGGAACCGGTGCAGCGCGGCGATGTGATGCGACGCCGCGATGGCCCGGAACGCCCAGTGTTCCTCCAGGTCCGACGCTTCGTCCACCGTTCGGGTGAGCCAGGCGTGCAGCTCGTTCCGGTCGCTCTTCGCGCCATGGACCCATTCCATGTTGTCGTTGCCGACCTCGGTGATCCATCCCCGGATCGCGGCCGACAGCAGCCGGGGCATGACCTTGTCCTCGACCTTCGGATCCAGCAACGCCGACGGCTCGGCCTCGGACCGGTATTCCTCGAACCGCTTGTCCAGTTCCGCGAACCGATCGGCGGCCATCGCCGGACGCGGCGGCCCGGCCGAGCGCACACCGCCTTCGTCGAACGTGGTCAGCTCGATCACCCGGCCCGCCCGGACGCAGGCATCGATATGCGCACCGATCCGTTTCAGGACGTCTCGCGGCGACATCTCCTCCCATTCCCCGTCGAAGGCGGACGGAGACACCGGCCAAGTGGGATAGGGAGGCACGAACTTCATCGCCTCGTACGCGACCCCAAGCCGCTTCTCGACCAGGGCCCTGCCGACTTCGGCATCGGTGACCCGGCCGAGGATCAGGGCTTCACGGAAGCGATCCGGGACGGTGTCGGTGGCCTTCGCCTTGAGCAGCTCCCACGTGCCGGGGAGACACGCGAGCACCGTCATGGTCCTTCTGGTCACTTCCCGCAGGCCCATCAGCCCGTCCGCGATCTGGGCGACGAGCAGGTCCTGTTCTTCGCTGTCGTGCACTTGCCGCTGGCCGACGGCGGACCGGGCGACCAGGGTGTCGAGCTGATCGACGGCGATCACGATCGGGCCGGTGAGCGCGAGCAGCCGCGTGATGTTCCTGACCTGCGTCTTCGCGGATTTGGGGTCCGACCGGATCCCCCATTTGCGGCGGTCACCGGATTTCGACTCCGGGAACACGCCGAGGTAGTCGTCCCCGACGTAGTTCTTGCTCGGGTCTTCGCTCGCGTAGAGCACCAGTGCCCGCGCCGTGTCGGCGCATTCCCTTGCGACGTCCCGATCGAGGGCGCGCAGCCCGTCGACGAACGCGTCGACGTCGGCCTTCGACAGGCCACGCCCGTCCAGGATCTTCTTGGTGACGTTCGCGTCGAGGCTCGCGCGGAGACAGACGCGGCGGAGGAAGCTGGTGAGCTGGGGCACGCCGGAGCCGTCGAGCCGCGAAAGTCCCCGGCGCATCGCCTCGGCGGTGTTCTCCCAGAACGCGTCGCCCGCCGTGAGGTCGTTGAGGAAGAAATAGCCGCGGACACCGTGGGCCTGCTTCCGGACGAGGCCGAGCAGGTGGGTCTTGCCCACGCCCTTCTTCCCTTGGAGGACCAGCCCGATCGGACTCGGGCCGTCGCTGGAGACGGCCTCCTTGATACCCGCGCTGACCTGCTGCAGCACGCCGGTGTGCAGGCCGTCGACGTGGTACGGCGAGTCACGCCACACGTGATCGGGAGTGTCGGCCCAGTCGAACCGCAGGGCCGCGAGCGCGGTCAGCTCGTCCATCACGGCGCCTCGATCGAGATCAGATGGTTGTCCTCACCGCCGATGCGGATCGCCGCCGCGTGATCGGCGGCGGTGAGCGCCTTGCGATTCGATTCCGGCACCAGATGCGCCTGTCCCGACCGGCTGAGCTCCTTCAAGACCGCGTCGACGTCCACAGTGGACGCTTCGCCGAGCATCGGCCGCAGCTCCACCAGCGAGACCCAGTCGCGCGGCGAACGGGACAGTTTGCGGTAGGCGATCCGGATCCGGGACTCGATCTCCTCCACCGTCAGGTCGACCTCGGGCATGAAGAGGTCGGCGAGCCGGAGTTTCTCGCGCCGGAGATGTCTGCCGAGCCCGCCGAGCACGACGTACAGGGCACTGCCCAGGCTGCTCCGGGGCAGCGGCGCCTCTTCCTGGCTCAATTCCTCCTCGCACCAGGCCCAGCCGCGCTCGGTCAGCTCGTGGTAGAAGGGACGGCCGCGCTGTTCGCTGGCGACCAGATCGAGGCCGTTGAGCTGACGGCGTTCCTTGCCGTCGAGGGCGAAGCCGACGATCTCGCGCAACTCCGGGTTCGACACCTCGCGGGCGACCACCATCAGCGCGAGCATCGCCGCGGTCTGCTTCTGTCCCAATCGATCCGTCATCCGTGATCCTTCCCGTACCTGATTGCTACTGATCGAGGAATCCGCTGAATCCTTGGCGGGTCACCCTGGCCTCCGAGGTGCGAACGGCCCATTCGATCGCCTCCCGCGTCTCCGGCGGGGCGAGCACGCGATGCCCCCGCGCCGCGGCGGTCGCCCGGACCCGCGTCGCCGACATGAGCTCCTCGGCGAGGTCCTGCACCCGTTCCCGGTCCCCCGCGCCGATCGCGATCTGCAGCTCGGCGACGATCTCGTCCACGAATCCCCACATAAGTGGCCGGAGCCGGGCGTGCGCGGTTTGCCGGAGCACGCCGGCGACGTCGAGGTCACCCGGTTCGACGAGTGCCGTCGTCCCGGTGAGCTGGTCCACGAGATTCCGTGCGATCTCCATCGGCCCGCGCGAGGGGCCGAACCGGAGATGCCGCAGATTGCCGACGTATCCCGGCAGGCTGTTCGGCTCGGTTCCCTTGGTGAGCACCGGGACGACGCGGCGGTCCTGCCCGAGTGTCCGGTGCAGGAACAGTTCGACCTCGGCCGACTGCCACCGGCTGACCTCGCGGTCGACGATCAGGCACAGATGCTTCGCGTCGTCCGCGGTCTTCTCGAGCAGCGACCGCTCCCCCGACAGCGACAGCACCGGCCGGACGCCGAGCTCCACCAGGTACTTCATGAGTTCTTCGGCGAGGTACATCGTCGGCCTGGTCGTGCTGACCCGGACGTCGTGGGTGAAGGTGCGCTTCTCCGCCCGGACCGCGGCCACATAGGCGTCCCGGTTCTCCGCGAGGAGGTCGGTCCGGTCGAAGTCGTGCGCGACGACCGCCGCGACCGTTTCCAGCGCGAAACTGATCTGGTCGGCGGTCGGGCTGATCTCCGTCATCACCGGGAGCTGTTCGCCGAAGGTCCAGAACGAGACGTACGGCAGCGTCAGATGACGCGACATCACGTCCGGTGAGACCTCGCGGTCGAGCCAGCTGCGAAACAGGTCCTTGGTCTCTTCGAGACAGATGCGCCGCCACTCCTCCGAACGCGCGTACTCCTCGCGGGCGTCGAATCTGGACAGCACGGGAAGGACGGTGAGCTGTGGACGGTCGTAGGGCATGCGGTCGCGTGCGGCGTTGGCGCGTTCGGCGATGTCGACCGCGCCCCGCATGCTCTGCACGTTCGCCGTGAAGAGGACGACGAGCCGGTCCGGAAGATGGGCGGTGCAGATGCCCCCGATGTCGGAGATACCCGTGCGGCTGTCGATGAGGACGTAGTCGTAGGCGGCCGTCCACTGGTCACGGCATTGTTCGAGGTAGTCGCCGAAACCCTGTTCGTACAAGCCTTCCCAGTCGAGATCCTGCACTCGCCGGACGTAGGCGTCGTCACCGCGGCCGGCGGTGATGACGTCGAGCTTCACCTTCCCGGTCAGCCGGGTCGTATGCGCGCCCGGAGCCAGCCTGCCTTCCCGGAAGTCGTCGATCAGGTCCATGACGCCGCCGGACGGGGGCGCGCTCATCATCGGCCGGAAGTAGGTGTCCAGACCGGGCGCTTCGAGGTCCCAGTCCAGGCACAACACCCGATATCCCCAGCGGGCCAGGAGAACGGCGATATTGGCCAAGGTGAAGCTCCGGCCGACACCGCCCTTGTAGGAGTAGAAGGTGACCACGGTTCCCGGCATGGATCAGAACCTCGGCAGCTTCGACGGTCGTGGCGGCTCGGGCGGCGGTGTCTCGATCGGCCACTCGGGAGACCACGGCGGTGCCTGCGCGATGATCTCCACCAGTTCCTCCACCATCCGCCCCAGTTCGTCTTCGAACTCGATGTACTCGGGGGTCTTCTGGTACTGCGGATGCGGTTTGTTCCAGTCCCGGAAACTGCGCATCCGGCGTTCGTGGGCCCAATCGGGGTAGTAATCCGAGTCACTGAAGATCACCGGGTAGATCAACGGGCCCGCCTTCGTCACGCCGTCCCGGGCAACGATTTCCTCCCGCTTCGCCATCGTGTGCCATTCGGCCATGCACCGCTCGTCGCGAAAGTACTTCGGCGAACAGACCGGGATCAGGATCCGGGCACGCTGCAACGCGTCGCGTACTTCCTGAGGCCAGTTCCCGCCGACGGCGACACTGTCTTCGAGAAATATCTTGACGTCGTAGTCGACATTGTCGTCCAGAAGTCTCTGCAGCCGAGGGTGGAAGTGATTCCGCACCCAGTCCGGGGCGTCGCCTCCGCCTCGGCGATAGCTGATGAACAGGTGGTACTCGTACACGAGCGCCATCGCCCCTTCGCACCCCGATCCGTTTGACAGCCCCGATCGTAGGGGCCGACGACGCTTTCGAAAAAGGTACAAAAACACGACAAAAACTGGACACGGCCGCGCATACGAAGGCGCCGAAGACAAAAAGATGACAAGCGGGAGACAATGGGTGCCCGCGCGCGTTCGATCGTCGAGAATGCGACCTGCCGGGCAACCTTCACGCGACAGGAGTTTCGATGGCCGACAACGAGCCGCCGCAGGTGTTCGTCACTTACGCACATGATTCACCGGAGCACAAGGAGCGGGTCCGCCGCTTCGCGGATTTCCTGCACGGCCGGATCGGTCTCGAAGTACACCTTGATCAATGGGACGACGGCGAACGTCGCGACTGGTCGTTATGGGCGTTGAAGCACCTCGACACGGCGAATTTCGTGGTCGTCATCGCCTCGCCGGACTACAAACGCCGTGCCGAGGGAAACGCGGCCTTCGACGAAGGGCGCGGCTCGCAGTTCGAGGCGGCCCGGATCCGCGATCGCCTGACGAGGGATCTCGGCGGCGAGCTCAAACGGATCCTTCCGGTCGTGTTCCCGCAGCAGTCCGTCGACGACATCCCGAACTTCCTCAACCCGCACTCCACCACGAGGTATCCGGTCGACGTGTTCACCGAGGAGGGTGTGGAGGATCTTCTGGCCGCGATCACCGGCAGGGCCCGGCACCAGCGGCCAGAACGCGGCCAGTGGCGCGGCGGCGCGACGAGTACGGCGAGCCCCGGCAAGACCTCGCTGGCGACCGGGCTGGAATGGCGGGCGTGCAGCGACGGCATCCGGACCGAAGGCGCGCGGATCAACGACGTGCACTACGCGGACAGCATCGTCTTGCGGGCAGCGGAGCGGCTCGCCTTCGTCGAAGTGGATCTCGGGATGGCCTACCGGAGGCTGACCTCGGTGGCCGGCGTCCTCGACGACGCGGTCGAGCCGTTCCAGGTCGGACACTTCCGCGTCCTGCTCGACGGACGGCCGTCACCGGAGGTCAAGGTGGCGCTGGGGAGGCCGGCGAAGATCGACGTCGGCGTGACGGGTGTGCTGAGGCTCCGGCTGGAGTTCCACCGTCCGGGTACGACGGAGAGCAAGTGGCTGCCGGAACTGGCCTGGGGCGATCCGGTGCTGGAGTAAGTACATGATGGCCCCCTTCCTTGCGCTAGACGCAGTGAAGGGGGCCATCATGTACTTGGGGAAGGTGTGAAGGTCGAGTTTCCTCGGCTGAGCCGAGGGAAGGGGACCTTCACGCGCGGTCGACTGAATCCTCATCCGGCTGGGCGGGTCTCTGCTGTCGGCGTGAACGGGCGCTGCGCGGTGGTCGATTGCGTCGTTGGCAGAGGGGACGTTGAGTGTCCCGAACCTTCCGTTGACCAAGGTCCAAGACCAGGCGTCCCCGGCGACGATGGAGGATTTGGGACGTTCAACGTCCCAAATCCTCCATCGTGGCGCCCGGCAGCCGCGGAACCACCACTCTCGCCCAGTCAGGTAGGCAGATACCGGTCCGCTCTAACCCGAACGCCACTCACGACCCCCGCTCAAGAGAAGTCGCCCTCCTCCCGCACCAGTTCACGCAGCTTCACCAGCCCCCGGTGCTGTTTCACCCGGACGTTCCCCGGCGTCAGCCCGAGCGCGGCCGCGGTCTCGGTGGCGGTCAGCCCGACGACGATCCGCAAGGTGAGCACCTCCCGCTGCAGCTTCGGGAGCCGGGCGACGAGCCTGCCCAGCCGCGTGCCGAGGTCGACCTCGAGCATGCGGCTTTCGGGTTCGTTGCGGACCGGCCCGGCCTCCGGCAGCTCGGGCACGGGGTCGGACCGGTCGCGGGACACCGCGCGGAAGGCGTCGGCGACCTTGTTGGCCGCGATCGCCCGCACGAGATAGAGGAACGAACCGCCACGGTCCTCGTACACCGGCAGCAGTTTGAAGACCGCGAGGCACACCTCTTGCGCGACGTCGTCGGCCGACAGGTAGGAGAGGTCGCGCCCGCCCATCCGCGCGCGGCAATAGCGCACCAGCATCGGTTTCACGACGGCCAGCAACGCGTCGATCGCGTCCTCGTCACCGGTCTTCGCCGCCATGACAAGCGGATCGAGCATCTCTTTGGTCAGCCGGCCGGACGGACGCGGGAAGGTGTCCAAAGTGCGGTATCCCCGGACTTCGCCGCCGATCGGGCGGGTCTCGATGGTAGGCATCGGATCAGCCCATCACTTTCGCGGTGGAATCGAGCCGCCGGACCTGCGCGATGAATCCGTTCATCCGCCATCGCAGGCTGTACGCCTTGGCCGTGTCGCCGAAGATCTTCTTCTTGTGCAGTATCGCGGCCAGTTCACCGACGGTCCGTCCACCCGACTCGGAGATCTTGAGGGAGATCCCCAGCCGGACCCCGTCGATTTCCGCGGAACGGGCGATCATCGGGTTGCCGTCGTCCGCGACGGACCAGCCCCTGCCCGCGATCTTCTTCTTGAAAACCTGCCGCAGCTGCTGCCCGGTCAGGGTGGTTTCCACGCGCCGCGGCCGGAATCCGTGTCTCTTGAAGGCGACATAGCCCAGGTACAGAACGGCGATCACGACGAGGATCAGGGCACCGGCCGTGCCGTTTCCCTCGGTCGTGGTGTCACTGGCGATTCCCATGTTCCCTCTCCCGGGCGTTCGCGGTCCGAATGCCCGATAATCGAGGAAATCGGGGGCCGCGTTGCGAACCGGGGATTGTTGTCCTGGTTTTGTCCGTTGCCGTTCGCCGGAAAGCGGGCAGATCAAGGACAGCTTTCGCCACGGCGCGATCCTCGGTAGCGAAACCGTTCCCTGGATCGATCCCTGCCCTGTCGGATCGCCACGATCACGGGGAGAGCGCGAATGACGGATCGTTTCGATGTCCTGTTGTGTTTCACGCCGGCCGCCCCGGACGGCGCGGCGCTGATGGACGAGTGGGAAACCGCTCTGCGCGACGTGGGGCTCCGTGTCCTCCGGGACACCGCCGTCGACGAATCCGCCGACGCGCTCGCGAACTCACGTGTCGTGCTGGTCCTGTGTTCGCGTGCCGACCGGGTCCTGGTCGTGGATCCGGGAGCGGACGGCGAACACGCGGTCGATCCGCGGAATCTGCCCGCCTTTGTCGGGCTCGTACGGCGTAAGGTGGCCGACTCCCGCCGAGGACGTGCCCGGATGGTCGGGCGGTATCGCGAACTCCTGGCGCTCCATCGTGGCCTGCACGCCCACCCGGTGCTGATGGTGCGAGGCCTGCCGGGTGTCGGCAAGACCGTGCTGGCCGAGCAGTACGCCCGCCTCTTCCAGGACACGTTCGACGGCGGCGTCCTGCGGCTGGGCCCGTTCGGGCAGCACGCGCCGGAAGAGGTCCTGTCCCAGTTCCACCTCGCGCTGGCCCGCGCGGCCGGGGACCTGCTGGGCGCCGACCTGGCGGGCATCGACTTCGACCGGCTGCGCGACCACGTCGCCGACCGGATCGGCACCGACGGGCGTCGCGTGCTCGTCCTCGTCGACGACGTACCGCCGGGGCTCCCGCCGGACGCCCTCGAGCGGCTGCTCCTCCCCACGTCCGCCGTGTCCACGGTGCTCGTCAGCCGGGTGGGGAATTCTCCGTGGGACGTCGCGACGCTGGACCTCGCCGGGTTGTCACGGGCCGAAGGGCTCAGGTTGTTCAGCGAGTTCCGCGCTCCGGCCGACGAAGCCGAACGAGAAGCGGTGCTCCGTCTCGTCGAACAGTGCGGCGGGCATCCGATCACGCTGCGCGCCAACACTTCGGCCGCGCCACCCGCCTCCCGTCCGGACACCGCGCCGCAGGCGATCCGCGACCTGCTCGCCGGCTGCGGTCCGGTCGCCGCCGGGATCGTCCGGCTGGGCGCCATGCTGGCACCGGTTCCCTTTCCGCTCGGCATCGCCCGTGACGTGCTCGGAGCCGGTTTCGCGGACGCCGTCGGCGAACTGGAAGAACGAGGTATGGCGTCGCTTGTGGACGGTGGGTTACGGCTGCAACCCCTGGTGGCGGAGGTGGCCAGGGCCGGGCTCGATCCCGGCGACCTGTCCGAGTCCGCGGCGAAGTCCTTGCTACGGCTGCTTTCCGGCGATCGCACCGCATATCGGGACTTCCTCCTCCAGCATGCCCGCGCTCTCGCCGAGCGCACACCCGCGGCGCTCCGGATCCGGCTGCTTCGTTCGGTCGCGGACGCTCACGAACAGCACCGTGATTTCTTCGCCGCCGGTGAGGTCCACGCCGCGATCTTGTCCACCGAAGGCGCGACGAGCGCGGACTTCGCGAGTGCCGCCCGGGTGGAGATCGCCTGCGGGCTGTACCCCGAGGCCGTGCGGCATGCCCGGCACGCGTTGTCGTCCGCGGCCGACGACGACGAGCGATGCGCCGCCAGTCTGATCGCCGCACAGGCATTCGACTGTCAGGGCGACTACGCCGCCGGCGAGCGGATGTTCTGGAACGGGCTCCCAGGCCGGGGTGAAATCCGGTCACCCGCGATCGCGCAGGCTCTGCGTCTCCGAGGCCGAGCGAGGGAGGCCATCGCCTCGGTCGAGGAGATCCTGCCGGAATTTCGCGACTCGCCGCCCGCGGACCTCCTGCTGGAATACGCCCGCGCTCTGCTTCTCGACGATCGGCCGGGGCGAGCACGTGAAGTCGCGGCCGAGGTGATCGCGGCCTTCCACGCCACCGGCAAAGTGCAGCACTTCCAGTGCACCGAAGCCGAATTGCTGTGGGCGGAGGCGACGGTCACGCTCGACCTCCGGGACCGCTCCGCCGCCGTATTGCGTGAACTCGAAGCCAGGTATGGACGACGTCACGGCCCCGAGAGCCCGCCGGCCTTGACCGCCGCGGCTCTGGCAGGCCGTGCCCTCCTGCTGCGGGGACAGCCGGAGCGGGCCCTGATCGCGTTGAGCGCGACCGAACGGACCGTGCTCCGTGTCTTCGGCGGCGAAAACCGTTTGCGGTACCGGATCAGGCACGGCATGGCCCTGGCGCACGGACAGTTGCGCGACTTCGGTCGCCAAGCCGAAGTTCTCGAGGAGATCCTCCAGCCACAGATCCGTTTGCTGGGCTCGACCCATCCGGAAACCCTCGAAAGCAGGCTCGACCTCGGCCTCGCGCTGGCCTTCAGCGGACGCGACCAGTACCGGCGTGCCACCGAACTGGTGGACGCCGCCGCGGACGACATCGTCGCGACACTCGGCCACGCGACCGAACTGTCCGAGAAGGCGATCGCGGCGAAACGGGTGCTGAGGGGCGCGGCGAGTCAGTTCTCCGACGGCTTCCAGCGCACCCCATAGGCGAAACCCGGTGTCAGGCGCCGGAACTGGACGTGGACCTCGCCCGAAGCGTCCGGTGTCAAGGAGAACCCGCGCGCCGCCTCGTCACTCGCATCGTCCTGGAAGACCCGTTCCAGCAGCACGACCTCCACCGGGATCGGCAGGGCGAACCGGACGTGCAGATCGAACAGGTCGACCGGATGCCGCGGGACGCAGACGAAATGCGGATGCCTGAACTCCGCCCGGAACCGCAAGGCGATCTCATGTTTGCTCAGCCGTTTGAGCGGTCTCGGCAACCGCAACGCCAGCCCGACGCGATCGGTGGACTCCATCACCCGTCCGGTCAGCCGTCCACCGTGGAACACGTCCACGCGGAGATCCTCACTGCCGATGGCCTCGCCCCGGTAGACCGAGTCGGTCAGGGTGAGGGCGAGGTCGAGTTCGGCGATGTCGTCGGCGTCGGCGACGATCCGGCGGGATTCGAGGACCTCCGGCACCGGCTGGTCGAGCGCCACCGCCACCCGCAGTTCCTCCGTGTGCCACCTTCGGCTGGGCAGTGCCGGTTCAGGCTCGTCGGATTCGCTTGTGGTCGCCACGGCGACCTCGGCGAGCCGGTCGATGCCGTCGTCGATCCGGCGGCGGGCGGTCCGCTCGTCGCGCTGCAGATGCCTGGCCAGCCAGCGCACCCGATCCTGGTAGAAGGGATGCACCGCCTCCGGGTGCAGTCCGAGCGCGGCCAGCACGGCGGTGCACAGATCCTCGGGCAGCGAACGCGCCCAGCCGGACAGGCATTCGTTCAGTGTCCGCCGGATCGCCGCGTTCCCGTCGCTGCCGGACGCACCGCAGACCGCGCGTAACGCGGGGCCCGCCCGTTCGGCCAGCTGAGGTGCCGCGATTCCCCGGCCCCTCCGAAGCAGCTTCAATTCGCCGGCCAGATCCGCAGCGCTGACGGTCACCAGTCCTCCCCTAGTGGTTCAAGCACGGTCGTCAATAGTCGCCAGCCCGGCGGCCCGTGTCCAGCCGGTGGCGGCCGGGTATCGCCGATCGTTATTTCGGGTTTCCTTTCCCGCTCATACGGGAAACAGGAAACTCCTTGTCGCTCCCCGACCGGCGACGCATTCTTGGTGAGCCGTCCCAATTCGCGGCGATAACACCTCAACCAGCGGTTTTCCCGCGTTGTCGAGTGCTGCCCTCATGCGCTCACCGAAGGAGTCGGAATGACCGTCAAGTGCTCGCTTTCGCTGCTCTTACGGATCGCTTTCTGGCTGTGGGTGGTCGCGCTCCTCATCGGAGTGGCGCTCGGCAGCGCGGTGGGAACCGCGCCAGCGAACCCGGTCTCCCCCGAGGTCGCCACATACGGAAAGGAGGTGGACTGACCATGCAGACCCACGCCATCGGCCTGATCCTGGCCCTGCTCGGCATCGTGTTCGGCTGAGGACCCCGGCATGAAATGCGCACGCGTCGGCCGGCCGGATCCGCGGATCCGGCCGGCGGACGGAAACCACTGCCGGAACATCGTCCGCACGGCCATACTGATCCTCCGACGAGGATGGGTGCCGATGAACGAGAGAGCCACGTTCGGAGCGGAGTTGCGCCGCCGTCGCAAAGCGGCGGGCCTTTCGCTCACCGAACTCGCCGCCCGCACTCACTACAGCAAGGGTTACCTCAGCAAAGTCGAGACCGGCCTTTCCGCGCCGAACCCGGCACTCGCCGCGTTGTGCGAAACGGAACTCGGCGCGGAAGGAGAACTGAAACCGCTGCTGCCCGGCGAACCCGTGCGGCGCCGGACACGGCCGGACGTCAGACCGTCCGGCCTGCCACCGGCGACCGCCTCCTTCACCGGGCGGACGGCCGAACTGCGCGCGATCCGCGCGGCGCTCGAAGCCGACGGGGGCGTCTGCGTCGTGTCCGGTATGGGCGGTGTCGGCAAAACGGAACTGGCGGTGCGGTGCGCGCACCGGCTGGAATCCGGCTTCGCCGACGGCTGCCTTTTCGTCGACCTGCGCGACGAAGCCGGCGAACCGGCCGCGGTGCACGACAGGCTGCTGCGCGTGCTCGGCGTCCCGGCGGACCGTATCCCGGCCGAACCGGCCGATCGCGCGGCGCTGTACCGGTCCCGGCTTCGCGGCCGCAGCCTGCTGCTGGTGCTCGACAACGCGGTCAGCGCGGCGCAGGTGCGTCCGCTGCTTCCCGCCGAACCGAAATGCCGCGTGCTGATCACCTCCAGGTCCAGGCTGAGCGCGCTCGACGACGCCACGCACGTCTCCTTGGACATGCTCCCGCTCGACACGGCGGTGGACCTCTTCACCACGGTCACCGGCGTCCCCGCCGGGCCCGCGGTCACCAGGGTGGTCCGGCGGTGCGCCCGGCTCCCCCTCGCGATCCGGATCGCGGCGGCGCGGCTTCGCGCGCATGCCGCGTGGGACGTCGTGGAACTCGACCGGCGGCTGGCGGACGAATCGGCCCGCCTCGGCGAGTTGGACGACGGCGAACGCTCGCTCGCCGCCGCGTTCCGGCTGTCCGTCCAGCAGTTGAGCTCCGCCGAGTCGCGACTTTTCGGGCTGCTCACCGTCCATCCCGGAACCGACGTCGACGTCCGTACCGCGAGCGCGTTGAGCGCGCTTCCGTTCCGGGAGGCCGATCGGCTGCTGGACCGTTTGCACGAAGCCCATCTGCTCACCCAGCCGGACTCCGACCGTTACGGATTCCATGACCTGTTGCGCGCGTTCGCCACCGAATTCGTGCTCACCGACGCGGAGGACGGAATGAAAGCCTTCAGCAGACTCGCCGATTTCGCCGTGCGGACCGCCGCGCGAGCCGACCGGGAGCTCACCCCGCACCGCTACGTCCCGGAGATCGTCTTCGACCCCGGCGTGCCGGAACCGGCCAGGCTGGACGACGGCGAGATGGCGATGTCCTGGTTTCGCGCCGAATGGCCCGGCCTGGTGGCCCTGTGCCGGAGGGCGGGTGAACGCGGCGAGCACGAGAGATGCTGGCAGCTCGCCTTCTTCCTCCGCGATTTCTTCTTCGTGGCCAAGCTCTGGGACCCCTGGCTGGCGACCCATCGATGGGCGCGTTCGTCCGCCGAGGCGCTCGGGGACACCTGGGCGCTGGCCACCACCACCGCCAACCTCGGGGTCGCGCACGTCGATCGTGGCGACCTCGACGAGGCCTCGGCGTGCTACGGCGAAGCGCTCGCGCTGTTCCGGCGGATCGGCGACGGGCACGGCGAGACCACCACCCTCGCGCACAACGGCTGGGCCGAGCATTACCGGGGCCACCACGACGACGCCTTGCGGAATCTCCGGCAGGCGCACGCGTCCTACGTCCGCGACGGCAATCGCCGCAACGCCGCGATCACCGAGCGCGGGATCGCGCTGGTGCTGACCGCGCTGGGGCGGTCCGAAGAGGCCGCCGCCATAGCCACCGGGACGCTGGCCGTCTTCGACGAACTGGGGCTGGACCTCGACGCCGCCATGGCGCTCAATTGCCTGGGCTGGGCCTGGTATCACGCCGGGCGCCAGGACCTGGCCGCCTCGGCCTATCGTGCCGCCGCGGACCGGGCGGAGGCCTGCGGAAGCCGGTACGAAGCCGCGCGCGCCTACACCGGCCTCGGCAATGTCGCGGCCGCTGAAGGCTCCGCCGAACTGGCGGCCGGCCTGTGGGATCGCGCCGACGAGAACCATGCCGGCCTCGATCAGGTGATGGTGGGCGAAGCGCGGGTAAGGATGGCGTGACCAGCGAGGCGTCGCTCAACCGGCGTAACGGGCCGCGGGGCTGCTACGGTTGGCCTGTCGCGGTTCAGACACCAGCCGCCGGATCCCTTCATTCGGGTCCGGCATGCCCACGGGCGGCTGCCGGCCCCCGCACCGGCAAGGAGTCAACTTGACCGACTACCGCGCTCCCGCATCCGATCCGCCTCGTTCGACACGAAGGTTCGTGTCCCCGCTCGACATCTCGATCACGGCTTCCGCCACCGACACGGTGGTCACCGTGACCGGCGAAATCGACATCAGCGTCTCCGACGACCTGCGCAGGGCGTTGGACGAGGAGCTGCGCTTCAAGCCGGGGGTGCTGATCGCCGATCTGTCCGCGGTCACTTTCTGTGATTCGTCCGGATTCACCGTCTTCGTGCAGACCCGTGCGAACGCCGAGGAAGCCGGCGTTCCGTTCGTCCTGGTCACCCAGGAGCGGGCCCTGCTGCGCCCAATGTCGCTGCTCGGCCTCGACGCGGTGCTCACCGTGCACCCGACCCTCGATTCGGCACGGGACGTGCTCACGCACTGACCAGCTGTCATGATGGGCGGTTGTGACGGATGACAAGGATCCAGGCTTCCGTATCGGCGGCCGCCCACTGGCGGAGCGGCTGACCGAAGTCCTGCCTTCGCTCGCGAAGACGGTGCTCTCCGAGATCGTCCTCCGGATCCCGGAGTACGGCCTGCTGCCCGCCGAGGAACTCAGCGGCGACATCACACATGTGATCGAGCAGAACCTGCGTTCCTTCATCGACACTCTGCGCACCGGGGCCACGCCGTCACGGCCGGAACTCGACTTCCTCCGCGAATCGGCGGCCCGGCGCGCGGAGGAGGGCATCCCGATCGACATCGTGCTCACCGCGTACCACATCGGCATCCAGGTGGTCTGGGCGTCGCTGACGCCGGACGCGCGGCCGGACGAGGTCGCCGACGTCCTCGCCGTCAACGCGCTCACCCTGCGCTATCTGGAGGTGGTCACGCCCGCGGTCGGCGCGGGTTACCTCGACGAACGCCGGACGATGTTCGACGACGAGCGGTCGGCGCGGCACACGGTGCTCTCCGCGCTGCTCGACGGCGAACCCGCGGAAGTCGCGGCGGGACAGGCGGGCCTGCGGCTGCCGCCGTGCTACATCGTCCTCGCGGCGTCGGTCGGGGCACATCCGGACGAGGAGGTCGACGGGGTCGACCCGCTGGTCGCCGGACGCCGCAAGCTCCGGCGGCTGCGGGTCGAACTGGAGCGCCAGATCCGGGGCACCGTCCTGACTTCGCTGACGCCGGACGGCGGGCTCGCCTTGCTACCGCACGAAACCACGGCCGATGAACTGTCCACAAGGGACTGGGCGCGACTGGAGCGGGTCCTCGCCGACGTCGCCCGTACGGCGGGCGCCGAAGTCATCGCCGGGACCGCCGCGGCCGAGCCGTCCGGTGTGCCCGCCGCGGCGAGGCTCGCACAGGACGTGCTCGCGGTCGCCACCGGATCCGGGCGGCCACCCGGGCTGTACCGGCTCGACGACGTCCTGCTCGAATACCAGCTTTCGCGCCCGGGCCCCGCGCTCGACCGGCTGGCCACCCGGCTGACACCGCTGGACGGCAACGAGGAACTCCTGCAGACGTTGAAGACCTTCCTCGACCGGGGAGGCCGCCGGCAGGCCGCCGCGGCCCTGCACGTGCACCCCAACACCGTCGACTACCGGCTGCGCCGGATCGCCGATCTCACCGGGCTGGACCCCACCCGGCTCGAACACATCGCCCTGCTGAACGCGGCCCTTTCGGCTCGCGCCCTTGTGACGCGTCACAGCACGTGAAGGGTTCCGCTCGGGCAAAGACCGAGCAGGCGGCAGGCGGACCGGCATTCACCCGCGAAGACGAACAGCTCCGTTCCCGTTTCGTCGGCGAGCAACTGCGCCCGTTCGAGCGCCCGGATACCCGACACCCCGAAGAACTCAAGCTCGGACAGGTTGACGATCACCGTGGTGCCGCTGCCGTGCAGCCGCTGGTCGAGCATCTCCCAGAGGCGGGGCGCGGTCCCGAGGTCGACCTGTCCGTTCATCTTGACGACGGTGGTCCCCCTGGTCGGCCTGCTCACGTGCAGCCGCAGGCGTACCCGTTGTTCTTCGAGCGCCCGCCGTTCGGAGGCCGCTGAGAAGGCGCGCTTCTTGTCAAGCGCGCGGGGCGTTGACAGGGAAGTCATACACGAGAGGTACCCAGGCACGCGGACCGGCGAAACGGCGTCCGCTTGAAGCCCCCGGAAAGCGGGTACCACCAGCGGGTCGGAGGTGATGTCCCATGTCCGCTGAACAGACCGGCCACGGGCCGGTGGTGATCGGTTTCGACGGATCGCCCGAGGCCCGCCGTGCCGTCCGCTGGGCGGTCGCCGAGGCGAAGACCCGCGGCCTCGGCGTGATCCTCGCGTACTGCACCCACGACCGGCTTCCCCCACCCGGGTCGGACCCGGTCGCGACACCGCTGAACGAGGCGGTCCCCCAGGCCGCCGACGAAGCCGCGGAAGTAGAACCCTCCCGGCGGCAGCTCGCCTCGATGGCCGAAGCGCTGAAACGCTCCGACCCGGACCTCGACGTCCGCACGGCCGTGCGCGGCGGCATCCCGGAGCAGGTCCTGACCTCGGTCGCCGACGAGGCCGACGCGGCGATGATCGTGCTCGGCGAATCCCATACGGGCTTGTTCACCAGGGCCGTCCTCGGCTCGACGGAATCCGGCGTGACCAAGACCGCCGGACGTCCCGTCGTGGTCGTGCGCGGGGACGAGCCGCCGCCTGGCGGGCCGGTCATCCTCGGCACCGACGGCTCGGAACAGAGCGCGCAGGCGGCCGGGTTCGCGTTCGACTTCGCCGCCCGCCACGGGCTCACCGTGCACGCGGTCCACGTCGCGCGGATGCCGCTGTGGGGTCCCGCGAGCGAGCCGCTGCTCGGCGGGCCGGTGCTGGATCCGGCACCCGGGCTTCCCCAGGAGGTCGCCGACGAACTCGTCGGACGGCAGCTCGAGCCGTGGCGGGAGCGCTACCCGGACGTCGCCGTGGAGATGGTGCACGGGGTGGGGCCCGCCGCGCAGGCGTTGACCGTGCAATCCAGCGAAGCGGCGCTGCTGGTGCTCGGCCGGAGCGATCACGGCGATCTCCGGCGGCTCCTGCTGGGCTCGGTCAGCGACGACGCGCTGCACCACGCGCATTGCCCGGTGGCGGTGGTCCGGGCTCAGCCGGTCGGCTGAGCCCGGCGTCTCACGAAGAAGCGAGTTCTCCGAGCGTGCGCCGCGAAACGCGGAGCTCCGCGGCCATCAGGAGGCCGCCCGTGCGGGCCTGGGCGAGCGCGTAACCGACGTCGGCGACCTTGTCCCAGGCCTCGCCGGCCGTGTCGCCCGCGCCGACGCGGCCGGCCAGCAGGCATTCTTCTAGCTGTCCCTGCAGGCCGGGCAGGACCTGAGTGAGGTCGTCGGCGAGCTGCTGCAACGCCCCGATGGTGCGGCACAGGTCCGCGGGCGAGGCCGGTTCACCCGCGCGCAGGCTGCTCTGCAGGTGACGCACGACCGACCCGGCCTGTGCGGCCAGCAGATACGGAGGCTCCTGCGACTTCGGACTCATTGTCCTGGAATACCCCGTGCGCGACCTGCGAAAACCAAGTTTGTGCCGAACGGGCCGGGGGTATCAGCGGTTGTGGACAAGGACGTACTCACCTTCGGGGTCGAGGAAGAGTTCTTCGTGGTGGACCGGGCCGGTCACCTTTCCCCGGCGGGCGACGCCGTCGTGGACGCAGCGGACGAAGAAGAGGGTGAACTCCAGCAGGAACTCACCCGCTCCCAGGCCGAATCGGCCACCGGTATCTGCACGACCCGCGAGGAGGCCGAGCGGCAGCTGACGACCCTGCGCACCGACCTGGCCGAAGCCGCCGCACGGCGGGGCTGCCGCCTGTTACCCAGCGGTAGTGCACCGCTCGCGGAAACGGTGCTGCCCGCCATCACCCCGAATCCGCGCTACGAACGGATGTCCGAACATTTCGGGGCGACCGCGCGGACCTCGCACACCTGCGGCTGTCACGTCCACATCGCCATCCCCGATCGGGAAACCGGGATCCGGGTGATCGACCACGTGCGGCCCTTCCTGCCCGCGCTGCTGACCGTGACCGCCAATTCCGCGATCTGCGACGGATACGACACCGGGTACGCCAGCTGGCGTTACCAGCAATGGAACCGCTGGCCCTCGGCGGGCGCGCCGCCGCAGTTCGGCTCGCTGGACCACTACGAGAGCATCGTCGATGCCTGGCTCCGGGCGGGCGCCATCCTCGACCGCGCGATGGTCTATTGGGACGTGAGGCTTTCCGAGAAACAGCCGACGGTGGAGTTCCGGCTCGGCGACGTCGCGGCCACCGTCGGCGACGCGGTCCTTTACGGGGTGCTGATCCGCGGCCTGGTCGGCACGATCCTCGCCTTGGAGGAACGCCCTCCGAGGCTGTCCAACGAGGTGCTGCGGGCACAGATCTGGCGCGCGTCGCGCGAAGGACTCTCCGGCCGCTGCCCGCATTTCCGGACCGGCGATCTCGCCCCGGCGAGCGAGGTGCTCGACGACGTCGTCACCTTCGCCGCCGGCGCGCTGGCCGAGACCGGAGATCTCGACTTCGTCCGCGACGGCTGCGCTCGGCTGGCCGCCGAGGGCGGCGGCGCCGATCGGCAACGGGCGCGCTTCGAGAAACGCCGCGCCCCAGAGGACGTGGTGGACCTCCTCGCGGTCCGCCCCACCCGTGCTTGAAGCCGTAACTCGCGTGATCGGAAGCGGAACTCGCGTGATTGGAGCCGTATCTCGTGACTTACGGCTTCAATCACGCGAGTTACGGCCCCAATCACGCGAGTTCGGTTTTCAGGTCCGGCCGAGTTCCGGCGGGCGGCGCAGTGGTCCCCAGTCCGCGTTGTGCTGCGCCCGGTCCCGGAGCAGTTCCCGGGCCTCGCCGAGGACCGAGGTGGAGATGCGTCCGACGGGTTCGGGGTCGGTCAGCAGCGGCTCGTTGTCCGGGCCCGAGCCCACGATCCGGCCCGCCAGCACCCACGGCTTGGTCTCACGACGGCGTTCGTGGCTGAGGTGGCAGTAGTCGTAGAGCCGACGGGCCAGCCAGAGTTCGAGGGGCTGATCCCGCCACCAGGGTTCGGGATCGAGGGGATTCACCGAAAGCCCGGGCAGTTCCGCTCCGGTGAGTTCGTCCCGGCTCGTGCCGGGACGATGCTCGGGAGTCGGCGCCCATCGCACGTACAGGCCTTCCCGCCGCCGGACCAGCGCGGCGAGTTCTCCCAGTGACTCCAACCGTTCCATCGAGCACTCCAGGCGAAAAGTGGACGCGGTGACCGGCGCGCCGGCGTCCCTGCCCCGCCGGGGTTGCCCACGCCGGTCCACCTCACGGACGGCGGACGCACAACCTCGCTACGCCATCCGTTGTCCTCCGGTTACCCCCTCGTCACGCGGCTACACCGATTTCACCAGCGATCGATCCACGAGGTGGGAGATCTCCTCCAAGGCCAGCTTCGCCTCCGGGATCGAGGCCAGCATCCACGCGTGGATCATGCCCTCGTACTCGTGGTAGCTCAGCGGCACTCCTTGCTCAGTGCACAGCGTGTGGAGGCGCCGGGCGTCGGCGAGGAGAACGTCCTTGGTTCCGATGTAGACGGTCAGCGCCCCGAGCCCGGAAAGGTCACCGGACAGGGGACTGAGCCTGGGATCGGTACGCGGCAATGGTCCACTGTAGAGTCTCGCCGCCTCGTTCAAGCCGGTGAGCGCGAGGTACGGGTCGCGTTCGTCCAGCGCGGGTTGCGCCGGGTGGCTCATCGTCAGGTCCAGCCACGGCGACAGCAGGACGGTCTCCTTCGGCACCGGCCTGCCTTCGTCCCGCAACGCCTTGGTGAGCGCCAGCGCGATCCCCGCGCCGGCGGAGTCCCCCATCACGATCTGGTCCCCCGGCTCGACGTCCGCGGCGAACTCGTCGTAGGCGCGGCGCACGAACGCGGTGGTCTCCGGGCATTGATGGTCCGGGGCCAGCGGGTAGATCGGCACGGTGACCGAGCAGCCGGTGCGGTCGATCAGCCGCCCGAAGAACCGCCAGTGGTCGTGCTGGATCTGATGCACGTAAGCACCGCCGTGGAAGTACAGCACGTGCTTGCCGACCCCGCCGCGGCGCGGGCGGATGGTGTAGCACGGTCGTCCGTCCACTTCGGACCGCGTGACGTCGAACCGGCGCCGGATCGAGCGGATCGGCCCCTGGTCGCCCTTCGCCTGGCTGCTCTCGATGCTCCGGCGGAATCGGCCGAGGTCGGCGTACGTCCGCTTCCGCTTGGTGAGGCGCAGCCACGCGAGCAGTGACTTCGCCGTGAGACTCGTCTTAGACCTGATCACGGGGAACCGTCCGATGCCAGTTGCGGGAGAACGTCCTTCGCTCACCTTCGAAAGCGTCGAGCTGCGCGTCGATCACGAACTCGGTGGGAGTGCACGAAACCCGGGTCCGGGTCTCGGACCTTGCCTCCCAGTCCCCGCGGGCGAACGTCATCGACCACGCCGTCTCCGCCACCGGGGAACAGAAGTCGTCGGCCACCCACGAGTACCGCTCGAACACGTTCCTCGTGACGTCGAGGTCGATGTCCTCGAACCGCACCTTGCCCTCGTTCTTCACGATGTCCAGCGCGGAGTGGTAGCCGATCAGGTCACGGGAGACGGTCCAGCGCTGCTCGCCCGGTTCGACCTGCGTGGCGGGCAGTGGTTCCGTGCCTTCGGGTTCACCGAACGGCCGCGCCGGGACCTCGTCCGCTTCCGCCATCGGCCGCACCGGCAGCGTCAGCGTGCTCTGTCCGGTGTGGACGGTCACCCTGGCCGGTTCCGGCGGCGGCCACGCCAGCGGCCAGTACGACGAGGAGATCGACAGCCGGATCCGGTGCCCGGCGGGGAAAGCCTGCGCGACGGCGTTCAACTCGACGCGCACCCGGTATCGCTCGCCCGGTTCGAGCGGCTCCGGATCGTCGTGCCCGTCCCGGTGGGTCAGGTTCAGCAGTCCGTAGGTCACTCGCGTCGCCCGGCCGTCCGGCGCGACGTCGGACAGCCGGACGGCGACCTGCGCCACCGGCTTGTCCGCCGAGACCTCCAGATCCACCACCGGCGAGCCGAGGATCTCGCACGGCTCGGCGAGCTCGTCGGTGTCGAAGACGAGCGAGCCGCCGTCCTCCTCGCGCTGGTCGTACGGCAGGTCGGGCGGAGCGCTGTAGGAAGCCCACTTGCCCGCGAACTGGCCGACCGAAAGCGGCGATTCCACCGGAAGGTCCTCCGCCGGGACCTCCTCGCCGGGCCGGGCGATCCGGTGCCGCGCGAGCCGATGCTCGGACGGGTGCACATGCGGCGAAGGCCAGGACGGCTCCCCCACCCAGCGGCCGGGGCGATCCTCGTACGAGGTCGACGGCGGCACGCTGTCCTGCATCCAGGTCTGCAGCATCGGCACGTCCATGACGCCGTTTTCGACGTCCTTGAGCCAGTGGTCCCACCAGCGGACCAATTCCTGCAGATAGCCGATGGCGGGGCCGGGCCGTCCCAGATGCGGGTACTTGTGCGACCACGGCCCGATCAGCCCGCGCCGCGGCACGTCGAGGTTGGCCAGCAGCCGCGAGACCGCGTTCGAGTACCCGTCCGCCCAGCCGCTGGAGGCCAGGACGGGCACCTGGACGTCGCTGTAGTTCTCGCAGACCGACGCGTGCCGCCAGTATTCGTCGCGCCGCTGATGGCTCAGCCATTCGCCCACCCAGAGACCGCAGTTCTCCAGCCGTTCGTGCCACAGGTCGCGCCACCGCTCCCCCGCCAGCGCCGGGTCGGGCGGCAAGGTGGCGTAGGCGAACATCGTGGAGGCTTCGGCGACGTTGTCCGACAGCAGGCAACCGCCCATGTAGTGCATGTCGTCGGAGTACCGGTCGTCGGTGAACGAGGAGATCGCGATCGCGGTCAGGCTCGGCGGTTTGCGCGCCGCCACCTGCAGGGCGGCGAACCCGCCCCAGGAGATGCCCATCATGCCGGTCCGGCCGGAACACCATGGCTGCGCGGCGATCCATTCGAGGACGTCCTCGGCGTCGAGTTGCTCCCGTTCGAGGTATTCGTCGGCGAGGATCCCCTCCGACTCCCCCGAACCGCGGATGTCGACGCGGACGCACGCGTAGCCGTGCCCGGCGAGGTACGGATGGTGCACCGAGTCCCGCACCGAGGTCAGATCGCGGTGCCGGTACGGGATGTACTCCAGGATCGCGGGGACCGGCTCGCCGTCCGAAGCGACCGGCCGCCAGATACGGGCCGACAGCCGGACGCCGTCGGAGACCGGGATCCAGACATGGTCCTCCTCGGTGATCTCGTACGGCAGCGAAGCCACCGTCCGCATGGGCTATCCCTCCTCGAAGTCGAACCGCAGCGCCTCGGTGCACCGCCGGTACTTGCTCTCCATCTCCCGTTCGGTCTGCGCCGCCACGAAGATGTGCGCGAGTTCGTAGCTGTAGCTGTCCTGTTCGGGCAGATCGGAGAGCCGGACGTCCTTCTCGGCCACCAGTTCGATCTTCACCCCGGGGATCTCCGCCTCGAGGTCGGCGATCTCGGCGCGGGTGGGCACCCGGGTGACCAGGGCGTCGCTGAAGCGGCGGTAGTACCACTTGCCCGCGATCCGGTAGTCGCCCCGGTTCCGTCGCGCTCCGGGATCCTGCCCCAGGCCCAGCCGGACCATGATCTGGTGGTTCGCCACCCCGTCCACGGACTCGAACAGCTCCGCGTGGGACTGCGAATGCCGCGGGTTGATCTCCAGCAGGCAGGCCTGCCCGGATTCGGGATGACAGAAGAACTCGATGCTGAACGTCGCGTTGTCGAAGCCGATCTGCTCCATCACCCGGACGGAGATCTCCTTCATCCGCTCGACGGCGTCCACGGGCAGCTGCGACGGGTACTGATGCCGCAGGAAGGACGTCGAATCGGGATAGTTGATCGAATCGAGCACACCGTAGACGGTGACCTGTCCTTTGTAGACATAGCCTTCGGTCGCGGCCTGCACACCGTTGAGCTCCCCTTCGGCGAGGCACGCCGCTCCACCGGCGTTCGCCACCTCTTCGGGGAGGTCGACCGTGGCGAGGACCCGCTCGAAGGGTTTGCCCACCCGGTCGACACCGGCCCGAATCTCGGCCACGGCCTTGTCGAACTCGTCGTCGTCGGCGACGTGGAAGGCCAGCTCCGAGGAGAACGACTTCACCGGTTTGAGCCACATGGGGTAGTCGACGCCCTCGGGCGGGCGGGGGTCGTCCTCGTCCAGATCGACGATGCCGAACGACGGCACCTCGTCGATCACCTTCGCCTGTTCGAGACGGCTCCAGTACTTGTGCTCGCATTTCAGCACGGCCTCGAGCGAAACACCCGGGAGCCCGTACTTCTCGCACAACATCGCCACCATCGTCGAGGACGGGAAGTCCCAGTAGCTGACGATCGCGTCGATCTGTCCGGAGAAGGCGTCCAATTGGGCCTCCGCCTTCTCCACGAGTTCGACGATGGGGATTTCGCCGTGCTGGAGCTCCTCCGGCGAGAGCAGCGCATGGAAGCGGTACCGGCCGGCGCCGGGGATTCGTCTCAGCACCTCGTCGTTGGAGTCGTCGAGACCGATGACGAAGATGTTCTTTTCCTCTGGGTGCCTGGAGGATGTGGTCATAGGCCAGTGCTACCCGCTCGGATGGGCCGGAAAACCAGCGTTTGCCCGCCCTGTTCCCAGGGAATCCGGCTCGTATGACGGAGTTGCCCGGAACGCGTTCATTGTGGCTCGACACGGCTCCCGCTCCCGATCGCACCGGCACGCCGTTGCCGCCGGAGGTCGACGTCGCCGTGCTCGGCGGCGGCATCGCCGGGCTCACCACGGCGTACCGGCTGGCGAGGGCCGGGCGCTCGGTCCTCGTGCTGGAGGCCGGCCGTGTCGCCGCGGGGGTCTCCGGCCACACCACGGCCAAGATCAGCACCCAGCACGGGCTCAAGTACGCCACGCTGGCCAAGACCAAGGGCACCGAAGCCGCCGCGATGTACGCGTACACGCAGGCGGCCGCCCTCGACTGGATCGCGGCGGCCACCGCCGAACTCGGTATCGACTGCGGGTTCACCCGCTCCGACAGTTTCGTCTACACGACCAGGCCCGAGACCGTCGAAAGCCTCGAACGGGAGGCGGAAGCGGCCGCCGAGGCGGGTCTCCCGGCCACTTACGTCACCGAGGTCGACCTCGACGTACCCGCCGTCGGCGCGGTCAAGTTCGCGTCGCAGGCGCATTTCCACCCGCGCCGCTGGCTGCTCGCGCTGGCCGCCGAAATCGAGCGCGCGGGCGGGACGATCATCGAGGGGGTACGCGCGGAAGGGCTCGACGAACTCGGCGGGACCAAGGTGCGCACCAGTTCGGGTGACGTGCGCGCCGGTGACGTCGTGGTGGCGACCCACTATCCGGTGTTCGACCGCGGCCTGTTCTTCGCCCGGCTCGATCCGGTGCGCGATCTGGTGGTCGCCGGTCCGGTGGCGGGGAACCGCCCGCCTGATGGGATGTACCTGGACGCCGACACCCACCACTCCGTGCGGAGCTACCTCAATGACGGCGTCCCGTACGCGGTCGTGGGCGGCGAGCATTACCGGGTCGGCGACTCCGTCGACGTCGAGAGCCGCTACGAGCGGCTGGCCACGTGGGCCCGCGAGCACGCCGGCGTGCACCGGGTCACCCACCGGTGGTCCGCGCATGATCTGTCCACTTTGGACTCCGTACCGTATGTCGGGCGCTATCACCCGGCGAGCCGTCACCTCTGGGTCGCCACCGGCTTCGGCCAGTGGGGGATGACCGGCGGCACCGCGGCCGGGCTGCTGCTCGCGGATCTGCTCACCGGACGCGACAACCCGTCGGCGGGCCTGTACGACCCGAACCGCTTCGACCTCCGCTCGGCGATCTCGACCGTGGAGAACAACGCCACCGTGGCGAAATTCCTGGTGGGCGACCATCTCAGCGCGTTGCGCAAACCCGCTTCCCTGGACGAGCTCGTGCCCGGCGAGGCGAAGGTGACCCGGGACGGCGGCGAACTCGTCGCCGCCTACCGCGATCCGGGTGGCGAGCTGCACGCCGTCGGCGCCCACTGCACCCATCTCGGCTGCCTCGTCGCGTTCAACAACGCGGAGAAGACCTGGGACTGCCCGTGCCACGGTTCGAGGTTCGGCCTGGACGGGTCGGTGATCCAGGGGCCGGCCGTACGCGCGCTGCCGAAGAAGCGGGAGCGGTGATGACGACCAGTATCGGCATCGAAGAAGAATTCCTGCTGGTCGATCCCAGGACCGGGGTGAGCTGTCCCCGGGCCGACGCCGTACTCGAACGGCACCGGATCTGCTGTCCGCTGCCGGACGGCGCGGCGGTCCACCGGGAACTGCGGCCGACCCAGATCGAGGCCGCCACCGGCGTCTGCGAGACCGCCGACGAGCTGTACGAGCAGCTGACCGCGGGACGCCGCACGCTCGCCGAAGCCGCCGCGGGCGAGGACTGCGCCATCATCGCCGCCGGCACTCCCCCGCGTCCCTCACCCGAGCGCGACCTCGACGCCCCCGACCGGTTCGGCAAGGTCGACGCGCTGTACGCGGGCGTGGTCAAGGCCTACGAAGCCTGCGGATGCCACGTGCACATCGGCGTGCCCGACCGGGAGACCGCGGTCGCCGTGGTGAACCATCTGGGTGAATGGCTGCCCACGCTGCTGGCGTTGTCGGGCAACTCGCCCTTCGACGGCGGCCGCGACACCGGCTACGAGAGCTGGCGGATGGTGGAGCAGAGCCGGTTCCCCGGCTCGGGGGTCGCGCCGTACTTCGCCGACGCCGCCGCTTACGAGGAACAGGTCGGGAAGCTGGTGGACTGCGGGGTCCTGGTGGACGAGAACCAGACCTTCTGGCTCGCCAGGCCGTCCGCGCGGTGGCCGACGGTCGAGGTCCGTGCCGCCGACACCGCGTCCACCGTGGACGAAGCCGTCCTGCAGGGGCTGCTGACGCGCGCTCTGGTGCGCACCGCCCTCGCCGAACTGGACCACGGGGTGGAGGCCACGCCGCTGGATCCGCAGATCGCCGCCGCGGCCGTGTGGTCGGCCGCGCGGCACGGGCTTTCGGGACCGGCCGTCGACCCGGTGGCGGGAAAGCCGGTCCCGGTGGGCGACCGGGTCGCCGCGCTGCTGGCACATACGAGGCAGGCGTTGGCGGACACCGGAGACACGGACCTCGTCCGCACCCTGCTCGGCCGCCTGGAACGGGAGGGCACCGGCGCCGAACGGCAGCGCCGGGCCGCCGCCGACGGCGAGATCGCGGTGTTGCGGATGCTGACCGAAGAGACGGTTCCGCACGCCTAGATCGGGTACCCGCGCGGCATGACGACGATCGACCGTGACGTGGCCGCGAGGCTGCCCGAGATCCGCGGCCCGCTTTCCGCCGCCGTGGTGGACACCCTGGCGGGCGGACGCCGAGACGATTTCGACCCCGAAGTGGCGACCGGCGCCGACCCGTTCGGTGAAGACCTCCAGCTGGCGCTGCACGTCTGCTACGAGCTCCACTACCAGGGTTTCGACGGTGTCGACTCGGAGTGGGAGTGGGATTCCCGGCTCCTCGCCTTCCGATCCGTCCTGGAGCACGTGTTCCTCGACGGTATCCGCGCCGCCGTGCCCGGCGGCGACGACGTCGGAGGGCTGCTGGAGGAGTTGCTCGTCGAACCGGTCGACGGCGGCGGCGTCTCCCACTTCCTGCGCGACGAGGGCGAATGGTGGCACGTCGAGGAGTACTTCGCGCAGCGGTCGATCTACCACCTCAAGGAGGCCGATCCCCACGCGTGGGTGATCCCGCGGCTGCGGGGCAGGGCCAAGGCCGCGCTGGTCGCCGTGGAGTTCGACGAGTTCGGCGGTGGGCGGGCCGATCAGGCGCACTCCCGGCTGTTCGGGGATCTGCTGACCGCCGCCGGCCTGTCGGACGGCTACCTCGCCTACCTCGATCACGTTCCCGCGTGCATGCTCGCGACGGTGAACATGATGTCGCTGTTCGGGCTGCACCGGAGCCTGCGCGGCGCGCTCGTCGGGCATTTCGCCGCCGCCGAGATCACCACCGCGCCCGCCGCCCGGCGGATGGACCAGGCGCTGGAACGTCTCGGCGCGGCACCGGAATGCCGCTACTTCTACACCGAGCACATCGAGGCCGACGCGGTGCACGAACAGGTGCTGCGGCACGACGTCGTCGGCGATCTGCTCGACCGGGAACCTGGACTGGCGGCGGACGTCGCGCTGGGCATCCAGGCCACCGACCTGCTGGAAACCCGGCTGACCGAGCACCTGCTGGGCGCTTGGTCGGCCGGGGAGAGCTCACTGCTCAGGCCGCTGCATCCCTTGCCGTGACCGGCGGCGGTGGCTCGTGTCGCAGAACGGGTAGCGCTTGCTGCGGCGGCAAGCGCAGAGGGCGACCACGAAGCGATCCGAGGTCACCGTCTCGCCGTCGTCGGTGACGACCTCGACCGGCCCCTCCACCAGGAGGGGCCCGCCGGGTTCGAGCCGGACCCTGGTCCTACGGCCGGTCGGCACGGATCACCACCAGCTCCTCATGGCACTGCTCGGCCTCGATCAGGCCCGCCGCTTCGAGGAAGGCCGCCCGCGCCCGCATGACCGGTCCGAAGGGGATCGACCGGGTGGCGACCACCGACGGCGTCATTCCCGCCGCCCGCAACTGCGTCAACGACCTGTCGGGGCCGGAAACCGCGGAGTGGACCATCATCAGGTAGCCGCCCGGCGCCACCAACCGGGCCGCCTGGGCACAGACCTGATCGAGCACGATCCGGCCGTCCGGCCCGGCGTCCCACGCCCGCGCGGCCCCGGTGGCGGGCACGGGCGAGGGCACGTACGGCGGATTCGCCAGCACGACGTCGAACAGTCCGCCGCTCGCCGCCTCGGCCAAACCGCCACGAAGCGGCCGCACCGGGAGACGGCGCAGCCGTGCGTTGACCCAAACCGCGGCCAGCGCCCGCCGGGAGATGTCCACGGCGGTCACCGATCTCGCGCCGTGCGCCGCGGCCGTCAGCGCGAGGGCGCCGGTGCCGGTGCAGAGGTCGAGGACTTTAGCCTCACGGGGCATTCCCGCCGCGCTCAACGCGCTCGCCAGCAGCCACGTGTCGTGCTGCGGGCGGTAGACCCCCGGCGGCCGCAGCAGCCATGGCCGCGCCGGGGAGAGTGGAATCGTTGCTGCCTGGGAGATCGCGGTCATGTCCCCTCCGGTTCGCCGTAGTTGCTCCCGGCTACCCCGGCCGTGCGGCGCCAAACGTCCACAGTGGTCCAGCGGGTCGTGAGTGGCGTTTCGGGTTCTGGCGGACCGGCATTTTTACCTTCGAAATCCTCCCCACTCGGCATGACCTTGGCTGCCCCTCGACGATGTGGGAATTGGGACGTTCAACGTCCCAATTCCCACATCGTCGACACCTGACAACGCCGAGCAGCCAACCCTCGTCCGGGCGCGTGATTCGAGTGTGGAGGAATGGAGACATTCAACGTCCCAAATCCTCCACGCTCGACCGGGCCCCCGGCGAGCGTCCGATGTCATCGAACTCCGAGACCGCCAAGGCCCGGCTTGCGGCACCGCACTCGCGTGATCGAAGCCGTAACTCACGTGATCAGCGGCGGAACACCGAGTGTCGCCTCCAGTCACGCGAGTTACGCGCCTGATCACGCGAGTCACGCCGAGACGCCACTCACGACGTTCGACCGACCATCACTAGAACGCGAGAAAGCGGGTAATCACGAGGAAACCGAGCAAAGGAGACTCTCATGGACACCGGTCCGGCCAAGGGCGATTCCACCGACAGCGAGAAACTGGACCAGGAAGACCGCGAAGAGATCCGGGGCGAGCAAGGCACGTCTTCCGGCGACCCGCACGACGACACCGACCCTCAGTCCGGTGAATGAGGCGTTTCACGGCGGCTCAAAGGGGTACCCGGTCAGCTTGCGGCGAAACGGAGGCTTTCCGATGAACCTACGTACGACTGGCTTCCTACTGCGACCGGTGGTGCTGGTCATCGCGCTGGTCCATCTCGTGTTGGGTGTGCTCGGCTTCTTCTTCCTCCCCGAGGCGAACGAAGTCGGCGAAAACACGGTGTGGATCTTCAGCGCGACAGGCATGCTCGACGTCATCCGCACCGTGATCGGCGTCCTCGGTCTGGTCGCGGCGTTCAAACCGTCCGCGATCCCGGCCTACAGCTGGCTGGTTTTCGTGGCATTCACCGGTTTGACCGCTTTCGGGGTCCTTTCGGCGGGGACCGATTCCGCCGGTGACGCGGTCAACCTCAACTGGGCCGACAACGTCCTCCACGGGGTGACCGCCTTCCTGGCGCTCGTGGTTGGCATCGCCTCCACTCGCGTTTCCCGGCGAAAGCAAAGTAAGACAAGGGAAAACGTTTAGTCCGTCCACAACGGGCAACCTGGCGGGTATGACGAAAACGGCCTCGCTCCGGATTCTCCTGTGGCATGTGCACGGTTCCTGGACCGAGGCTTTCGTCCGGGGTGGCCATCACTGTTTCCTGCCGCTCCTCGACGAAGGCGGACCGTGGGGCCGCGGCCTCAGTGGCCGTGAGTGGCCCTCCGCCCAAGAGGTGCCGGTCGACCAACTGAAGGATCTCGACGTCGACGTCGTGATCCTCCAACGGCCCGAGGAGATCCATCTGGCCGCGCGGTGGCTGCGCCGCCGTCCCGGCAAGGAAGTGCCCGCCGTCTACGTCGAGCACAACACGCCCCGGGAGCACGCGGTCACCACCCGGCATCCGCTGGCCGACCGCGACGACATCCCGCTGGTCCACGTGACCCATTTCAACGAACTGATGTGGGACTCCGGTCTCGCGCCCACGGTGGTCGTCCCGCACGGGATCCCCGATCCCGGTGAGCGGTACACCGGGGAACTGCCCCACGGCGCGGCCTTGATCAACGAGCCCGTGCGGCGGGGCCGGATCACCGGAACCGATCTGCTCCCCGCCTTCGCGGAGATCGCGCCGGTCGACGTGTACGGGATCGGTGCCGAAGAGCTCGACGGCCGCCACCCCGCGGTGCGTCCCGGGGGTGATCTGCGGAGCGAGGAGCTGCACGCCGAAGTGGCCCGGCGACGTGTCTACCTGCACACCGCGCGGTGGACGTCGCTGGGCCTCTCGCTGCTCGAAGCGATGCATCTGGGCATGCCGGTCGTGGCACTGGCCACCACCGAAGCGGTACACGCGGTCCCGCCGGACGCCGGCGCCGTCTCGACCGACATCAAGGCGCTTGCGAAGGCGTACCGCGAGCTCGTCCATGAACCCGATTTCGCCGTGCTGGCAGGGAAAACCGCGCGTGAGTTCGCCGTGAGCCACTACGGGCTCGACGCGTTCCTCACCCGCTGGGACGCCCTGCTGGCCGAGGTGACCGCTTGATTCCGCCGGAGGCGGAGGGAAGGAGCCCGATGAGGATCGCGATGGTTTCCGAGCACGCGAGCCCGCTCGCCGCCATGGGCGGAGCCGACGCCGGGGGTCAGAACGTCCACGTCGCGGCGCTTTCCGCCGCGCTGAGCAGGCAGGGCCACGACGTCACCGTCTACACGCGCCGCGACAACCGCCGTGTCCCCGCGACCGTCGAGACGCCGGACGGCTATCGCGTCGTCCACGTCCCGGCGGGGCCCGCCAAGAAGCTGCCCAAGGACGAGCTGCTGCCGCATATGGGCGAGTTCGGCCGGGTGCTGCGGTCCCGCTGGGCCAAGGACCGGCCGGACGTCGTCCACGCGCATTTCTGGATGTCCGGCCTGGCTTCGATTCTCGCGGCGAAAGATCTCGGGATCCCGGTGACGCAGACCTTTCACGCGCTGGGGGTGGTGAAACGCCGCTATCAAGGCAAGGCCGACACGAGCCCGGCCGAGCGGATCCGGCTGGAGCGGATGATCGCCAAACAGGCCGACCGCGTGATCGCGACGTGCTCGGACGAGGTGTTCGAACTCGTGCGGATGGGGCTGCCGCGTTCGCGTGCTTCCGTCGTCCCCTGTGGAGTCGACCTGACCACGTTCACCCCGGACGGTGAGGTCGCGCACCGGACGGCCCGGCGCCGCATCGTCAGCGTCGGCAGGCTGGTCCCGCGCAAGGGTTTCGACCTCGCCATCGCCGCGCTGCCTTCGCTCCCGGACACGGAACTGGTCATCGTGGGCGGCCCGGACGCCGGTCCGCTCGACAAGGCACCGGAGGTCCGGCGGTTGCGGGCGATCGCCGACCGGGCCGGCGTCGGTGACCGCGTACACCTGCCCGGGCTCGTGTCGCGCGAGCAGATGCCGGCGCTCCTGCGTTCCGCCGACGCGGTGGTCTGCACCCCTTGGTACGAACCGTTCGGCATCGTGCCGCTGGAGGCGATGGCGTGTGGTGTCCCGGTCGTGGCGACCGCCGTCGGCGGGCTGACCGACACCGTCGTCGACGGGGTCACCGGGATGCTGGTCCCTCCGCGCAATCCCGTGGAGCTGGCGGCCGCGTTGCGGCGTCTCCTCGGTGACGCTTCGTTGTGCGAGTCTTTCGGGCTCGCCGGGGCCGATCGGGTGCGGGCGCGGTATTCCTGGGACAGGGTCGCTTCGGATTCCTTGCGCGCTTACAGTCGTGTTCTGACCGGGGAGACGGAAGTCGCGGCCGCTTCACCTTCCTGAGGGTTGTTCTTCGCCGACGTTGCGAAAGCCAAGCCACTTTCGCAACGTTGAAGGTTGCGAAAGTGGCTTTCGCAACCTGCCGGGCCCCGCGAGAAGCGCAGGACGTCACCCGACGTACCGGCGCGCCACCGAGTTCCGTTGCGACTCCTCCAGCATGACCAGCCCGCGCTCGACCGCCGCCGGGACCACCGCGCGTTCCCGCATCACCCACGGCAGCCCCCGGATCGCTTCCGCCACCGCCGCGAACGTCGCCCGGTCGAGGGGCGCCGAACGCAGCACCGTGACCATCCGGCGCAGGACGCTGCCGAGCGGGCGCCGCAGCCACAACGTCCACAGCGTGTTGCGGATGCCGAGCTGACGGCGCCGTCGCGGATCGCGGACGGGTGAGGGAGCGTGGTGGATCACCATCTCCTCGTCCCAGCACATCCACCAGCCCTTGCTCGCGAGGTCGAGGGCGAACAGCTCCTCCTCTCCCCCGAGCCACATCCGGTCGGAGAAGCCGCCGACGTCGTGGAACGCGCGGACGCGGACGGCCGACAGGCCCGCCATGACACCCAGCAGAGCGGGACCGGGCAGCCATTCCGGGCCGGGGACCGGCGAATGGCGCAGTTCGGGGGTGATCGGGTCCTCGGTCAGTGACGGCTCCACCAGGCACCGGCCGGTCACCACGCCCAGTCCCGGAAACGCGTCGAGCCGGTCGGCGGCGCGGCGCAGGGCCCCGGGCTGCCAGCGGGTGTCGTCGTCGCAAAAGGCCACATACGGCGTCTCCACGTCGCGGACGGCGAGATTGCGCGCGACGGCGCCGAGGTTCCGCGGCGCGCGGATCAGCCGGATCGAGGGAAACCGTTCTTCGACGGCGTCCGCGGTGCCGTCGGTGGAAGCGTTGTCCACCACCACGATCGGCGCCGCGTCGGGCAGCGCGGTCATCGAGGCGAGTGTCTCCAGCAGCTGCGCGCGACGGTTGTGCGTGATCACCACGACCGTGATCCGGTCCTGCACTTCATCCTCCATGGGCGTGTTCCAGTACCCGGATCCGGCGTTCCACCGAAGCGGGCAGTCGTTGCCGGTCGGCGAGCGCCCACGGCAAGCGCCGCAGGACACCGGCGAGCGCGGCCAGCACGTGTGGCTCCCGCGGCACCCTGGCCAGCGCGCGGCCGGCCTCGGTGAGGCACCGGCGCACGGGCCGTCTCATGACCGTGATCAGCATGCGGTTGCGGAGTTCGGCACGTTCCCGCCAGGACGGCGACGGCCGCACCGGGGACGGATGATGATGCGCGCGCACCGCCTCCGCGTAGCAGAGCCACCACCCGCGCGCCGCCAGGTCGTAGGACAGCAAGCGCTCCTCGGCACCGAAACGCAGCAGCGGATGGAAGCCGGCGGCCTGCAGATACGCGGTCCGCCGGACGATCGCGGAACAGGCGAGAAAGCCGAGCACGGCCGGTCCGGGTAGTCCCTCGGGCCTGCCGAGCGGGCTCGCGGCCATCAGCGGGACGACCGGATCCTCGCGTTCTTCCTCGCCCACCAGCGTTTTCGCGGCGACCAAGCCGACGTCGTCGTGGGTGTCGAGGATCCGTTCGGCCTCGGCGAGGGCGTCTTCGGCCCACCAGGAGTCGTCGTCGCTGAACGCGACATACGGCGTCCGGGCCACCGCGACGCCGAGATTCCTCGCCGCCACACCGATGTTGCGCGGCAACCGGACCACCCGGACACCGTCGAACGCGGCCGCCGTGGCCGACGTGCCGTCGGACGAACCGTTGTCCACCACGACGATCGGCGGTGGCGGCCGCAACGCGGTCAGCTCTCGCAACGTCCGTTCCAGTTCCGGTGCCCGGTCGCGGGTGGCGATCACCACCGTCGTCGCGGCGCTCATCGCACCGGCCTGGTCTTGAGCGCCTTCACCATGTCACGCAAGAGCCCGTTGTCGGCGGGCAGCGCGCGCAGCGCCGCCACCGCCCGGCCCTGCACCGAAGAACACCAGCGCCACCAGGAGTCGAGCACGTCCCGGTCACCCGCTTCTTCGGCCGGGACGAGCGCGGGCCAGCCGAGCGCGTCGGCCTGGGCGGTGACCTTGCCACCGCCCGCGACCGGATCGATGGCCAGCGCGGGCACCCCCGCCCGGAGGCTCAGCACCAGGCCGTGCAGCCGCGTCGTGACCACGACATCCAGATGCGACAGGATCGAAGAGAACTGGTCCGGTGTCTCGCAGCGTTCCCAATCCGACGACGCCAGCCGCGTGTCGAGCGGCACCCGGGCGCAGTCGACCCCGGCGATCCACTCCCGCACCGACGCGTGCACCTCCGCGTGGCGACCGGAGTCGCCGTACTCCCGTTGCGGCGGTGCCAGGATCACGCCGGTCACCAGCACCTCGTCGGTCGGCGCGCCGAGGGAGAGATCCGGTGTGCCGACCTTGTCCCGATCCCGCGCGAACACCTCGTCGAAGTCCCGGACCGTGTCGTCGTCCGGGTCGATCACCGACACCCCGACCGCGATCCGGCGGCAATGGGCGAACCTCCGGTGCACCTCCCGGACCTGCCATCCGTGCGCCGGTCCGCAGACGAAGACCACGTGGCTGTACCGGGCCGGATCCACCTCTTCGTAGTTGACGTCCCCAGGCCGGTAGACCGGGCTCCACGCCAGATCGTGCGGCAACCCCATGGTGTTCAACGCCTCGTCGACCCTGCGCATGCTGAGCACGTCTCCCGCGGTCGCCTCGCCGTGACGGAAGCTGGCCCAGCCGATAACCAATGCACGCATACCCGGGGCTTACCCGGCTTGTCCCGGTTCACACGGTTTTCCCCGGCCTCACTCCGGGTAGTCCGTCGCCATGGACAGAGCGCTGGTGACCGGGGGCGCGGGTTTCGTCGGTTCGCACCTGTGCGAACGCTTACTGGAGGCGGGCACGGAGGTCGTCGCGGCGGACAATTTCGCCACCGCCGACACCGTCAACGTGGCACATCTGCTCGACCGTCCGGACTTCCGGCTCCTCTCCCGCGACGTCACCGGGCCGATGACCGCGCCGGGCCCCTTCGACGTCGTCTTCCATCTGGCGTCCGCGGCCTCGCCGCGCGACTACCTCCGGCTTCCGCTGGAGACGCTGCGCGCGGGCTCGTACGGAACCGAGCGGGCGTTGGACATCGCCGAACGCGACGGCGCCCGGTTCGTCCTCGCGTCGACGAGCGAGGTCTACGGCGATCCGCGGGAGCATCCGCAGCGCGAGGAATACTGGGGGCACGTGAACCCGATCGGCCCGCGCAGCGTCTACGACGAAGCCAAGCGGTACGCCGAGGCACTCACTTCGGCCATGCGCCGGGAGCGGGACGTGAACACCGGGATCGCGCGGATCTTCAACACCTACGGTCCTCGCATGCGTCCCGACGACGGTCGCATGATCCCGACGTTCATCGGGCAGGCGCTGGCGGGCGCGCCGCTCACCGTGACCGGAACCGGCGGCCAGACCCGTTCGCTCTGCTACGTCGACGACACCGTCCGCGGCCTGATCGCGCTGGCCGGTTCCGATGTGCCCGGCCCGGTGAACCTCGGCAACCCGCACGAGCTCACCGTGCTGCGGATCGCGGAGGAGATCCTGGCCGTCACAGGCAGCGCTTCCCGGATCGAATACATCGACGCCGCGGTCGACGATCCGTCCCGCCGGTGCCCGGACATCTCCCGCGCCCGCCGCGAACTCGGCTGGGAGCCGGAGATCGCGCTGGCGGAAGGACTTCCGCGCACGGTCGCCTGGTTCACGCGGCAGAGGTCGGGTCCTTATCCGGCCGCCGGCGCCTGACCTCGCGAGTCGCGTTTCGGAGGCACTCGCCGCGCCGGGTGGTGACGATGTAGGAATCAGGACGTTGAGTGTCCCAATTCCCACATCGTCAACACCCGGCGCGTGACTGGATGGCCGACACCCGTGATCAGATGGACGACACACGTGTCCAGGCGGACGACACGGGGCCGGGTTCGGATCAGGCGTGTGTCGTCCGTCCAGTCACGCGTGTCGTCCGTCTGATCACACGCGCCGCCTCACCCAAATCCCCCGAGAGACGCTTCGCTCAGTAGCGACGTCCTGGGCTTTTGCGCCGCATCGTTTATCCCCGAACGCACCGGGTAGCGCTACGGGAGTAAGCGCGGGTCACGGCCCGCGGCCCCGACCGGAGAGGTGGCCCGGTGCGCATACTCGGTGTCAACGCCGTCTTCCACGACCCGGCCGCTGCCCTGGTCGTCGATGGCGAAATCGTGGCGGCGGCTGAGGAAGAACGGTTCAGCCGCCGCAAACACGGCAAGCGGCCGGTGCCGTTCTCCGCTTGGGAACAGCCTGCCGAGGCCGCCGCCTGGTGCCTTGCCGAGGCGGGGATCTCCGCCCAGGATCTCGACGCCGTCGGCTATTCCTACGATCCGGCGCTCGTCGAGCCGGGTATGGCGGGCCACGACGGGAAGAACGAATGTCTCCGCACCGACTTCGCCCGCCGGGCCCCAGGGTTCCTCAAGGCGGCCTTGCCGGGGCTGGATCCCGCGATCGTCCGCTTCGTGCGGCACCACGTCGCGCACGCCGCATCGGCCGCGCTCGCCGCGCCGTTCGGCGACTGCGCGGTGCTGGTCGCCGACGGCCGGGGCGAGAGCACGTCCTACCTCGCGGGTGAGTATCGCGACGGCAAATTCGAGGAGCTCGCCGAGCAGCGGCTCCCCCATTCCCTCGGGCTGATGTACGAGGACCTGACCGAACACCTCGGTTTCGCCCGGTCCAGTGACGAGTACAAGGTGATGGCCCTCGCCTCCTACGGCAAGCCCCGCTTCCTCGACCGGATCGCGGAAAGCGTGCACACCAACGGGATGGGGTTCCGCACCGACGAGATCGACTGGGCGTCCTTCGCTCCCGCCGTCGAGCCGGGACAGGAGCCGGGGCAGGTCCACGCCGACCTCACCGCGAGCGTCCAGCGGTGCCTGGAGGACGTGCTGCTCGACCTGACGGCCAAGCTCCACGAGCACACCGGGCACACCGACCTCGCGCTGGCGGGCGGGATCGCGCTCAACTGCGTCGCCAACACGCGGCTCCACGCCGAGGGACCGTTCGACCGGATCTGGGTCCAGCCCGCCGCCGGTGACGCCGGCACCGCGCTCGGCGCCGCCTTGGAGCTCGCCGCGGAGTTCGGCGAGCGCGGTGGCCCGATGACCGGCGCGGATCTCGGTCGCGGCTGGACGGACGACCAGCTGGAGAACGCGCTCAAGACCGCGAGCCTGCGTTACGAGCGGCCGGACGACGTCGCCGAGGCCGTCGCCGAAGCGCTGGCCGAAAACCGGATCGTGGCCTGGTTCCAGGGCCGGTCCGAGTTCGGCCCGCGGGCGCTCGGCCACCGGTCGCTGCTCGCGCATCCCGGACACGAGGCCAATCTGGAACGGCTGAACGACGTGAAGGGCCGCGAACAGTTCCGTCCGGTCGCGCCGATGGTGCTCGCCGAACGCGCGGGCGAGATCTTCTCCCGCGGCCCGCTTCCCAGTCCCTACATGCTTTTCGTGCACGACGTCGCTCCACAATGGAGGGACCGCATCCCGGCCGTCACCCATGTCGACGGTACGGCCCGGGTACAGACGGTCGACGCGGACGCCGAACCGCTCGTGGCGCGGATGCTCGGCGCGTTCGAACGGCGTACCGGCGTGCCCGCCGTGGTCAACACCAGTCTCAACACCGCGGGCAGGCCGATGGTCGATTCGCCAAGGGACGCCCTGGAGTGCTTCGGTTCGGCCCCCATCGACCTGCTCGCCCTCGGACCGTTCGTGGTCCGCCGTCCCTGACCTTTGGAGGTGTGTCGTGATCGAAGAACACTTCGCGGCTTTGAGCGAGGCCGCCGGGAAGTCCGCTTCCTGGTCGCCGAAAATCCGTGGCTGGGGTGACCAGCTCGCCGCCGTGCTGTCCTCAGGCGGACGGCTGCTCGCGTGCGGCAACGGCGGGAGCGCCGCCGAAGCGCAGCATCTCACCGGGGAGCTGGTCGGCCGGTTCCGCAACGACCGGCAGCCGTTCTCGGCGATCGCCCTGCACGCGGAGACCTCGGCCGTGACGGCCATCGTCAACGACTACGGCGAGCACGAGGTGTTCGCCCGGCAGGTGCGCGCGCACGGCCGCTCCGGCGACATCCTCGTCTGCCTTTCCACCAGTGGGAGCAGCCAGAACGTCGTCGCGGCCGCGAAGGCCGCCCACGAACTCGGCATCACCACGTGGGCGATCACCGGCCCCTCCCCCAACCCGCTCGCCGCGCTGTGCTCCGACGCGATCCCGGTGGAGGCGCCCTCGATGGCGACCGTGCAGGAGGTCCACCTCGCTTTGGTGCACGCCCTGTGCACCGCGCTGGACGACGCGCTCGGGGTGCCCACGTGAGGCCGCTGGTGGTGCTGGGCGACGCCTTGCTGGACATCGACGTCGACGGCACGTCGGACCGGCTCTGCCCGGACGCGCCCGTCCCCGTGGTCGACCTGGTCCGGGAATGGCGGCGGCCGGGCGGTGCCGGGCTGGCCGCGTTGCTCGCGGCCCGCTCCACCGCCGAAGTCGTGCTGGTCACCCCGCTGGGTGACGATCAGGCGGGACGGACCCTGAACGGGCTGCTGGAGCGCGAGGTCCGGACGGTGCCGATGCCGTTGCTCGGCACCACCGTCACCAAGAAGCGGGTGCGCGCCGCCGGGCAGTCACTGATCCGTCTCGACAGTGGTGACGGCCGGGCCGAGTTCTCACCGCTCACCTCCGGCGTCCGCGAGGCACTGCGGTCGGCGGGCGCGATCCTCGTCGCCGACTACGGCCGCGGGGTGACCGGCCATCCGGAGATCCGCGCGCTGCTCGCCGAGCTGGCGGGCAGCGTCCCCATCGTCTGGGATCCGCATCCCCGCGGGAGCGAACCGGTCGCGGGAGTCCGGCTGGCCACCCCGAATCTCGCCGAAGCCGAGCAGCTCACCGAGACCCGCGCCGATGCCGGGGACCTGGCGAAGCGGGTGCACGCGCTGTGGAAGGCCGACGCGGTCAGCGTCACCACGGGCGCACACGGCGCGGTGCTGACCGAGGGCGGACCGTGTACGACGTTCCGGCCGCCGTCGGGGGTCGTCGCCAAGGACACGTGCGGCGCGGGTGATCGTTTCGCGTCCGCGGTCGCCGCGGCGTTGCTCGACGGCGCGTCCACCGCCGACGCCGTCGCGGCCGGCGTCGAGACGGCGGCCCGGTTCGTCGCGACCGGCGGTGCCGCCACCCTGTCCACAGTGGACAACGCGCCCGAGCCGGAGTCCCACCACCACGGTACTTCGGCGTTCGACGTCGCGGCCCGGATCCGTGCGCGGGGAGGCAGGCTCGTGGCCACGGGCGGCTGCTTCGATCTGCTGCACCCCGGCCACGCCGCCCTGCTGCGGCAGGCGCGTGCCCTGGGCGACGGTCTCGTCGTCTGCCTCAATTCCGATGCCTCGGTGCGCGGGCTCAAGGGTCCGGGGCGGCCGATCGTGACCGCTCGCGACCGCGCCCGGCTGCTCACCGAACTCGCTTCGGTCGACGCCGTCGTGGTGTTCGACGAACCCGATCCGGCCGCGGTGCTGGACCGCCTGCGCCCGGACGTCTGGGTCAAGGGCGGCGACTACGCCGACACCGAACTCCCCGAAAGCGCCGTGGTGCGACGGCACGGCGGCGAAATCGTCCTGATCCCGACCATCCGCGGCTATTCCACCTCACGGCTGGTGGCCGCGGCGGAAGGAGCATGATGCGCCCTCTCGGCAACGTCCTGATCACCGGCGGCGCCTCCGGCCTCGGTGCCGCGACCGTCGACGCCGTCCGCGAGGCGGGCGGCACCCCTCTCGTCGTCGATCGCGCCGAACCGGCGGCCGACGTCGCGTTCGTCCGGGCCGACCTCTCCGATTCCGCCGCAGCCGCGCGCGCCGTCGACGAACTCGCCGAACGGGCGGGCGGGATCGACGGCGTCTTCACCGCGGCGGGCACCGACGCGTGCGGCCCGCTCGACGAAGTGTCCACTGAGGACTGGGAGCGCGTGATCCGGGTCAACCTGCTCGGCACCGCCGCGGTCGTCCGCGCGGCGCTCCCCCATCTGCGGCTGAGCCGCGGCACGGTGGTGACCTGCGCGTCGACGCTGGGACTGCGGGTGGCCGGGGACGCGAGTGCCTACTGCGCGTCGAAATTCGGCGTCGTCGGTTTCACCAGGGCACTCGCCATGGAGCTCGCGGGCCGGGTCGGGGTGACGCTGCTCGTCCCCGGCGGCATGCACACGGCGTTCTTCGACGACCGGGCCGAGCAGTACAAACCGCCGGCGGACGCGAAACTCAACCAGCCCGAGCACGTCGCGGCCTCCGTGGTGTTCGCGCTGTCCCAGCCGCCGGGTTGCGAGGTCCGCGAGCTCGTGGTGTGCGCTTCGGAAGAAGGGTCCTGGCCGTGACCGGAGGCATCCTCGTGCTGCGCGCCCTCGGCCTGGGAGACCTGCTCACCGCGGTCCCCGCCCTGCGGGCCTTGCGCCGCGCCTTCGACGGCGAACGGCTGGTCCTCGCCGCGCCGGAGAACCTGCGCGACCTCGTCGAGCTGATCGACGCCGTGGACGAGCTGCTCCCGACGGCCGGGCTCGGCGAACTGTCCTGGCCCGGCGAACCGCCGCGGCTGGCGGTGAACCTGCACGGCCGCGGCCCGGAAAGCATCCACGACCTGCTCGCCCAGGATCCGCTCGAACTGATCACCCACCGGCATCCCGACTTTCCCGGCGTCGACGGCCCCGACTGGCCCGCCGAGGCGCACGAAGTCGACCGCTGGTGCCGTCTGCTCGAGGCCGCGCGTATCCCGGCCGACCGCGACGACCTCGCACTGCCCCCGCCGCCCGGTCCCAGCCCGGCGTCGGACTCGGTGGTGATCCACCCCGGCGCCGCCTTCGCCGCCCGGCGCTGGCCGCCGGACCGGTACGCGCGGGTGGCGCGGGAACTCTCCGCCCGGCATCGGGTGGTCGTCACGGGAAGCACGCCGGAGGCACCCCTCGTCCGCGCGGTCGTGGAGGAGGCCGGGCTTTCCGGTGAAGCGGCTCTCGTGGGCGGTGGCCTCGCCGAGCTGGCCGCGACCGTGGCCGAAGCGAAGCTGGTGATCTGCGGTGACACCGGTGTCGGCCACCTCGCGACCGCGTACGGGACGCCGTCGGTGCTGCTGTTCGGGCCGACCCCGCCGCGGCTCTGGGGCCCGCCGGCCGGAGACCGGCGGCATACGGTCCTCTGGGTGGGGGATGTCGGCGACCCGCACGGCGGCGCACCGGATCCGGGGCTGCTGCTGTTGCGCGAGGAACGCGTCCTCACCGCGGCCGAGGATCTGCTCCGGACGGGAGCTCCCCGTGGTTGAGCGGGTGGGGGTGATCGGCGCCGGATACGTCGGGCTCACCAGCGCGGCGTGCTTCACCCATCTGGGACATCAGGTGGTCTGCGTCGACAACGACCTGTCCAAAGTGGACGAGCTGAACCGGGGCGAGGTCACCATCGCCGAACCCGGGCTCACGGAACTGGTCCGGGACGGGCTGGGCTGCGGGCGGCTCCGCTTCACCGGCGCCCCGCCGGAACTGTCCGATGTGGACTTCGTGCTGCTGTGCCTGCCCACGCCGAAGGGGGAGAACGGGGAGGCCGACGTCCGGATGCTGGACGAGGTCGTGGCCACGCTGCCCGGGCTGCTCACGCCCGGCTGCGTCGTCGTCACCAAGTCGACCGTGCCGGTCGGCACCGGGAGCCGGCTGGCGGAGTCGCTCGGGCCGGGCCTGCCTGTGGTGAGCAACCCCGAATTCCTCCGCGAGGGACACGCCGTCGAAGACTTCCTGAATCCCGACCGGGTCGTCCTCGGCTCGCTTCCCGGGAACAGGCCAGCGGCGGAGCGGGTGGCCGCGCTGTACGGGGAGACGAACGCCCCGGTGTGGTTCACCGATCCGGCGAGCGCCGAGCTCGCGAAGTACGCCAGCAACGCGTTCTTGGCGCTCAAGGTGTCCTATGTGAACGTCCTCGCCGAACTCTGCGAGCACTACGGCGCCGACATCCGCGACGTCGGGCGGCTGATGGGGCTCGATTCCCGGATCGGACCGGCCTTCCTCGTCCCCGGCCCCGGCTGGGGCGGCTCGTGCCTGCCCAAGGACACCGCCGCGCTGCTGCGGACCGCCGAGCACGTGGGGGTCGACTTCGGCATCCTCCGTGACGCCATGAAGGCCAACGCCCGTCAGCGGGCGGCCGTGGTGCGGAAGATCCGCCTCGCGATCACCGGGGTTTCGGACGGCTCGCTCTCGGGCATCCGTATCGGGTTGCTCGGACTGGCGTTCAAGGCGGGAACCGGGGATCTGCGCGATTCCCCCGCGCTCGCGGTCGCGCGGGAGCTCGCCAGGAGCGGCGCGGTGCTGACCGCGTACGACCCCGGCGTCGAAGCCGTCGAACCGGACACCGTCCAGGTCGTCGACGACCCGTACCTGGTGGCGAAGGACGCGGCGGCGCTGGTCGTGCTCACCGAGTGGCCCGAGTTCCGCGAGCTCGACTGGGACCGGCTCGCCGCCGCCACCGAACGCGCCGTCGTCGTCGACGCCAGGAATCTCCTGGATCCGGCGATCGTCGGCGAAGCGGGCTTCGTCCACACGGGACTCGGCACCGATCCGAACAGGAGGACAGGATGACCCAGCCGTTGAAGGCCCTCGCACTGGTGTGCTCGCTCAAACCGTCCCCGGCCCCGTCGAGCAGCGCGCTGATCGCGCAGCAGCTCTTGGACGAACTGGCCGGCCACGGCGCCACCGGCGAGCTCGTGCGTGTGGTCGACCACGACGTCAAACCGGGCGTGGAGGCCGACATGGGCGACGGCGACGCCTGGCCGGAGCTCCGCCGCAAGATCGCCGCCGCCGACATCCTGCTGATCTCGACGCCGACCTGGGTCGGCCACATGTCCAGTGTGGCGCAGCGGGTACTGGAACGGCTCGACGCCGAACTGTCCGAAACCGACGACGAGGGCAGGCCCGCGATGTTCGGCAAGGTCGGCGTCACCGCCGTCGTCGGCAACGAGGACGGCGCGCACAAGATCACCGCCGACCTCTTCCAGGCCCTCAACGACGTCGGTTTCACCGTGCCCGCGCAGGGCGGCACCTACTGGAACGGCGAGGCGATGAAGGGCGGGGACTACAACGACCTCGACGAAACGCCGGAAGCGGTCGCGTCGACCAACTCGACCCTGGCACGCAACGCCGTCCACCTGGCGAACCTGCTGCGCGAGCGTCAGTACCCCGCGTCCTGACCGCGAGGTGTAACCGCCGGCCGGACCGGGTACCCGTTTCCCGTGATCGTCAAAGCGCTGGCGTTCGGTACGTGCCTGCTGCTCGCCGGTTGTGCCGGGGCGAGCGGGCAAGAGTCGGTGCGAGAAGCCGCTGGGCGGTTCCTCGGCGCGCTCGCGTCGGGTGATCACCGCTCGGCGTGCGCGCTGCTCGCGCCCCGGGCACGGGAATCCTGGGCGCCGGAGAGCTGCGAACGCGGCCTGGCCGGCGCGAACGTCCCCGACGGCACGCCGGAGACGGTCTCCATCTGGAGCGAAGAAGCCCAGGTGAAGACCGCCCGCGACACGCTGTTCCTGCACGAGTCGTCCACCGGCTGGGTGATCACGGGAGCGGGCTGCCGCCACCGCAACGAACAGGTCTACGACTGCGCGGTGGGTGGCCCATGAGAGCGCGTCCGGTGTTCACCTTGTATCTCGTCTTCGTCGTGGCCGTCCTCGGCTATTGCGTCTTGCTGGGCCTGCTGCACCGGTGAAGGGGCGGATGATGCGAGGTTTTCTTCGGGACAACGCCCTTTCGCTGGGTTTCGGGCTGCTGTTCCTGCTGAGTCTCGCGGGACAGGCGTTCGCCGGTCTCGCGAACTACAACGACGGGCGGCTCAGCCACGCCGCCGAGGCGGTCGGCCTGCTGGACTACCTGGCGTCCGCGGACTTCGCCGTCGACGTCGCCGAAAACTGGCAATCGGAATACCTGCAGTTCTTCCTCTACGTGTTCGCGACCGTGTGGCTGCTGCAACGAGGTTCCCCCGAATCGAAACCGGCCGACCGCGTCGGGCTCGAAACGGACGAGGACCAGCAGGTCGGCCCCCACGCGACGGCCAACTCACCGAAATGGGTGAAGGCGGGCGGCTGGCGCACGGGAATCTTCTCGATGTCACTCGGACTGGTGATGCTGGGGCTGTTCCTGCTGTCGTGGCTCGCCCAGTCCGTGGCCGGGATGAGCGCCTACAACGCCGAACAGCTCACCGAATTCGGCGATCCGGTGCCGTGGTTCGACTATCTGGTGTCTTCGGACTTCTGGAACCGCACCCTGCAGAACTGGCAGTCGGAATTCCTCGCCATCGGCTCGATGGCGGTGTTCAGCGTGTACCTGCGCCAGCGCGGCTCCCCGGAATCCAAACCCGTCGGCGCGCCGCACCGGGCCACGGACGAATCCGGGTGATTGAACCGCGGGGAACGGGTATCCGTCCGGCGTCGGACTGACGACCACGGACAGGAGTGTCCATGACCACCACCACGGAACACGACCTCGTCACGGTGATCACCGAGGATCACCGTGCCTTCGAACGGATCTTCAAGGAACTGGAGTCCGGTAAGGGCGGTGATCGGCACCGCAAGGACCTCGCGGACCACGTGATCGCCGAACTCGTGCGGCATTCGATCGCCGAGGAACAGCACATGTACCCCGCCGCGCGGAAGCACCTCCCCGACGGCGACGAGGTCGCCGACCACGAGATCGAGGAGCACGCCGAAGCCGAACGGGTGATGAACGACCTCATCGGACTGGAGCCGACGGACAAACGGTTCGACGAACTGGTCGGCAAGCTGATCGAGGACGTCCGGCACCACATCGAGGAGGAGGAAAGCGACCTGCTGCCCAAGCTCCAGGCCGCCTGTTCTCCGGAAGACCTGCGGGAGCTGGGCGAGAAGGTGTTGCGGGCCAAGGAGATCGCCCCGACCAGGCCGCATCCCGCCGCGCCGGACCGGCCGCCGGCGAACCGGATCCTGGCGCCGGGGACGGCGTTCATCGACAAGATCCGGGACGCGCTGACGGACCGGGCGACCTGACCTTTCGCGCGGCGCTCACACGCCGGTCAAGTCCGTGAAGGCCTCCTTGAGGGACTCTGGGTCCCTCAAGGAGGCCTTCACGGAATGGCGCCGGCAGTGTGGGGGGTTCAATCGCCAACGCATGTTGCGAAAGCCACTTTCGCAACGCTGAAGGTTGCGAAAGTGGCTTTCGCAACACGGCCGCACCCCTGGCCGTGGGCAGAAACCGGGTCAGGCCACCGCGCGGAGGTACTCGGAAGCGGGCATGGTCATCCGGTTCCCGGCGGAGCTCGGACCGCCCGCGAGGGTGATCGCCATCGGCGCGTCGGTGGGCCGCGGGGCACGCATCGGCATCCTCAGGTGGACCCTCCCGTACCGGGTGATGTCGACGCGGCCGGGCAGCGTGCCCACGGAGAACGAGGAGGCCGCGGTCCCGGCGGCGTGCTCGGCCACCCCGATGACGGTCCATCGTCCCTCAGGGACGTTCTGGATCTCGATGTCCGCGGACAGGACGTTCGCCCTGCCACCGAAGGCGACGGGGCCGCACTGCGGGATCGACTCGGCGAACAGTCCGATGAGGACACTCGCCGGGCCCGCCCCGCGCGGGGTCTCGACCCGCACGCTGATCGTGCCGGTGCCGCTGCGCATCGTGGCGCTGCCCATTCCGGCGCTGTGCAACGCTTCCAGGGTCGGGAGGCGCTGAAAATGCGGGGCCAGCGCGACGAGCAGCTCGCCGACCTCGGGGTCGCGATACTGGGTCGGGGTCATCCCGACCGCACGGGTGAAGCGGCTGGTGAACGTGCCGACACTGCTGTAGCCGACGCTGCACACGATGTCCGACACCGTCAGCGATGTCGTCAGCAGCAGTCGTTTCGCTTCGAAGAGCCGGATCGCGGTGAGGTACCGGCCGGGGGTGACCCCGGTCGCCTTGGTGAAGATCCGCGAGAAGTGGAACGGGCTGACGAAGACTTCCGATGCCAGGTCGCCCAGGGTGATCGGGTCGAAGTACCTCGCGTGCATCGATGAGATGGCCTGCAGCACCGCAGGTTGCAAGGGGGACGCCGGCTCGGGGGGCCGACCGGGTTCGGTGACGCCTTTCTCGTTCGCCGCCATGGCGACTGTTCGTAGCTGCATCAGACCAACCTCGGATTCGCTGTCGCTTTTCCTCTGTACGCCAGCAAACGCGGTGCCGATTTCAGTGCACTCGACGAGCGATCGAGACGCAGGCCACTCAGACCGGGAGGTCGAGGACGCACTCGCCGACGCTGACCTCGGCGGGCCAGTCGAGCTTGAGCGCGCGATCGACGCGGTCGCCGGCGTCCACCGGGACGGCGTGCGCGGCCAGCCCCATGGCGCGGGCGACGAGGTACAGCGTCTGTTGCAGCGCACCGACATGCGCCAGCGTGGTGGCGTACGCGCCGCCCCCGAGGACGGACGCCATCCGCGGCATCCGCGCGGTCACGGTGATCAGTGCGGACGGCCGTCGATGGTTGCCGCCACCGATCATCGCCATGTCGAGCATCGCGTCGAGGTCGGCCTCGTCGGCGTTCACCAGGGCGAGCCGGTGCTCCAGCGGGTCGTAGTGGTAGATCCCGCGATCCAGCCCCGAGCAACGGTTGACCGAGACGTACAACTCGAGCTCGTACAGGCACGCGACGCTGAAATACGGCCGCTGCGAAGCACTGTGCGCGGGCCCGTTCGGCAGGTGCGCGGGCCCGATCGACCGGATTCTCGCGCCACGGAACAGGAACTCGCCGATCTGCTCGGCGGTCAGCACGCCCTCGGTGAATTCGGGGCAGGTGTGGTCGTTCTCCAGCAACGTCGTCAGCGTCGGATCGGTCACCGCGCGGTCGGCCAGATCCGGCCGGTACAGCGGGAGGACCGGCCCCTCGCCGGTGGCGGCCTTGACCACCGGCGGTTTCCCGAGACCGGGCAGATCCGCCGGGCCGCCGGGCCGCCAGGTGCGGCTGGTGATGTGGAACGAGAGTTCGTCCGGCGACCACAAGCCCAGTTCGGGATCGTCGTCCTCGGCGAACCGGCCGTCTTCGCCTGACACCTGCACGACGCCCGCGGCGACCAGATAGGACACGATCGCGCCGACCACCGAGGCGTCGATCCCGGTCGTGGACACGATCTCCCCGACGGATTTCGCCGTCGCCAGTGTCGCCGCGACATGGACCGCCCACGGCTGGGACAGCACGACGCGGTAGCGCGCGGACGGCGACTCCAGCCCCATCCCGTCGGCGTCGGACCGCAGGGAACTGAAGCGGGACAACCGGATCGGACGCGTGGGCGGGATCTCCACCGGTGCGAACACCGGGGCGAGCACGACCGGGATCACCGACAGCAGCGGTCCCCTGCCATCGGCGAGCCCGAGCGAGCGCACCACGGAACCGCCGAGTTCCTTGAGCGCCTGCCGCAGCGCGTCGGCGCCTTCGGCCGTCCAGCTCAGCTCGCCTTCGAGGTCGGGCTCCCGTTCGAAGGGCTCCCACGAAGACGTCACGTTCGCCAGCGAGACCGGGCCCAACGCCATCCGCCGCAACGATTCCAGCACCAGCGGTTCCGGGCGGTCGAACTCGTACTCGCCCCAACGGGTGACGACCACCAGCGAGCCGTCCTCACCGATCTCGACAAGGCTGTCGTCGGTGAGCGACCACAAGGGGATCGTTTCGGCCACTCCGCCGGGGGGATCTGTCGTCAACGGTTGCTCCAGCTTGCTCTACAAGAACATGGGGAATGGGTTGAGCCGGTCGTAGGGGGTCGGCTCGGCGAGCCTGCCCAGCCGCACCGGCACGTCGAACAGGCGGCCGGGGGCGAAGCGGCTCCAGAACGGGCGCAGCCCCGGAACGACCACCCGGACCACCGGGAGATCGATGTCGGGTCTGGTCTGGTCCAGCACGAGCGTCTCCATTCCCAGCGCGGAAAGCTTACGCACCAAGCACTCCACGTCGTCACGGACATCGGGCCGCCGGACGAACTTGAAGTCCGCGGCGCGTTTCGCCGACCGTCCCGGCGCAGGCAGCAGATACGGCTGGTTCCCGACGGTCGCGTACTTGAGCCACGCCGACGCGTCGGGATCGTCGAGTTCGACGTCGTTCGCGAGCACCGCCGGGAGCATCTGGTTGAGCTCGCTGACCGCCCTCCGCAACGCCGTCCTGGGGTCCAGGTGGGCGCCGAAGCCCATCATGACGTTCTCGCGCGGCCCGGCGATACTCCTGGACAGCGCGACCATCACCGGCACACCGAGGTCCGCGGTCAGGTCGAGCACCCACAGCTCCCGGCCGGCCCGCGCGTACTGGCCGACCATCTCCTCGGCCCACGGGTCGTCGAACGACGCGATGTCGACGCCGGGCACGGGAAGCCGGTTGTACCACCACATCGCGACGGCGTCGCGTTCCACGAGTTCGAGCAGGCCCTGCAGGATCGCGTCCTCGACGCTGCTGCCGGCCGCGCAGCCGTTGGAGTCCGCGCGCATCCCGGTGAGCCCGCACTCCGGCGGCACCCCGTAGTAGAGGTACGCCGTCGGCATCAGCTTCCGCCGCTGCTGCGAGAGCGACCACAGCGGGGTCCAGTCGACGGCCGCCTCGGTGTCGAACCGGTCGGGGACGTGCTGGAAGTTCGCGTGCCTGGCGTTCCATTCGACCCGCGTCTCGTACTGGCGCTCGTCGAAGAGCATGCACGAGTTCGGGTGGACGGCGTCGTCGCCGAGCGCGCGGAAGGTGTCGCGGATCCGCAGTTCGTCGCCCTGGTAGTTCGCCGAGAACCGTTCGATCGCCTCGCACAGCGCGCCGACCTCGGCGTCGATCGGGCTCGCGCCCTTGCCGCCGTTGTCCCCGCGCAGCCCGGCCTGCAATCCCGCCTCGCCGCGCACGCGGCGGGCGACGTTCAGCCCGGAGCGGTACGCGTTCACGAACGCGGGCGCCCTCGGGTCGCGGGCGATCTCCTTGACGATGCCGGTGACCGGGCTGACCAGATGGCCGTAGCGGTCGAGCACCTCGACCGGGGTGAGCGTCCGGTGCCCGCCACCGCCCGACGTCGCCTTCTTCGCCTCCCGCAGCACGACCGGCTCGGCCGTCCGCGCTGCGACGATGCCTTCGTCACCGCATTCGGGGCATTGCGGACGGCGCCGCAGTTCGTGCAGCCGTCCCTGCAGGTCGAGGGTGTCGAGGATCCACACGGCCTGCTGCCCCGGATAGCGGTGCCCCGCCAGCCATTTGGACGCTTCGAGGGAGATCAGCTGCGACGCGGCCGCGGTCAGCGGCGGCACGGCGGGCATCGGGAACGGCGCGGGACCGTCGTGCCCCAATACCTCCTGCACACAGGCCTCGGCGTGCCGGTGCCCCCACAACCGGTTCGTCAGGCAGTGCCAGCAACCGGACCGGCGGGGCTGCATGATCGGGCCGATCCACACCTGGGATCCCGAAGGCCGCGCCAACAGCCAGGGCCGGCCGGTGCGCCGGTGCTCGGCGTCGATCCCGGCCAGCCTCGGGTCGAGGTAGTCGTCGCACAGCACGATGGCCAGCTCGGACGCCGTCTCGACCACTTCGATCCCGCTCGCGGCCAGCGCGTTCGCCACCTGCGACGTGTCGACGCCGCGGCCGATCGCGGTCAGGCTCGCCGTCGCCGGCTTCTGACGGCAGGCCACCGCGGAGGCGTCGAGCCCGCACGCGTCCCAGTACGCGAGCGCGCGCTCGTCCCCGCTGAACTCGTCCGGGACGCGGACCGTCACCAGACCGGCCTCGACCAGCCGGGCCACCACACCGGTGACCTGTTCGGCGTTCATTCCCTCCGGGCAGGCGGACAGGAGCCCGTCGAGGTCACGGGTGCCGTCGAGCAGGGCGGCCACCGACGCGACCTGCGCGCCGCGGATGGCGATGACCCCTTGTTCGGAGAACAGGTAGGCACCGTTGCCCTCGCTGATCTCCGCACGCAGATGCCGTTTGAATCCCAGTCCGCCGATCGTGGTGGGCGTGGTCGATGCCTCGCGCATGATGACCCCCAGTAGGTCGGTTCGATTCTCGAATCCTGCTGTGTGGGGCCGGTGAGCGGCCAGTGTGCGATTCACGCGTCGGACGTGAAAAACCCATGTTCTTCCGGGAGACACGCATGCGGGCCCTGGTGGACGGCTCACTGGCCCGGCGACCGGCCGCTCTGTCACTGTCGAAGCACTGGGATTCAGGTCACGACGCGTATCGAGCTGGAGGGCGCTTGCGATGTACACCGGATCACGAGTAGCGGACAAGCACCACGGCTCGGCACCCAACCCGATTCCGGCCCCGCCCGCAAGCCCCGTCCGGTTCAGCCTGCTCGGCCCGCTCGAACTCGTGCGGGACGGGATCGACTACGCGCCGACGACGCCGAAGCTGCTGCAGGTGCTCGCCATGTTGGTCATGAGCCCGGGGAAGATCGTGCACATCGACACGATCGTGCAGGAACTGTGGGCCAACGACCCGCCGCGCAGCGTCCGCACCACCATGCACACCTACGTCTACCAGCTGCGCAAGTGCATCGACGAGAACGAGCTGGCCCCGTACGGCGAGACCATGCTGGCGACGAAACCGCCGGGGTACGTGTTCCGCATCGCGCCGGAGCAGGTGGACGTCTTCGAGTTCCAGGAGCTGCAGCACAAGGGCCGCGAACTGCACCTGCGCGGCGAGCACATCGAAGCGGCGAAGGCCTTCCGGTCCGCGCTCGACCTGTGGTCCGGGCCGCCGCTCGCGAACGTCCACTGTGGACCGGTGCTGTCGGCGTACGCGGTCGACCTCGTCGAGCAGCGGCGCAGCACGCTGCATCTGCGGATCGAGGCGGACATCGCGGCCGGGATGCGGCACGAGCTGATCGGCGAGCTGCGTTCCCTGGTCACCGCGAACCCGCTCGACGAGGCCCTGCACGGGCAGCTGATCCGCGTGCTCGGCCGCAGCGGGCGGCGCTCCGACGCGCTCGCCACGTACCGTCAGGTGCGGGCGAGACTCAACAACGAACTGGGCGTGGAACCCTGTGACGAACTGCAGGTCCTGCACCACGACCTGCTTTCCGAAGGTGAACCCGCGTGAACCCCGCCACGGAAACGAAAGTGAGGATCGACGGATGAGCAGTCGTACCTATGGACAGTTCTGCGGGCTGGCCCGCGCGCTGGAGATCATCGGCGAACGCTGGTCGCTGCTGATCGTCCGCGACCTCGTCCTCGGCCCGAAGCGGTTCACCGAACTGCAGGCGGGCCTGCCCAAGATCCCGGCGAGCACGCTGTCCGCGCGGCTCAACGAACTCGAGCAGTCCGGTGTGCTCCGCCGCCGCCTGCTCCCCCAGCTCGACGCCGCGGTGGTCTACGAGCTCACCGAATACGGCAGCGAACTCGACCAGATCGTGCTGGACCTCGGGCTCTGGGGTGCGCGATCGCTCGGGCAGCCCGCCGCCGAGGACGTCTTCACCCTGGATTCGGCGATCCTTTCGCTGTACACGACCTTCCGGAGTGAAAAGGCCAAGGGCGTCCAGGTCACCTACGAGCTGCGCTATCCGGGCGAGATGGTCCTGCACGCGATCGTCGAGGACGGCGCGCTCAAGGTCGCGGAGGGCGCGCACCCCGGCGCCGACGCGGTCATCGAACCGCTGGGCCCGTTCATCAAGGACCTGCTGAGCGGGGATCTCGCCGCCGCCGACGCGACCCGTACCGGGAAGATCCGCATCGAGGGCGACTTCGAGTATCTGGAGCTGTTCACGGAATTGTTCCACATTCCCGCCGCTCCGAAAATGCCTGACGGAATCGTCGTCCGCTGATCCATCCGGCGTAACACCGCTGTTCGGATCAGCAATCCGGAGTAACGGAAATCCTCGGAACGCGGGATATCGTCGACATCCGTCACCGGTCGGTCTTTCGCCCTAGGAGCCCTTTCATGGCCGCACTCGATTCTCCTCGTCCGGGTCTGCTCGCCTCGCTCAACGGGAAATACCACCGCGCGGCGCTCCTCACCTTCGCGGTGGTCGTCGTGGCCCACTGGGCGGAACACCTCGTGCAGGCCTTCCAGATCTACGCGCTCGGCTGGAAGACCCCGGACGCCCGCGGCGTACTCGGCATCCCGTTCCCCAAACTGATCAGCTCCGAATGGCTGCACTACGGCTACGCCATCGTCATGCTGATCTTCCTGTTCGCCCTGCGCAAGGGTTTCGCCGGCCGCTCGCGGCAGTGGTGGAACCTGGCGCTCGGCCTGCAGTTCTGGCACCACATCGAGCATCTGCTCCTGCTGATCCAGGCGCAGACCGGCTGGCGGCTCGGCGGCGGCACCGCGCCGAGCAGCATCATCCAGCTGTTCATCCCGCGCGTGGAACTGCACCTGTTCTACAACACGATCGTCACCATCCCGATGATCATCGCGATGCTGGTGCACCGGAAGGCCTCCGCCGCCGAGCGGGAGCTGACCGGCTGCACGTGCTCGCCCGTCAGCCGGCGTGAGCTGGCGACCGCGGCGTCGTGACCGGGAGACTCTGCGCACTCCTGGCCCTCGTGGCGGCGTGGTTCGGGGTCGCGGTGCTCACCGCGGCCCCGGCCTCGGCCCACGTGGAACTCCTCTCCTCGAATCCCGCCGACGGCGCCCGGCTCACCTCGGCGCCGGCGCGGGTCTCGCTCACCCTGTCGGAGAACATCGGCATCCAGCCGAACTCGATCAAGGTCGTCGACCAGCAGGGCACCGACGTGGTGTCCGGCCCGGTGTTCCAACCCGGTGAAGTCGCCGAAGAGGTCGCCGTCGCGCTCGAACCGGACCTTCCCGACGGCAGCTATCTCGTCGAGTACGCCTTCGTCTCGGCCGACTCGCATCCGGTGCGCGGCACGATCGCGTTCGTGATCGGCACCGGTCCCCTGATCACCTCGGCGGGCGCGGTGTCCGCCTCCACCGGGACCGATCCGGTGACCGACGCGCTGTTCACCACGTTCCGCTGGGGGTCCTTCGGCGGGGTCGCGCTGCTCGGCGGGCTGGTGTTCCTGCTGGTCTGCCGTCCGGGCGGCCGGACCGACCCGGCGGCACGGAAGCTGATCACCGCGGGCCTGTGGCTCTCCGGTGTCACGGCCGTGGCCGGGTTCCTGCTGCAAGGCCCGTACGTCGCGGGCCGCGGGGTCGGCGCGGTCTTCGACGGCGCGCTGATCGAGGCGACCCTGCGGGTGGCCTACGGGAAACTCCTGCTCCTGCGCCTGGCCGCGATCGTCGCGCTCGCCGTGATCGTGCGGCGGCTGCTGACCGGCGACCTGCCGGACCGGCTGCGATCGCGCTACGAGAACCTCGGCATCGCGGCCGGGTTCATCGTGATGCTGAGCTTCTCCGCGACCGGGCACGCGGTGGCCGACAAGATCATGTTCCTCTCGGTCAGCGCGGACCTGGCGCATTTCGGCGCGATGGCCGTCTGGGTGGGCGGGCTGATCCAGCTGGCCGTGCTCCTGCGCGGCCGGTATTCGGCGTCGGAGGCCGAGCCCGCGCTGGCGCGGTTCCACCCGATCGCCACCCGGTCGATCGTGATCATGGTGGTCAGCGGCGCCTACCTGGGCTTCCGGCTCGTCCCCTCGGTGGAGGCTCTCTGGACGTCGGCCTACGGCATCGTCTTCGTGCTGAAGCTGACCGGGTTCGCCGCGTTGCTGCTGGTGGCGAACCTGAGCCGCACCGCCGTGCGGCGTGGGATCTCCGGGCGCGGCGGCACCGGAGTGGTGACCGCCGACCTGCGGAAACTGCGGGTCAGCGTCGGGGTCGAAGTGCTGATCGTGGCCGTGGTGCTGGCGCTGGCCGCGGCGCTGTCCTCGATGTCCCCGGCCGGCTGATCACCGCTCGATCTCCTCCTCCGGCGGAGTGAACGGACCCCAGGTGAAGGCCCGGAGCCACGGCTCGGGATCGCCTAGCCAGTCCATGGCGGTGATCTGGGCCGGGCTCCGGCGCCCGGCGAGCGTCCGGTACAGGTCGACGGGCGCGCCCGAGAGCACCGCGGCGACCGGTTCGGTGCCGGCGATCCAGGTCGCGCCCTCGGTCTCGATCCGCATCCCCGGCAGCCCGTGCCTGCCCAGCGAGGCGCCGAGCCCGCTGACGAGCACCTCGAATCCCCGGAGCCAGGCCGCGTGCGCTTCGGGCGGCGGAGCGCCGAGCGCGTACCGGATGTCGAGTTCGTGGGTGAAGGCGTCCATCACCATGATGTCGCCGCGGCTCTTCCCGTCGCCGTCGGCGGCGAGGATGGTGTCGGCCTCGGGACCGCGTTCGAGCCAGAGTTTCAGCAATTCGACGGCGGACGCCGACTCCGGAATCGGGCAGGCCTCGCCACCGAACCGGGTGATCACCCGATCGCAGATCTCGGTCAGATGCGCGATCAGCTCGCGCACGGTCCACTGTGGACAAGCCGGGACGGGGCGCTCGCCCGCCCCCGCGTGATCGGTGACCAAGATCGCGATGTTCTCCCTGACCTGCCGATATCCTTCGGCCGCTGTCGCCGTATTCCAGCCAGGGACCCGAATTCGGCTGCTCGTCACGCGGCCACCTCCCGTGGGGTATGCGATGGTCGTCCATTCTCCCATCGCCGGGGAGCTTCACCCTTCTTCCCGCTTGCGGCGGACCGTTCACCGCAAAGACCACCCACCCGTGGCGCGTGTCGCCGCGGCTTCAGGCACACTGGTCGTTGAAAGCCCCGTGTGGCAAAGAAAAGCGCCCAACGGTGACACATCGACCACTGTGGAGGTGACCAATGGAGATGCCCGGCTTCGATCTGGCGTGGCGCGGTTTCAATCGCGCGCAGGTCCGGGAATTCGTCCGCGAGGTGGAAGCCGAACTACGACGAGTGGAAGCCGAACGCGACGACGCGATCCGCCGTGGACAAGCTCTCGCCGGCGAGCTCGCCGCCACACAAGAGGAAAATCGCGAACTGAAGGCCAGCGTCGACCGGATCAGCCGCGTGCCGATCGCGCCGGACGCGTTGCAGGAGCGCTCGCGCCGGATGCTCGAACTCACCCGCGAGGAAGCCGACGACATCGCCGCGCGAGCCGCCGAAGAAGCCGCGAAGGCCGAAGAAGAACGGAAGCGGGTCGCCGAAGACTTCGAGCGCGCCATGACGCTGCGCCGCGCGGAGGCGATGCGCGCGCTCGCCGCGCGGGACGAAGCCGCGCAGGCGAAGGCGCGGAAATTGCTCGACGACGCCGCAGCGGAGGGCGAGCGCCTGGTCGCCGAAGCGCGACAGAAGGCCGATGTGGCCCTCCGCCTGCGCGACGACGTGCTGAAACAGCTGGTCGGTTGCCGCGAACTGCTCACCGAAGCCGGTCTGGTGCTGGCCGTGCCGGACTCACCGAAGCCCGAAGTGCCCGTTCAGCGCCGGAGCAGGCCCGAAGCCCGCACCGGCACCGAAGCCGCCGCCACCTGACTAAGCGTTGTCGCCGGACGAGAAGACCACCGGCCGGATCTCCATCGCGTTGACATGCGCGTCCGGGATCTGGCCCGCGATCTCGATCGCCCGCTCCTTGCTGTCGCATTCGACCAGGTAGAAGCCGGCCAGGTACTCCTTCGACTCCGCGAACGGACCGTCGGTGACCACCGGGACGCCGTCACGCACCCGGACCACCGTGCTCTCCTTCGGCTCCGCCAGCGCCTGCGTCCCGAGCAGCTCGCCGCTCTCGGTGAGCTTCTTCATGAAAGGGTCGATGCGGGCGACCACCTCGTTGCGCTCCTCTTCGGGGAGGGCGTCCCAGGCGGTGGGGTTCATCGTGATCATGATCATGTACTTCATCGGTGTTCCTCCTGGTCGTGCGGCCGGCGCCCGGCCGCTCACGCAGGAGTCGGAGCGGCCGGATCGTCCTCGACATCCTGGCACCCGCTTCTTTCCGCTCTCCGGCCGCATACGTGGGGAGGGTATAGTGGGAAGGCGACAGGGAACGACGAGAGAACGGGTGCGGGAATGACGGGCTACGGCACCGAGCGGGAGGCCTACCTCAAGCGCCTGCGCCGGATCGAGGGGCAGATCCGCGGTTTGCAGCGGATGGTGGAAGAGGACAAGTACTGCATCGACATCCTGACACAGGTGTCCGCGGCCACGAAGGCGCTGCAGTCGTTCTCCCTCGAACTGCTGGACGAGCACCTCGCCACCTGCGTGGTCCACGCCGCCGCCGCGGGCGGTGAAGAGGCCGACCTCAAGGTCCGGGAGGCGTCCGACGCCATCGCCCGGCTGGTCCGGTCCTGAACCGTCGCAGCCGCAGGCTGTTGGTGACGACGAACACCGAGGAGAACGCCATCGCGGCCCCGGCGATCATGGGGTTGAGCAGGCCGAGCGCGGCCAGCGGCAGCGCGGCGACGTTGTAGGCGAACGCCCAGAACAGGTTGCCCTTGATCGTGCCGAGCGTGCGGCGGGCGAGCCGGATGGCGTCCACGGCCGCGCGCAGGTCGCCGCGCACGAGGGTGAGGTCGCCCGCTTCGATGGCGGCGTCGGTCCCGGTCCCCATGGAGAGGCCGAGGTCGGCCTGCGCGAGCGCGGCCGCGTCGTTGACGCCGTCGCCGACCATGGCGACCACCCGGCCTTCGGCTTGCAGCCGCTTGACGACGTCGACCTTGCCGGCCGGCAGCACCTCCGCGACGACCTCGTCGATCCCCACCTCGGCGGCGGCGGCCGCCGCGGCACCGGCGTTGTCCCCGGTCAGCAGGACCGGCCGGAGCCCGAGTGCCTTCAACCCGGCCACGGCCTCGGCCGACGTCGGCTTGACCGTGTCGGCGACGACGACCACCCCGCGTGCCTCGCCGTCCCAGGCGACGACGACCGCGGTCGCGCCGCGTTCCTCGGCGACCTTCTTGGCCTGGGTGAACTCGTCGCCGACGGCGATACCGTGCTGGTCGAGGAGTGCGGACCGCCCGGCCAGGACGGTCTTGCCCTCGACCTCGCCGACGACACCCAGGCCCTCGACGTTGCGGAACCCACCGGCCTGCGGCAGTTCGCCCAGCCGCTCCTCGGCGGCCGCGACGATGGCGCGGGCGATCGGATGCTCGGAATGGTGCTCGACCGCCGCGGCCAGGCGCAGGACCTCGGTCTCGTCCTCGCCGAACAGGTCCGTGAGACTCATCTTCCCCGCGGTCACCGTGCCGGTCTTGTCGAGCACGACGGTGTCGACCGCGCGAGTGGACTCGAGCACCTCCGGGCCCTTGATGAGGATGCCCAGCTGCGCGCCGCGGCCGGTGCCGACCAGCAGCGCCGTCGGCGTGGCCAGCCCCAGCGCGCAGGGGCAGGCGATGATCAGGACCGCGACGGCGGCGGTGAAGGCGGCGTCGGCTCCGCTGCCCGCGCCGAGCCAGAAGCCGAGCGTGCCGACCGCGAGGGCGATCACCACCGGGACGAACACCGCGGACACCCGGTCGGCGAGCCGCTGGACCCGCGCCTTGCCGTTCTGCGCGTCCTCGACCAGCCGCGCCATCTGCGCGAGCCGCGTGTCGGCGCCGATCCGGGTGGCGCGGACGACGAGCCTGCCGCTCGCGTTGACCGTCCCGCCGACGACGGCGTCCCCGGCCACCACCTCGACCGGGACGGCCTCACCCGTCAGCATGCTCAGGTCGACGGCCGAGCCGCCGTCGGTCACCACGCCGTCGGTGGCGATCTTCTCCCCCGGCCGCACGACGAACTCGTCGCCCGTCCTCAGCTCGCCGATCGGGACACGGCTCTCGATGCCGTCCTTCAGGAGCGCGACGTCCTTCGCGCCGAGTTCGAGCAGTGCCCGCAGCGCGGCGCCGGAGCGGCGCTTGGACCGGGCCTCGAAGTAGCGGCCGGCGAGGAGGAACGTGGTCACCCCGGCGGCGACCTCGAGATAGACGTTGCCCGCGCCGTGCCCGCGTTCCATGGTCAGCTCGAAGCCGTGGCGCATGCCGGGTGTCCCGGCGGTGCCGAACAGCAGCGCGTACAGCGACCAGAGCGTGGCGGCGACGACGCCGAGCGAGATCAGGGTGTCCATGGTGGCGGCACCATGGCGGAGGTTCGTCCAGGCCGGGCGGTGGAACGGCCACGCGCCCCAGGTGACGACCGGCGCGGCCAAGACCAGCGAGACCCACTGCCAGTAGGTGAACTGCCAGGCCGGGACCATCGCCAGCACGATCACGGGCACGGCGAGCACGGCGGAAACCACGAGACGGGTTCTCAAGGAGCCGGTCTGCTCCGCGTCTTCGTCGGGCTTGGGCGGCTGGGCCGTGTAGCCGGCGGACTCGACGACGCCGACGAGGTCTTCCACCGAGACCGCGGTGGGGAAGTCGACCTGCGCCTTCTCGGTGGCGTAGTTGACCGTGGCGGAGACGCCGTCGACCTTGTTCAGTTTGCGTTCGACCCGCGCGGCGCAGGACGCGCAGGTCATCCCGCCGATGGCCAGTTCGACCCGCTGGGATGTCACGGCGTACCTCCCGGGTGGTGCCCGTGGTGCTCGCTGGTCGGCGCCGGCGGGGGCGGGTCCTCGTCCAGCGGCCCGACGGCGGAACCGATCGCCCAGGCGACGGCGAACACCGCGACCAGAGCCGCGGCGAACGCCGACACCTTGACGGCGGTGCTCACGAGACGAGCTGGTAACCGGCCTCGGTGACGGCCGCGTCGACGGCTTGGACGTCCAGCGGTGCTTCGCTGGTGACGGTGACCTTGCCGCTGGCGACGTCCACGTTCACGCCGCTGACGCCCGCGATCCCGCTGACCTCTTCGGTGACGGAGGAGGCGCAGTGCCCGCAGGACATGCCCTTGACGGTGTAGGTGGTTTCGGCCATCGGTTCGAACTCCTCTACAGGACAGGTGGAGCGATCACTTCCTTTATACCCCGTGGGGGTAGGGGTGTGCACAGAGGGTGCGGGGACACTGCGGAAATGAGGAAGATCTCCGCCATCGGCATCGGCGCCGGCGACCCGGACCACCTGACCGTCCAGGCGATCCGGCGGCTGAACGAGACCGATGTGTTCTTCGTGCTCGACAAGGGCTCGGAAAAGCAGGACCTGGTGGCCCTGCGCCAGGAGATCCTCGACCGCTTCGTCGAGCAGCCCGGCTACCGCGTCGTGCGGGCGCCGGACCCCGAACGCGACCGTACTCCCGACGACTACCGGAAGGCCGTCTCCGACTGGCACCGGCTCCGCACCGACGTCTACGAGAACATGATCGCGTCCCTGGGTCCCGACGAGCGGGGCGCGTTCCTCGTCTGGGGTGACCCGGCGCTCTACGACTCGACCCTGACCCTGCTGGACGCGGTGCTCGACCGGGGGAACGTCGAGTTCGAGTACGACGTCATCCCCGGGGTCAGCAGCGTGGCCACGCTGACCTCACGGCACCGGACCACGATGAACCAGATCGGCCGGCCGGTGCTCGTCACCACCGGCCGCCGCCTCGAGGCCGGCTGGCCCGCGGACGCCGACGACGTCTTCGTCATGCTGGACGCTGGGTGCACGTTCTCCCAGTTCGTGGACACGGGCCTGGAGATCTACTGGGGCGCGTACCTCGGCACCCCCGACGAGCTCCTGCTCTCCGGCCCGCTGACCGCGGACCTCGCCGAAGAAATCCGCTCCGTCCGCGCCTCCGCCCGTTCCCGCAAGGGCTGGATCATGGACATCTACCACCTGCGCCGCCCCGCCCCTTCCCGCATTTAGTCCTCTAAATGCGCTCGGCCGCGCTTCTCGTCACGTGCCTGCCCCCGTCACTCGCGTGATCGGAGCCGTGACTCGCGTGATTGGGGGCGGATCTCGCGTGAT
>NZ_LQMT02000035.1 GCF_001620365.2 Amycolatopsis keratiniphila subsp. keratiniphila
CCTTCACGTACTTCAGGGACCCAGACCGGTGGTCGTGAGTGGCTACTTGCCCTGGAAGTTCGGCTTGCGCTTGCCCACGAACGCCTCGACGGCCTCGGTGTGGTCGGCCGTCGCGCCCAGCGCGGACTGCGCCGCGTCTTCGGCGTCGAGCGCCTCTTCGAGGGACGACTCGGCGGCGACCGCGAGGACGTTCTTGATCTTCGCGTACGCGACCGTCGGCCCGGCCGCGAGCTTCGCGGCGACCTTCTGCGCGCGGGCGGCCAGTTCCTCGTCCGGGACGACCTCGCTGACCAGTCCCAGCGTCAGCGCCTCGGCGGAATCGACCGTGCGCGCCATCAGCATCAGTTCGGCCGCGCGGCCGAGGCCGATCAGCCGCTGCAACGTCCACGACGCGCCCGAGTCCGGGCCGAGGCCGACGTTCGCGAACGCCATCAGGAAGTTCGCCGACGTCGCCGCGATCCGGAGGTCGCTCGCGTACGCGAAGGCCGCGCCCGCGCCGGCCGCCGGGCCGTTCACCGCCGCGATGACCGGCTTCGGCATCCCGACGATCGTCTTGACGATCGGGTTGTAGTGCTCCTTGACCGTGTGTAGCGGCGCGGGGTCACCCGCCTGCAGCAGCCCGACGTGCTCCTTCAGGTCCTGCCCGGCGCAGAACGCCTTGCCCGATCCGGTCAGCACGACCGCGCGGACGCTGTCGTCGGCCGCGGCTTCGGTCAGGCCCGCCAGCAGCAGTTCCTTGAGTTCGACGGTCAGCGAGTTGTACGCCTGCGGCCGGTTCAGCGTGAAGGTGCGCACGCCATCGGCGTCGGCGGTCAGCAGAACGTCGGATGTGGTCACGGGATCTCCTAGTCGGCGAAACTGCGGTCTGAGACGAGTCTTTCAGCCTCGCGAGCCGCATACCAGCACCGATACGGCGGCAAAAGATCGGTCCGCGTTCGCGCTCGGCCGCTGATGAGGGACAATGGACAGTAGACCCGGCTGGCTTTGACGAGCGCGACCCGGGCGCGCCGGTTGAGACGGAGGGAGCACGCTATGGCGGCCATGAAGCCCCGGACCGGAGATGGTCCCCTCGAAGTGACTAAGGAGGGGCGGGGCCTCGTGATGCGCGTACCACTCGAAGGTGGTGGGCGTCTCGTCGTCGAACTCTCCGCGGAAGAAGCGAAGGATCTCGGCGCGGCCTTGCAGGAGGTCACCGGCTGAGCCGGACCGCACCAACGTTCAACCACCCGCACCCCGGTCTCCCCTCGGAGGCCGGGGTCGCGGTTCATCTGCGCCCGGAGGTCGCTCACTGTGCGTAACCCGCTACCCCCCGTTCCGGGGAAGCTGCTCGAACTCGAAGTCTCGGACGACGTCAGGCGCGGTACACCGCTGGCCACGTTGATCGCGGCGCCGTCCGAAGAGGACGGTGACGCCGGGCTCGAGGAGATCGGCGGCGTGCGGCCCACCGGCAAGGCCGGTGACGTGCAGACCGTGCCGACCGGCGGCGTCCGCTGGCTGGCGGGCGTCGGCGACGGCGAGCCGAAGCAGTACCGCAAGGCCGGTGCCGCGCTGGTCCGCGCCGTCTCCTCGGCGCTGGAGGAAGACGTCAAGGCGGGCCAGAAGGCGTTCCGCGCCTTCGCCGTCGAGCTGCCCGAGGACGCGGGCGCCGAGCACGTCGAAGAACTCGCGTTCGGGCTGCTGCTGGGCGGCTACCGGTTCACGGTGACGGCCGAGGAGCCGAAGCAGAGCCTGCGGACCGTGCGCTTGATCACACGTCACGGGGGCGACTTGGAGCGGGTCCGCGAACTCGCCGCGGCCGCCGCGTTCGCGCGCGACCTGGCTAACACCCCGTCGAACGTCAAGACCCCTGCCTGGCTCGCCGAAACGGCCGTCCGCGTCGCCGGCGGCATCCCGAACCTGACCGTGACGGCCAGGGACGAGAAGTGGCTGGCCGAGCAGGGCTTCGGCGGCGTCCTCGCCGTCGGTGGCGGCTCGGCCGCGCCGCCGCGGCTGATCGAGCTGGAGTACCGGCCGCGCGGGGCGAAAACGCATCTGCTGCTGGTCGGCAAGGGCATCACCTTCGACACCGGCGGCCTTTCCATCAAACCGGCCGACGGCATGCACCTCATGCGCACCGACATGGCGGGCGGCGCGGCGATCATCGCCGCGGTCCGCGCGATCGCCGCGCTGCGCCTGCCGGTCAAGGTGACCGCGCTGGTGCCCGCCGCCGAGAACCACGTGTCCGGTTCGTCGTACCGACCGGGCGACATCGTCCGGCACTACGGCGGCAAGACCACCGAGGTCGGCAACACCGACGCCGAGGGCCGGATGGTCCTGGCCGACGCCCTCGTCTACGGCATCAAGAAGCACAAGCCGGACGCGGTGATCGACGCGGCGACCTTGACCGGCGCCATGAAGGTCTCGCTGGGCGTCCGCACCGGCGGCGTCTTCGCCACCGACGACGCGCTCGCGGAGCGGGTCACGAAGGCGGGCGAGCGGGTCGGCGAGGCGTGGTGGCGGATGCCGCTGCTGGAGGACCTCGCCGAGACCGTGCAGGGCTCGCTCGGCGACGTCCGGCAAGCGCCGGGCGGCCCCGGTGGCATCGTCGCGGCGCTGTTCCTGCGGGAGTTCGTCGGGGACTTGCCGTGGGCGCATCTCGACATCGCCGGCCCCGCGCGGGCCGACAAGACCTACGCCGACGTCGTCCCCGGGGCCACCGGGTTCGCGGCGCGGACGCTGGTCGAACTGGTCGCTTCCTACGCCTGACCTGCGGCTACCTGCGGGGTGGGAGCAAGGGACCTTTGCTACCACCCCGCAGGTCGACCCTGGGCATGGGCTGGGTCGGCGCGTCGCCGGCGTGGGCGGTGAGCCGCCGGGCGATCCCGGTCGCGGGGCCGGTCAGGTACCGGAACACGAGCCACGCCGTCACGGAGCCGAGGACGAGCCCGGCGAGCACGTCGTGCGGGTAGTGCGCGCCGACGAAGACCCGCGAGAAGCCCATCAGCACCGCACCCGGGAGCACCCACGGCGCGAGTCGCCGCCAGGCGAGAGCCAGCCCGACGGCGGCCGCCGCCCCGATGGTGGAGTGGTTGCTCGGGAACGACCAGTCGCCGATCGGCGGGCAGTCGACGAGCGTGACGAGGTTCCGGCAGGGCCGGTCCTCCTGGATCACGCTCTTCAGGCCTTCGCTGATCAAGTACGCGATCGCGGTCGCGGCGGGCGGCAGCAGTGCCACGGCGATCCGGACGGGCGACGTGCGCGCCCGCCACAACGTCCAGGCGAAGAGTGCCGCGAAGGCGAGCAGTCCTGCTTCGGTGAACAGGATCGCTGTCGCCTGAAGCCAGTTCGGGCTCTCGCCCGCCAACTCCACGATGTCGTCGTACATTCACCCGAAGTTAGCGAAAACGACGTGCCCGCGTGGTGGACGAACGGCAGGAACCGGCCCTGACGATCGTCAAAGGGGTTGCGCGCGGACCCGCTCCCGGAACCGGAGGACGGCGGGCGGCAGGACGACGTCCTTGCGCCAAGCCAGCCCGATGGTCCGCCCGACCGGCGGCACCAGCGGGACTTCGACGACACCTGCCGGACTTCCCGGCTCGAAGCGGGGGAGGAGTGCGACGCCGAGCCCGGCCGCGACGAGCCCGCGGACGGTGTCCGATTCCTGTCCCTCGAAGGCGATCTTCGGCTCGAAGCCGGCCGCGGCGCACAGTTCGTCGGTGATGGTGCGGAGGCCGTAGCCGGTTTCGAGGAGCACGAATTCTTCGTCCTTGAGGTCCTCGATGGCGGCGCTGGGCCGGTCGGCGAGGCGGTGCGACGTCGGCACGGACAGGAAGATCTCCTGCTCGGACAGCACGGCGGTGTCGAGCAGCGGGTCGTCGAGGGGGGCGGGCGCGAGCAGCGCGAGATCGAGTTCGCCGCTGGTCAGCCTGTCGACCATGTCCTGGCGTGAGCCCTGGACCAGCGTGAACCGGACGCCCGGATGGTCCGCGCGATAGCCCCGGAGCAACGTGGGTACCAACGACCTGCCGAGCAGATGCAGGAAACCGAGGACGATGTGCCCGGATTCGGGGTCGACCTCCTCGCGGGCTTGCCTGACCCCGGCGTCGACGGCGGCGAGAGCGCGTTCCGCGGCGTCGGCGAGCAGTTCGGCGGCCCGGGTGAGCCGGATGCCGCGGCCGTCGGGGACGGTCAGCGGTGCGCCGAGGGCCTCGCCGAGCGCCGCGATCCGGCGGCTTACCGTGGGCTGCGGGACGCCGAGCAGCTCGGCCGCGCGTGTGACGTTCGTCGTGCGGCGGAGTGCGGTGAGCAGAGCGAGCTGGGGGGCTAGCTGGGCGGTCATCCTTTCATTCAGCACGGTATCGATTGTGGCAGATGAACGTATTAGACGTATCGTTTAGCCAGGCTTAGCTTCGAGATCGTGCCTGCCACCGGAACCACCCGCCGCGTCACGATCGCCGTCGCCGCGGCCGGGATCTCGTCGTTCGCGCTGCTCTACGCGCCCCAGCCGGTGCTGCCGCAACTGGCCGAGCAGTACCACCTCGATCCCGGTGGCGCCTCGCTCGCGGTGAGCGTCGCGACCGGCGCGCTCGCGATCGCCGTGCTGCCGATCGCGGCGCTTTCGGAAGTCGTGGGACGGCGTCCGGTGATCATCGTTTCGGTGGTCGCGTCGGTCGTCTTCGGTTTCCTGTTGCCGCTGGCGCCCAGCTATCCGGCGCTGCTCGTGCTGCGGGCACTGCAGGGGGTCGCCATCGCGGGGTTCCCCGGCGTGGCCGCGGCCTACCTCGCGGAACGGCTCGGCAAGGCCGGGCTGGCGGCGGCGGTGGGCGCGATGATCGCCGGGAACACCGTCGGCGGCATGGTCGGACGGCTCGCGGCCGGGTTCACCGCCGGACCGTTCGGCTATCAGGGTGCGTTGCTCGTCGTCGCGGTGGTCGGGCTGGTCTGCACGGTGGTCACGGTGCTGGCCCTGCCGCCGGGGGAGCAAGGGACCTTTGCTACCACTTTCGCGGATCGGCGCAGGTCAGAGCGGTTCCGCGCGCAGGGCAAGGCGGTGCTCGCCGGGCTGGGCGCGGCCGTCCGCAAGCCGGTCCTGCTGGTCCAGTACGCGGTCGCGCTGCTGGCGATGGGCTCGTTCGTCGCGTTGTACAACGCCGCCGGATTCCGCCTGACCGGCGAGCCGCTGAACCTTTCGCCCGCGATCGCGTCCCTCGTCTTCCTCGCGTACGCGATCGGCTCGGTCTCCTCGGCGACGGCGGGCAAGCTCGTCGGCCGGTTCGGGCGTCGCCGGTCGCTCGCCGGTGCCCTGCTGCTCACGATCGCGGGCGCCGCGCTGACGCTGTCCGACTCGCTGCCCATGGTCGTCGCCGGGTTCGTGGTGCTGACCGGCGCGTTCTTCGCCGCGCACGCCGTCGCCAACGGCTGGGCCGCGGCGGAGGCGCCCGAGAACGCCCGTGGCCAGGTGGGCGGGCTCTACACGTTCTCGTATTACCTCGGCAGCAGCGTCGGCGGCGCCGTCGGCGCGACCGTGTACGGGCACGCGGGCTGGACCTGGCTGATCGTGCTCACCGCCGCCTGGCTGGCGCTTGCCGCGGTGGCCGTGCTGAAGGGGACTTTCCCCGCATCACACGCGGTGAAAGCGCCCTTCGCCGCGTCCGATGCGGGGAAAGCGTCCTTCAGCCCTCGGCGGTAGCAAAGGTCCCTTGCTACGCGATCGCGGCGACCAGTAGCCCGCCGCCCACCGGCAACAGCGCCGGGACCAGCCGCTCGTCCTCCCGGAAGGCCCGCGCGACCTCCCGAAGCGCGAGGGTGTCCGGATCACGCCGTGAGGGATCGGTCACCCTGGTGCCCGAGACGTTGTGGAACGCCAGTATCCCGCCGGGCCTCAGCAGCGCGACGGCCTTCTCGTAGCAACTCGGGTACTCGATCGGCGCCGAATCGACGAACACCAGGTCGTAGCCGCCGGGGGTGAGCCGGGGGAGGACGTCGAGCGCACGCCCCATGATCAGCCGGGTCCGCCCCGGCGGGTAGCCGGCCTCGCGGAACGCCGCACGCGCCGCCCGGTGGTACTCCGGCTCGATGTCGATCGAGGTGAGGATCCCGTCGTCGGCCATGCCGCCGAGCAGGCACAACCCGCTCACCCCGGCCCCGGTCCCGACTTCGACGACGGCCTTCGCCCGCAGCGTCGTGGCCAGAAAACGGAGAGTCGCACCCGCGCCCGCGCTCAGCGGACCGCACCCCAGATCGGCCGACCGCGCCCGCGCGGCGGCCAGTACCTCGTCGTCGGGGACGTAGCCGTCGACGAGATCGGCGTCGGCGGCCTCGGCAGGCGAGCCCGCATGCGTCCCGGAATTCACACGCGGAGGTTAGCGCTGCCTATCGCCAAAAGAGCAGAAGACTCCTGGTAACGACTTCTCAGCCTCCTCTCAGTCCAGTCTCACTAGAAACATAAGCAGGCCGGACAGACTGGTCCTCGACAACGGGAACACCGTGCTCATCGCCCGCGTTGGGTGGAGTAGTTGGGAGAAGACGCTGATGGAGGTGCCTACTTCCCCGATGCAGGAGACGATGCAGGACCAGCACGCGGACCAGGTCACGCCGGTGACGGTGGACGAGGCCGCATGGACGCCGCCCTCGTGGGACGAGGTCGTGCGTGAGCACGCCGACCGCGTGTACCGGCTGGCATACCGCCTGACCGGTAACGCCCACGACGCCGAGGACCTGACGCAGGAGACCTTCATCCGGGTCTTCCGCTCGCTCGCGTCCTACAAGCCCGGCACGTTCGAAGGCTGGCTGCACCGCATCACCACGAACCTCTTCCTCGACATGGCCCGCCGCCGCTCGCGCGTGCGGATGGAAGGCCTCCCCGAGGACACCGACCGCATCGTCGGTGACGACCCGAGCCCCGAGCAGGTCTACTCGGACACGCACCTCGACCCGGACCTGCAGGCCGCGCTGGACGAGTTGCCGCCCGAGTTCCGTGCCGCGGTCGTGCTGTGCGACGTCGAAGGCCTCTCGTACGAGGAGATCGGCGCCACCCTCGGTGTCAAGCTCGGCACCGTGCGCAGCCGGATCCACCGCGGCCGCCAGGCGCTTCGCGCTTCTTTGGAGCGTCGTCGCGCCGCGGCGCAGGAGTCTGCGAAGGTGGGGGTATGACCGCACCGCGAGGTTGGGGACTCCCCGAGTCGCATCTGCTTCCGGACGCCATCGTCGCCTTCGTGGACGGCGAGCTGACCCTCGGCGCCCAGGACAGGGCCTCGGCGCATATCGCCCGTTGCCAGTCCTGCGCCGCCGAGGTGACCGCCCAGCGCCAGGCCGTCGCGGCCGTGAAGCAGGCGGGAGCCCCGTCGATGTCGGCGGGTTTCCTGGCCAGCCTTTGCTCCATCCCGCAGAACACCGAACTCCCCGGCACGCCGGACAACCTGGCGATGACCGCGGACGGCCAGCTCGTGGCCATCCAGCGGCCCGACCGGGTCGCCGGCCTTCGCGACACCGGGGTTTTGGGCGGTACCGCGCCGTTGGGATCATCGGCGCCGCTGGGCCAGTCGCCGAACGTCCTCGGCGGCGGGCGGTTCGGTCTCGCCCGCCGGAAGTACGCGCAGGGCGCCGGAGTCGTCGTTTCGGGCCTGGTCCTGAGCGCCCTGGCCCTGGTCGCGACCTCGGGTGACGGCACCGAAGAGCGGCCGAACACCGGCCTCACCCCGCCGCAGGGCGTCAACGCCGGTCTGCTGCCCGCGCAGCTGGGCGGCGGCACCCAGCCGGAACCGCCGCGCAGCACCACGCCGAGCCCGAGCACGTCCAGCGTGCCCATGCCGGTGTCCGCCCGCTGATCCGCTTCGTCAGGGTTTGACGAAGCAGATCGTCGCGCTCTTGAACTTCTGCGTCGCGCCGTACGCCGTGTAGGAGATCACCTCTTCTGTGCCCTCCTTGCACGGACTGTTCACGTAGCTGGCCTTGTCGAACACTTCGCTGATCTTCAGTCGCGCTCCCGAGCAGCTCACCAGCGGCGGCGGGGTCTTGGTCTTGATGTCGTCGAAACACAGGCCGACCTGGGCGTTGATCCCCAGGCAGAGTCCGACGCCTTCACCGCGCAGCGGGGTCGCTACCGAGTAGCTGTAGAAGCCCTCCGGGCAGTCACCCTTGACCGTGCCCTTGACGCTCACGACGTACGGCGTCTGCGGGTTGTCGCAGGCGGCCTTCACCGCGTCCGCTTCTTTCCCGGCGCCGGTCAGCTGGACGCAGTCGCCGGTTTCCACCTTGGTGGCCTGCTTCTCCGGTCCGGCGGCCGACTTCATCACGAGGACGAGGCCGATCCCGCCGCCGACCACGACGAGCGCGGCGATGAGCAGCAGCACCTTCACCTTGGTGGTGAGGCCCTTCTTCTTGGGTGGCTGCTGAGGCCACTGCTGCTGGTGCTGAGGCCATTGCTGAGGAGGGAAAGGAGCCCCCGGATTCTGTGACATGGCCGTTAGAGTGCCACAAGGTGAGACATGTTCGCTGCGAGTGTCACATTTCTGCCCGCTTCGGCGAATCAACGCGCACTTCACCGTGGTCACGGCAGAATCCACGGTGAGGCTTGGCGTACTCTCGCGTCCGGCCAACCTGATCTCAGCCCCGGGGAATGATGACCGAGCAGCCGAACGCGAATCCGCAGCAGCCTGGGGATCGGCTGGCGCCGCGCCCGCTGGCCCGGCCCGCCGTCGATCCGGCGCAGGCGGCCACGTTCGGGAGGCCGCATGGCGTCGATGGCGCCTTCGACAAGCTGTACCAGCCCGGTTCCAACGGGCAGCCCGCGCCGGGCCTGAACCTGGCGCCGCCGACGCCGGAATCGCTCGCCGAAGCCTTCCGCCGCCCGCCGGGCGCCGAAGGTGTCGTGCTGGAGCGGCCGCACGGGACCAACGGCTCCGGGCCGTCCGCGGACGGCCCGGAAGACCCGCTCTGGACCCCGACATCGGACCCGTGGCGTGATCCCGGTTCCGGCGCGGTGCTCGCCGGCCCCGCGGTGCAGCAGGACTCGAAGGAAGAGAAGGACGCGAAGCGCCCGCAGGGTGCGCTGCTGAGCCTGCCGGAGGTCCTCTTCGGGCGGCGTGTGCAGACGAAGGCACTGGCGATGCTCGCCGCGGTCGCGCTGGTCATCGGCGCGGCCGGCGGGCTGATCGGCTGGTGGTTCGCCGACACCGGCACCGAACTGACCGGCCAGGCCAGCATCTCCGAGGCCGATGCGGCCAAGGAACGTCCCGCGGGTTCGATCGCGGACATCGCCCACCGGGTGGCCCCGGCCGTCGTCTCGCTCGAGGTGTTCAAACCCGGCGCCGACGCCGGCCAGCAGGGCTCCGGGGTCGTCATCGACAACCAGGGCTACGTGCTCACCAACGAGCACGTGATCTCCGCCGCGACGGCCGATTCGGCCACCAAGGTCACCGCCGTCTTCTTCGACGGCAAACGCGTCGAGGCGAAGGTCGTCGGCGCCGACCCCAAGACCGACCTGGCCGTGGTCAAGGTCGACGTCAAGAACCTCACCGCGCTGCAGGTCGGGAAGTCGTCCGAGCTGGCGGTCGGCGACTCGGTGATCGCCGTCGGTTCGCCGCTGGCGCTGCAGAACTCGGTCACGGCCGGCATCGTGAGCGCGCTCAACCGCCCGGTGACCGCGGGCGGCGACGGTGGCAACGCGCCGGTGATCTACGAGGCCATCCAGACCGACGCCGCGATCAACCACGGCAACTCGGGTGGCGCGCTCGTCGACGCGACCGGCGCGCTGGTCGGGATCAACTCCGCGATCCGCTCGTCCAGCGCCGAAGGCGGCAGCATCGGCATCGGATTCGCCATCCCGAGCGACTACGCGGTGAAGATCGCGAAAACACTCATCAAGGACGGCAAGGTCGTCCACCCCGACATCGGCATCAACGCTTCGTCGACCGTCGCGGGCTCCAGCACCATGGGCGCACAGGTCCGCAACGTCGCCCCCGGCGGCCCCGCGGCCTCGGCCGGGATCAAAGAAGGCGACGTCATCACGGAAGTCGGCGGACGGCTCGTGCGCGACTCGGCGGAACTGCTCGTCGCCGTCCGCGCCCGCGAAGTCGGCGAAGTGGTCCCTGTCCGGCTTGTCCGGGATGGGTCTTCACTCGTCGTGGACGTGAAACTGGCCTCGGACTAGCGAGTTCGGCCGGGTACCCTGAACGGGGAAGACGCCGAGGCGGAGGTTCACACGGGTGTTCGAGAGTGTCGGCTGGGGAGAGATCCTCATCATCGTCGTCGCGGGTCTTTTCATCCTCGGTCCGGAACGGCTGCCCGAAGCGGCGTCGTGGGTGGCGAAGAGCGTCCGCAAGGTCCGCGACTTCGCGACCGGGGCCAAGACGCAGCTGCGCGAGGAGATGGGCCCGGAGTTCGACCAGCTGCGCAAGCCGCTGGAGGATCTGCGCGGCCTGCGGAACTTCGACCCGAAGCGGGTCGTCACCCAGCACCTGTTCGACGGTGACACGGATCCGCTGGGGCTCAACAACGTCAACGGCACCAACGGTTCCAATGGCGCAGCCAAGCCCAACGGCCACCCGGCGCCGGCTTCGCAGCCTGAGCCGCTGAAGCCCGGCGAGCGCCCTCCGGTCGACCCGGACGCCACCTGACCCCCCAAGACGCATTTAGTCCTCTGGATGCGGTCCTTGCGTGTGCAAGTACCGCATCCAGAGGACTAAATGCGTAAGAGGGGACGGTCAGCGGCCGGCGGGAGTGACGTTCAGCATCATCCCGGCCAGCCCGCGCGCTCGGACGGTCAGCTTCTTCGCCGCCTCCTTGAGCACGAGCGACGCCGGGGCTTCCGGCTCGGCCAGCACGATCGGCGTGCCCGCGTCGCCGTTGGAGACCACACGCGGGTCCATCGGGACCTGCCCGAGCAGCGGCACCGTCGACCCGACCGACTTCGACAGCGAGTCGGCCACCGACTGCCCGCCGCCGGAGCCGAAGATCTCCATCTTCTGGCCGTCGGGCGTCTCCAGCCACGACATGTTCTCGATGACCCCGGCCACTCGCTGCCGTGTCTGGAGCGCGATCGCGCCCGCGCGCTCGGCCACCTCGGCGGCGGCCTGCTGCGGGGTGGTGACGACCAGGATCTCCGCGTTCGGGATGAGCTGCGCCACCGAGATCGCGATGTCGCCGGTGCCCGGCGGCAGGTCCAGCAGCAGGATGTCGAGGTCGCCCCAGAACACGTCGGCGAGGAACTGCTGCAGCGCGCGGTGCAGCATCGGCCCGCGCCACACCACAGGGGTGTTGCCCGGGGTGAACATGCCGATCGAGATGACCTTCACGCCGTGCGCCTGCGGCGGCATGATCATGGTGTCGACCTTGGTCGGCTTCTCCCGCGCGCCGAGCATCCGCGGCACCGAGTGCCCGTAGATGTCCGCGTCCACCACGCCGACGGACAGCCCGCGTTCGGCCATCGCGGCCGCGAGGTTCACCGTCACCGAGGACTTGCCGACGCCGCCCTTGCCGGACGCGACGCAGTAGACGCGCGTCAGCGAGCCCGGCTGCGCGAACGGGATCACCGGTTCCGCGGCGTCGCCACGAAGCGATTTCCGCAGCTCAGTGCGTTGCTCGTCGCTCATCACGTCGAGCTCGACCCGGACGTCGTTGACGCCGGGGAGCTTCTTGACGGCTTCGGTGGTGTCGTTGGTCAGAGTCGCCTTCAGCGGGCAGCCGGCGACAGTCAGGTAGATCCCGACGGTGACCACACCGTCCGAGCCGACCTCCACGTCCTTGACCATGCCGAGTTCGGTGATCGGTTTCTTGATCTCCGGGTCGTACACGGCCTTCAGCGCGGTGCGGACATCGTCGACGCTGGGGAGTTGCTGCGTACTGGTCACCCCTCCATGTTACGTACCGGTAGGCGTGCGGTCGGGTTTGGCCTTGCGGGGCTTGGCGTCAAGATCCTCACGGAGCCGGTCGAGCTCGCCCCGCAGGAAGTCCCGGGTGGCGACCTCGCCGAGCGCGATCCGCAGCGACGCGAGCTCCCGCGCGAGGTATTCGGTGTCGGCCTTCGTCTGCGCGGCGCGATTCCGGTCCTCGTCGAGTGAGACGCGGTCGCGGTCGTCCTGCCGGTTCTGCGCCAGCAGGATCAGCGGCGCGGCGTACGCGGCCTGCGTCGAGAACGCCAGATTGAGCAGGATGAACGGATACGGGTCCCATTGCAGCGAGACCGCGACCAGGTTCAGCACGATCCAGACGATGACGATCAGCGTCTGCCAGAACAGGTACTTGCCGGTGCCGAGGAACCGCGCGATCCGTTCGGTGAACCGGCCGAACGAGTCGGGGTCGATGTTCAGCCTGAACCGGCTCTGGCCTCGGGGCTGGTCGAGCCGCCGCCCGGACGTCAGTTCAGGCACGTTCGGCCTCCTCGGTGATCTCGCCGGTGATGTCGTGCAGCCCGGTCTCGCGCCAGTCCTCCGGGAGCAGGTGGTCGAGCACGTCGTCGACGGTGACCGCGCCGAGCAGGTGGTCCTCGGCGTCCACCACCGGCCCGCAGGTGAGGTTGTAGGCGGCGAAGTACCGCGTGACCTCGGACAAGGTGGCCTTCGGCCGCAGCGCGGGCAGTTGGGAGTCGATGGCGCTCGCCACCATCTCCGCGGGTGGTTCGCGCAGCAGCCGCTGGAAGTGGACGACGCCGACGAAGCGCCCTGTCGGCGTCTCCGTCGGCGGACGGCAGACGAACACCATGCTCGCCAGCGCCACCGGAAGGTCGGCGTTGCGGATATGCGCGAGCGCCTCGGCGATCGTGGCGTCCGGGGTCAGCACCACCGGCTCGGGTGTCATCAGACCGCCCGCGGTGTCGGACGAGTACTCCAGCAGCCGCTTCACCGGCGCCGACTCCTCGGGTTCCATCAGTTCCAGGAACCGGTTCTGCTCGGCGGGCGCCAGTTCGGCCAGCAGGTCGGCGGCGTCGTCGGGGTCCATCGCTTCGAGGATGTCGGCGGCCCGTTCCTCGGCGAGGTACGAAAGCAGTTCCTTCTGGTCGTCTTCGGGAAGCTCCTCGATGACGTCGGCGAGGTGCTCGTCGTCCATCGCGTCGGCGACCTCGTGCCGTCGTTTGAGCGGCAGATCGCGGACCGTGGCGGCGACGTCGGCCGGGCGCATGGTGTCGAACAGCATCAGCAGCTGCGCCGCGCCCTGGGTCTGGCCGGTCAGATCGGTCAGCCCGAGCCCGGACACCTCCGACCACGGCAGCACCTGCATCGCCGAACGCCGCCTCCCGAGGCCGAGCCTGCTCGATCGTTCGCGGATCGCGAGTTTCGCGAGCACCCAGTCCCGCGTCCGCGTCGGTTCCATGGCGGCGTCGACGACGGTGATCCTGGTGTCGGAGCCCGCGAGCGTGGCGTACGCGTCGAAGAGCTGCCCGACCACCAGCACCTCGTTGGGCCGCTGATGGAAGCGCCGCATGTTCACCGATCCGGTGGCGAGCGTGACCGCGCTGGGCTCGATCGAGGTCACGCGCAACATCGGCACGAACACGCGGCGCCTCGTCGTCAGCTCGACCACGATGCCCAGGATGCGCGGCGGTTGCTGGTCCAGGCGCAAGCCCGCGACCAGGTCCCGCACCTTGCCGATCGATTCGCCATCGGGGCCGAAAACCGGCAAACCGGCCAGCTGAGCTGCGAATACCCTGTTCACGGCTGCCATGCCCGAAGGTTATCCGCTCCCGGGGCCCGCGACGATTCCTGTGATCACCGCAATGCCCAGGCGGCGATTCCGGGGACGGCGGCGTAGGCCGGGTCTTCGGCGACGGTCTCGGGCGAGGCGCCCTCGGCGAGGTCTTCGTACAGCCAGGTCCAGTTCTGCACCGCGCGGACCAGCGTCCACGCCCGCGTGCGTTCGGCGTCCACCCCGGCGGCCGCGGTGAACCACTTGATCTTGTCGTCCATTGTGGACTCGTTCGCCCGGTTCCAGAGGATCGAGATCGCGCCGAACTCCAGATCACCCGAAAGCGGCTTGGGGTCGATAACCAGCCACGGTTCGCGTGCCCCGGCGAGGACGTTCTCGAAGTGCAGATCCTCGTTCACCATCAGCTCACCGGCTTCCGGCCCGAGGTTCGCGCAGATCTCCACCGCCGCGTCGACGTACTTGCGGTCGAACGGTTCGCCCAGTTCGCTCCAGGTCTCCGGAAGTTCGGTGACCAGCTCCGCGGCCTCTTCGCGCAGGGATCGCCGCAGTGCTTCGGGAGCGGGGACGGCCAGCCGCCGCGCCAGCGCGCCGACGGTCTCGACGGCCTCCTGGATCGGCTCCGTTTCCAGCGACCGGGTGGCGTCGAGCCGCTCCAGGAGCAGCACGCCGTCCTCGGGCACGTTGTCGTACATCAGGACCGCGCCCTGACCGGCCCAAGTGGACAGTGCGAGCGGTTCGTCGTCGGACTCCTCGTGCGGCCAGCCGAGTTTGAGGATCGCGGGGGAGCCGTCCGCGCGGCGCACGGGCTGCGCGACGCCGACGAAGCCGTGCATGGCCTCGCCGTCGTAGTCGAGCTGCCATTTGGCGGTGTACTTCTCGGCGAGGAACGGGAGGGAATCGAGCCACTCGGCGGCTCCGGGGCCGAGTTCGGCGGCGCGGTCGAGGAATTTGGGCGGGATCTTGAAACCGGTCACGAACCCCACCTTGGCAGGCTTGTCCACCGTGTTTCCCCCGTGACTCGCCGGGCGTACCGTGAACAGCGAGAACAACCCCGGGAGCAGCCATGGTGGTGGAGATTCTCAGTGCGGTCGCCGTCGCGGGCGGAGCGTGGCTCGCGACCAGCCTTCGCGTGGTGAAACAGTACGAACGCGGTCTCGTGTTCCGGTTCGGGCGGGTGCGCCCGGCCATCCGGGAGCCGGGGCTCGCACTGCTGGTGCCGATCGCGGACAGACTGCAGAAGGTCAACATGCAGATCGTCACGATGCCGATCCCCGCACAGGACGGCATCACCCGCGACAACGTCACCGTGCGGGTGGACGCGGTCGTGTACTTCAAGGTGATCGACCCGGTGCTGGCCGCGGTCAACGTGCAGGACTACCGCTCGGCCGTCGGCCAGGTCGCGCAGACCTCGCTGCGGTCCATCATCGGCAAGAGCGACCTGGACGACCTGCTGTCCAACCGCGAGCGGCTGAACGAGGGCCTGGAGCTGATGATCGACAGCCCGGCGCTGGACTGGGGCATCCACATCGACCGGGTCGAGATCAAGGACGTCGCGCTGCCGGAGTCGATGAAGCGCTCGATGTCACGCCAGGCCGAGGCCGAACGCGAACGGCGGGCGCGGGTCATCTCGGCCGACGGCGAACTGCAGGCGTCGCACAAGCTCTCGCAGGCGGCGGCGACCATGGCCGACACCCCGGCGGCGCTGCAGTTGCGGCTGCTGGAGACGGTCGTGCAGGTCTCGGCCGAGAAGAACTCGACGCTGGTTTTGCCGTTCCCGGTGGAGCTGCTGCGCTTCCTCGACGCGAACACGCCGAAGCGGGAGGCGCCTTCGGAGGAGCCGGAGGTCGCAGAGGGCAACGGTCAGGTGGCGCCGGCGCCCAGGGAACCGGGCGACGTGGGTCAAGTCTCGTGAGTGGCGTCGCCGAGGGGTTGCGAAAGTCACTTTCGCAACGTTGAAGGT